>CALWYZ010000001.1 GCA_944385895.1 uncultured Clostridia bacterium
AAAGTTACAACAGAGCCTACATGTTCTGCAGAGGGCGTTAAGACATACACATGTCAGAACAACCCCGAGCATACAAAGACAGAAGCTATACCTGTAGATCCTGAAGCACATGCATGGGATGAAGGCACAGTTACAACACCTGCAACCTGTACAACAAAGGGTGTTAAGACATACACATGTCAGAACAACCCTGAACATACAAAGACAGAAGCAATTGAAATCGATCCTGAAGCACATGCATGGGATGAAGGCACAGTTACAACACCTGCAACCTGTCAGACAACCGGTCTTATGACATATACCTGTCAGAACAATCCTGAGCATACAAAGACAGAAGTTATTCCTGTAGATCCGACCGCACATGTATGGGACGAAGGCGTGACTACCAAAGAACCTACATGTACAGAAGAGGGCGAGAAGACTGTCAGCTGTACGGTAGACGGCTGTGACGTTACAGGAGAGGTTATACCGATACCTGCACTCGGACATGAATGGGATGAGGGCGAAGTTACCAAAGCTCCTACATGTTCAGCAGAGGGCGAGATGACCTATCACTGCACAAGAGCGGATTGTGACGGAACAAAGACAGAGCCTATCGATATCGATCCTGAAGCACATGCATGGGACGAAGGCGTAGTTACAACAGAGCCTACATGTTCTGCAGAGGGCGTTAAGACATACACATGTCAGAACAACCCTGAGCATACAAAGACAGAAGCTGTTGAAATCGATCCTGAAGCACATGATTGGGATGAGGGTACAGTAACAACACCTGCAACCTGTACAACAGAGGGTGTTATGACCTACACTTGTAAGAATAACCCCGAGCATACAAAGACAGAATCCATTCCTGTTGATCCTGATGCACATGTATGGGATGAGGGTACAGTAACAACACCTGCAACCTGTACAGAAGAGGGCGAAATTGTATATCATTGTACAGAGCCCGGCTGTGACGGAACAAAGAAAGAAGTTATACCTGTAGATCCTGAAGCACATGCATGGGATCAGGGCGAAGTTACCAAAGAGCCTACATGTTCAGCAGAAGGTGAAATGACCTATCACTGCACAAGAGAAGGCTGTGACGGAACAAAGACAGAGCCTATTGATATCGATCCTGATGCACATGACTGGGACGAAGGCAAAGTTACAACACCTGCAACCTGTAAGACAGAGGGTGTTAAGACTTACACCTGTAAGAATAACCCCGAGCATACAAAGACAGAGTCCACTCCTGCTGATCCTAATGCACACGTATGGGGCGAATATGTATACAACAATGACGCCACAACAGAGGCAGACGGAACAGAGACAGCAAAATGTCAGTACTGCGATGCAACGGATACACGAACGGCAGAGGGCACAAAGCTTGAAGCTCAGGAAATCATCGACAGCACAACAATCTTTACCGATATGGAAGAGGGCAGATGGTACAAAGAGTATGTTGACTATGCAGCAACATTCAAGCTTATGAACGGTATGACACCGACAACATTTGAGCCTACAACAACACTTAACCGTGCGATGTTTGCTCAGATACTTGCAAACATGAGCGGAGTAGATACATCAGACAGCAGTGTGGGCACAGTATTCACAGACGTACCTGCCGGCAAGTGGTACACCCCTGCGGTCAAGTGGGCATATGACAACGGAATCGTAGACGGTATGACACCGACAACATTTGAGCCGTTAGAGCCGATCCAGCGTCAGCAGATATGCGTAATGGTAGTAAGATACGCGGAGAAATTCGGCATAGAGCTTACAGCGGACATAGAGAAGAAGGCATTTGAAGACGATTCAAATATCCAAAACTATGCAAAAGACGCAGTATATATCTGTCAGCAGGCAGGCATTGTAGACGGCAAGACCGAGACAGAATTCAAACCCCGCGACAATGCAACCCGTGCGGAGATCGCTACCATCATAACAAGATTCCATCAGAATTTTGTTGCCGGCAAATAAGCCGATAAACTAAATAAAAACAGGCAAGCTTAGCTTGCCTGTTTTTTATTTATTTTAAAGCAAAAGTATCCGGTATGCAATAATGCATGTACTGTAAAAATCCATAGCCGGACAGTCCATTGACAGTATACTGCCTAAAATAATGTGTTTAATATTTTGATTACATAATCTATTTAAATTATTGTATTATAATATAAATTTATGTATTTTAGTATAAAATTAAAACTGAATTGCTCTATAGATATATTTGCGCTTTTAACCTTCAGTAAAAATCAAATTGTTTTTAAAACACTTTAACGATTACAGCTTAATAATATCAAACATACTTGACATAACCGTCATCATCGGTTTAAAGAATGACATAACAGTCCATATAGAATAACCTGCCAGCCGGTAATTGTTGAGTAATTGCATTTTTGCGCTGATTGAGCGTGCATCCTCAAACCAGACAACATGTTTTTTGCTGTTGATGTCATAATAATTGTAGTATGGAGTCTGCGCAGTGTTGTCGTACATAATCTGTGCACCCGTTTCACGCGCAAGCTCTATTGCTCTGTTGTTGGATATAGATTTTGCGGCTGTTCCCTTTACATACGGCAGTGTCCAGTCATAGGCGTAGTTTGGAATTCCCATTAATATCTTTTGTGACGGAATCTGGCTGACAGCGTATTTTATTACTTCCTCAACTTTATCTATCGGCGCTACTGCCATTGGCGGGCCATAGGTATATCCCCATTCATAGGTCATTATAAGTGTGTAGTCAGCAGCAGCGCCGATTAATGAGTAGTCGTGTGCCTCGTATAGTAGACCTTTCTGATTTGAACTTATTTTTGGCGCAAGTGACACTAAAACCTTGTAGCCCAAAGGTTGGGCGAGAGAATGCAGAAGCTCTATGAACAAAGCATATTGTTGCCTGTACTGCTGCGGAATGTATTCAAAATCTATATCTACGCCGAAATAGTTGTTTGTCTGAAGCTTCTGGATTATATTTTCTGCCAGAGTACGCATAATCTGCTCATTACTCAAAACAGCTGCGGCATTTTCCGAACTGAATCGTCCGTCTTCGGTAAGCGTTGTAATAAGCAGAACAGGCACCACGTTATTATTTTCGGCAATGGTTATAAGTTCACTGTCATCAAGGTCTACAAGACTTCCGTCGGGCTGTATACCATAAGAAAACGGCGTTAGCATTGATAGGTACGGCAGTGATGGAAATAGGGCGGTATCGCTTATTGACGGGTATGCATAGCTGTTTGCCAAAACGCTTCCCAGCTTTTGAGTCGCAGTAGGAACAATCACAGCCTGACCTATTATAAGAGACGGCTGGACAGTCGGTCCGTTTGCTGATAGCAGTTGCTCTATTGTTACCCCGTTCTGCTTGCCTATACTGTACAGTGAATCGCCTTTTTGAGTTACATGGATAATCATAAAAACACCTCAAAAAATTATATTTTATATATGGATCTGTATAATATATGTTGTAAAAAAATTTATAATGCAACATATAATGTATTGAGGTGATTAACATATATAAGATATTTATTGATCAGGGCCATAATCCTCAGGGCTTTAACGCCGGCGCCGAGGGCAACGGTCTGAGAGAACAGGATGTTGTATACCAGGTAGGTATTTATCTTGCCGAATTGCTGCGGGAAAACGGAGACTTTGAGGTTATGCTCTCCCGTCCTGAGCCTGATACAGTTTTGGGCACGTCTAATTCTACTAGCCTGCAGCAGCGAGTTACCATGGCAAATAACTGGGGTGCTGACTATTTTATCAGTATTCATGCCAACGCTTCAGAGAATCCTCAGGCAAACGGTACTGAAATCTATGTTTACAGCCGCAGTTCTCCGGCATATGCTATGGCTGAGAATATACAGAATCAGATAGTATCAAGATTGGGCACACGTGATCTGGGAGTTAAGGAAAATACATCTCTGTATGTGCTTAGACGTACTGCTATGCCGGCAATGCTCATAGAGCTCGCTTTTATCACAAACCCAAGCGACGCTCAACTTTTGCGCTACGATCAGTATCAGTTCGCATATGCAATTTATCAGGGTATTCTGAATTATTTAGGTCTTTGACTGCTCCCGCGCTGTTTGTTGACATGACTCATAAAGCTTTCTTTTTGTGGAAAAAATAGGAAAATTTGTCTTTTGCTCGACATGGTTCGCCGTTTTTCATAACACTTTGCTGGTATAATATGGCAAAAAATAACAGGAGAAAAAAGATGAACACGAAACTTAGAGCAATAGTAGTGCAGCCCAATATGGAGAATATGAGATCGGTGTGTGAGTTTTTAAAGACGCACGATTATGAGATAAGTGCAACGACTCCTTCAGGCAGTGAAGCAGCATCGATAATAATAAAGAAACATCCGGATGTTGTGATATCGGACGCATATCTGCTTGATGTTGATGTATGCGGTATGCTGGAACAGCTTGAAAGCAGCGGATATGACGGTAAGGCTGTAATTGTTGTTGCAACAGGCATAAACAGCGCGTGCATAATAGAAAATGTATTGAATCACGGAGTGGATATGTTTACTCTTATACCGTTTGACGGCAGCTTTGCAGATAAAAAGATACGGGATATCCATGAACGGAAGAAAAGCAGTCCGGCGGTATCAAGAACGCAGCATGGCAGTGAAATGGATAAATTTGATTTGCTCAATTATGTTTCCGGTCTTATGCATGAAGTTGGGGTGCCGGCATCTATACGCGGATATGACTATATAAGAGAATCGATAATGATGGCTCTTAATGACCGCAATATTTTGAAATCCATAACAAAAGAGCTTTATCCTACAATTGCAAAAAGCAATGATACAACATCATCCAGAGTTGAAAGGGCAATAAGGCATGCCGTGGAGGTGGCATGGCAGCGCGGAGATGTGGAGGTTTTAAATAATATTTTCGGTTATACAGTAAAAAGCTCCAAGGGTAAACCGACAAACGGTGAATTTATATCTATGCTGACAGAGCGTGTGCGTTTGGATTTGAAGATCTCCTGATAAAATAATAAATTCGGATATAAACAAACAGGATACGGTTTTAAATCGTATCCTGTTTGTTTATATAAATTTTTCAAACCTTGCCTGAATGGTCTTTCTGTCGGTGTTTATACTGCCCTGTATCATGTGTCTGTCACCACCGCAGCGTGCTGAAAGGTCGGTGCGAATAATATCAGCGATACTATTCATATCGGTTTTTGCAGATGCGGCAGCGAACTTGTATCCGTCCGAGTCATTGCCGGAAAAAACGGCACAGATGCCGCCGTATTTTCCCTCAAGAGCATTGACCGTAAGCCGCAAAGTGTTGCTGTCTGCGTCATCTTCAAAAATAATAAGGTTGGAATCTGTTTTCGGTATACATTTTGCGCGTAATATTATAAGCTCTCTTTTGAGATGTCCGATGGTTTGTTTAAGCTTTGCTGCATCTTCCGCAAACTTTTTAAAAAACACATCTGCATTATAGGGAGTGCAGGACAGTTCTTTTGCGATTGCCTGAAGGTTGTACTGCTTTTTGCAATAGTCGTCCAGCGCTCTCATTCCGCATGCCAGATGTATACGGATACCGCCTTTATACGATTGATGATCGGTAAATTTAATAATTCCTATTTCACCGGTTTTTGCAACATGCGGAGCACAGCAAGCGCATCTGTCAGTCTTGTCTATTTCCACTATCCTTACAGGACCGTCTATTTCTTTTTTCGAGCGGTATTGCAGGCTTTCAAGTTCTGACTTAGCAGGATAATATGCAGATACATTTAGATTTGACACAACGGCTTTGTTTGCAAGCAGTTCAACATCATGCAGCTGATCGTCCGACAGAGGACCGTCAAAGTCGAAGGTGGCATCATTGCTTCCCAGATGAAATCCGACATTTTCATAACCGTAAAGACTATGTACGATACCGCAAACAATATGCTCGCCCGTATGTTGCTGCATCTTGTCAAATCGTTCCTGCCAGTTAATTGCACAATGTACTGTCCCCGACACAGGGCTGTCTGTAATATGTATAATATCGTCACCGCGTTCAGATACATATAAAACGCGATGATTATCAATATATCCCGTGTCACAGTCTTGTCCCCCCTGTTCAGGGAAGAAGCAGGTTTTGTCAAGAATTATCTCGTAACTCGAGTCAACTTTGATACAGTTTATCACTTTAGCTTCAAATTCGCTCAAATATGCATTTTTATCATATAATTTTTCAGTCATTTTTAATGTTCCCAAAAGCGTTATCTATGCGTTAATAATCACGTTTTATATATTATAATTCAATGAAATTACTATTGCAAGCTGAAAATTTTGTTGACAAAATATGAATAAAGAGTTAATATGTAAGAGAAGATAGAGGCGCGGAAGTTATGAGTACACCGGATAAATCAGGGAACATGCCGGGGGAAAGGAATTACGCCGAAGCTGCAGAATACGTCAGTTCCCGGAATACTGCGGCTGGTGCAGGACAAAATATGTCATGCACTGTCACGAAAGTGGAGAGCTATCGCAATTTGTGGTGTGTAAGTCCGCGGCAGCTTTTGCTGTCAGCGGATTTTTTTTATAGATAAAATAATCAGGAGAAGGGAAAATGAAAAACAGAAAAATATTTTTATTTGTTGCCGTACTGCTTTGTCTGACAATGATGTTTTCAACCGCCTTTGCAGACGGTGAGGACACTGCCCGGCAAACGGCAACAGCATCTGACATGTCTGAACAAGACGTACAGGTTCAAAGCGATGCCGAGGATCCAGCCGATGCAGACTTGCAAGATGACGCTTCAAGTGTAGAGGAACAACCCGAGCAGGAATCAGCGGAGGAATATCAGAGTCCGTTTTATTCTACTATCTGGGCTCTTCTGCCGCCGCTGGTGGCGATCGTACTGGCTCTGATCACCAAGGAAGTATACTCCTCACTTTTTATCGGTATACTGGTGGGCGGCCTTTTGTGGTCCGGCTTTAATTTCGAGAGTACGATGACTCATGTTTTGTCTGACGGCTTTGTAGGCTCGCTTTCAGATAGCTATAACGTGGGTATACTGTTGTTCCTTGTTATATTGGGATCTCTGGTTGCCATGATGAACAAGGCAGGAGGTTCTGCCGCCTTCGGACGCTGGGCTGCAGAGCACATTAAATCCAGAATGGGAGCGCAGATTGCCACAATAATACTTGGTATACTTATTTTTATAGACGATTATTTCAACTGTCTGACAGTAGGTTCCGTTATGCGCCCCGTAACGGATAAGCAGAACGTATCGCGTGCAAAGCTTTCGTACTTAATAGATGCCACAGCTGCACCTGTATGCATAATAGCCCCCGTATCGTCATGGGCGGCGGCTGTTGCCGGGTTTGCCGAAGGCTCCGGTATGAACGGATTGGAGCTTTTTGTACGTGCAATACCATATAACCTCTATGCTTTGCTCACTATTGGTATGATGTTTGCAATTACGATCATGAAGTTTGATTTCGGACCGATGAAAAAGCATGAGGACAACGCCAAAAAAGGAGATATTTTCTCTAACGAAAAGTTAAAGGAAATGGCCGGTAGTATAGAGGGCAATCCGCGCGGCAGAGTCTATGATCTTATAGTCCCGATAGCCGTGCTTATCGTGACATGTGTGCTTGGAATGATTTATTCAGGCGGATTTTTCACTGCCGGAGAAGAAGGGTATCATAATTTTGTGACTTCTTTTTCAAACAGCGATGCGTCTGTAGGACTTGTTTACGGCTCTTTCGGTGCATTGATTTTTGCTGTTATTTATCTTATGTGCAGAAAAGTTTTGTCATTTAAAAACTGCATGGAATCAATACCTGAGGGCTTTAAGTCAATGGTTCCTGCTATTATGATACTGACCTGTGCTTGGACGCTTAAGGCAATGACAGACAGCCTTGGCGCCGCACAGTATATACACGATGTAGTTGAAGGATCAGCGCAGGCGCTTCAAAGCTTTTTGCCCGCGATCATATTCCTTATCGCAGTCGGTCTTTCCTTTGCGACAGGAACTTCATGGGGGACATTCGGTATACTTATCCCGATAGTTATAGACGTATTTGGATTTGACAGCGGAGAAATTACCATAATCGCAATTTCCGCATGTATGGCAGGTGCTGTATGCGGAGACCACTGCTCACCGATATCCGATACAACAATAATGGCTTCTGCCGGTGCTCAGTGTAATCATCTTGTACATGTTTCAACACAGCTGCCATATGCTATGTTTGTTGCCGCAATATCATTTGTAGGATATATCGTAGCGGGATTTGTGAGAAATGTATATATCACTCTAATCGTTTCCTTTGCACTGCTGCTTCTTTCACTGTTTCTTGTATACTATCTTACAAAACGCTCTGAGAGAGTAAAAGGATAAATTTATATAAGCGGAACGGTACTTGACCGTTCTGCTTTTTTATGTTACAATATATTATTGTAAAAATAACTGGAGGATGAATTTGTATGTCAGGACATTCCAAATGGCATAATATACAGGCCAAGAAAGGTAAAACAGACGCTCAAAGAGCAAAGATTTTTACGAAAATGGCCCGTGAAATCATGGTGGTCGTTAAAGAAGGCGGAGCAAATCCGGATGCCAACTCACGTCTTGCGGATGTTATCGCAAAGGCAAAAGCTGCAAATGTTCCAAACGATAATATAGAGCGTGCGATAAAGAAAGCAGCAGGCAGCGGCGACGGAAAAAACTATGAGCATAATATATATGAAGGCTACGGTCCGGGCGGTGTTGCAGTGGTTGTAGAGTGTCTTACCGATAATAAAAATCGTACCGCCGGCGATCTTCGTCATTACTTTGATAAATTCGGCGGTAATCTTGGAACTTCAGGCAGCGTTTTATGGCAGTTTAAACAGTGCGGTGTTATTGTTGTGGATAAAACCAAAGCCAATGAGGATGAGCTTATGATGGCGGCTCTCGATGCGGGTGCTGATGATTTTAATGTCGATGATGACGCATTTGAAATCATTACCTCTCCGGAAAATTTCTCTGCAGTACGTTTGGCACTGGAAAATGCAGGCTACGAGTTTGAAACGGCTGAAATTACACGTGTTGCGGAAAACTATGTGTCACTTACTGATGAAAAAGATATCAAATTTATGAATCTTTTGCTTGAAGCTCTTGAAGATAATGATGACGTTCAGAATGTGGCGCATAACTGGGATGAGTAATGAACGTATATGATTTTGACAAAACCATATATGATGGTGACAGCACGGTTGATTTCTATAAATACTGTCTTTGCGTAAAACCGTTTATAATTTTCCGTTTTCCGCTGCTGACAGCTGTACGGTTTCTGTTTGACAGCGGGAAAAAACAGCTTTTTAAAGAGCGTTTTTACAGATTCTTGCGTGCCTTTAGCGATATTGATAAAACGGTTGATTGTTTTTGGGATATTCATCAAACTAAAATCAAGCTTTGGTACCTGGAAAAACAAAAGCCAGATGATGTGGTCATATCTGCATCACCCGATTTTTTGCTAAAACCTATTTGCAGCCGCCTGGGAATAAATGAGCTTATGGCGTCTGTTGTCGATAAAAAAACAGGCAGATACAGCGGCATAAACTGCTGGGGGCAGGAAAAGGTGCGTCGGTTTTATGAACGCTTTGAAAACGGAAAAATAGACTCTTTCTATTCAGATTCATATTCTGATGCTCCTCTTGCGAAAATATCAAAACAGGCTTATATTGTTAAAAATGATAAAATCACAGCATGGGATATTAATAAATAATAAGACAAACCCGTCATTACAGGCGGGTTTGTTTTTATAGCTAACAAATAGTATATTTTGATACTGTCAATAAGATCATGCATGCAAAAACTTGTCGGTTTGCGTATTGAAATTTAAAAAGCGTTGTGTTAATCTTTATCATAGATCAATGAATGAGGTAAAAATGAGGCAAAAAAACGGATTTAAAAAGGGTATAACAGACGGACTGCCGATTTGTATCGGCTATTTTTCCGTTTCTTTTGCTTTCGGAGTCTTTGCTGTATCAAATGGAATGAGCGTAATTGAGGCGGTTCTGATTTCAATTACAAACCTCACCTCCGCGGGTCAGCTGGCGGCAGTCCCCATAATTTGTGCCGGCGGCAGTTTTATCGAACTTGCGCTGTCACAGCTGGTCATCAATTCGAGATATCTTTTTATGTCTGCATCGTTATCACAAAAGCTGAGCAGTCAAATGTCGGTCGTCCAAAGACTGATAGTTTCGTTTGGAAATACCGATGAAATTTTTGCCGTAGCACTGTCAAACGATACGCAGCTTGAAGCCCGGTATATGTACGGGCTTATACTGACCCCGTTTTTGGGCTGGACCTTTGGAACATTGGCAGGTGCGGTGGCAGGAAATATCCTGCCGTCTGTCATTGTATCGGCGTTGGGTGTTGCCATTTACGGCATGCTGACAGCTGTCGTACTGCCTCAGATCAAGAAAAGCAAAAGCATGGCGCTGTGTGCGTTTATAGCAATAGTATTGGGCTGCTGTTTTGAATACTTACCTTTTTTGAGCAGTCTGCCGGGCGGATTTGCCGTTATTATCAGTGCAGTTATAGCAGCTGCGGTTCTGGCGGTCGCAGCGCCCGTAAAAATGCAGGAGGAGGAAAACGCCTGTGATTAGTATGCGGTTTTTAATCTGCCTTGCGGTTATGGCATCGGTAACTTACCTGCTCAGAATGCTACCGATAGTAGTTCTGAGACAAAAGATAAAAAACAGGTTCCTGCTCTCTTTTTTACACTATATTCCGGTTGCAGTACTAAGTGTAATGGTAGTTCCGGCGGTATTTTATGCTTCAGACAGTATTGTGTCTGCTGCTGCGGGATTTGCTGTAGCGCTTGTACTTTCGTTTTTTGAAAAAAGCCTTATTCAGGTCGCCTGCGCTGCATGTGCAGCGGTGTTTGTGGTAGAAATAATAATGAAATATCTTTAACAAAAAAGCCGCAGCGGTAGCCGCTGCGGCTTTTTGATATTATATACTGTATTTTTGCTCGTATTGCTCGTAAATACGTTCAAATTCTGCGCCGGAGCTTTTTATACGGTTAAGATATCTGTGTGTTTCAAAGCTTCCGCGTGAAATTTCGATTACAGCTGCTGAGATATTTGAGCAATGGTCTGATATACGCTCCAGGTCTGTGAGCAGGTCGTTAAAAGACAGACCCTGCTCTACGGTACATTGACCGTTTTGCAGACGGCTTACGTGGTTTTTATGCATGACAGCTGTTAACTTGTCAATCACCTGTTCCAAAGGTTCCGTCTTTTTAGCAAGATTGGGATCATTATTCAAAAACGCGGTTACAGTTATTTCTGTTATTTCCTTTAACGCTGCTGTAAGTACAGACAGCTCGCGCATGGCGTCTGAAGAATAACCTTTGGTTTTGCTCATTAAATCGTCTGTATCAATAGTGATATGAAGAGCATGGTCGCACATACGTTCAAGATCGCTGACTGTATATATCATACGCGAGACACTGCTGCTGTCTTCAGCGGATATTGATTTTTCCGCAATTTTTACAAGCCCTGTTAAAAGCATGTCCTGATACATATCCGAGAGCTTTTCGTTTTCGGTTATTATTTGAGTTGCTTTACTCTTGTATGACATTATCTGATCAAGTGCAGATATAACGGTCGATTGCGTCAGTCTTGCCATATCCCGTGTACGGGACATGCATTCGCTTACTGCAATTGACGGAGAAAGAAACAATCTTTTGTCAAGTGTCGGGATATCCGGTTTTGATTCTTGTGAATCTGTAATTATTCTGCAAATGAGCTTTTCCAGACTTTTTGTAAATGGCAAAATTAAAAGCGTAGCCAAAACATTGAATGCGGTATGTGCGACCGCAATACCTACAGGGCTTATAGAGGTTGAGAAAAATGCCCAGTCAGTGGAATATCTCAATATCTCAAAAATTGTAAAAAATACTACCGTGCCTATAACGTTTACAGCGGTGTGTGCTGCCGCTACACGTTTGGCGTTTTTGCCGCTGCCTATGCAGGACAGTAAAGCGGTAATACATGTGCCTATGTTCTGTCCCATTATTATAGGCACAGCCGTTGACCAGCTTACCGCTCCTGTAAGGGCAAACGCCTGCAATATGCCTACAGAAGCAGATGATGATTGAATTATTGCCGTTATGACTATTCCCGCAAACAGACAAATAAACGGATTTTCAAATTTGACCATAAGCGATGCAAACTGCGGTGTATCGGCAAGTGGGCTTACAGCCCCTGTCATCAGCTTCATCCCGTATATAAGTACTGAAAACCCGATAAGCACCCGGCCTGCATCCCGCTTGCGTCCATTTTTGGATATCATTATAAGTATTACGCCTATCAATGCCAAAAAAGGAGTAAAGTTTTCAGGCTTTAACAGCGATACAAAAATATTTTTGCTCTCAATACCCGCAAGGCTCAAAATCCAGGCAGTAAATGTAGTGCCGATATTAGCTCCGAAAATAATATACAGAGTGCCTGTAAATTGCATTATTCCCGAATTTACAAGCCCCACCAGCATGACAGATGTAGCGGATGAAGACTGTATCAGCATGGTTATAACAGTTCCCAGTAAAATGCTTAAAGCCGGTTTTTGCTGTGTCTTTTTTAATATTCGCTCAAGCTTTCCTCCGGCGGTTTTTTCAAGGTTTTCTGACATCATCAGCATACCGAACAGGAAAAAAGAAATGCCGCATATAAATTGTATAACACTGTAAATATCCATTTTTCACCTCTTTATTTAGTATCATCACCGATTTTGAAAATATTTAAAATTTTGATAAAAACAAAGCTATAAAAGTGTTGAATAAAAAACAATGGCTTTAAAAAAACCGCGCAATAAAAAGACCGCGCGGTTTTGTGTGGAAAGTTATATTTATAATTGAGTTTTTACTGTATTGCACACCTGTGCTTTTGTCCGACAGTTGCCTATCGGGTTTGTTCACAGGCTAACGACGGCAATTTTGCCGCCGGGAGGGTTCCCGCCGAAAATTTCGATAATCCCTCCGCCTCGTTAACCAAGAAAATATTTTGGTCTGGCGCTTTTAAAACCTCCGAAAAATAATACTACCCACCTTTCATTTAAAATATAACATAAAGGTGGGTAAATGTCAATTTTAAGCTGTTATTTTCGTGCACTGAATATAATTATTTGGTTATTATGGGAAATTTTTTCAGTAACTTTGCGTGCTGATTTGAGTCTTTTGTCGTCCAGCGACCAGAACGGATCGTCCATTATCAAAGGCAAGCCGCTTTTTTTTGATATCAGCTGGCAGACGGCGACGCGCACAGAGAAATATACGGCATCCGCAGTTCCGCGGGAAAAGTACCCCAGATCGTACATGGTGCCATTGTGCTTTACACGCAGATTGAATTGTCGGTCAAGAGTAATGCTGTCATATTTTCCGTCTGTTATTTCAGACAGCGGCTGTTTTGCACATTCAGTAAGCATTGGCGCAAATTTAGAGCTGATATACTCATACGCCTCCAAAAGCGCCTCTCTTGCGATTGTAAGTACGCTGTCCTGATATTGTGCGTTTTTAAGCTCGTCTTGCAGCTCATCTTTTTTTTGACTTATTTCAAACAGGCTGCGTTTGACACGGTTCAGCTCTGCTTCTTTTTCATTTAATTTAGTGATTTTTTCTGAAATATTGGACTGCTCATCTTTTATGTTCAGCAGCAGATTTTGTATTTCGCTTTCGGTATACTTACAATCTCCGAGTTCAGCTTGAGCTTTGAGCTGTTCAAGGGTGGTGTCGCACAGCAGCTCGCTTCGCTTTTCTTTAAGTACCGCAATATTGTTTTCTAGCACCGCCTGCTCCTGAAGCTGGTTTTTCAAATGCTCAATTTCGCGGGCGTCTGTGATTTTATATTTTTCCTCAATCTGCCGGCATACGGCAAAGCTGTTTTCAAGTATTTGCTCGCATCTGTCATATTCTGAAACGGCGCTTTCGTATTCGTATCTGAGTTTTTGGAGCAGTTTATCACTCTCTTTAAATTGTTCATAGCAGCATTTAAGCTCAGACAGTGACATGCCGTAGTCTGACGGCACTTTAACTTTGCTTTTAAAGATTATTCCGGCAGCTGTAACTGCCGCGCCTATAACAGCAGCTGCCGCCCCTGTGAGTAAATGTGATGACATTATTAACGCTGTGCCTACTGCCGCGATAATAATTCCTGCTGAACAGAGTGCAGCATTAGGCCGTGGCTTTTTTGAAAACAAAATAAGCAGTTCTCTTTCGTTTTGACGAATATTATTAAATCTTGAAAATTCTTTTTCCGCTTTTTTAAGTGCTGATTCAGTATCGTTTACTCGCCCGAAAGCGGATTCTTTCCGTTTGGTGTTGATTTCAAGTTCAAGATATGCTTTTGAAATTTCATCAATAGCATTTTGATCTATGCCGGTCTTTTTAAATTGTTCGATCCTGTCGCTGATGCTTTTGATATTCTGTTCTGTATGGGCAATGTTTTCCAGCCTGCGCCGGGCGTCTGCGCTTTTTGCAAGCGGGAGTAAATCCTTGTATTTTTTTTCTTTTTCTAAAAGCTGAGTATATTGTTGCTTTAACTGCAAAAGCTCCGTGTCAAGCCTAAATGTGCTGTCGCTCACCCGGCGTTTTGCCGCCAAGTCCAGCTCTAATTGAGCAATCTGCTTTTTTAGGTCAAATATACGTCCGGATTGTCTGTCGATATGCCTGTATTTGCTGTTTTTTCTGCGAAGCGTTTCTGCAGCAGCTTCATAAGAGGTGTCTTCATCGCCTGTGGTTACAAGATTTTTCAGAGCAAGCTCCAGTCCGCCGGTGCCTGAAAATTTAATGTCGGTCTGGCGTATCAGGAAAGTACGCTCAAACGTCTGTCTATCTACGCCGAATATAAGCTTGCCGGGAGAATCTTCGATGTCAATAGAGGCACCTGTCGCGTCTCTCACGGTCACACTCTTTTTTCTGCCGTCGTTCTGCACTCGTTCAATCCGTAAAAATCTGCCGTCACAATCTATTTCTATTGCTCCTGCAAGTATCGCCTCTGAGTTCCACGGTAAATATTTTTTTAGCAGATTTTCCTCAAGCTCTGTTTTTTTTGATGCGATCTTGGTAAATCCGTAAAGTATAAATAAAATAAAATCCGCTATCGTGCTTTTCCCGAATTCATTTTCACAGATCAACTCATTCAGTCCTGGTTTTAGATCCAGGGTATAGTCTTTGAATTTTCCGAACGATGTTATTTCCAGTCTTTTTATTACAGTCATTTTGAGCTCCTTATCGCTAAAACGCCTTCTTTTATCGCGTCAAGTATTTGCTGACGTTCGGATTGCTGTGCATTTTCCAGCCTGTGCAGAAGTATGTCCACAAATTTCCCTTCAAGCGTGTTTTCTCCGGCACTTTTGAAAATGTCCGTATCGATTGTTGTTTCGTCTTTGATTTGTATAAACGACTCCTTAATATATTCTGTCAATACGTCACAGTCAATATCAAACGGTTGTTTAAGCTTGCCGACAAGTACAGCTCTTGCGATTTCATTTTCCTGCGGCTTGATTTTAAATAGTATATCCATCACCTGAGCTATTGAGCTGCAGCTGCTTATATCTGCTGTATACTCTCTGTATATTTTCGAGTCTGTATTAACATATGTATAGCTGAAATCATCCGTATCGATAACATAAAAGCCTTTTTGGCCGCATTCATCAAAACCGTGTCCGAAAGGGGTACCGGCGTACAGGGCACGGGTACCGTTGGGAAGAAATATTGACTGAGTTTTGTGTATATGACCCAAAAGGGAGAGTGCCGCCCCGGTCTGGGCCAGAGAACTCGGGTTAAGAGAAAATCCGCCCTTACCGGACAGGGTGCCGTGGGACAGTGTTATAAATTTACCGTCACCGCAAAATCCGCTCCATGGGTCCGGGGCTTCAAATGCATCTGAAAGAGAAATGCCGTAAACTGATATGTCTTGCATATCGGCTTTGGTTATGCTGTCGGGAAAAACAAAAAGATTTTCGGGCGGATTATTATAGAAATCGGTCATACTGAGCGGGTCATGATTTCCGCAAACAGCCATAAATCGAATGTCGCTGTGGCTTTCAAAAACCCTATATACCGCCGCCTTTACATTCTCGTTTGGGTATGGCGTGTCAAACATATCACCGCCCAAAAGAATATATTTTATGCCGCTTTTGTCAGCATAGTCCGCAATTCTGCCAAAATCCATTACAAGCTGGCGGTTTCTTAAGTCGGCATTTTCATTTATAAATTTACATCCAAAATGTGTATCTGCGGTAAATATGAATTTCATATAAGGCTCCTACATAAAAATACAGAGAATAAACGGGATGAATACGGCGGGCAATATATTGACTGCCTTGATTTTGGTAATATCCAGCATATTAAGGCCGATAGCGATAATAAGAAGCGAGCCGACGCAAGTCAGTTCGTTTATTACATGCTGAGTCAAAAACGGTTCTATTACTGTTGACAGCAAGGTAAGAGAGCCCTGATATAAAATAAGGGCAATACCTGCAAAAGCAGTTCCGATTCCAAGAGTTGTAGCCAGAATTAGCGTTGAAACGCCGTCAACAACAGCTTTTGCAAAGAAGGATGAATGATCGCCGCGCAGGCCTGCGTCCATGGCGCCGGTTATAGCCCATGCTCCGACACATATAAGAAGCATTACTGTCACAAACCCTTCTGCTATACGGCTCTGGCCGTTTTTGCTTATTTTCGACTGAATAAATTCTCCGAATTTATTCAGGTATCTATCAATGTCAATAGCTTGTCCTATAGCGGCTCCGACGGCGATTGAAATTATCGTAATAAGGGTATTTTCTCCGTTAAGCGCTCCGTCTATGCCTATGTATATAATGCATAGAGCAAGACCTTTTACAACAGTGTCACATATTTTTCTCGGGAGTCTGTCGCCTATAAGCGTGCCCAGTACAGCACATACAATAACAACAGCTCCATTAGCCAGTGTTCCGGTAAGCATTTTTATCTCCTTATATTATTACTGATGTTATTGTATCATTGAACGGATATGCTTTCAAGCAAAATTGCAGAAATTCTGTTGATTTTTAAGGACTATGATATTATAATTAAATATTATATGTATTACGGAGAAAACTGATGGATAACAGAAAAATGGTTGACGATATAACGTCAATGGATGAAGATTTTGCCAAATGGTACACTGATATTGTAAAAAAGGCGGAGCTTGTGGGGTATACCAGCGTCAAAGGATGTATGGTTATACGTCCATACGGATATGCGATATGGGAAAACATGCAGCGTATTCTTGACGGAATGTTCAAAGAAACGGGACATGAGAATGTCTGTATGCCTATGTTTATTCCCGAAAGCCTTTTGAATAAGGAAAAAGACCATGTAGAGGGATTTGCGCCGGAGGTCGCGTGGGTCACTCACGGAGGCAGCGAAAAGCTTGAGGAACGTCTTTGTGTGCGTCCTACGTCCGAAACTCTGTTTTGTGAGCATTATTCGCAGATAGTCCATTCATACCGCGATCTGCCAAAGCTCTATAACCAATGGGTGTCAGTAGTGCGCTGGGAAAAAACAACGCGTCCGTTTTTGCGCTCAAGAGAGTTTTTGTGGCAGGAAGGTCATACGATACATGAAACAGCGCAGCAGGCGATAGAGGAAACAGAAAAGATGCTTGGTATCTACGCACGGTTTTGTGAAGAGGTGCTTGCAATGCCGGTCATCAAAGGTAAGAAAACCGAGTCTGACAAGTTTGCAGGTGCCGTGTCCACTTATGCCATAGAAGCGCTGATGCACGACGGAAAAGCTCTTCAGGCGGGAACCTCTCATTATTTCGGCGATGGTTTTGCACGCGCTTTTGATATAACATTCAGCGACCGGCAAAATAAAAAGTCGTATCCGCATCAGACTTCCTGGGGCGTTTCTACGCGTCTTATCGGCGGAATAATAATGACACACGGTGACGATAACGGTCTGGCTCTGCCGCCGGCTGTTGCGCCGATACAGGCTGTGATAATACCGATCGCCGTACATAAGGGCAACGTAATTGAAAAGGCGCGTCAGCTGGAGCAGCAGCTCAAAAATATTGTAAGGGTAAAGGTTGACGACAGCGACAATTCGCCGGGCTGGAAATTTGCCCAGTATGAAATGAAAGGTGTTCCTGTCAGGATAGAGCTGGGACCGCGTGATATTGAAAATAATCAGTGTGTTATAGTTACGCGTCACAATCGTGAAAAAACTGTTGTAAGCCTTGATGATGTGGCGACCGTTGTACAGCAAAAGCTTAAAGAGGTGCATGACGGGCTTTACAGCAAAGCGCTGGAAAACCGCAACAGACGCACCTATGATTGTACAACTACTGACCAGATGATAGATGAGATGACCAAAAAAGGTGATGGGTTCATTCGCGCCATGTGGTGCGGCAGTGAGGAGTGCGAGGCCGCCGTCAAGGAAAAAACGGGCGCCGGTTCACGCTGCATACCTTTTGATCAGGTGCAAATTTCAGATAAATGCGTTTGCTGCGGGAAACCTGCAAAGACCATGGTAATCTGGGGCAAAGCTTACTAATTGCAAATAAGTTTATTTAAAATCCGGTGAGGGTTGTATTATGAACGTGTTTAATGTTGCTCTGCTGCAGATATTACCGTGCAAAACGGCAAAGGAAAATCTTAAAAAGGGTATAGCTGCCTGCAGGGCTGCAAAGCAGAAAGGTGCGGATATTGCACTTTTTCCGGAAATGTGGAGCAACGGATATAATATTCCGGCAGATATTGACATGCTTAAATCACAGGCTGTAAGTGACGACGGGGAATTTGTATCAGCCTTTTGCGCACTCGCGCTTGAGCTGGATATGGCAATAGCCGTAACATTTCTCGAAAGCGCTCAGCCGCTGCCGCGTAATACGGTTGTTGTAATCAACAGACACGGAAAAAAGATATTGAAATATTCCAAGGTACATACATGTGATTTTTCAGACGAATGCAGACTCGGTGCGGGTGACGGATTTTATGTCTCAGATCTTGATACTGCTTTTGGTACTGTTAAAATCGGTACGATGATTTGCTATGACAGAGAGTTTCCCGAAAGCGCGCGTATTCTTATGCTAAAGGGTGCTGAGATAATTCTTGTGCCTAATGCATGTCCTATGGAAATTAACCGTCTTTCTCAGCTCAGAAGCAGAGCGTTTGAAAATATGCTGGGAATAGCCACATGTAATTATCCTGAAGGTAAGCCTGACTGCAACGGCTGTTCGTCGGCTTTTGACGGGATTGCGTATTTACCCGACCTGACTCTTTCACGTGATACCTGCATATTGCTGGCAGGTAAAAATCAGGGCGTATATATTGCCGGATTTGATATGGATATGCTCAGAAATTACCGTAAGTTCGAAGTGCATGGAAATGCCTATAGGCGCCCCGATAAATACGCCGACATTATTAAAAATCAAATATGCGAGCCGTTTATCAGACACGATCGCAGAGATTAAAAAACATCGTTAAATTTTTATACTATATACCGTCAGTTTTTTTAATGAGATAATATAATCCCAGAACATATTCAATGAAACCGGATATTTGCCAAACGGATTTAAAATATGGTATTGAACCTTACAACGATAATATATAATGTTAAAAAGCCCCCCGACAATTGTCGGGGGGGTGTTATTATCCAATATATTTCATTGCGTTTACAGCATTTCCGTTAATCCGCATTTCAAAGTGCAGATGCGGACCGCTTGAGTTACCGGTAGAACCGATTCTTCCGATTTGCTGTCCTTGATAGACGGTGGTTCCAACCGATACATTTATAGAGCTCAAATGAGCATACCATGTTTCATAACCATTGGAGTGCTTTATCTTGACGACTTTACCGTATCCGCCTGACCAACCGGCATAAATGACCGTTCCGGCTGCCGATGCATATGCAGGCTTTCCGTAAGCACCGCTCATTGTAAGGTCGGTACCGGTATGACCTCTGTAACCGCCGAATGCACAAGATACATAGCCGCCGCTTATCGGACGAATAAATGTTCCTGTGCCGGCAAGAGGCGATGTGGAAGAAGGAAGAGCTTTGGTGCCTACATAAATCTCCTTGTTTACCGGCTCGCGTGTTACAGTCTCTGAAATTATCTGTTTTGAAACCTGTGCGCCGTCGATATAAGTGACTTCGGCCACAATATCCTTTTCACCGGTCTTGCCTGATGTTTTGACCTTTGTCTGTGTCTTGTAAAGAGAACTGTCCTCGATCTTTATGGTATCGTAATCTATCTCTTCGGTATAATTTATTGTCTTAACGATTTTAATTCCCAGATAAACCTCAGGCTGTGAAATATTTACCTTTTTCCCGGGAACAAGTCTGCGCTCGTCAAGCTCAGGGTTTAGTGCATACAGCTGAGTTCTTGTAAGACCTGTTGCTTTTGATATGTCAGAAAGGTAATCGTCTTCCTGAATAGTGTAATACATCGGGTTGGTTGAGGCGCTGAATTTAGCGCGTATTTCATCCTCTGTATAGAAATAGGATGGAGCATAAATGCCTTTTTTTATTTCTACATTGGCAACAAACTCGACCGTTTCGTTTTCTTCACCGGTTATATACGGCTGTTTAAGCTCGTCAAGTATATTGTTAAGTGTGTCTTCCGACTGTGAAGCGGCTATAAGAGTGCCGTCAACATATAAACCGTAATGCTCTCCGATCTCTTCGCAGACTATCGAGTATACACCGTCGTACATTTCACTTTTGCTCTCTTCGGTCTGAAGCTTGCTTTTATTTACTATTGTAAAAGAATATTCAGGGTTTGATGTCATAACATAATTTTCGCCGATAGACTCACCGAGATTATTTTCGACCTCGCTTACTACATTTGAAAATTCCGACTCGTTGGAAACATATCCGACAGTCTCGCCGTTTACAGTGACCTTAAGAGCAAGTGCATAAAAGTTTGTTGAAAACAGCACTGCTATAACGGCTATACACGACAGAGCGGGAGCCCAGTAGGAAAAGTTGCGTACAAAGCTTTTGGGAATTGCCATTATTACTTTGACAGTACCCTTTGCCAGTATGCATGTCCACTTGATGACAAACTCGCCTGTTGCATATATAAATTTTACGGCGCGTACTAGTAAATTCTTGTATCCTGCTTTTGCAATACGTACAAATACAGTTTCAATAAAAAGACCTGCCGAGTATATAAATTTTACAATAAGCTCACCCAGACCGCTGATGCCTTTGAGCATTCCCTTAAAGCTCAGCTCTCTGATTGCATGTGCAGCACAAAAACCACCGCGCACAATGGCACGCGCCGGTTTTAATGCAGCTTTTATAATTTTTTTTGCGAACTTATTCATTAGAAATAACACTCCGTTACGTTGTTTATATTATCAAAAATTACAAATCAGTTACAAACCAATACAATAATACACCAGGTTTGTAATAAAATCAAGACCTTTTTGTAATTTTTAAGAATTTTTTTTACAGAGGTTCCTATATATAATATAAACGGTAAAACAAGAAAAATTACAAAATGATTACAAATATAAAAAAATGCGGCTAAAAAGCCGCATTTTCGGAAAATTAAAATTATTTTTCTTCAGTAGTTTCGGTATCGACTCCGAGCTGTTCTTTAAGTTCGTCGGAAATAAGGCTGTCGCTTTGTTGGTCGGACTGGATATCAATATTTACGACAGACAGTTCCTCAAGTACAGCATTATTATATTTAACGCCAATTCGTTCTTTCAAATCATCAAGTATTTTGTTGGATTCCTCGCTCATCATATTTTCTAAAAGTACCACTTCTCTGTCCGGTGAGAAAATATCTTCATCGGTAAAAGGATATTTTTTCATTATATGATAGCCGAGATTGGATTGGATAAGCTTTATATCTCCCACTTTCATTTCAAACGCTGCGTTATGGAAAACAGTAGTATAGGAAGTGTCATCTTTAGAGAAGATATAGCCGTCGGGGTTTGAAGCCATACCGGGGTCCTCGTTATATTCGTCTATGAGCTTTTCAAAATCCTCTCCGGCCAGTGCTTTTTGATATATTTCTTGCGCCTTTTGGCCTATTTTAGCTTTTTCGTCTTTGGACAAGTCATTGTCCTCATCGTCTTTTGTTGACAGAAAAATATGCTTTACCTTTGTATAATATTCTTCGTAATAAGCGCGAAGATCATCGCGAGAGACAGGGTTTTCAGTGCTGTCCGGTCCGAAATAATACATGATTACAGCCTTTTTTTGGGCCTCGTCGTAATATTGTTGCTCAAAATCCTCGTATGTAAATCCCTGCTCACGAAGACTTTTATCCAGTTCTTCTTTGCTTCCGTATTGTTCTATATAACTTTGCATAGTCTCTTCTATTTCATTGACTGTCTGGTCGTCAAGGGTGAGACCCAGCTCGTCAAAGTGTATGGAATAAAGATTGTAAGAAATCAGATACGATTGTATCATAGAGTCCAAATACTGCTGAACGGTAGATGTATAGCTGGAGTCAATATATCTGTCCCAGAGATCGTCCGTGTCTTCAAGGTCGTTGCTTGTCAAGAACTGAGATTTTATACTTATCGCCGCGGCTTTGTATCTGTCGGCTGAAATCACCCTGTCTCCGATTTTAAGGGCATAATCGCCCGAAGAGCAGGATACCGGAAAGCTCAGCAAGACTGTTACAGCCAGAATGAGGCAAACGGCTTTTTTAAGAATTTTCATATTTAAATTCCTCCGTAATTATAAATGCAATTGGCTTTACAGCTATATTATATCTTTATCAAAGTGACTTTGTCTATATATAAAATGTAAAAAATATATAAAATCTGTTTTACAGCTGATAACGGGTATGGTATAATTAATTATCAAATGTTTGAAGGTAAAAAGAGGATTTATGAATAAAAACGAAAGACTGGAAGTGGAAATAGAGGACTATTCCAGTGAAGGATACGGTGTAGCGAAGCCGGATGGCTATGTGCTGTTTATTCCGGGCACTATACGCGGCGAGCGGGTTTTGGCACATGTTTTGAAAGCCGGTAAAAGTTTTGGTTATGCGAAAGCGGAAAAGATACTTTTACCGTCTGAAAAGCGTTGTAAACAGTTATGCCCGGCAGATGGAGTTTGCGGCGGCTGCGGGCTGTGGCATATGGATTATAAAGAAGAGTTTGATTTTAAATGTGCAAAGGTTCTGTCCAATCTGAAAAAAGCGGGGTTAGATGCAAAGATTGATAAGATAGAAGCAAGCACCTGTGTTACAGGTTACCGGAATAAGGCTCAGTATCCCGTGCGGGAGCAGAGAGGCAAAACAGTCATAGGCTTTTACCGCCGGGCAAGCCATGATGTGGCGGAAGAAAAATGTCTTATACAGCCTGAGATTTTTGATAAAATAGTTGCATGTGTACGAAGGTTTATGCAAAATTACTCGGTCGACGCCTATAACGAATTAACAGGCAAGGGTATAATAAGACATATATATCTTCGTTCGTCCGGTGACAAACGTCAGATAATGCTCTGTCTTGTTGTCAACGGAATTTTTGATAAAAAACGGGAATTTATACATGCTGTCTGCGGTGAGTTTAATGAAATAACGACAGTAATACTGAATTATAATTCAAAAAATACAAATGTAATACTTGGCCAGAGATTTGAAACAATATACGGCAGCGGATTTATCACCGACACCCTGTGCGGCAAAAAATTCGAGATATCTGCACAGGCTTTTTATCAGGTAAACCATGATATGTGTGAGAAACTGTACGGCATAGCCGCGGCTTTTGGCGAAGTTGATCAGAGCCGGCGCGTTCTTGATCTGTATTGCGGCATAGGCACGGTGGGTATCTGTGCAGCAATGTCTGCCAAAGAGCTTATCGGTGTTGAAATAGTGCCGCAGGCTGTTAACAATGCACGTCGCAATGCTGTGATCAACGGGCTTGCTAACGCAAGATTTATAGCGAGTGACGCCGCAGGGATAAATAATCTCGGTCTGGGTGATTTTGATGTAATTTTTGTCGATCCGCCTCGTAAAGGCTGTGATAGGAGTACGCTTGATTTTATTATATCCAGTAGTGCGGAAAAGCTGGTGTATATTTCCTGTGACAGTGCAACGCTTGCAAGAGATGCAGCTATACTTACAAGCGCTGGATTCAGTATTAAAAAAACTGCTGTTGTAGATATGTTTGCACGCACAAGCCATGTGGAGACGGTAGTTCAGTTTGTCCGGTAATTATATAAAAAGGAACTAATATTCAGATATGGACTGGATGCAACAGGTATGTACACGTTTAAAAAGAAAAAACAGTATTCTGTTTTTAAAACCCGATGCGTTATTTAAAAGGCTAAATAGACTTACGGCTGCCGGAACCGCAAAACGATGGTTTTGAGGGCGCCTGACCTTGAAAAAGGTGCGGTTAAGTAATTGAGAAAAAAGTATCTACAGGATTTCAGACTTTTAGCCGCAGTGAGTACGGCAAGAATGCGGGCATGCAGCCAGATAAAAATGCAGCAGGCAAAACATACGATACTTGAATGCCATGCCGCCTGTAAACAGCTGTCAGAGCCTGAGGATATCTGTCTGTTTCACGCAGTCGGGCAAGTGTGCAGGTTATGCATACTGTAAAACATGCCATGGGATATCCTGTTTATTAAACCTACGTCTTTTGGTTATAAATATGATTTGGATAATTTCAGACATGCTGTAGAACAGCGTGTTTTACTGTACTAAGATAAACTTTAATACTGGCAAAATAACTATGCCGATAATGACATTGAGTGGGCTGAATTTATTCTTGAGTGATATTTGCCCGTATATAAATTTAGATAATTTAAGCATACATAGGGGGATAAAACCTTGTCTGTAAAGTCAACAGTGCTTGAAATTCTTGAATCCAGCCGTCATGCAGATGTTTCCGGAGAATATATAGCGGCAATGATGGGCGTTTCTCGCAATTCTGTATGGAAAGCAATAAAATCTTTGCGTCAGGACGGGTATAATATCTGTTCCTCAACAAATAAGGGATACCGTTTGTCGCCTGACTGCGATATAATTTCAGCTGAGGGCATATCGGTGAATACTCAGATGAAAATACCCGTATATGCTTATAAAACAACTGACTCGACCAACATGCGCGCTAAGTGTTTTCTTGCTGAAAAAACATGTGATCGAGCTCTTTTTGTCGCCGAGGAGCAGACATTGGGCCGCGGAAGAATGGGTAAAGATTTTTATTCGCCGTACGGAACGGGTATATATATGAGCTATGTCTTTTCACCCAATACCGAGATCACAAATGCCGTAACGATAACCGCCGCGGCGGCTGTTGCCGTTGTGTGTGCGCTTGAAAAGCTGTGTGGTATTTCACCTATGATAAAATGGGTCAATGATATTTATTTGGACGGTAAAAAGCTCTGTGGTATCCTGACAGAGGCAGTCACCAATTATGAGACAGGTATAGTCAGCCATATTATAATAGGCATTGGAATTAATTTTTCCACAGTTAGATTTCCGGAAAATATACGGGATACTGCCTGCTCTCTTCCCTCTGCGGTTGCTGTCACCAGAAATGAGCTTATCGGCGCAATATCTGATAATCTGTACAGCATTTCAAACGACCTTGAGGACAGATCATATTTTGAAATATACCGTGACCGTATGCTTGTTATAGGCAAAGATATAGTTTACTATCAAAACGGAAAGCCACATTATGCGTATGCCGTAGATGTGGACAGCAGCGGTGGATTGATAGTAAGCGACAGTGATGGGAACGTAAAAACACTTCGTTCAGGTGAGATTACATTGCGCACGCGTTGATGCTGCAAAGACAGAATAAGCTTCTGCATATAATGCCGGAGCGAATATGATATTGTCTTTTTCAATCTCCCGGCGTATGCATTAAAAAATCAAAAAATAAAAAAGCGGACTTCAGTCCGCTTTTTTATTTCAGTTATCAGTCTTTAAGTTTGTTGCCTTTTGCATCTGTGTTTATATTACCGCAAAGAATAAGAATTCCTTCGATAAATCCCCATATACCGGCAACACCGCAAGTAACGAGAGTCAGAACAAGCTGAATTACGCCTCTGTTTGTGTTTCCAAGGTAAAAATTATGTATTCCCCATGCACCGAGAAAAATTCCCAGAAGACCTGCAGCCATTTTTGACTTTTCCGATGTTTTCTGTTCAATAGTATTATTGAGCGCAACTCCGCAGGATGTGCACACGGCGGCACCGGGCACCGTCGGCTGTCCGCAGTTGGGACAAAAAGCATTTCCGTT
Organism: uncultured Clostridia bacterium; assembly: GCA_944385895.1. Lineage (GTDB taxonomy): Bacteria > Bacillota > Clostridia > Oscillospirales > QAKW01 > RGIG9041. The sequence goes on from CALWYZ010000001.1 coordinate 26,178, forward strand.
TCCCTTGGCAACACCGCATTTGACGCATATTGACGCAAGATCGTCCATTTGGTTTCCGCAATTTCTACAAAAAGCCATAATAAATTCTCCTTATTATTTATTGACAATATGTTAACATATTATTTGCAATTTTTCAATACAAAAATAAATTATTTCAATTCTGAAATCTGGCGATTGATAAGATAAAATATTTTAGCGCATTCAGAGCGTACAATTTTACTGCGGGCGCGAAAGCCTTCGCTGTCTCCCTGCATGATTCCGAGCTTATTACATATCAGGACCGATTCCTTTGCATAGTTGTGTATACTTGAACTGTCAATGTACAGCTCGGCAAGCTCAGCATCCATTGCGGAAGTATCTATTACAGGCAAATCGGTATTGCCGTATGATCCGATAAGTTTTATAAATCTTGCGATTACCGTAGCTATTTCTTCACGTGTCGCGCCTGCAAGTGGATTATACATACCGTCGCCTACGCCGTCGACAATACCTAAAGACGCGCATTTCATCACATATTCATAGTACCATTTTCCTTCCTGTACATCGGTAAATGAATATTTAGGATCAATACGGTAGCTTATTATATCTTCTGTAGATTTTACGATCATAGCCGCCAGCTGAGCGCGAGTGACATTTGTTTTGGGTTCGTAGTTGTTTTCTCCCATGCCGTCCATAATACCAAGAGCCCCGGCGGAATTTACGTAATTGTAATACCACTTAGCCGGGTCTTTTACATCATTAAACTCAAAATCAATTACAGAAAACCCACCGACAAAGTTTGTTTCAAATACAACAGTCCCGTTTTCATTATTCAATACGGTTGCCGGTCTGTCACCGAACCGTACTGCAGTGCGGGAATTCGCCTGAGGATAGTCAATGGTATAAAGAACCGGCATATTTGACTCTTCAAGTACCTTCTGGGAGCCGTTATTATAATAATATATTACATTGAATCCGCTTGTAGACGCACAAAACGTAACTTTATTAAGGTCAAAGTCAAAAAAGCCATTTTTATCTGCACGCACGGTTATTCCGTTTGATTTGAACAAATAATATTTAATATCTGAGTTATAGTAAAAATCCTTAAGTGCAGAGATTTCTATTTCATATGTAATATTATCTGATTCAAAGCTCAAATATCCATGCGACAGATTACTGCTTATATATGCCTGTGCGTCGCTTATAGTCATAGTATTTCCCTGTGCTGAAGCAAAAACAGGGATAGACAGTGCCGTAATAACGGCCGCAATAATAAAAAATATTTTTTTTCTCATTGTTGTCTCCTTTTATAAAGTTCTGAGTCCGTGAGGATAGTGGTTTTTAAGGACCGCACCTGACGCCTTTCCAAACCCCATGGTAAGACCGTTGTATGTGACGGCGACATAACCTTTGAGCTGGGAGGATACATTCAGCGGCTGTCCGTTAAGAAAAGCGCATGCGCTTTTTTCATCCGTTTCCAATGTTTCAAAGGATGAGGGTCTTGCTGCCATAAACAGATGGTGATCCGGTTTGAATGTCTTTGACGTATAACAGCCCAGCCTGACGCCTGCCCGCATTATCCTCACGCCCTGCGGCAGAGGCAGTTTTTTGTGAACGGCGTATTTTACGCCCTGGTGCTCTATTATACCGAAATCATGATTTTTATAAAATTTAAGAGGTGCGCACAGTACTTCCGAAAGAAAATCGGTTTTATCAGAAACCTTAAAGTACTGTACTTTGGACTTACAAGTATGTGCGCCGGTCCTTCGCATTGCACATACAAAATGCCCCTCTCCTCCGTTTTTGATAAATATGCGACTGGCCTTATCCAAACCTAAAAATCCTTTTTCACAGTCGGGTATACCGGTGTCTGTGAGTTCAAAATCCGGATTGTTTCTTAAAAAGTCAAGTATGACCATTTCGTTTTCTTCAAGATTGTATGTACAGGTGCTGTATACCAGCCTGCCTCCCTGCTTGACTGTGCGTGCTGCATTTTTAAGTATATTGGAGGATCTGCGTGCGCACATTTCGACCAGTTCTGCAGACCAGTTTTCAATAATCTGAGGGTGTCTGCGGAACATGCCTTCACCTGAGCATGGACTGTCCACCAGTACCTTGTCAAAGTATCCTTCAAAATTTTGGGCAATAACCCTGCTGTCTGAGTTTGTCACAATTGCGTTTGACACACCCATGCGTTCAATATTGCTTATAAGTGACATGACCCTTTTAGGGTTTATTTCATTTGATACGAGCACGTCACAGTGTGCAGCAATAGCCGTGGATTTTGATCCCGGTGCGGCGCACATATCAAGAACGGTATCAAAAGGTTCGACCTGCAGTGCGGTAATAGCGCTCATAGCGCTGGGTTCCTGTATGTAATACCCGCCCGCCATATGCAGAGGGTAAGTGCCGCAGCTGTCGTCATGGATGCGATATCCGCAGGAATAAAATGTACACGGGGTAAGCTCGCACGGCGCTATGCGTTCAAAAACCCGTTTTTCAAGCTTTATAGGATTAAACCTGAGCCCGCAGAACGGCTTTGTGCCGACAAATGGGGCAAGGTCTGTTATATCTTTTAGATATTCAAACATGTTCATTTCAGAATATTTCCTCTTTTTCAGGTCTGATAAAACCGTTGCCGCACACGCGGTTGGCATCAGCTATTATAATAAAAGCTTTTGGATCTATTTCAAACACGCGGCGCCGAAGCAAAACCGATTCACGCAGGTTTACGGCACACATTATAACGTCCTTGGGATCATTGCTGTAGCCTCCCCTGGCTTTTAGCAAAGTACATCCGCGTCCCAGCTCGCTGTCGATACAGCTTATTATCGTGTTTGTGTCGTTTGAGAATATAAAATGCACCTCTCCCTGCGATCTTCCTGAAAGCAGGGTGTTGAGCGTCAGAGTCAGTATGATTATAAGAGACATGGAATATAGAGCAGTTTCAAGACTCCTGTATGTCAGTGCGCCCAGAGCAGCGATTATCCCGTCTATGATGAGCAGCAGCGTGCTCATAGATCTGCCGGGACGCACGCGCTGGATAATGTATGCCAGAAGATCGCTTCCTCCGGTCACAATCGAGCGCTTCATTACGATAAAAAGTCCTATACCTGTCAGTATTCCTCCGTATATAGCGCACAAGAGCTTGTCTCCACCGTAGCGTATTGGCACTGTCAGCTCAAAGATATCAATTACTGCAGAAAACAGAACCACTGCGTACACGGTCTTGAGAGCATACCTTTTTCCACATACAAAAAACGCTGCAACAAGAAGCGGTATATTTATAAGCAGTATTCCCGTTCCAAGCGGTATGCCAAAAAGACTCCCCAAAATCACAGCCAGTCCCGCCGCGCCGCCGGTCAGTATTTGGTTTGGTGCGGCAAAAACGCAAAGTCCTGATGCAAATACTGCTCCTGCAAGCACAAGCGCTGACGTGTCTTTTATAAAGTTTTTCATATTCGTAAAACACACTCCTTTTGAGCGCGTACGCAATGATGCGCCGTTCAAGAAATAGTATTTACGATTATTTCAAACAAATTCGCCATTCTTTGCCTGTCACGGGAAAGATAAAGATATCCCCAGAGCGCTTCAAAGCCTGTAGCGCTGTGGTATTCGCCGATATCAGCGTTTTTCGGGTGTGAATGTGACTTTACGTTTCTGCCTCTGCGCACGACAGCCTGCTCATCCTCTGTCAGCACCGGAAGTATTTTCTGCAAAAAGATGCTTTGAGCGTGTGCACTTACAAAATCTTTGGTTTTGTTGTGCAGTCTGCCGTTATCGGCGCTGACGTTTTTAAGCAGATATTCGCGCGCCATGAGCCCGTACGCCGCGTCTCCTATATACGCCAGTGACAGAGAGCCGTAATTTCTTATGATTTCTTCCTTAGTCATACTTATTCTTAAATTCAAACTTGATATTTTCGTCGATTGTCATAACGGCATAACAGCCTTTCAGCGCAGAGCCGGGATTGGCGACGATTAAGCCGCAGTCCTCCTCGTAAAAAGGCAAATGCGTATGTCCGTAGAGAACGGCGTGCGCCCCTGACTCTTTTGCTGTCATTTTCAGATTATATATGCCTGATTTTACATACTGAAGGTGACCGTGAGTCATAAATATTTTCTTGCCGTTAAGCTCCGGCATCATTATTTCCGGAACCGGGCCGGCAAAAAAGTCACAGTTGCCCCTGACAGCATATATCGGAATATCTTTTTTTATCTGACTGAGTGTCTGCAGATCCGTCAGTCCGTCACCCAAAAATATCACGGCATCAAAATCGTTGCTTTTAAAGGCAGAGCTGATATTTTCGAGCATTCCGTGAGAATCGGAAAAAACAAGTATTTTCATATGTTCTCCTTCTTTTGCCGTTGCAAAAAAACGGCATACATATTATACAACTCGTTTTACAAAAGGTCAAGGCGGAAAAAAACGGTATCATATTTAAAATTTCGGCATAAAATATACAGAAACTACTTATAAGGGTGATTATGTGGATAATATTGACAAAATTATAAAAGAGCTCAAGGGAATGGACAGAACAAAAAGAGATGAACTGCTGAATACACTGGAAATGTCAATGAGTGAGAGTCAGCAGAAAAAACTAAAAAAGATGCTGTCCGGCAAAAGTGGAAAGCAACAGCTTGAAAAGGAGCTTGCCGAAATGGATGCGCAAAAGCTTTTAAACAGTATTTCAAATAAAGAGGAGCTTGCCCGCGCGCTCTCAAGGGATGATATACAGCAAAAGCTCCGCGATATCCTGGGGTAGGCAGTCATTATGGCAGAACTTGCCGATATGTTAAATGAACTGCTTTCCGATCCTGAGACAGGCAATAAGCTTCGCGCTTTGCTGGATGATAAAAAAACCTCTGAAATAAAGCCGCCGTCAGAGTCTGAAAACAAGTCTGACAGCGATGTACTTTCATCGCTTTTGAGTAATACCAAAGGCGGCTCGGGCGACCTTTCAACGATTATTCAGGCTTTGTCCAAAAATGGCAGCGGTGACAAAGATAATAAGTTGTCAGGTATTTTGGATTCGCTTAAAAGTGGACAAAACGGCGCTCTTTTGCCGGACGGGATAGATCCTTCAATGATGCTTAAGCTGACACGTGCCATGGCAGCTATGAATTCAAATCAAAGCGACAGCCGTACACGCCTGCTGTATGACCTTAAACCTTACATATCAAAAGAGCGCGCAAGGCGTGTGGACGAGGCGGCACAAATGCTGCGTATGCTTAATGTCATTGATATATTTAGGGACGGAAACGATAATACATCGGATTAATTTAAAAGTTATTTTCTGTCTATTTAAAACAAGCTGCGGCACAGATAAGTGATCCTCCGACGCCGCTTGCGGGGATAAAAAAACATCTGTGCCGACATCATGGCGGCAGAATGGAGACTGATATGCAAACCGATGGTCAGCTTTATAAAGTGCTTCATAAGGGTGAGCGGGAGTTTCCTCTTACGCCTCCTCCCGGCGGACCTGTGCAAGATAAAAGTTCAGGTTCTGTTTGCCCTAATACGGTACGCTCAGTTCAAAAGCATAGTAAACACGGTCTAGGATTGTTTTCTGCTGTAGGCAGAGATGAGCTATTGCTGCTTGGTATAATATTTTTACTTATAAGCGATAAAAATGATACCGATCTGCCTTTGGTTCTTGCACTTGTATATGTGTTGATTTCATAATCAAACAGTGCCGTAAATTTATTTATTTCTGATTGACATTATAAAACCCGAAGGTATTACCTTCGGGTTTTTATTTAAAAACATGTGAGTAATAGTTTTTTTCCATAATTTTTATAGAATATTTTTCTTTGGCGCGTACTATTGAATTCATATTTTTTACATATTCATCAATCTGCTGCTGTGAAAATGTGCAGGCGGCAGACGGAGTAAATAACTTTTTATATGCGTTGTACTCTCCCTGAACAGTTATCCAGTGATTTGACCCGATCGTGCCTACGCTGTTGAGGATAACCGGGCTGTCGGTGTCTGACAGGATATCAGAGCCGATCATAAGCCTTGAATCGTACTCCAGCCCAAATAGATTTGAAAGAGTAGGAAGAATATCTATTGCTGAGCAGGGCTTTGAAATATGTATAGGCTCCTGCATTGACGCGCTCCACAGTATAAAACCGTTCCGGTATAGGTCAAAGTTGTTTCTTATCCCATTTTTTTCAAGACCGTAAAGCTCGGCCAATGCAGAGTCGTCCAGGGCATACGGATAATGGTCAGCACACATTGCAAACACCGTATTTTCCAGAATCCCCGCAGCATCCAGCTGGCTGACCAGCGATTCAAGAGCGCGGTCAAGCTCAATCTGACACGCATAGTAAGCTTTTACACTTTCGCTTGCCTGCATATCCTGCACCAGCTTACGATTTTTATAACTCATCATGTTTCCGCCAAAGTCGTAATCACAGTGCCCCGACACTGTCATGTAGTAAATATGAAAAGGTTGCTGTGAATTAATAAATTGCGGACCTGTAATATTCATCATTTCCAGGTCAGACTCCGGCCAGCATTTAGTTATTCCCTCAAGTCCGTTCCCTATTGCTTTGTAATCATATCCGTATGCCGCATGAGCTAAATTTCTGCCGTAGTAAGTATAGGTGTGATTATGATAAGATTTTGTTATATAACCGAGTTTTTTGAATTGGTTTCCCAGAGCAAAAGGCCAGCTGTTATTACCTGCCAGTTTCAATGCTGTTGCAGCTGTGTAAAAATTCCCGCTTGTAACTGCATATTCTCCTGATGCGGTAGAACCGCCCCAAAGTGAATTATAGAAGTTTTCAAAAATAAATCCTTCTGTTGCCATTTTATATAATGTAGGAGTAAGCACTGGATCAATACATTTATCTGTAAATCCTTCAAGGGTAAGCAAAATCAGATTTTTACCTTTAAACATTCCTGTATATTCGTTTTTGGCCGAAGGGGTTTGAACTTTAAAATATTCATGCATTGCTTTTATATCATCATCTGTCTCGTTTGCGATAAGACTGTCAAAATCAATGTCCATCTCATTATATTCAACCGGCTCTTGTTGGTCGGTTTCGGACTCAGGATTCTCCGGCAAAGGCTGCGCTTGAGTTGCCAGCGACGGCTTTGACAACAAATATCTGAGCTCAAGGCAAGTATTCTGCATCATACCAAAATGATGCACAGCGCTGTCAACCGAATACTCGTCAAAATAGCTTGATTTATAACTCTGGTCCGTAAAGGTAAGTCCGGCTCCCAGAAGATTAAGCGCTAAGCATGCGACGGCACAATATAAGCCGTATACTGGGCGCTTCTTTTCAAAATTCATTATCCTCTTTCCCAGTACACAGATTATAACAAGCGGCACGGCAAGTATTATAAGCATATACCACTGATGAAAAGTTGCAGATACCGCCGATTTCCAGAAATCCGTAAGACCGGATGCCAGTCCTATAGTCTGCCACAAAAAGAAGTTTTTGAAAAACTTATAGTATATCAGCTGAAAACAGTAAAACACAAAAGTTAACGCCGTTATCGTCACATAGGTTGGAAACGCTGCTTTTTGCGGCAGAAAAGAAACCGCCGCGGATATAAGCGCACCGGCCGCAAGCGAAAATAATATTACAAATATCCATGATATATCAAATACAAATCCGTATATCGAAAGCTTTACCGATATTTCGGAATAAAGAAAAACCAAAGGAAAAAACAGATAAAAAATCACGTCTTTTTTATTTGTTTTTTTATCAAAAATCGAAATATTTCTGCTGTACATTTTTATGCTGCCTGTCCATTTAAAGTATTATAGATTAATTATAATACATAAAAAATAAAATACAACATAAAATGACAAAAAAGTTATGTAAACTTTATAAAAAAACGGCACATCGATATAAACGATGTGCCGTAAAATTATTTTGTGCCGAATATTCTGTCTCCGGCGTCTCCCAGCCCCGGAACAATATAACCGTTTTCATTTAATTTTTCATCTACATGTGCGCAGTAGATATGAACGTCTGGATGAGCTGAAGAGAGTGCGTTTATACCTTCGGGTGCTGCGATAAGACACATAAATTTTATATTCTTACCGCCGTACTGTTTTATCCTGGTTATAGCATCGATAGCAGATCCGCCCGTGGCGAGCATGGGATCAGTGACGATCACCAGGCGCTTGTCCACGTTTTTAGGCAGCTTGCAGTAGTATTCGTGAGGTTCAAGGGTTTGTTCATCTCTGTACATTCCGATATGTCCGACTCTTGCAGACGGCACAAGGTTCAAGACTCCGTTTACCATTCCCAATCCGGCGCGCAGTATCGGAACGACTGCCAGCTTAACGCCTGCAAGTACCTTTGTTTTGGTTTTTGCAATAGGCGTTGTTACATCTACATCTGTAAGCGGCAGGTCACGCATGGATTCATAGCACATCAGCATGGTTATCTCTTCTACAAGCTCGCGAAATTGTTTGGAGCTTGTGTCCGCGTTGCGCAGAATAGAAATTTTATGTTGAATAAGAGGATGATCGAAAACAGTTAGATTTTCCATTATTTCAAACGCTCCTTATTAATTTTTATCATTTTATCAAAAAAAGATATATATTACAAGTATAATGTCGATTTTTTTATTAATTGACAAAAAATACAGGTATATTATATAATGAATACATACAAAAAATAGGAGGAATATATGAGATTACAGGATAAACAGGGCTTTATATGCGATATGGACGGTGTTATATATCATGGTAATGAGTTGCTTCCGGGGGTAAAGGAGTTTATCAACTGGCTTCAGGAAAACGATAAGAAATTTCTTTTTCTCACAAACAGTTCTGTCAGGTCTCCCAAAGAGCTTGCACAAAAGCTTTCGAGAATGGGAATGGATATAGATCCTTCTCACTTTTATACATCGGCGCTGTCTACGGCCTCGTATCTGGCAAAGCAGAAACCCGGATGCACAGCGTATGTTATCGGTGAATCGGGACTTATAAACGCACTTTACGATATGGGGATATCAATGAACGATGTCAATCCCGACTATGTTGTGATAGGTGACGGCAAGACAATAAATTATAATATGGCAAATATAACAAAAGCTGTAAATCTCGTTTTGTCAGGCGCTAAGCTTATAGGTACCAATCCAGACATAACAGGTCCGATTGAGGGCGGAGAAATCGAGCCGGCGTGCAGGTCTCTTGTATCTCCTATTGAGATAGCGACAGGCAAATCCGCGTATTTTCTGGGCAAGCCCAATCCGCTTATGATGCGGTGCGGTTTGTCTCTGCTCGGCTGCGATGAAGATGATGTTGCCATAATCGGTGACAGAATGGATACAGATATAATCGCAGGTATTGAGTCTGAAATCGATACCGTTCTGGTGCTTACAGGCGTTACATCGAGGGCGATAATGGAGAGCTTTCCCTATCGTCCAAAGTATATACTTGATGGAGTGGGAGACGTGATCAATAATTGATGCGTGAAATTTACTCAGATGCAAAACGGGATTGCTCAATACTTCGTCTTATTGAATCCGGTGCGCAGGTGTCGGACGAGGAGCTGATCAGCGCATTGCTTGACGGCGTTTGCGCGGTGATTGACAGTTGCCACACTGCAAAGATTTTACTAGATAAGTACGGTACGCTTTCAAATATCTGCAATGCACCGTACAGGGAACTTGTCCAAACGGAGGGTGTGGGAGAAAAGGGAGCAGCTCTGCTGAAAATATGTGGTGCAGCGGTTACCAATATACTGTGTGAAGGCAATACCGATAATAAACGCAGGATTTATACCTATGATGAGCTTGTGGATTATCTGAGACCGCATTTTCTGAACCAAAAGGTTGAAAAGCTTTATCTTTTGACGCTCAATTCCAGATACAGGATACTCGGTCTTAGTCTGATAGCACAGGGCGATAGGGACAGTCTGACGTTTGATAAAAAGCTTGTTATAGACAGGGCCTTGAAGAGCGGAGCAAGCTCAGTTGTGCTTGCACATAATCATATGTCCAGCGTATTGCCGTCCGCACAGGATGTTATAATAACAAATGACCTTGCACAGCTTTTAGACAGTGTTAGCATCAGGCTTCACGATCATATTATTTTCTGTGAAAATAAATCAAAGTCTATGAGAAGATCCGGCTATATAAAAGATGATAAATCGCCTCTGTTTTGCTAAGACCTTTTTATTTTATCAAAAAAAGTCGTTTGTTCTTGATTTTTATATCTCATAGTGCTATATTTATTGCAATATAATATATATAATATCTAATACATTATAAAAGCGGAGGCAAAAATGTCATTTTTGGAAAGTACTTTTGATTACCTGCGGGACTTTAATATTGTCACGATTATAATAAGGCTTGTTGCTGCGGTTCTTCTTGGAGGACTTATTGGACTGGAAAGAGAACGACACGGTCGCGCGGCAGGACTGCGCACACATATCCTTGTCTGCCTGGGAGCCGCCATAACAACTCTTATCGGCCAGTTTGATATGGTACATATAGACGGGTACGTCGGTGACCCGATGCGTATAGGTGCACAGGTTATATCAGGAATTGGCTTTCTGGGAGTAGGTACAATACTGTCAAAAGGCAGATTTCAGGTCACCGGCCTTACTACCGCGGCGGGGCTGTGGACTACTGCGGCAATCGGTCTTGCACTCGGGATCGGGTTTTATGAGGGAGCGTTTATAGGCACATTTCTTGCAGTGCTTACAATGACTCTGCTTTCCAAATTTGACGCTCATGTAATTGAACGCAGCAAAAAATTCCGTGTTTATTTAGAAACGGGAGATGTAAATCGTATAAGTGATCTTATCGATTTGCTGGAACATACATATTACGCAAAGGATCTACAGGTTACTGTCCCCAGAAGCGGTATTTCCAATAATGCGGGAATCGAGGCAACAGTAAAGATAAACAAAAATATTTCACAGGATTCCGTTTTGAAAAGCCTGACTGATCTGGATGATGTTTTATTTGCTCTTCCGTCCATTTAGATTTTTAACAGAAGGTTAAAACAATGAAAAAACGGCTAATATGCATAACACTTATACTTGTAATACTTTCTGTGCTTGCCGTAATTTTAGCTGTAAGCCTTGTTACAGAGCGTACGCTGTTAGATAACGGATATCTGCCGTTGGACGAGGTGATGAAAGCGGCAGGCTATTCAAACTGCGGAACCGGCAGGTTTGAGACAAAAGTCTGCGGTATTGATATAGAAATATGCTTTGACTTTGAGAACAACGTGTGTACAAAAAATCTGTACAGCTTTAATATAGACGGAAAGTATATAATGTCGGGGTCAGGATACTATATAGATTGCGATACGGTAAGTAACATTACAAATAAAAACATAACCATAAATAACGGTAAGTTCAATGTATCTGATATTGACTATTCTCCCCATCAGTGGACGACTGAGTTTGAGCCTATCGTGGCGCATTCGGGCGGTGATGTGAGAGGCGAATATTATACTGATTACTATTCAAACTCTCTTGAGGCAATTGTTCAGAACTATGACCTTGGCTTCCGTGTTTTCGAGCTGGATTTTTACTTGACAAGCGATAATGATCTTGCCCTTGTGCACGATTGGACACAATACGGAAACTATGATGGCACAGCCCCTTCTTCGGAGGAATGGAAGAAAATGAAAACTCACGGCTTTCCTCAGACAGAAGGCGTATATTATACTTCTATGCTTATCGGAGACCTGTTGGATCAGATGATTGTAAACCAGGATATGTTTGTTATCACCGATACAAAATCTTTTGAAATAAGCACAGAGCAAACGCGTATACAGTTTGAGGTGCTTAGGGACGAGGCGTTGAAGCGTGACCGTAATCTGCTCAAGCGGATAATCCCTCAGATATACGATGAGCAGATGTATGATCTTATTATGGATATTTATGATTTCCCGGATGTGATATATACTCTTTACGCTACAGGCTCCACTGTCGACAGAGTAGTGGAGTTTGTATCTGATAAGGATAATATAAAAGTTGTAACTGTCAACAAGGACGAAGCAAGATTTCAGGACGACGGACTTGCTGAGAAGCTGAGTAAAATAGACAGACTTGTTTACATACATTCGTTATTGGAATTTGACGAGTTTGCAAAATATGCAAAGTACGGCGCGTACGGCTATTACGCGCATCATCTTACGCCCGTTGACTATAATATGTACAAATCGTGCAGCGGCAACTGACAAAAAATCGTACAGACTAAGGTCTGTACGATTTTTTTGCCAAGACTGATTCAGCTGTTGACTTTGACATGTGCATGAAATATAATTATACTGGTGATAAATTTGGACTATAAAAATATTTTGTTTGATTTGGACGGAACTCTTACAGATCCCAAAGAAGGAATAACAAATTCCGTCGCGCATGCGTTGAATTACTTTGGTATACATGTTGCAGACCGTAATGACCTATGCAAATTTATAGGTCCGCCTCTTACGGATTCGTTTGCCAAGTATTACGGCTTTGACGCAAAGAAAAGTCTTAAAGCTATCGAGGTGTACCGAGAATATTTTTCCGTCAAGGGCATATTTGAAAACCGCCTTTATGACGGCGTCATAACAATGCTTGAAAAGCTTTCCCGAATGAACAGACAGCTGTTTATAGCAACAAGCAAACCTGAAAAGTTTGCTGTGCAGATAGCAAAGCACTTTGACTTTTATCGGTTTTTTAAAGCGGTGCGCGGCATTCCGCTTGACAGAGAGGGCATGACAAAAGGTGAAGTGATAGCAGGAGTCATAAGAGAATTTTCACTTGACAGGGCTCAAACGGTCATGGTAGGAGACAGGTCGTATGATATTATGGGTGCGGCTGAAAACGGGATTGACAGCATAGGCGTCTTGTACGGCTACGGCGACAGAGATGAGCTTGAGGGCGCCAACGCCGGATATATTGCAGACAGTATCAATCAGCTTACAAACTACTTAGAGGTAAAATAATGAATATCACAGAAACAATTACAAAAGAATTCGGTTTAAAGCTTTGGCAGACAGAAAATGCCGTTAAACTGATTGATGACGGCAATACCATACCGTTTATAGCAAGATACCGTAAGGAAATGACCGGCTCACTGGATGATCAGGTTCTGCGGCAGCTTTCAGAACGTCTTGAATATCTGAGAAACCTTGAGGCTCAGCGCGAAAAGGTATATAAATCGATTTTCGAGCAGGGGGCTATGACCGAGCAAATATCCGCCGCGCTGGAAGCGGCGGGCACGCTTGCCGAAATAGAGGATATATACCGTCCGTATAAGCCTAAACGGAAAACCCGTGCGTCTGTTGCCCGTGAAAAGGGACTGCTGCCTCTGACAGAGGCAGTTTTGCAGCAGAAAAAAGACTGTCCGCCAATAGAACAGCTGGCGCAGCAGTTTGTTGACCCTGACAAGGGTGTCGATGATGCACAAGCTGCGCTTTGCGGAGCGAGCGATATCATAGCGGAAATTATTGCGGATGATGCCGCTGTGCGCAAGGGTCTGAGAACTGTGTGTACGGAGCACGGACAGATCCGTTGTCAGGGTATTTCCGACGACCTTGGAGTGTATGAGATGTACGCAGATTACAGCGAACAGATAAAGACTGTGCCGGGTCACAGAATTTTAGCTGTAAATCGTGGTGAAAAAGAGAAAATACTGCGAGTGACTGTCGATTTTGATAGGGATACAGCGCTTGGCATAGTCTGCAGAAACTATGTGACGGGAACAGGCGAATGTTCGGATTTTGTTCGTAACGCGGCGCAGGACTCGTATGACAGACTGATATTTCCGGCAATAGAGCGGGAAATAAGAAGCACACTTACCCAGCGCGCGCAGGACAGCGCGATAAAGGTATTTGCCGTAAACCTGCGCCAGCTTTTAATGCAGCCGCCTGTTAAAGGCAGGGTGACAATGGGCTTTGATCCCGGCTATCGTACTGGATGTAAGATAGCGGTAGTGGATGGAACCGGCAAAGTGCTGGACACCGGCGTTATATATCCGGCGCCTCCGCACAGCAAAATAGATCAGGCAAAATCATTTGTTAAAACAATGGTAAAAAAATACGGCGTTTCCATGTTCGCTATAGGAAACGGAACGGCGTCCCATGAAACAGAGGTGTTTGCCGCCGAGACGATACATGAGCTTGACTGCGGCATAACATATATGGTGGTAAGCGAGGCCGGTGCGTCCGTATATTCGGCGTCAAAGCTGGGAGCTCAGGAATTTCCCGATTATGATGTATCGTTGCGCAGTGCAGTATCGATTGCAAGACGTCTGCAGGATCCGTTGGCCGAGCTTGTCAAAATCGATCCTAAGGCAATAGGCGTCGGTCAGTATCAGCATGATATGCCTCAGGCTCAGCTGTCAGACGCGCTTGACGGAGTGGTGGAAGGCTGCGTAAACTCAGTGGGCGTTGATCTGAATACAGCGTCTGCGCCGCTTTTGTCAAGAGTGGCGGGTATAGGCGGTTCACTGGCTGAAAACATAGTGACATACAGACAGGAAAACGGAGCATTTACATCGCGGTCTCAGCTAAAAAAAGTACCTAAGCTCGGTCCGCGTGCGTTTGAGCAGTGCGCCGGATTCTTGAGGGTGCCGGAAAGCGGCAATATTCTGGACAGAACGGCAGTCCACCCTGAAAGCTACCCCGCGGCTAAGGCGCTGCTGCTCAAATGCGGATATGATGTAGATAAAGTACGCACCTGTGAATTGCAGTCGCTTATGGACAGCGCCGTTAAATACGGACTGAAGACTCTTTGCAGTGAGCTTGATATCGGTGAACCAACCCTTATAGATATTATAAATGAACTGATGAGACCCGGCCGTGATCCTCGCGATTTGCTTCCCGCACCTATGCTGAGGACCGATATAATGGAAATGTCCGATCTTTGCCCCGGTATGGAGCTTACCGGAACAGTGAGAAATGTAATTGATTTCGGAGCATTTATTGATATCGGCGTGCATCAGGACGGACTTGTGCATATATCCAAAATAACAAAAAAATATATAAAACATCCGTCTGAGGTTCTTAATGTCGGAGATATAGTAAAAGTATGGGTCGTATCTGTCGATACTGTTAAAAAGAGAATATCGCTGACTATGATCGATCCGTCGGAGAAAGAGCGCAAGACGGCTGAAAGGAGATAATACATAAATGAGAAAAACAAAGATAGTATGTACCATGGGCCCAGCATGTGCAGATGAGAAAATTGTTGAGGGAATGTGCAGAGCCGGTATGAATGTTGCACGCCTGAACTTTTCTCACGGCGACTACCGGGAACATGCTAATAATATTTCTATTATAAAGAATGTACGTCAAAATTTGGGACTTCCTATTGCTATCATGCTTGATACAAAAGGCCCCGAATACAGAATAAAAACCTTTAAAGACAACAGAAAAATCACTCTCAAGGAGGGCGACAGCTTTACCTTTACCGTAAATGATATAGAGGGAGACAACACCATGGTTTCGGTAAACTATAAGGGTTTGCCGCATGACCTTGAAAAAGGTGATACCATACTTCTTAATAACGGTCTTATGGTGTTTAAAGTGGTTTCTCTTACCGATACCGAGGCAAATTGTACAGTGGTTGTGGGCGGAGAACTGTCGGGAAGAAAAAGCATGAGCTTTCCGGGTAAGGTCCTCAAGCAGAAATACTTAAGCGAACAGGATAAAAAAGACATAGCATTTGGTGTTGAAAACGATATCGACTTTATAGCATGCTCCTTTGTTTCCTGCAAGCAGGATCTGCTTGATATAAAGAATTATCTGAAAGAAATAAACGCTCACGATATCGACATTATCGCAAAAATAGAAAACCGCAGCGGTATTGAAAATATCGAAGAGATTTGCCAGGCGTGCGACGGCATAATGGTTGCCCGCGGTGACCTTGGCGTTGAGATTCCATTTGAAGAGGTGCCGATAATACAAAAACAGCTGATTACAAAATGTAGGCTTCTGGGCAAACGCGTTATCACCGCCACTGAAATGCTTGAATCCATGATATACAACGCTCGCCCTACCAGAGCGGAGATCTCTGATGTCGCAAACGCTGTTTATGACGGTACAAGCGCAGTCATGCTGTCCGGTGAAACAGCTGCAGGCAAATATCCGGTACAGGCGGTAGAGGCGATGGCTAGAATTGCAGAGTGTACGGAAAACAATATAGACTATGAAAAGCGATTTGCCGAATCTGAATTCAAAATACGCAATACTCTTGATGCTATTTCTCATGCGACATGCGGTATGGCAATTGATATAAAGGCAAAGCTGATTGCCGTCTGTTCTCTTTCCGGAATGACCGCGCGTATGGTTTCACGCTTCAGATCCCCTATTGATATTCTCGGTCTTACAACAAATGAACGCACTCTCCGCAAGCTTTCTCTTTCCTGGGGAGTAACTCCCGTTATGTGTGATGAATTTAATTCCACCGACGTTTTGTTCTATACTGCTAACCGTATTTCTAAAGCCACTTTTTCTCTGAAAAAGGGTGATAGAATAGTTATTACAGGTGGTATCACAAACGGTGTTTCCGGCAACACCAATCTTATAAAGGTAGATACAATAGGATAATAAATACTATTTGTATAATATAACATAAACAGTACTATATGTATACTTGATTTTAATAAAAATATGGTTGTTTTTATAAAACGATGTACAAACCGATGCTGACGTGATATAATCGGTAAAACGGCGCTTAAAATATAAGAATTACGGAGTTGAAAATGAAATTATCAAATGATCTGACAAAAAAGATACTGTTTATCAGCTTTTGCATAATAGTAATGATCACCGTTGCGCTGAATATCGGAAATGTATTCAGACTGCTGTCAGCTGCGCTGACTATACTAACGCCGGTTATAGGCGGATTTTGTGCCGCGTTTATACTTAATATAGTAATGAAGTTTTTTGAGGAACGGGTGTTTTTCTTTCTCAAAAAACGTAAAAAAGGCGCAAAATTTATACGACCTTTAAGTCTTGTGTCGGCGTTTATAGTGTTTTTGGGAGCGATCACGGTGATTCTGCTTGTCATAATACCTCAGGTTTCGCAGACAGCCCAGTCGATTGTACAGGGCTTTCCGGCGTTTACCGACCGTGTACTTGATTTTACAGAAAATATACTTGAACGCTTTGATATAACGCGCGAACGTATTTCAGAGATACTGCTTGGCGGAGAGGAGCTTATTACAAAGATCGGAAACTTCGTCAAGGATAATATGAACGGATTTTTGCAGTCTGCCAAAACTATAGGCGGATCGGTGGTATCGGTTGTAATCAATGTGGTATTAAGCATTTTTATAGCGTTTTACTTTTTATTACAAAAGGATCTTATTATAAACCAGTGTCAGAGACTTGCCGGCGCGGTCCTGAGCCAGAAGGTATATAATAAGACGGCGCGTATCCTGAACCTGTCAAACCGCGCGTTTGCCAACTTTATAAGCGGGCAGTTTATAGACGCGATTATATTGGGAGTTCTGTGCTTTATCGGTATGCTCATTTTCCGGTTTCCGTATCCGGAGGTCGTTGCGGTGCTTGTAGGGGTAAGCGCTCTTATACCGATACTGGGCGCGTGGCTAGGCGGAGGAATATCGGCAGTACTGATACTTATAAACAATCCGATAAAAGCATTATGGTTTCTTGTTTTTCTTGTTGTGCTGCAGCAGCTGGAGAGCAATCTTATCTATCCACGAGTTGTCGGAAAACAAGTGGGGCTGCCCGGAGTATGGGTCCTTTTGGCGGTTGTGATAGGAACAGGGGTATACGGAGCTTTTGGAGCGCTGCTTGCGGTTCCGGTAGCGTCGGTAGCCTATACGCTGCTGTCTGATTTTGTGGCATACAGAAATGAGAGAAAAGCAAAAAAACAAAATGACGGATCTTTGGACAGAGCTTAAAGAATCAAAAAATAAGGTATATGTTTACGGTACCGGTAATGGTGCGGACAAGTTATTTGAAGTGCTCAACGCGTACGGCATACAGGTATCAGGAGTGTTTGTAAGCGACGGATTTGTCCGTGACAAATCATACCGTGGATTTAAGATCTGCAGTTATGACGAGATTTCAAAAAACTCTGCGGACTTTATTGTGCTTACAGCTTTTGGAAGCAACCGTCAAGAAGTGATTGAAAATATAAAAAGGATTGCTGCAGAGCGTCAGCTGTATGCGCCGGATCTGCCTGTGTACGGCGATCAGCTGTTTAACGCTGAGTTTTATGCAGTTCATCAATCCGATATCGAGTTTGTCCGCTCAAGGCTCAGCGACAGCCGGTCGGTATATGTGTTTGAAAATATTTTAAATTACAAGCTTTCCGGAAAAATCGATTACCTGTTTGACTGTCAGAGCGACAGACATGAAGTGTATGAAAACATATTAAAGCCGTCAGAAAGGGAAATATATATAGATCTGGGTGCTTATCGCGGTGATACGGTAGCTGAGTTTTTGGAATATGCCGGCGGGTATGCTGAAATATACGCTGTTGAGCCGGACAAAAAAAGCTATGACAAGCTGGCGGCAAAGTACTCGGATTATAAAAATATATTCTGTATTAATGCCGCAGCCGGTTGCGGTATAAAAGATGTAAAATTTCAATTTGAATCGGGAAGGGGTTCTCATATTTCCGATATGGGGATGAAAGTGGCATCATGCTCGGTTGACGGTATTTTAAACGGCAGCAAAGCGACAGTGATAAAAATGGATGTTGAGGGCAGTGAGAGCAATGCTGTCGCAGGCGCGGCACAAACCATTCTCAGATATAAGCCCAGGCTTCAGATAGCTGCATATCACCGCAGTGAAGATATATTTTCAATAGTCAGGCAAGTACTTAATATCAGAGATGACTATCGGGTATTTATGCGTCACCATCCGTATATCCCGGCTTGGGATACAGATTATTACTTTATATAAAAAGCAAGGCAATAAGCCTTGCTTTTTATATTTCTAATTCAGCTGTGATTCCGTAATGATCAGAATGCATTATATTCTTATCACGTATATCAACAATATCGAATTTAAGACATTTTATTTGTGGGCTCAGAAAAATATAATCTATCGTAATAGGCTTACATTCACCCAATCCGTGGTATGTGGGCATATCGACCGGTTTATGAGCTGCATTCGAGGCGTTGATAAAAAATTTGTTGGCGGTGCAAACTGTCTGAGAATCGGGCGTGTCATTGAAATCGCCTGTAAGCACAACCGGCATGGAGGAAAAGTTATCTGACGCAAATTTTGCAATTTGCTTTATTCCCTCCGTTCTGGCTTTGACTCCCACATGGTCAAGGTGTGTGTTTATAAAAACAAATTCGCTGCCGCTATATCTGTCCTTAAAACAGCACCAACAGGAGATGCGAACACATTTGGCATCCCACCCCAGACAGGATATATTCGGTGTATCAGACAGCCAAAAATGTCCTTTTTCCAGTATATCGACACGTTTTGGATTCCAGTAAATCGGAGCTGCTTCTGGATTTGTTTCACTTCTGTATACAAGATGGCACTTATAATTTTCAATATCCGTTTCAAAGTACCGTTCCCATTCGGGTGTAACCTCCTGAAATCCTATTATATCAGGTGCGTTTTCAGTTACAGCCCGACGCATCAGCGGTCTGCGCAGCTTAAGCGAGCTTTTGCCCTCGACTCCCCAACACATCACATTTTGGCTCATTATTTTCAATGACATAATAATCACCCTTTCCCGGTTATTATATCATCGAAAAAATTATATTACAACTCCAAATTATTTATAAAGAATTATTGACTTTGATTTTATTAAATAATATACTTAGTTTAAATTTGAGGGAGGTTGTTGATATGTACAGCTTAGAATTATTACCTTTGGATCTCAGACAGGGTGCAGAAGAATTATGTGATATGCTGGATATTCCGGTATCTGCCAGCGGCAAGCCCATAACGGCTCAAACGGGGGATATGTCTATTGATACGACAGGTGATAAGGTCGTGATAACATATAGGACAAAGCCGCAGTTTTTCAGAATGCTGTCAATGCTTACAGGCGCTGTTGAAGGCAAGTACAGTGAAAATCCTAGACAGACAATGCTCTGCTATATGGCTGACCAATCCAGAAATGCGGTTTTCAATATGGCTAGTGCAAAGCGTATGATACGTTATCTTGCGGCACTGGGCTTTGATTCATTGATGCTTTATACGGAGGACACATATGAGATAGAGGGCCAGCCGTATTTTGGATATATGCGTGGGCGCTGGACACAAAAGGAGCTTACAGAACTTGTAGAGTACGGGGAAAAATTCGGTATCGAGCTTATACCGTGCATACAGACATTGGCTCACCTTGAACGAATGATGCGCTGGAAATGCTATAGGCCGATAGTCGATTGCGCAGATATACTTCTTGCCGGTGATGAAAAAACATATGCGCTTATTGACGATATGTTTAAAGCTTGCTCAAAAGCATTTAAAAGCCGCAGAATCAATATTGGTCTTGACGAGGCGCATATGCTGGGCTTGGGCAAATATCTGGATATTAACGGATATCACAACCGTTCTGAAATAATGCTCAATCATCTGAGTAAGGTGTGTGAAATCGCCCATAAATACGGATTTCATCCTATGATGTGGAGCGATATGTTTTTCAGGATCGCTTTTGGTACATATTATGTCAAATCCGGCGAAATAACAAAAGAAGTTATTGATAAGGTACCGCAGGATCTGACCCTTATATACTGGGATTATTATACGAGCGACAAAGAGCTGTTTTCACATATGGTCAAGTGTCATAAATCATTCAATAACCCCGTAGCGTTTGCCGGAGGATGTCATAAATGGAATGGTTTTGTGGCAAACAACATGGTTACATATGATTTGGAGAGCATGCATATAGATGAATGCTTTAAACAAGGTCTTGACCAGATAATCGCAACCGGCTGGGGCGATGACGGAGCTGAGGCTGCACATTTCTCCATCATCCCGGGTCTTGCTCTGTACGCAGAAAAGTGCTATAAGGGTGATTTTGACAGAAAGTGGTTTGATACTCGTTTTGAAAATATATTTAAAATACCGATGCACCCGTTTGAGGTGATGAACGATGTCGACTGTCCGCCTGGATTTAAGCCTGCCAAAAACGGCAGACGTACAAATTTCCATAAAAATATGGTATATTTTGATGTGCTGACCGGTCTTAACAATAAGTATATAAGCAGGGATGAATGTGCTGAGTTTTATTCAAAGATGGCTGATACACTTGAAAAGTACAGCAGCAATGATAAGTTTGGGTATATGATAAGAGTGGCACGTGACGTGGCAAAAGTACTTGCCCTCAAATCGACTGTTCCGTTGGATATACGTGCGGCATATGAAAAACATGACATAGCAGAGCTTGCCCGTATCGCAAAAGAGGATCTGCCTGCTCTTATCGAGGCTACGGATAATTTGCTAAAAAGCGTTACAGAACAATGGAGAACTGAAAGCCGAGCATTCGGTCTGGAGGTTCAGCAGCTGCGCCTTGGCGGTGCAAAGGAGCGCCTTAAGGGAGTTATCGATGTAATAAATGATTACTGTGAGGGCAGAATCGACAAAATAGATGAGCTTGAGGAAAAAGTACTTTGGTCTGACTGCAGGACAAAAGATACGGATGATCTGGCTCCTGAATCGGGAGCGGGAAATAATGTCTGGAGATCAAGCTCGACTGTAAATATAATTTAACTGAAAACAGCGCGGTAAATAATATTACCGTGCTGTTTTGTATATTATGTATAATATTTAAGCAACTGTGTGCAGGTTAATTAAATAAGTGTTGCAAAATATCATACCTCAATATATAATGTTAATAACAATAAAATAAGGCTGGGCTATATTATGAAAAAAGCAATATCAGTTATTATGATCTTGACAATATTTATAACCTGCTTAAGCGGATGTGCAAAAAAGCCTGTTACGGACAATGAAAATACTGATGTTCAGGAAGATATTGATACAAATGATAATGTCGAAACAGGAACAGATTCAAAAAATCCGGCATCAGACAATACGGACAGCGGCTCAAATAACGCAGCTGTGACTAATGATACACAGAATGATACTGATCAGAAACCCAGCTCGTCTGGACAGCAGAATTTGCCAGACAGCAGTAATGACAGCGGTACCTCATCCGGCGGCAGCCAGAACAGCTGGAATCCGGAGGTTATAATTGGAGGGGAGCCGGGGGATATCGATCCGGATGAAATACCGGTTTTTGAAAGCGACGGAGAAATAGACTACCGCTATGAAGGAGTAAAGGATGATCTGCCGTATATCGACAAGGCTGAAACCACTATCTCTGATTTTATTGTTACAAGTGATAATTATGACGAGAGAAAGCTGTCATTGCCGATAATTAAAATAAACACCTATAACGGAAAGGACATAACGTCAAAAACTCAGTATGTCAGTTCTACTATTTCCATAACCAATACACTTAAAAACTACTCGCTTACCGAAACGACTGTCGATGTGCGCGGGCGAGGTAATTCTACATGGCAGTATTTTGATAAAAAAGCATATAAACTGAAGTTTACCGTAAAAACCGATCTGTTTGGGATGGGTGCTGCCAAAAAATGGGTTCTATTGGCAAATGCCCTTGACGAGAGCATGATGCGAAATTATATAGCCTTTAGTCTAGGACATATTCTCAATCTGGAGTATACAAGCGACTTCCAGTTTGTAAATCTGTATCTGAACGGTGAATATAAGGGAGTTTATCTCTTGTGTGAACAGGTGCAGGAAGGAGAGACTCGCGTTAATATAAACAGTTCCAAAACCGGTCAGGTTGATACCGGATACCTGCTGGAGGGAATTAATGTTAACATGGCAGTAGATTACAAGACTTTCACACTCGACAGCGTCAACGGTCAGCAGCTGGGAGATCCGGGTAAGTTTACGTTTATTATAAAATCTCCTGAGCTCTTGGAATGTACCTCTGAACAGGTCAGCTATATTTCCGATTATGTCAAAAAGGCAAACGAAGCTATCTTTAATAAGGATTGGGCAAGTATACAGAATTATATAGATGTTGATTCCTTTGTAAATATGTTTCTTTTAGACGAAATACTTCTAAATCAGGATATGGGCTACAGCTTTTATATGTATAAAAAGCAGAGCGGTAAACTGTATATGGGTCCCATGTGGGACTTTGATCAGGCGTGCGGCTCTTCCTCACATGGCGGCATAGGTTATAAGGGTTGGTATGCGGGCAGTGAGCATGAGTGGTTTACTACCCTGATTGAAATTCCTCAGTTCAAAGAGCTTGTTTCAAAGCGTTACCAGCAGAAAAAAGACGAAATACACAGTCTGCTGGACAGTATCGATAATATAATAAATAAGCACAGTTTTGATTTTGCAATGAGCAATTATGTATTTAACACATTTGGAGATACTAATCGTTGGCGCACAGTATATGAAATAGCAAGCTTAAAGACGTACAAGGAACATGTTGTTTTTTTAAAGACCTGGCTTACAAACAGATTTATATGGATGGAAGATCAGCTGGGTGTGAAATAAAACCGTATATGCCTAAAAAATGCAGAGCTTATTTTCAGCTCTGCATTTTTTTATTTATCATATAGACAAGCTTTTTTATGAATTGTTCAGGCGAAGGCTTTTCAGGGAAAAGCTTTTCAAGCTCTGCCAATACTTTCGGGTCGTCGGTGTCATAACAACGGTCTATGGTAAGGGCTATTTCTCTTTTATAGCTTTCGGCATCTGTATTTCTTGCCTTTGCTGCACGTTTAAAAACCTCGTCTATATCCATAAAAACTCCCCTAAGACTGCTGTTTTAGCAATTTAATATATTTTTCTGTTCTCGATGCGTTGTAAAAACAGGAAACGGAAAATATCAAAAACACCGCAGCCGGGGCGTATAACATATAAAACATATAGCGCATAGAGGTAAGACAAAGCATCGCAAAAACCGCGGTATAAATGATACCATGCAGAGAAAGCGAACTTCTGTATCTTTCAAACGCCAGCTTTTTTTCGTTGATAGTCATAAGCTCCGGCAAGCCTTTGCTTTTTGTTTTTTTGAACAGTGCCATGTCTGAGGTGGCGTATATTGCTTTTAAATCCTTATCCTTCTTTTTATAATCAAGAGCCAGAAAACTTTTTTTGCCGCGTTTTAACGGTATGTATTCATAATTTACAGTGTTATTCGTTTTCTCAAATCTGAAAGTCAGCGGTGCCGCTGACATCAGCTCATAGCCTTCCTTGTTCATTTTTTCAAGCCAGCCGCACTCGTCGGCAAATGAAAAAAATATCTTGTGAAATACAGTCATTTTTAACTCCCAAAATATATTATAAACAAAATCATAGCGCGTATGCCATTAAACAGAATACAATAAAGGCGAAAAAATGTCAATAAACCAAAAAACATATATGTTTTGCGCATGTAAGTTGCTGTATTCAAAAAATAAAACACAGCGCAAATCAGTTTTATCTGCTTAATATCAGATATTTCCGCAGCGCTGTGCTTTTTGTTTAGAATTATTTGGAATATACGGTATCTGCGTATTTTTTAAGATTTTCAAGTCCGATCTGAACGCCTTTTACGCAGTCTTCCATACCCTCAAATTCAATAGCTATATAACCGTTATAACCTGCGTTTTTCAGTGCATAAAGACATTGCGTTATTGGAACATCGCCGTGTCCGATTATGGTGCCTCTAAGAAAATTGCCGCCTCTGGACATAAAAAACCCAGCACCCGGGTTGGGAGATTGGCCGCTCTTGACAATAAAATCCTTGGCATGTACATAAAATGCATATCGTGCCGCTCTGCCGACAGCGATTGCCGGATCATCGTCTGCGCACAGAAAGTTACCCATGTCAATAAGCCAGCCAAAATTGTCATGCGCTACAGTGTTTATAAGCTTTTCTACCCGCATGCTGTCCTGAGAAAAAAAGCCGTGGTTTTCTGTCATGGTTTTAATCCCGATGCTTTTTGCGTACTCGGTCACCTTGCGGCAGCCGTATGCCAAACGGCTGACAACGTTGTCATATCCCTCATAATGATTTGCTGTCTTTCCGCTGCATACATCGTGGCGCATTAAAGGACTGCCCAGAATTTTTGCGATATCGACCTGTGAGCATACACGCTCAATTTCTTTTTCGATATCGCCGCCGCTTCCGTTCAAAAAATCCGCAGATACGGCATAGTTGGAAATTTCTATCCCGGTTTGAGCGGCATGCAGGGCAAGCTGTTTTGCGGTTTCCGTGGCATTTTGACCCAATGCAGAGTCCGTAAATTCTATACCGTCAAACCCCATTTCCTTGACCTTTGTTATACAGTCTGTAATGGAAAGTTTGCCGATTTTTAAATATTGAGAAAAGCTGTATGAGCTTACAGAAAATTTCATGTTATTACCTCATATTTACGTAGAACCGTTTGGTTTTACGGGAATATCGAATTTCATTTTATTTAAATTGTCAAATACCGTATTTAAAAGTATTCTCGGCTGGTTTAATTTGACTCCTTGATCAGATTGCTCAGAAAGGAGAACGCGGTGCGTATATCCTTTTCCGGTGTTTGACCGACCTCGCGCTCAATGGTGAGAAAACCGTGATAGCCGATATCATCGAGAGCTTTAAGATAGTTTTTGAAATCTACCGTTCCCTCACCCAGCGGCAGCTCGGTAAATGACGGGCTTTCAGGCTTTTCTACATCGATAATATGATAGACTTCTTCAGGATTTCTGTAATAGTTGCGTCTGCCGTCTTTTGCATGAGTGTGGACTATATAATCGCGAAGATTGTAGACTGCCTGTACCGGATCATCTCCCGTAACCATAACAAGATTTGCAGGGTCAAGATTTACGGCAACACCGGTTGAATTCATGCTGTCAAGAAAGCCTTTGAGTACGGCAGATGTTTCAGGACCTGTTTCAATTGCAAAATGTGCGTCAAGAGAATCTGCATATTCTGCCAGTTTATAACATGCCTCCTGCATTATTTTATAACGGTCATGGTTCGGATCAGCCGGAACAACACCAATGTGAGTTGTTACTACATTTGTTTCAAGTTCCTTAGCAAGATCAAGTATACGCTTTGATTTTTCAATAAGCTCAGGATTGAGCTTAGGATCATGGAACCCGCGGCCCAGATCACCGCAAAGCGCTGAGATTACAAGTCCATGGCTTTTGACCATGTCTAAAAATTCACGGCGTTTATCAGCGGACAGATTTTCAGGTGCAAGTTCTCCGTATGTAGAATAAGCCTGTATTCCGACGGCTCCTATTTCTTTAGCCTTTTTCAGGGCTTCAGGTATAGGGAGTTTGAATGATTCAAGCATAACTCCGATTGAAAAATTATACATTTCCATTTCTCCTTTTTTTACTGTTATTGACAGTATTAATAATCTTATTATATAATTAAGATGCATATTGTAAATATTATTATTTTGCCGTAAAATGACATTATATTGTCTTGAAAGGCGGAGGTTTTATGTATTTAAATTATGAACATCACAATTATATAGATCCTCAATTGCCAATATCTTTTCATCTTGACAAGCAGAGTAACCGCTCTTTACCGTTTCCGCGGCACTGGCATGAACATATAGAGCTGCTGTATGTAAAAAAAGGGACGTGCATGGTACAGGGAAACGGGGTGGAGGTCACCGCCGGGGAAGGGGAAATAATTATGATAACCCCCAACTGTATACACTATATTTATACAGGTGATGATGTATGTATGTATTACTGTATAACTGTGGACAAAAGCTTTTGCGACAAATCGGGAATTCCGATAAGCTCCGGTCAGTTTGCAATGAATATACATGATGAATATGCAAAAGTTTGTTACAAAAATATAATTGAAATAATGTTGAATAAGCCTCGTTATTATAAAGAAGAGGTAAAGGCGCTTGTTGTGCAGCTGATGATCCGATGCTGTAGATCAGCGGAAAATATACAGATGTTTGCAGATACCAAAGAGATAACCTCGCAGCTGGTGGTAAAGGCAATAGACTATATTTACGCGCATTTCAATGAACCTATAACAGTGAACGAATTATGTACATATCTTGGCTTCAGCAAATATTATGTCTGCCGTAAGTTTAAAGCCCAGACCGGCAAGACAATAATCGATTATGTAAATTATTTGCGCTGTATGAACGCTAAACGACTTATTGAAAGCGGAAAATTCAATATAACAGAGAGTGCCAGACTCAGCGGATTTAACAATATGTCTTATTTTACAAGAACTTACCGCAGGCATATGGGATATCTACCCTCAAAGGAAATCTGACACTCTATATATATTTTGTTTTAAAGAAATATTTGATTTGCTATTGAAATAGTTATAAGGTATGATATAATATTAAATAATAAAATATGATATGGAGGAAAATAACTATGTCATTACCGGTTGCAGTTCAGGTATATTCTGTCAGAGATGATGCGAAAGCTGATTTACAGGGTACACTGGAAAAAATAAAAGCCATGGGATATGAGGGCGTTGAGTTTGCAGGCCTTTACGGATATGCGCCTGCAGACATTAAAGAAATGCTGGAAAAGACAGGTCTTGTTGCCGTTTCGGCTCATGTCCCGTTTGCAGATCTGAGACGTGATGCCAAGGGCGTTATAGCGGATTATGTAACTTTGGGTTGCAAATGGATAGCGGTGCCGTACCTTGATAAGGCGGATCGTCCGGGCAGCGGAGATTTCGATAAGACTATAGCGGATATAAAAGAGATAGCCTTGCAGGCACAGGCACAGGGAATACAGCTTTTATATCATAATCATGATTTTGAGTTTGTCAAGATAGCAGATAAGTATGCTCTTGATGTACTGTATGACAGTATAAGTGCGGATCTGCTTAAGACAGAGCTTGACACATGCTGGGTAAAGGTCGGCGGAGAGGATCCGGCAAATTACATTCTTAAGTATTCCGGCCGCGCTCCGCTTGTTCATCTAAAAGATTTTAAGGGTACAAAAAGCGAACATATGTACGGGCTTATTGGCAAAGACGATAAAGCAGAGGTTTCAGATAAGTTTGAGCTCAGACCGGTAGGCTTCGGAGTTCAGGAATGGCCGTCTATCCTTGAAGCGTCTGAAAAAGCCGGAGCCGAATGGGTTATTGTGGAGCAGGATTCTGCAACAATGGGCAAAACGCCGCTCGAGTCTATCAAGATGTCAAGAGACTATCTTAAAATATTAAATTATTAGGAGTATAATGTTATGGGGAAAGACGATGCAATTTTGAATCAGTTTAAAGAAGACCAGTCCTCAGATTCTCATGTGGATACCGGAAAGCGTATGCGCGTCGGTATAATCGGAACCGGCTGGATAGCGGATGCACATATAAAAAGCTATCTTAAAATGCCTGATGTTGACATAGTCGCAGGCGCGGATCTCATACCCGGCAAGGCTGAAAAATTCTTTGAAAAATGGGGCGTTGAGAACGTCAAATGCTATAAAAACCATAAGGAAATGCTGGATGACAGCAGTCTGAAGCTGGACGCTGTAAGCGTTTGTACATATAATTGCCAGCATGCAGAGCCTACAATATATGCTTTGAATAAGGGTGTGCATGTGCTTTTGGAAAAACCTATGTGTGTGACAACACAAGAGGCAGTTGACATAGTAAGAGCAGAAAAAGCATCAGGCAAAGTACTATCTATCGGTTTTCAGCCGCGGTTTGATGCAAATATGAAGAAAATAAAAGAAATCGTTCAAAGCGGTGTGCTGGGTAAGGTTTACTATATCCAGACAGGCGGCGGCAGACGCCGCGGTATACCCACGCCGTTTGGGACTACTTTTATTGAAAAGGAAACCGGCGGCATAGGAGCTTTGGGAGATATAGGATGCTATTCTCTTGATATGGTACTTAACGCTGTCGGATATCCCAGACCTCTTACGGTATCCGGATATAAATCTGACTTTTTCGGAGTACGTGAGAGCTATTATCCCAAGCATCCCGAATATGCCAAAAAATTCGGTGTTGACGATTTTGCCGCTGCCTTTGTTCGTCTCGAGGGCGATATAATACTTGATTTCCGTATTGCGTGGGCGATGAATATGGACACTCCCGGTGATACTATAATACTCGGAACTGAGGGCGGCCTTAGGATTCCGTCAACTGAGTGTTGGAACGGAACGGTAGGCGGACCCATGAAGATTTATCATGAGGTGGCCGGTATGCAGGTCGAGACTGAGATCCCTATCATTAAACCAAAGGATAACGCGCCGTCTCTGTTTGATATGAAGATACGCTCGTTCCTTGACGCGTGCAAAAACGGAACACCCGCTCCGGTACCGTCATCACAGATAATTTATAACCAGGCAATTATTGACGGTATAACAAAATCTTCAGAGCTCGGCAAGGAAATACAAATTGAGATACCGCAAATATAAAGCTAAAAATAAGGCGGTGCAATATTGCACCTCCTTATTTTTTTATATTATTGAAAAAATGTTTATTTACAGGTATAATAAATTAAACGGTGTTTTTATGACTGTTTTATAATCAGACATCGGAACGGAGATTTTTGAAATGAAATTGACATTTTTGGGTGCCGCTCATGAAGTGACCGGCTCATGTACGCTTCTTGAGGCGTGCGGATATAAAATACTTATTGACTGCGGTATGGAGCAGGGGCAGGATATTTATGAGAACTGCCATATACCGATTTCTGCAAATGAAATTGATTGTATATTTCTCACCCATGCGCATATAGATCATTCCGGAAAGCTGCCTGCTTTGGCAAAGGATGGATATGAAGGACCGGTATATGCAACATATGCCACGCATAAGCTGTGTGATATCATGCTCAAGGATTCGGCGCATATTCAGGAATTTGAGGCTGAGTGGCGCAACCGAAAGGCAAAGCGCTCAGGGGAAAAGGAGTATGTTCCTATATACACAATGGAGGATGCCGAAAATATACTTTCATGCTTTAAGCCGTGTGATTACGGAAAAGAATATCAGATCCTTGATTGTATAAAAGCCCGTTTTCTGGATGCGGGACATCTGCTGGGCTCATCGAGTATAGAAATTACTGTGACGGAAAATGATCAGACCCGTACGTTTTTGTTTTCGGGTGATATCGGGAACATTTCTCGGCCCCTTATACGTGATCCTCAGAAACCTGATAAGGCGGATATAGTTGTAATAGAATCGACTTATGGAAACCGTCTGCACGGAGAGCGCCCGGACTATGTCAGTCAGCTGACCCATATAATACAGGATACTTTTGATAGAGGCGGAAACGTTGTCGTTCCGTCATTTGCCGTGGGCAGAACACAGGAGCTTTTATATCTGATACGCGATATAAAAGATAAAAATCTGATAAAAAATCACGATAATTTTCCTGTCTGGGTAGACAGTCCCATGGCTGTTGAGACAACGCATGTCTATTCCAATGACATGATGGATTATTATGACAGCCAGACCCTGGAGCTTCTGAAAGCCGGAATAAATCCTATTTTGTTTGACGATCTAAAGCTTGCAGTTACAAGCGACGACTCCAAAATGATAAATAATGACCAGACCCCGAAAATCATACTTTCTGCCTCCGGTATGTGCGAGGCGGGGCGTATACGCCATCATTTAAAGCATAACCTGTGGCGAAGCGACAGTACGATTCTGTTTGTCGGGTATCAGACTGAGGGTACTCTCGGAAGAAAGCTTTTGGACGGGGCTCAAAGCGTAAAGCTTTTCGGTGAGGAGATAAGCGTCAGGGCTCATATAGAACAGATGGAAGGTATAAGCGGACACGCGGATAAAAATATGCTTCTTGGCTGGCTTGCAAATCTGAAAAACACGCCCGAAACCGTATTTGTCAATCACGGCGATGACAGTGTCTGCGATGAATTTGCACAGCAGATTATGAGTGTTCTCAAGTTTCCTGAGGCCGTGGCGCCCTATAACGGCGCGCAGTATGATATAACAAAACATGTTTGTATTTACGGCGGCAACAGGCAAAAGATAGTCAAATCAGGCGGCAGCGCAAAGATAAGTGAGGCGTTCAGAGCTCTTATGGAGGCCGGAAAGCGTCTTTTGCGAGTTATCGAACATAACAGAGGCGGAGCAAACAAAGATCTTAAAAAATTTACAAAGGAAATTGACTTACTTTGCCAAAAGTGGGACAGATAAAAAAACCGCAGTCTTAATGACTGCGGTTTTCATTTTTATATAAGTGCTGCAGCTGAAAAATAATTCTTCGGCGCAGAATATTTTATTTTATATATGCACGTTCTATTATCTGATCTTCAATTGGTTTATCCATATAATCCACACTTGTGTTTGCAATTTCGTCAACAGCATCCATACCCGAAACGACTTTGCCGAATGCCGCGTATTGTCCGTCAAGATGGGGTGCGTCTGCGTGCATTATAAAAAACTGACTCCCCGCGCTGTTTGGGTTCATGGATCTTGCCATTGAAATAACTCCGCGGGTATGCTTCAGGTCGTTCTTGAACCCGTTGGCTTGGAATTCTCCCTCTATACTGTATCCCGGACCGCCCATACCGGTACCGTCAGGGCATCCGCCCTGTATCATAAATCCTGGGATTACACGGTGGAATGTAAGCCCGTCATAAAAACCTTCAGTTACAAGCTTTTCAAAATTTTCGCATGTCTTGGGTGCTATATCGGGATAGAGCTCTATCTCAATTTTTTTGCCGTTTTTTAGTTCAAGTACAACCATTTTGAATATTTTCTCCTGTCATCTGTTTTCTGGTACGTCTATTTTGCGTATGTTGGCACCCAGCCCTCGGAACTTTTCAATTATATTTTCATATCCGCGTTCAATGTGTTCAATATCTTCTATGACAGTGGTACCGCTTGCCACAAGTCCTGCTATTATCATAGCCGCGCCTGCGCGCAGGTCACAGGACCGGATAGGTGCGCCTAAAAACTGTACCCCGCCCTCTATTGTGGCAACATTTCCGGTAACTGTAATTTT
This sequence comes from uncultured Clostridia bacterium, assembly GCA_944385895.1. Classification (GTDB taxonomy): domain Bacteria; phylum Bacillota; class Clostridia; order Oscillospirales; family QAKW01; genus RGIG9041. The sequence goes on from CALWYZ010000001.1 coordinate 58,026, forward strand.
TGCTCCGAGTTTGCGCAGCTCATCTACATATTTGAATCTGCTTTCCCATATATTCTCCGTAACCCGGCTTGTACCGTCGGCAAGTGACATAAGTACTGCCATCTGGGGATGCATGTCTGTGGGAAATCCAGGGTACGGCATTGTTTTTATGCTGGCGCTTTCAATGACGCCTGAGCCTATCACACGGATATAATCATCAAACTCAATTATCTTTACATTCATTTCCGACAGTTTTCTGGAAATACACTCAAGGTGTTTGGGTATAACATTTTTTATAGTAACGTCGCCGCGTGTTGCAGCTGCCGCCACCATAAACGTACCTGCCTCTATCTGGTCGGGGATTACTGCATATGTTCCTCCGCATAAGCGCGACACGCCTCTTACCTTAATAACGTCAGTACCGGCGCCTGATATATCGGCGCCCATAGAATTGAGAAAGTTTGCAACATCAACAATATGCGGCTCTTTAGCTACGTTTTCCATAACAGTAAGGCCCTCTGCAGTCGCCGCCGCTATCATGGTATTTATAGTAGCGCCTACCGATACCACGTCAAAGTACACATGGTTGCCCACAAGAGAGCTGCATTTGGCATGAACGTTACCTCGTTCAAAATCCACCTTTGCACCCAGCGACTCAAATCCCTTTATGTGTTGGTCGATTGGTCTCAGTCCTATTGAACAGCCGCCCGGCATTGCCACCGTTGTGTCTCTCCACCGCCCAAGCAGCGCACCCAGAAAATAATAAGAGGCTCTGAGTCTTCGTGCAAGGTCATACGGAATCTCACAGTTTTTAATATCAGTGCAGTCTATTTCAAGCGTTTTTTCATCAATATTTCTGATTCCGGCGCCCATATATTTCAAGATTTTAAGAATGTTTTCAACGTCACTTATGCGTGGTACGTTTTCAATAACGCATTTTCCGCAAACCATGACAGTCGCGGGCAGTATTGCAACAATTGCATTTTTGCCGCCGCTTATCTCGACTTGTCCGTCCAGTCGGCATGGTCCGTTAATGACGATTTTTTTCAAACGCTGCGCCCCCTTTTCTTCCAAAATAATTATATACCAAATTAAAACATTTTAACGCATAGCACAACATTTAATCAGTATATCATATTGTTTTGGAAAAATAAAGCTAAAGTTTATAAAATATACTTATAATGTTAAATTCAATCTATGCATTATTTTGAAAGAGCAAGATACAGAATTGTGGAATGCTATCAATAAATATATTTCTGACAGAAGTTTTTAAACAGGTTTGCGACCTGAGCACGTGTAGAGCCGGATCTTGGCTCGAATGTTGTTTCTGTCATACCGTCTATTATACCATATTTGTAGCAAGTATAAATTGCTTCTCTTGCATAGCTTTGAATATTACTGTCATCTGCAAATACAAAGCTGTTGTCTGCCTGCTCGAAGTTAAATCCCAGATACTGGGCATATCTTAAAATCATGACGCACATTTGTTGACGTGATACAGATAAGTGAGGCTCAAATGTAGTGGGAGTCATTCCGTTGACAATACCGCAGCTGACAGCCCAATCTACAGCCTTGGCAAACCAGCGGTCAGGCTCGACATCTTGAAAATTTCTGCTGGTATAATTTGAAAGATCTACATTGGTAAGGTTTGCAAGAACTTGCACAAACATGGCGCGCGTCATTTCGGTAGCGGGTTCAAAAGCGGTATCTGTGACCCCTGAAAACAGGTTGGCACCGACTGCGTAATCCACGGCCTGGGCATACCAGCGGGTACTCTGTACATCTGTAAAGTTGCCGATATTTTCATATTCCGAAGATCCGGATGACTTTGTAAATGCTTTTACACACAGCATTGGATTGTATATTTTACTGTCTTCTATTACTGTTTGAGAATTCAGTATATAGCAAACCGACTCAAGTGTAGCAAGCTCAGACAGGGATGTGCCTATATAGCATGTATTTGGTATACACACCGAATTATCAATGATCCGGCGCAAATCCGACTGTATTGCAAACTGTACCTGCCCTGAATCTGAAGACATTTCAATGGCAATGTAGTATTCATTACCGGACAGCTTTGTAGGTGTCACAGGCATTACGTAATAACCGACGGTATCAAAATACTGCTGATGTATTGTGATATAGCTGTTTTTGTCAGTAAAATCTCCGGTGGTGTTGATATGCACTTTTACAGTGATACCGGGCTGGGTAATATAAGTGGCAACGGCACTGACTGTTTCGTCTGGTCTGTCTGCCACAAACCGTGTGACGCAAAAAATGCTGTCGTTTGTTGTCGATGCCAGACTTTGAGTCCAGCCCATATAGTCATATTGATAGATATTGTCATACAGGCTGTTTTCCATTTCATAGTCGGTAGCGTAAATCTGGTTTGTTATATGTTTGTCATAATAAGAAACATAAACATAATCAGAGGTATTGTTATCATGATAAAGCCCCCAGCTGTTTTTAACAATAAATGCTCCGTCACCGTCGGGGATATGAGTAAAGTTAGATGCGCTGTAATTATCGTCCCATCCAATGATTGTGACAGCGTGATTAGGTGAGTTTTCTATACCGTCGTAATAATAATTTGTTTTATTCACAGGCTGATATGCCATACTCTGGTCATAAAACAGTGAAGTGCCGACTGCACCGTATTCTGTCACAAGTGATTTTATGGTGTTTACTGCGTTGCTGTTGTATGTGTTTTGGCTGTTTACTCCGAATTCAAACATCGGCACGCTTACAAGTCTTCCGTAACGCTTCAGATCATCCGGGTCGACAGAGCGCTGTTCATTGATTGAAAACGGCTCGTCTTGCTCCATAACGCTTCCTGCGCGGGCAAGATAAGCTGTTGAAAACAGCTCATTTCCGGAAGAGTTTGGATTTCTCATATATCCGTACAATGAATTTGTGATATTTGACGTTTCAAACTTCATTGCCTGCTCGGAGAAGTCATATTTAACACCGTATTTTTTAGCAAGGTTTATTTCCAGAAGCTCATTGTGAGTAAATGCCCAGCAAACATCAGAGCTGCCCTGATTATCAACACCTGAGGTATATCCCAAATCTTTGGAACTATAATAATCCGGAAATACCGATTCGCCTTTCAAAGCATAGGTGTTGTCAGATACTGCCGCTGCCGGAAGGGAAACAAAACTTACGGTACTTCCGTCAGAACCGATATTCTGTTTAATAACCGGCGCAGCGTTGTATCCATTGCTGTCTGAAGTAAATCCAAAGCTGAAAAACGCATTTATCAGCAAGGTTGTCGTGATCATAATGGAAATGACTCTTTTTTTCATATTATTGTCAGTGCTCCTTTTGTTTTTAGTGATAAAAAGTTTTGCTGGCGTAATGCTTCGTACGCGATAATCGCAACTGAATTTGAAAGATTCAGAGAACGCGAATCGTCTGTCATAGGTATTCTTATGCATCGGTCGTAATTGGCTTTGAGCAGCTGCTCGTCAAGACCTTTTGTTTCTTTCCCGAATACAAGATAAAGGTCATCTTGAGTCAGCTCCGCGTCAGAATATATCTTCTGCCCTTTAGTTGAGCAGTAATAAAAACTGCCGCTGTTGCATGAGACAAATTCGCTGTAATTCTCATATACCTTCATGTCAAGATATTTCCAGTAATCAAGCCCGGCTCGTTTAACGGCGCGTTCTGAAATATCAAAGCCTATGGGCTTGACAATGTGCAGTTTTATTCCCGTTGCTGCACAGGTTCGGGCAATATTGCCTGTGTTCTGGGGGATCTGCGGCTCTACAAGTACAATGTTTATCATATATTTACCTTTATCCAAACTGTTTTATACATTTTATCAGAATCAAACAAAAAATTCAATAGAAGTCGGGCAACGGATAAAATTAACAGCATCTTTTTAAATTATACACACTAACAAAATATGCTTTAGGGCATTAGAGTATAATCAAACATCCCGGTGTGCATTAAGTTATGCACCCCGGGATATATGGTCTGGTATAGGTTACAGCCCTAATATTAAATTTGCAAACCAGAAATAAATAAGCAGTGAAAGCGCATCTACTATAGTGGTGATAAAAGGGCTTGCCATAACTGCCGGATCAAACCCTGCTTTTTTTGCAAAAAGAGGAAGTGTACAGCCGACAATTTTAGCTATTATTACAGTCACCAGAAGAGTTAAGCTTATGACCAGAGCAATTAGCAGCGTTATTTCCTTACCCATTATCAGCTTATCTATAAGATAAACCTTTGCAAACGCTGTCACGGCAAGCGCCAATCCGCACATAATCGCAACACGCGATTCTTTGAATACAACCTTAAGTATATCCCTGAATTCTATATCTCCCAACGAAATTCCGCGTATAACGGTAACAGAAGCCTGACTGCCTGAATTTCCGCCGGTATCCATAAGCATCGGTATAAACGCCGTCAGTATCGGCAGAGCGCCAAGCGAGCTTTCAAACTGTGATATTATGATTCCGGTAAAGGTTGCCGATATCATCAGAAGCAAAAGCCAAGGTATACGCTTTGCAAAAGTTTGGGTAGCGGATATTTTAAAGTACGGCTTGTCGGACGGCGTTATTGCCGCCATTTTCTCAATATCCTCTGTTGCCTCTTGCTGAAGCACATCGATAGCATCGTCTACCGTCACAATGCCTACCAGTCTGTTTTCCGTGTCAGTAACAGGCAGCTCAGTCAGGTCATATTTTTTAAAAGTCAGTGCTACATTTTCTTTATCATCAAGTGTGTTTACTGATATTATGGCACATGTGTCCATTACGTTTTCAATCAGATCGTCGCTTTGCGAAAAAAGCAGATCACGTATCGAAACAACACCTATAAGGTGGCGTTGCTTGTCAATAACATATAAAGTATTGACAGTTTCTTTGTCAAAGCCCGTTGTGCGTATGTGCTCGATTGCGTGCTGTACTGACATTGTCGCCCTGAGCGAGATATACTCAGTGTTCATAATGCTTCCCGCGCTGTCATCGGGATAGCGCAGTATTTCGTTTATCATTTTACGCATATCGGGTGATGCCTGGCGCAAAATACGTTTGACGACATTTGCCGGCATCTCATCTACAAGGTCAGCTGCGTCATCGACGTACAATTCGTCTATTACATCCGTAAGTTCGCTGTCCGAAAAGCTTTTTATAAGTTCCTGCTTTATATCGTCATCCAGCTCCACGAACACCTCTGCAGCAAGCTCCTTGGGCAAAAGTCTGAAGATCACAGGGCGTTTTTCGGCGGGAATCACCCTGTCAAATACAGCCGCGACATCAAAAGCGTTCATTACTCCCAGGACTTCGCGCAGTGCCTTGTATTTTTTGTCTTCGGCAAGTTTGAGAATTGTTTTCTCAAGTGTCATTTTTTCCATATAAAATAAGCCCCCTTAAGTAAAATAAGAGGTACCTTTGTAAGAATACACCGAAAGCGCACAAAATACGGCGCAGATGAAATCTATGCGCCTGGTATAAAGGCGGAGGCTCTGTGTATCCGCACGGCAAAAACAGCAGAACAACTGTTTTGGCCGTATTGTCGAGGTACCGTCACGCCTGAAGCGTCCACTGTTTTCACCTACCTTTTATATGTGATATTATTATTCTAATATTTTAACTTAAATATGTCAACGCACAAAAAAATTTTTTTGAATTTGTTAAAATTTACTTGTCATAAACTGCGGTGTTTTGGTGAATATAATACCGAAGGATGACAAACATTCTTCGTTTTCCGTAACCTTATAAGATACAGCCGCAGTTATTCCGTCAGGTCAGTAACGATTGCCGTATGCAGAAAGTGAGTACCGTGCGGTATGACATGTGGGTCTGTCTTGTTTAGGCTGCGGTTACAGAGGGGAGATTGTTATGAAAAAACATTTGCCTTATGATTGCAACGACGAGAGAGAGCTGTTTGATGACAGCTTTCATGCGGCGTCTATGTCTGAATGTACGGGTCTTATTCCCACCGCGCCTGTCAGCCAGAGCGAGGTTCAATCGTACAGTCAAATTTATGACATACCGCTGCCAAATTTCAGAAATGACCGGAGAGAAACTATGAACAACAATCAGCGTAACAACATGAACAACAACCAGAAAAACAACCAGAAAAACAACCAGAACACAAATCAGAAAAACAACCAAAACTCAAATGAGCGCAATCAGAACTCAAATCAGAAGAATAAAGAGTATAACGATTAATTCCCCCCTTAAAATTCCCCCGTATGACGGGGGGATTTTTATTTTTACTGAGTTGACATCAGGTGCTTACAGGTATATAATCTGTAAAAGAAAGGAGTTTTTCTCATGGAATTTTATGATGTGATTAAATCACGCTGGTCGGTTCGGAGTTTTGATGACAGAAAAGTGGAACAGGATAAAATTGACCGCATACTTAACGTCGCACGGACTGCTCCGACTGCTAAAAATATGCAGCCTGTAAGGATTCTATGCGCTGTGAGTGATAATGCTCTTGAAAAGCTCAACAGTATCAGTCCGTGTATATATAATGCGCCGCTTGTTTTTATAGTATGCAGCGATAATTCTGCATGCTGGACAAGTCCTCAGGGAAAAAGCCGTGGTGAAATGGATGCGTCTATAGCAGCGACGCATATTATGCTCGCTGCAGCAAATGAGGGCTTGGGCAGCTGCTGGGTGTGTATGTTTGATCCTCAAAAGCTGTCAAAGGAATTTGGACTTGCCGAAAATATTGTGCCTCAGTGCCTTATAGTAGTCGGATACCCCTCTTCAAATGCAAAGCCTGCAGACAGACATTTTGACAGACTGCCGCTGAGCGAAACTGTAAAATATGTATAATAAAACATCTGCTCCGATTAGAGCAGACGTAAACATTATGATTGCAACAGCAGCATAAAATATCCAAACTAAATTTAATGTCTGCAGCGTTTGAAAATATGCTGATGGGATCATAGAAATTTGAAGCTGTTTTTTCTGTAATCTATAAGTCCCTCTTTTCGCATTTTGGACAGCTCATGTGACATAGCGCTTCTGTCTACTGACAGATAGTCGGCAAGCTCTTGCCGGTTAAAAGGTATTTTGAAATAGTTTTTCCTGTTAAGATATGCCTGCTCGGACAGATATGACATCAGCTTATCTCTTATTGTGCGTTCTGTTATGTGGGAAATTTTTCTTGAAAGGGTGTTGTTTTTTGCCGCAAGAGACCGTGTCAGGTTATACAGCAGTCGGTTATGGCAGGAACATGGTATCAGCCCTGCGCTGAACAGACTTTCATGTCGTATTATAAATGCTGTAGCTTCTGTAACCGCGATAATACTGAACGGTACAAGCTCATTTACGGGACAGCAGGACGCCTCGCCGAACATATCCCCCGTATGAAGGCTTGAAATTATCGTGCGGTTGCCCCAATAGTCCTCTTTTATAATCTGCATTTGTCCTTTTAATACTATACCGAAAACTCCCGGGTTTTCGCCGGGCTTTAAAACGGTGCTGCCTCTGCCGAAGCTTTTTTCAGATACGCCCAGTCTTTGAAGTATCATATCTGCATCGTCCCGGCTGATACCGTCAAAGAGTATCGAATTATATATGTCTTTATTCATTTATTTACTCCGCTTTTTTTAGTTTTGTTGTATAAACAACATACTTCTAATAAATAATATATTATAATAATAAAAAAATCAATAGAAAAGGAGCTGTTAGTATGAAGTATATCTGTAATGTCTGCGGTTGGGAGTATGACGAGCAGGAAGGAAGCGAGGAGCTCGGAATAGCACCCGGAACAAAGTTTGCAGATCTGCCCGAGGATTTTGAATGTCCGGTATGCGGCGTGGGCAAGGATGAATTTTCCGAAGAATAGGAGAAATCGGCATGTACAGGATAACGGATGATATAATCTATGTCGGGGTAAACGACCATGAAATAGATCTTTTTGAAGGTCAGTATACAGTCCCCAACGGTATGTCATACAATTCGTATATCGTCATTGATGAAAAAATCACGGTATTTGATACCGTGGACATAGGCTTTACTCATGAATGGCTGGATAATGTCCAGGATGCGCTTAAATCAAGAGAACCCGATTATCTTGTGGTACAGCACATGGAGCCGGATCACTCGGCAAATATTCTGAATTTTGTAAAGACTTATCCAAAAGTAAAAATCGTGGCAAATGCAAAAACATTTGCCATGATGGATAGGTTTTTTACTTTTGACAATACCGATAACCGCATAATTGTTCAAAACGGACAAAGCCTCAGTACGGGTAAGCATAATTTTACTTTTGTGTTTGCACCTATGGTTCATTGGCCTGAGGTTATGGTGACATACGACTCGACTGATAAGGTTCTGTTTTCCGCCGACGGATTTGGAAAGTTCGGAGCTCTTGATGTTGAGGAGGACTGGGCATGTGAGGCAAGAAGATATTATTTCGGCATAGTCGGAAAATACGGGGCTCAGGTTCAGGCGCTTTTAAAAAAAGCTTCTGAACTGGATATTTCAGTGATTTGTCCGCTGCACGGCCCGGTGCTTAAAGAAAATTTGGGCTATTATATAGGTCTTTATAATACCTGGTCGTCATATCAGCCGGAAACGGACGGTATTATGATAGCTTATACCTCGGTTTACGGTAATACAAAAAAAGCTGTGGAGATTCTTGCGGACAAGCTAAATGCATTAGGCTGTCCCAAAGTAGTTGTTACCGATCTTTGCCGCTCGGATATGGCAGAGGCGGTGGAAGATGCATTTCGTTACAGCAAGCTTGTTCTTGCCACAACGACTTATAACGCGGATATCTTCCCTCCTATGCGTGAGTTTATAAGCGATCTTGTTGAGCGTAACTACCAGAACCGCACGGTAGCTATTATAGAGAATGGATCGTGGGCACCCATGGCGGCAAAAATAATGCGCTCAAAGCTGGAAAATTTGAAGAATATAAATTTTGCCGATACAGTTGTTACTGTAAATTCTGCTGTAAAAGATGACACAGTGGCACAGCTTGATACGCTTGCAGGCGAGCTTTGCCGCGACTATATAGCACGCTTTTCCGACAAGGCGGATAAGAACGACCTGTCAGCACTTTTCAATATTGGCTACGGTCTGTATGTTGTTACCTGCAATGACGGTAAACGTGATAACGGACTTATAGTCAATACCATAACACAGGTTACAAATACTCCAAACCGTATTGCAGTGACGATAAATAAAGATAACTATTCTCACCATATCATAAAACAAACCGGTATCATGAACGTCAACTGTCTGTCTGTTGATGCTCCGTTCTCCGTATTTGAACGCTTTGGCTTCAAGAGCGGCAGAAATACCGATAAGTTTGAGGGTATGGAATACGGACGCTCTGATAACGGTCTTGCTTTTTTAAATTCATATATCAATTCGTTTTTGTCTTTAAAGACTGTCAGTTATGTAGATCTGGATACTCACGGAATGTTTATATGTGAGATAACAGAGGCACGCGTAATTTCCGACCGTGAGACAATGACTTATACTTATTACCAGAAAAACGTAAAGCCCAAACCTCAGACGGAGGGCGTCAAGGGCTACGTATGCAAGATCTGCGGCTATGTTTATGAGGGTGAAACTCTGCCGGATGATTTTATATGTCCGCTTTGTAAGCACGGCGCGTCAGACTTTGAAAAAATCCAGTGATTTTTAACTTCTGAAAAAACGGCGGTATTTTTTATAACCGCCGTTTTTTATTTGCTGTTTTGCCGAAAATATATTTATATGTTGACAAATGAAATTTATGGTATTATTATATATTTGTCTCATATGATACATTTTTGAGGTCAAAATGGATATAGAAAAATACTGTTACAAAATCAAAATGACGCCTTTGTTTGAAAAGATGTCAGACAGGGTGCTCAAGGACGCGCTTGCAAGAGCAGACGAAAAAACATATCAGCCGGGTCAGAATATAGACACTCTGGAGTGTTTGGCGTTTATGGACAAAGGCAGCGCCAATGTATATTCGGCGGACAGCAGACGCAGACTTCTGTTAAGACGGATAAGAAGCGGAGAGGTTTTCGGAGCGGCAGGACTGTTTTTGAGCGGCAACTGTTTTAGCCATATTTATTCAAAGGGTATATCCAGAGTATTGTTATTTGATATCTCGACAGTAGAGTATATGCTGCAAAACGACAGTGAGTTCATGTACGGATACCTGAGATTTCTGAGCGGCAGGATATGCTATCTGAATCAAAAAATAACCTGCCTTACAGCCGGCAGTACTGAGCGAAAGCTCGCTATGTTCATTGATTCATTCGGACAGGATCAGCTAAAGTTTCCTGTCAATCTCACAGCCATATCGGATATGCTTGATATCGGAAGGGCTTCACTGTACCGCGCGCTTGACAAAATGGCGCAGGACGGATGTATAGCCAGAGACGGTAACAGTATAACCGTGCTTGACCGAAAAAAAATGTTAGAAAAATATTAGGAGGAATAAAAAATGAAAAAGAGACTGTTTTTGTTGATAACCGTTATCGTGCTTGCATTAACGCTCTTATCATGTTCACAAACCCCTGCCCTTGATACCGAAAAGGAAATTTCGGTAATGGTTCTCAACGGTACTACGGGTTTTGGCGCAGCAAAACTGATCGATGACAGTGCAAACGGAAACACTGAACTGAATTATAAGTTTTCAGTTGAGAGCGATGCCTCTGTTGTCAATTCAGCGCTTATAAACGGAAGTGTGGATATAGCGGCGCTTCCGACAAATGCTGCCGCTGTGGTTTATAACAAGACCGGCGGAAATGTCAAGGTTGCTGCGGTAAACACGCTCGGTGTTTTATATATTGTAGAAAACGGAGAGAGTGTAAACAGTTTTGCAGATCTTAAAGGCAAGACCGTATATGTTCCAGGACAGGGCTCCAACCCCGAGTATGTAACAGCATTTCTGTGTGAGGAAAACGGACTTAAGGTGGGAGAGGATGTAACTCTTGATTTCACATATAACGCACCTGCAGACCTGCGTACAGCAGTTGCAAGCGGACAGGTGGAAATCGCAGTACTGCCTGAGCCTATGGTAACAATAGCCAAGACTGCAAATGCTGATCTTCGCGTAGCTCTTGATCTTACAAAGGAATGGGATAAAGTAGCTGAGAAAAATTCGCTTATGCAGGGTTGTATTGTTGTTACAAAGAAATTTGCCGACGAGAATCCCCAAGAGCTCAATAAGTTTTTAGAAGAATACGGTCAGTCTGTCAACTTTGTAAACGAAAATCCGACAGAGGCTTCTGAAATGATAGCAGAGCATGGTATTTTTGAAAAAGCTCAGGTTGCGGCTAAAGCGATCCCCAACTGTAATCTTTGCTATATAACAGGTGAGGAAATGAAGACATCGCTTTCAAAATTCTATGAAGTGCTGTTAGAGGCAGACCCTGCTTCTGTAGGCGGTTCACTTCCGTCAGACGATATATATTATATCGGATAATTGAAAAGAAAAGTATTTACAAATATATTATCTGCCGCATTCTGGCTGTCGGTGTGGCAGATAATTTCATACTTTGTCGCAAGCCCGCTTTTGCTGCCCGGACCGTATCTTGTGTTAAGGCGGCTTTTTGAGCTGTGCGGCACGCTGCGGTTTTGGCAGATCGCGTCCGTATCGCTTTTGCGTATACTACTGGGGATAGTTGCAGCGCTTGTTTTCGGAATCATAGCTGCCGTCCTCAGCAGTAAGTACAGGCTTGCAAATGCTCTTATAGCCCCGGCGGTCAATATTATTAAAGCAACGCCTGTGGCGTCGTTTATAATGCTTGCGCTTTTATGGATAAACCGCGATATACTGCCTGCGTTTATAACGGTACTTATCGCGCTGCCTGTAGTGTTCTCCAATGTCAGTACGGGTATTTTGACTATAAACAGAGGGCTTATACAGGTCGCAGAGTGTTTTGAGTTTACAGCGGTAAAAAAAATATACAGGCTTTACATACCCTCGGTGTTTCCGTATTTCCTGTCGGCGTGTCGGTCTTGTCTGGGACTTGCCTGGAAAGCGGGGGTGGCCGCAGAGGTTCTGGCAGTCCCGGCGGTTTCTATAGGCAAAATGATATATTCAAGCAAAATGTATCTTGAAACTACCGATCTTTTTGCGTGGAGTGCCGTTGTAATAATACTCAGCGTTGTCATAGAGTATATCCTGTGCGCAGCACTTTCCCGTGTCGGCAAAAAATATGAAAGGCAGGGTGAGTGATATGGTTGTTTTTGATAAAATAACGGTCAAATTCGGTGAAAAAACCGTGCTTGATAATTTTTGCGCTGATGTATCAGACAACCATATAACCGCTGTTATCGGTCCTTCCGGCAGCGGTAAGACCACACTTATGTCTGTCGCTTCAGGCTTGATAAAACCTCAAGGCGGAAAATTTATCTGTGATAAAAAAATATCTGTCATGTTTCAGCAGCCGCGTCTTTTTCCGTGGCTTACAGCGCTTGAAAATGTAAATATTGTGGCATCCGACAATAAAACTACGATTCAGCTTTCAAAGGATATGCTGCTGAAGGTGGGAATAAATGAATTTGATAAATATCCGGATCAGCTGTCAGGCGGCATGAAACAGCGCGTTGCGTTTGCAAGAGCGCTTGTCTATGACGCTGACCTGATGCTGCTGGACGAGCCATTTTCGGCTCTTGATGAAAATATACGCGATGATATGCTGAAAATTTTGACCGGTATCAACAGACAGATTATTTTTGTGACACATAACCGTCAGGAGCTTAATATAGCAGATAAAATAATAGAATTAAAATAAATAGCCCTAATATAAATCGTCAGTGACAGAGCTATTATCAGGTAATAAAATAATATTTTATAATGATTAACAGCAGAAAAAATTATTGTCATGCCTAAATATCATTTAACCTGCGGTTTTGCGGAAAATCGATTGAATTTAAAATGATATAATAAAAAGCAGAGCTTTTTGCTCTGCTTTTTTTGTAAGTAAAATTGCGTCACTGCTTTTAAACGTAATAGAGTTTAAAACAATAAAAATTTTTTAACCGTTATAATTAAGAAAAAATTTTCGGTAAAAAATAATGATGGCAGTCGATTTTAGTTTAAAATGTATAAAGCTATGCGATGTTTTTATCTGCAAAAAAGAGACACTTTAAAAAACAGTGTCCCTTTTGTTCTTATTTCATGTATCTGTCTATCTTGTACTTTTGCAAAAGCTTTGTAAAAGGTATGCCCAGAACAAAGCAAACAATAAACTGCGAAAGCGCTAAGCTGCCCATATAGCTTAAAAGCAGCAACGGAGAAAAATTGTCCGCCATAACTGCCAGCATTGTCCCTATAGCAAGTGCGTTGATGATTATCGGGGGCAAAGCGGCAAAATATATTTTTTTGCACTTATATGTAATAATCGCCGCGGCAAGCGTCGCAAGACTGCCGACGATCATATCGATAGGAGTCGAAAACAGCATATTTGATACAAAACATCCTATGAACACTCCGTAAATTGCGTAAGGAGACAAAAACGGCAGCAGGGTAAAGGCCTCTGCAATCCTGAACTGGATAGGTCCGAAAGCAATAGATGCAAACGGCAGGGTAAGTACTACATAAGCCGCGGCGATCACCGCACTTGTTGTTATTCCTTTAATTGATATGCGCATATAAAATTCTCCGTTTCTATTTATCGCTGTCAAGCTTCAAAACGGCCATAAAAGCTTCCTGCGGAACCTCAACACTGCCGAGACTGCGCATACGCTTTTTGCCTTCTTTCTGCTTTTCAAGCAGTTTTTTCTTTCTTGTTATATCACCGCCGTAGCACTTTGCAAGTACGTCTTTTCTCAATGCCTTGACAGTTTCTCGTGCAATAACTTTACCGCCTATCGCCGCCTGAATCGGTATTTCAAACAGCTGGCGCGGGATATGCTCTTTTAGTTTTTCAGCCATTTTTCTTGCACGCGGATAAGCTTTGTCAGTATGAACTATAAACGACAGTGCGTCAACAACCTCGCCGCTGAGCAGAATATCCAGTTTTACAAGCTTTGAAGGTTTATAATCAGACAGCTCATAGTCAAGAGATGCATATCCGCGTGTACGAGATTTCAAAGTATCAAAAAAATCATACACTATCTCACCCAGCGGAAGCTCGTAATGTATATTTACCCTGCCGGTGTCAATATAAGTCATATCTTTGAAAATACCGCGTCTGTCTTGACACAGCTCCATTATATTTCCGACAAATTCTTCCGGAGAAATGATATCCGCTTTGACATAAGGCTCCAATGTCTCTGCTATGACAGCCGGGTCGGGGAAGTTTGTAGGGTTTGAAATATACTGACTTGTCCCGTCGGTGTATTTGACAAGGTATGATACAGACGGCGCAGTAGTAATAATATCAAGTAAAAATTCGCGTTCGATGCGCTCCTGAATTATTTCCATATGCAAAAGCCCCAAAAATCCGCATCTGAAACCAAATCCCAACGCCGCAGAAGTCTCCGGCTCGAACATAAATGATGCATCATTCAGCTTTAGTTTTGCAAGAGCGTCTTTCAGATCGTCATATTTGGCACCGTCTGCCGGATAAATACCGGAAAACACCATAGGAGTGCATTCCTTGTATCCTGCAAGCGGTTTATCACATGGCTTTTCTGTATGGGTGACGGTATCACCGACACGTGTGTTTTCAACATTTTTTATTGAGGCGGTAAAATATCCGACATCCCCCGCTTTAAGTATGCCGGTCTGCTCCAGATCAAGCGGGCGCATAAATCCGCATTCCACTACTTCAAATTCAGCGCCTGTTGCCATCATTTTTATTTTATCACCGGTTTTAAGAGTGCCGTCCATCATTCTAATGTATACAATAACACCCTTATAGCTGTCATAATAGCTGTCGAATATAAGCGCGCACAGCGGAGCGTTTTCATCGCCTGACGGAGGCGGTATATTGTTTACAACCGCTTCCAGTACGCTTGGCATATTGATGTTCATTTTTGCAGATACCTGCGGTGCGTCCTGTGCGGGGATACCGATTATGTCTTCAATCTCGTGAATACATCTTTGTGGGTCTGCCGAGGGCAGGTCTATTTTGTTTATAACAGGCACCAGTTCCAGATTGTTGTCAAGAGCGATATATGTATTGGCAAGAGTCTGTGCCTCGATGCCCTGAGATGCGTCAACCACAAGCACCGCTCCTTCACATGCTGCAAGCGCGCGTGACACTTCGTAATTGAAATCTACATGTCCGGGGGTGTCTATGAGATTTATTGTATAAACCTTGCCGTTTAAAGCTTTGTACTCCAGGTGAACAGCACGCGCTTTTATCGTTATTCCGCGCTCCCGTTCAAGCTCCATGTTATCAAGAAGCTGGTCTTCCATCTGACGGGAAGTGACGGCATTGCACAGTTCCAGCAATCTATCGGCTATTGTGCTTTTTCCGTGATCTATATGTGCTATGATGGAAAAATTACGGATGTTTTCTTGGCTCATTTTTACCTCAGTTTAAATTGTTCGTTAAGGATAGTAATAACTGTGTTTCCGTCTTCACTGTGTATATCGAAAAATACGTTAGAATCCAGAAATCCGGCGACTTTTTTTGTGTTTCTGTCAACAGCCTGCATGGCTAAAACAGCAATCACGCATAATAAAGCCGCCGCGCAGAACGCTAAAAACCGTTTCATATTGCAGCCTCGCTTCGGATTTTATTATCCGCACACCCAATTTGACGGGCGTGCGGACTTGATGTTAGTTTGCAATAAAAAACGGTGTTTATACTTAATTTAAATATTTACAGATCTTTTACAGCGTCTCTGATCTGTCTGGGATAGTTTGTTATAATCCCCGTAACCCCGGCTTTTACGGTATTGACGGCGCTTTCTGCGTCATTGACAGTCCAGGCGTTGATCTCAATGCCTGCATTGCGCACAGCCATTAGATTACCTCTGAGTATATTGCTTCTGTATTCGGGATGTACAGCAAAAGCACCTATGGATTTTGCATAATTTTCGGCCTTGTATATTACATCGCTGTATAACGGAGCAACCTTGGCATCAGGATTAGCCTTAAGTATATTTACAAGTATCGGATGGTCAAAGCAGGAATAGAAAATTTTATCTTCAACTCCGTACTGCTTTACCATTTCAACTATATCATATTCCAGACCGTCGTCTACTGTACGGTTGGCCTTGATTTCTATGTTGAGTTCTATACCGGTTTTTTTAACCAGTTCAAGCAGTTCTGAGAGCTTTACTATATTCTGTACAGGTACGTTTGGAAAATGTTTTGAACTGATATCGACGTCTTTGATCTGATCGTATGTCATTTCAGTGACATCCCAATCGGCATATGCATCACCTGCAAGGCGTTTGAGAGTGGAATCGTGCATTATTATAAGCACACCGTCTTTTGTTTTTCTGACATCGGTCTCTATAGCATCGGCACCGTCAGATACGGCTTTTTCAAATGCGTACATTGTGTTTCCCGGAGCTTCACCGGAAGAACCTCTGTGTGCTATTATTTTAACCATTATTATCTCTCCTCTTCATATATATTATTTATAATTGGATCTTTATTTTGAACATCATCCGGCTTGTGCTGCATATCTTCAGTACCGTCAATGCAGACACGTTGCTGGTCATCTTGCTGGTTTTGCATATTGCAAACGCTGTAATCATCAGCATCTGCGTTAATAAGAACAATGAAAGAAATAATTATAAATACTGTTTGTATTAAAGCATTGAAAATAAAGCTTGCGGGAGAGAAGGCATATACCTTGCCGACTGCGGCGGCATATAAATCGGCAATCGAGCCTGAGGAAGCGATGACCGCGTAAAGAAGGGATAATGCGACGATACGTTTTTTTGTTACTTTTTGCCCGCAAAACAGCAAAACAACAGTCATGACAAGCAAAGCCATGCAGCACAGTATAAGCATGTTAAACTTGACCTGACTGACATGCGATTTTTCAAAGGAACTGAAAAATGCTTTTATAGCGTGCGCAATAATATAAATCGGAGCAAAAAATCCAAGAGCATAAATACCTTTTTTTGGTTTGCTTCCGCTGAGTATGGTATAACCGAGTATTGCGTAAAATACAGCGGCTAACAGCTCCAAAACGGTTACAGGATCGGGCATTTGGGTTTTAAGCATTGCCGCTAAGTTTACTCCGAAATCCGCCATCATTATAATAGCGATAATGATAAACATCAATCCCGAGTTGTTGCTTTTGAAAATACGTCTGTTGGCTTTCTGAGAGCTTCCCCAAATCAAAAACAAACCCGAAAAGACAGCAGCAGCTGCCATCAAGATATAAAGGGAATATACCAGAAACGACTGAAATCCGTTTTGCGGCTTAAAAAATCCGTTTTCATCAATTACAAAAATATATTGCAAAATTCTCAAAACGGTACACACCGGCACTAAAACCGTCGTGAACAAAAGCGCGTGTTTTGTTTTCAAATAAAACGCCTCCGCATACAACTATACTTAAAATACATAATAATGGTATTATACTATACATTTTATTAAAAGTAAATGGATATTGCGAATTTATTGACAGCAGATGCCTGTCGCTGTTGACAAACACGGGGTATAAATATATAATGTTGTGTATATTCAAACAAAACGCAGCGGGAGATTATATGATAATAATTGACGACTATAAAAACAAGCTTAACAGGTATCGCCAGGAGCTGGCGAATTTATATGACGCACTCAAAATCGATGCGGTAAAGACCAAGCTTGAACAGGATGAGGCGCTTACTGCACAGGACGGATTCTGGAATGATATGGAAAAGTCCCAAAAGGTTTCGCAGTCAATAAAAAATTCAAAAAACATAATCGCGGAATATGAGACTCTTGAAAAAAAAGCGGATGATCTGTCGGCATTGATAGAGTTTGCCGAGGATGGCATGCTTGAGGATGTTGAACAGGATATCATCGTAGAATTCCCGGAATTTGAAAAGGAGCTGGAAAACGCCAAGCTTAAAACACTGCTGTCAGGTGAATATGACAAAAACAATGCTATACTTACCTTTCATGCCGGGGCCGGCGGAACCGAGGCTCAGGACTGGGTGGAAATGCTGTACAGAATGTATACACGTTTTGCACAGCGGCATGATTACAAGGTTACGGTGCTTGACTATCTGGACGGTGATGAAGCCGGAATAAAAAGCGCGTCGATACTGGTGGAAGGATTGTATGCATACGGTTATCTTAAAGCGGAAAACGGGGTTCACCGCCTTGTCAGAGTTTCTCCATTTGATTCTTCCGGCAGACGTCATACATCTTTTGCATCATTGGAGGTTATGCCCGAGCTTGATGATGATACCATGATAGAAATTCGTGATGAGGATCTTAAAGTAGATACTTACCGTTCATCGGGAGCGGGAGGTCAGCATGTAAATAAGACAGAAAGCGCAATACGCATTACCCACTTGCCTACCGGAGTTGTGGTCGCTTGTCAGAATGAACGCTCACAGCATAAAAACCGTGAAATGGCAATGAAAATGCTTAAGTCAAAACTCGTAGAAATAAAAGAACGTGAGCATCTTGAAAAAATAGAGGATATCAAAGGCGAGCATATGCAGATCGGCTGGGGCTCTCAGATACGTTCGTATGTGTTTATGCCGTATACTCTTGTCAAGGACCACAGGACCGGCTTTGAGTCCGGAAATATAAATGCGGTTATGGACGGCGATATTGACGGATTTATAAATGCATACCTGCTTTCACTGTAAAAACAAGTGTCCAAAATGCACAAAAAACTGACTTTATATTTGTTCAAAAAGCGACTTTTTGTTGCAGTTTTGTTACATTAAGATTTTGAAGTTGACTTGATCTGCTATTAATATTATAATTTTATCAAGTTACTTGCAGGAGGAAAATATCCATGAAATTAGTTAAAAGCTTAACGGCAGTTTGTCTTATGGTTCTGCTTATGTGCACCATGTGTCTGTCCGCGTTCGCATACAATGATGTGAGTATGGACGACGAGGCAATGCCTTATATTGAGTATGTTGACAGATTGGGAATACTGCCCAGTACCTGGAACAACGATTTTCAGCCCGAGCAGTATCTTACTCGTGCTGACGCTATAGTAGCTGCTTATAAGATGCTTTACGGCACTGCTATCGATCCTTCTTTGTATCAAGACGTGAATATTGATTTTGTCGCAACAGGCGGAGATACAGGTGATATCGAGGAGACATCTATTCTTAAAGCATATCTTGCATGGGGTGTTGACAAATACCTTATCACAACAAATGTTGAAAATTCTATGTTTAAGCCTGCAGAGGCGATAACAGCCAATGAATTTATGACATTGCTTGCAAAGATACTCAGACTGGTCGAAAATGCCAATGCAACTTATCCTGATGATTATGTCAATGCGGTAACCGGTATTGTCGGTGATATTGAAGCGGGCAATGACCCTGTAACAAGAAAGCAGGCAGCTGTTGCACTTGCAAACGCCATAGTTTCTGAAAACGGTGAAGCCGGTGAACTGGGCGTATACGAGAGCTATGAGGGAGAGCCTCTTGATTCTCTTGCAGTTAATGTTTTTCATATGTCAAGCGTAAATCTGATAATTCGTGCTACAAAGAATAAGAACCTTGGATATAACGTTAAAAACGGTACCCTTCTTTCAAACGGTGCCGACGTTGATTTGAGTGAGGATCTGTCTGATTATGTAGGTTACGGAATAAATGTCACCTATCGTGACGGAGATAATTCCGGAACATATACCGAGGACGAAGACATACTTACATATTCCGTAAGCTCAACTGTTACAGCCACCGTCTCACTTGAAAATGTTAATATTGAATCAGGCAACTCTGTTTCAATAGTTACTGACAACGGAAGCTTTAGAATAGGTACTTCGACATATCTTTATCTCAACGACGATCCGTGGCCGATAGACAATAGCAGATATGATCTTATCAGTTTGGTATCCGCTATCGGAACATCCACTTCTGTAACCAACCGTAATAATCTTAAATTTAAATGCATGGCCGCTTCAAGTGAATCACAGTATCTTGCTACTGTGTTTGCAACCGAGTCGAAACCGGGTAAGGTTGTAGGTATTAATAATGGATATTATTCTATTTACGACTATTACTATGCGGGTACCGATGAGGAGATCAAGACGTATCATATTTCAAGCTGTGTATTTTCAAACCCTGTGAAGGTAGGAGATTATGTAAGCTTTTATGAGTCGGCAGGGAAGCTGTATTGTAATGCAGGAACGACTCTGAACTCAGGAGTATGGGATAAGACCGGTAATGTATATACTCTCACAAATGGAACAGAGCTTGAGGAGCATATGTATTTTAAACCCGGTGATACTATCCTTAAATTTGATCCCAATGAGGAGACGGCTCCCAAATATCAGTTCATACTTGCAGACAGCACGTCAAATCAGCTTATAACTTGGGAGAACTATAAGACAAATTATGAGCAGATGGTCATTGAGAGCATTACTTCTGCAA
This sequence comes from uncultured Clostridia bacterium, assembly GCA_944385895.1. Classification (GTDB taxonomy): domain Bacteria; phylum Bacillota; class Clostridia; order Oscillospirales; family QAKW01; genus RGIG9041. The sequence goes on from CALWYZ010000001.1 coordinate 78,407, forward strand.
ATAGTGTTCATCAGATAACTGCAAAAAATCTCAGAACAGACACAAGCGTTTCATTCAGCGTAAGCTATGACGATGTTGATTCAACAACACAACTTGCTGTAGGAGATTTTATCGATTACAGTACCAACGGAGCAGAGAATCCGATAGTATACGTCAAAAAGACAGCTTCTAAAACCCTTGATGTAACTGATATGGGCAACTACTTTGTGGAAACTGAAACAGGAAAAATTTATTATAAAAATGTATACTATATGGGTAATTTAGGCGACGGCGGAGATTTTACTACCGGAACTGCTACATTGAACCTTGATATGGCAAACTGTGTCGTATCTATAGTATATTAAATAATTTAAATACGCCCGGTATTTAACCGGGCGTTTTTTTATTGTTTTTTCAGAATGTTAAAAAACATTGAAATTACTTATTTGTTATTGTATAATGGCTTTAATTATGCTATTATTTAAAAGTACGATTATAATATGTTGGTATTTAATAAAAGTATCTGAGAGGTATAATATAAGTATGGAAGAGCAAAAGATAATTTTCAGCGGTATACAGCCAAGCGGGACAATAACGCTTGGCAATTATATAGGAGCAGTACGGAATTGGCCGCTTGTATCGGAGCTTGGATTCGGTATATTTTCAGTTGTGGATATGCATGCGATAACTGTCAGAAATACCCCTGCCGACCTGCGTGCTCGTACATTGTCTACGCTTGCTGTTATTCTGGCCTCAGGTGTGGATCCGGAGAAGAATCTTGTGTTTATTCAGAGCCATGTCCCTGCACATGCTGAGCTTGCATGGATACTTAACTGTTATACAATGTTCGGAGAACTGGGAAGAATGACTCAGTTTAAGGATAAATCCAAACAGCATGCAGACAATATTAACGCGGGATTGTTTACTTATCCCACTCTGATGGCGGCGGATATTCTTCTGTATAATACAGATCTTGTTCCTGTAGGGGTTGATCAGAAGCAGCATCTGGAGCTTGCAAGAAATATAGCAATTCGCTTCAACGGAATATACGGTGACGTCTTCAAAATTCCTGAGGGGCATATCCCACAGCTGGGAGCAAAAATAATGTCATTGTCCTCACCCGACAAAAAAATGAGCAAGTCAGACCCAAATCCCAAATCATATATAAGCATAACCGAAGGAAAAGACTCTATAATAAAGAAATTTAAGAGTGCTGTCACAGACAGTGACAATAAAATAGAGTTTTCCGACACCAAGCCGGGGATTTCCAATTTGCTTACTATTTACAGCGTAATGACTGGCTGTACGGTGCAAGAGGCGGTATCACGCTTTGACGGACGGGGTTACGGTGAGTTTAAACTCGCAGTAGGAGAAGCGGTGGCAGACGGGCTTGAGCCCTTGCGCCAAAAATACGAATATTTTATGCAAAATAAGGATTATCTTGAAAAAATTTATACAGAAAGCGCGGATAAGGCATGTCGTCTTTCATACCGCATGCTGTCAAAGGTTCAGAAAAAGATAGGATTCATAAAAAAATAAAGGAAGCCGACAAACAATGGGTAAAACAGATTACATTTTTCTTGCCGGTGCGTTTATAATGGCACTTGTGCTTTCATTTGCATGTACGCCTATAGCGCGCAATTTTGCGTATAAGATAGGCGCAATAGACGTGCCCAGGGATAAACGCAGAATGCATAAAAAACCTATTCCGCGGCTTGGCGGACTTGCGATATTTTCCGGTTTTTATGTTTCGGCGCTTGTTTTTTGCACTCAATATATGACAAAAGAAATACGGGGCGCGCTTATAGGCGCGATAGTAATCGTTGCGTTGGGAATATTTGATGATGTGCTGGCTCTAAAGCCGTATCAGAAATTTGTATTTCAGCTTATCGCCACAGCAATTCCCGTGTATTTCGGTGTACGTATCTCAAGCCTGCCCAATATTTTCGGCGGCGGCAGCGCTTATATTACTCTTAATATATACTTGCAATATATAATCACAATCATTTGGCTTTTGGGAATATTAAACGCAGTAAACCTGATAGATGGTTTGGACGGTCTTGCGGTAGGAGTATCTGCTATAATGGCTGTTTGCGTAACTGTAATTGTAATATTGCTCCAGACTCCTGCTGTCGCCATTATGGGAGCGGCTCTTGCCGGCGCATGCCTTGGTTTTATCCCATATAATTTTAACCCCGCAAAGCTTTTTATGGGTGATACGGGGGCAATGTTTATTGGATATATGCTTGCTGTTATGTCTGTTATGGGACTGTTCAAGGCGTATGCCATAATAGCGTTTGCAATACCGTTTCTGATTTTCGGACTGCCGATATTTGATATGATTTTTGTGTCCATGCGCCGTATGCTGCATGGAAAATCTCCGATGTCGGCCGACAAGACTCATTTGCATCACAGACTTATAGAACTGGGATTTACTCAAAAACAGGCGGTAGCAATAATGTATGCAATTGCCGCGGTTTTAGGCCTTATTGCCGTACTTATGGCAGGAGAGGGATTTGTACGCGCCATTGTAATCGTTATTATTGCATTTATTGTGGTAATAATGTGTTCTTTGATTATGTACAAACACAGAATTCATAAAGGAATAAAAAATGATGAACAAAATTAAAGTAATGACTGTTTTCGGCACTCGTCCCGAGGCGATAAAAATGGCTCCTTTGATAAAGGAATTGGAAAATCGGGATTTGATTGAGAGTATAGTCTGCCTTACGGGTCAGCATCGTGAAATGCTCACTCAGGTTCTTGACACATTTAAAATAAAAGACGATTTCAATTTAAATATCATGCGTCCCGGACAAACTGTAACTACGATTACAACAGACGTTCTTTCCGGTATGGAAAAGATACTTTGCGATGTCAAGCCGGATATAATGCTTGTTCACGGAGATACAAGCACTTCATTTGCCGGTGCGCTTGCGGCGTTTTATGCCGGAGTTCGGGTGGGTCATGTAGAAGCGGGTCTTCGCACTTATGATAAATACTCTCCGTTTCCGGAAGAGATGAACAGGCAGATGACCTCGCGTCTTGCCGACCTTCATTTTGCTCCTACTGTTTCCAATAAGCAAAACCTTTTAAAGGAAAATGTAACACAAAACGTTTTTGTTACCGGAAATACAGTTATTGATGCCCTGTCGCATACTGTTAAACCGGATTACTGCTTTGCAGACAATACTCTTGCAAAAATTGATTTCAACAAATATAAATATATACTGCTTACAGCCCACCGCCGTGAGAATCTCGGTGCGCCGCTGAGGCAGATCTGTACCGCTGTACGTAAGATAGCTGAAAGTAATTCCGATGTCAGATTTATTTATCCTATGCATTTAAATCCGTTGGTGCGCAATACGGCAACGGAAATACTGGGCGGGCTGAATAATGTCATATTGATAGACCCTGTTGATGTCTGCGATATGCATAATCTTATGCAACGCTGCTATATGGTGATGACAGACAGCGGAGGACTTCAGGAAGAGGCTCCCGCACTGGGTAAACCGGTTCTTGTTTTGCGTACTGAAACTGAACGTCCGGAGGCAGTTGCCGCCGGAACTGTAAAGATAGCCGGTGTAGATACCAATACTATTATAGAGATGGCAAATACTCTGATACGTGATAAAAACGCATATGACCTGCAGGCGGCAGCTGTAAATCCGTACGGGGACGGAAATGCCTCTCAGCGCATAGCCAATGCGATACTATATTATTTCGGTTTAGGCGATAAACCAAAGGATTTCGGTGATTGATCTTAATGAAAAGAAGTAAAAAAAGTTTGCAAAATTCCCAAACGGAAGGGGCTGCGACTAAAATAAAGTTTGCAAAACGTCCGGTAGGTAAATTTGTTTTGTCTATGATTTATACATGGTTTTTATGCGGCGTGGTCAGCCTTTTTCTGCTTTACGGTCCATGGGACTGGTTCAGAACAACGCTTATAACATCCTCAGAAACCACAATTAATCATAAATACATAGCAAGGCTGTTCTATTCCCAGTCTATGATAGATGAGGTTATGAGCAAGAACAAGGTAATAGATCTTGATACCCAGACGGATGCTAACAGTATCAGTGCAGACACTGATGTCAATGAGGTAGTGCTTACAGATATAAGCGAGGGCAATTATAAGGCATGGATGCTGGAAATTTCCGATCCGTCGAGTGTATTTCTCGGTGTTTCGGAGTATTTTGGCGTCAAAGGTCAGAAGCTTCCGTATCTTATGAACAACTATCCCAATGCGCTGGCCGGTATTAATGCCGGCGGTTTTGGCGACGCAAACGGCTTTGGAAACGGCGGAATACCGATGGGTCTTGTAATGTCCGAGGGCGAGATGCTGTATATGCCGAATAAAAGCTCATATAACATTGTCGGATTCAACACGGATAATGTCCTTATTCTCGGAAATTTCAAAAAAAGCGAGCTCAATGATTTGAATTTACGCGACGCGGTAGAATTTACACCATTTTTGATAATAAACGGAGAGGCGGCAACAATAAAAGGCAACGGCGGCTGGGGGCTTGCACCGAGAACCGCTATCGGCCAGAGAAGGGACGGTACGGTTGTTTTTGTTGTCGTAGACGGACGTTCCGTGTCGTCAGCAGGCGTTACAATTAAGACGCTTCAGGATATAATGATCGAGCAGGAATGTTATAATGCAGCCAACCTTGACGGCGGTTCTTCTACTGTTCTTCAGTATAACGGAAATGTTGTAAACAAACCCAGCGGCTCTGATGCCGACGGAATGAGATTTTTACCCAACGCATTTCTTGTCGCTGATAATTGATACGGGGGCTGCAAATGACTGATATTTCCGTAGTTGTCGGTTATTCCGATCAGCAATGCTGCCGATTTGTGATTGATTTTCTGGAGACGTTTGAATATAATGTCGCCGATACGGTTGAATATGGATTTGATTGTATTTTCGCTGTTAATAAATTCAATCCCGATATTGTCATCTGTGATGCGTTTATGTACGACTTGAATGTTTGTCAGGTGATAGAAAAAGTAAAATCAATGGGTGTTGCCGACCCTGCATTTGTAGTCGTTACCAGATCAAACATAAGTCATTTTTTAGATATTTCAGGCTGCAGGGATATCAGCTTTTATTGTCTTATGCCGTTTGATTATTTATCATTTGATAAAAAGCTAAGAGAAATAGTGACTCGTAAAAATAGCCCTCCTGAATTTTTCAAGCCTGATGTTTTTACAGGCTTATCATATCCGATCTCTGAGCATTCTTACGATAGTGTAAAGTGCGTCAGCTGCATCAGAAATAATTTGAATAAACTGGGAATACCCGCTAAAATGCGCGGATATAAATATATTTTGGAATCGGTACTGCTTGCGCTTGATGACAGTGAGATTTTGTATTCGCTTACAAAACGCCTGTATCCAAAGCTTGCAAAAATAGCAGGCGTTTCTTCGGCAAGCGTAGAACATGCAATCAGAGTAGCGATAAAATACTGCTGGGATAATGGTAATTACATAGCCGTAAACAATATGTTCGGCAGTACGGTAAAGCCCGGAGGGTGCCCTACAAACGGTCAGTTTATTTCCATATTGACAGAGATTGTAAAAAGTGAACTCGGACTTATTTAAGAGTTTTTTCCAGTCAAGGCATCATCATGATGCCTTGATTTTTTAATGTAAGTATTAATAAATTGTAAAAAATAACTTTGGGGTTGACATATTTTTTTATGCTGTTATAATGTATAACGGTTAGTTAATGCATTAACTATTTGGATGTAAAGGGTGAGTTGTTTGAGGGACAAATATTCAAATAATGTTCATCTAATGATGAGTGCGCTTAGGCTTCACAGAATCAGGTGCGAACAGCTTGTGGGTCAGCTCGGGATACATCATTCGCAGCATCAGCTGCTGATGTATCTGTCCAAATCACGCAACGCACCGTCTCAGAAAGATATAGCCAAGGAATTTGGCGTAAGCTATGCTGCGGTAGCAGTAACGATAAAAAAGCTGGAAAGCAGCGGATACATATCAAGAACGACAGATGATAAAGATATGCGTCAGAATAGGATACAGATAACGCAGCAGGGAAGGAAGATAATAGATAGATCCCGTTCCATTTTTCATTCTGTTGACAAGTGTATGTTTAAGGATTTTAATGACGATCAACTCAATGAGTTTACAAATTATTTAATGAAGATAGAAAAAAATCTGAGCGATGAGGAGAGGTGATTTTAATATATGAAAAGATGGATGAAATATGTAAAGCCGTACATATTGTTTTTCATATTGGGACCGCTTTGTATGATAGTAGAGGTCATAGGCGAGGTTTTGATGCCGAAATTTTTGTCGCTGATAATAAATCACGGTGTGAACAATGGTGACTGGCAGTATATAGTAGGAATCTGCGCTCTTATGGTTCTTACGGCGGTTCTTATGATGTTAGGCGGCATGGGCGGCGCGTATTTCGGTGCAAAAGCATCTGTTAATTTTGCAACAGATGTACGCCGTGACGTATTTGCCAAGATACAGTCATTTTCCTTTGCTAATATTGACAAGTTTTCCACCGGATCGCTTGTAACAAGGCTTACAAATGATATAACGCAGATTCAGAACTTTGTAAACATGCTTCTGCGGATGTTTCTGCGTGCGCCGGGTATGCTTATCGGAGCGCTTATAATGGCAATATTGCTTCGTCCGTCTCTGGCGGTTGTACTGGCGGTTGCAATACCTGTACTGTTTATTGTGCTTATTATAATAATCCGCATAGGTTTTCCGCGGTTTGGAATAATGCAGGAAAAGGTTGATGGACTCAACTCCAACATACAGGAAAACATTACAAACATGCGTGTTGTAAAGTCTTTTGTACGCCGGGATTTTGAAATACAGAAGTTCAGGACCTCAAACGGTAATCTAAAAAAAGCGGGTATGAACGCGATGCTGGTAATGATATGCATGCAACCGTTTATGACTCTGATTATGAATCTGACGACAGTGTCTGTTCTGTGGTTGGGCGGAAGGCTTGTCATGAACGGTCAGATGCTGGACGGAGATCTTATAGCGTTTATAACATATATCACCCAGATACTGATGTCACTTGTTATGGTTACAATGATGTTTATGTTTTCATCTCGTGCTATCGCGTCTGCAAAGCGTATAAAAGAAGTGCTTGATGAAAAGATAGACATAACAGATGTTGATGCTGCTCAGAGCAACCTTCATGTACAGTCCGGAAGAGTTGAATTTAAAAATGTCAGCTTTAGGTATTATAAAACCAGTCCCGGCAAGGTTTTGGATAATATTAACCTTACAATAGAGCCGGGAGAGATAGTGGGAATAATAGGCTCTACAGGCTGCGGAAAAACAACGCTTGTTTCGCTTATTCCGCGTCTGTATGATGTGGACGAGGGTCAGGTACTGATAGACGGTGTAGATGTGCGTGACTACAGCTTGTTCAACCTGCGCGAGGGTGTCGGTATGGTACTTCAGAAAAACGTTCTGTTTTCAGGCACTATTGAGGATAACCTTCGCTGGGGTGATGAAAATGCCACAGACGAGCAGGTAAAGGCTGTATGCGAGAGCGCACAGGCCAATGGATTTATAGAGAGCTTTATTGACGGATATAAAACCGAGCTTGACCAGGGCGGAACAAACGTATCCGGAGGACAAAAACAGAGACTTTGTATTGCGCGCGCTCTGCTTAAAAATCCGAAAATTCTTATTCTCGATGACTCGACAAGTGCTGTTGATACTGCTACCGAGGCAAATATCCGGCGCGCTTTTAAAAACGAGCTTGCTCAATCCACAAAAATCATTATCGCACAGCGTATCTCATCTGTAATCGACGCGGATAAGATAGTTGTCATGGACGACGGCGTGATAACAGGCATAGGTACTCATGATCAGCTTCTTGAAAATAACGAAGAATATAAGGAGATATATTATTCACAGAATGATAAGAAGGGAGGCGCTCAATAATGGCTGCAAGAAGTCTTGAAGAATTGAAAAAGCAGTACAGCGGCGCATCCGGACTGGAAAGCTCAAGACCCGGTCCAGGCGGACCCGGCAGAGGAAGAGGTATGCACGCCCACGGCAAGCCTAAAAATGTGAAACACACAATGAAAAGGCTGTTGTCATATCTGGGCGTGTATAAGGTCAAACTTATTTTTGTGCTGATATTTATGGTATGCTCTACAGCAACAAGTCTTATAGGCTCGTATATGCTAAGACCTGTTATAAATAATCTTACCGTTTCAGGCAGGACAGTCTCTGAGCGTATATCATACCTGCTAATCATGATAGCGATCATGCTTGGAGTATATCTTGTAGGTGTTGCCTTTACGTATATGCAGCAGAGAATGATGCTTGTCATATCTCAGAGCGCTATTGAAAAAATCAGGAATGATCTGTTTGATAAAATTCAGTCGCTCCCTGTAAGATTTTTTGACAACAACAGTACAGGCGACGTTATGAGCCGGTTTACAAACGATGTTGATAATATTTCTACGATGCTTGACAACTCTGTTGTATCGCTTATATCAGGAGCCATAACTCTGATTGGTACACTGTTTATGATGATATACACAAATATCTGGCTGACTATGATAACATTGGTGTTTTCTCCGATTTTCATACTGGGTGGTTCGGCGATAGGCAAAATGAGCCGGAAGTATTACAATTCCCAGCAGGAAGCGCTGGGTGCCGTAAACGGATACATAGAAGAACTTGTATCCGGTCAGAAAGTCGTTAAAGTATTTAATCACGAACATGTGTGTGTCGAGGAATTTTCAGTATTGAATGAGGATCTGAGAAACAAGCAGATACACGCTCAGTTTTGGGGCGGAGTTATGGGTCCTATCATGGGCAATACCTCACAGATAAGTTATTCCCTGACAGCAGGAATAGGCGGGATACTTTGTGTTTTAAGAGGCTTTGATGTCGGAGGACTTACCATCTTTGTAAACTTTGCAAGACATTTTTCCATGCCGATAAATAATATTTCTCAGCAGATGGCTACAATCTTTTCTGCCCTTGCCGGTGCGGAAAGAGTGTTTAAAGTTCTTGACCTTGATGAGGAGCCCGCCGATTCTGAAAAAGCTGTTTCCGGCGATAACATAAAGGGTTATGTTGTACTGGATAACGTGACATTTGGATATAATCCCGGTAAGACAATATTGAAAAACATATCCCTGTATGCCAAGCCCGGACAAAAGATAGCGTTTGTCGGTTCTACCGGTGCGGGCAAGACCACCATTACAAATCTTCTTAACAGATTTTACGATATACAAGAGGGCAGTATCACAATAGACGGAATAAATATACGTGATTACAAGATGGATGACCTTCGTCGTAATATTGCAATGGTTTTGCAGGATACACATCTGTTTACCGGTACTGTAATGGAGAACATACGTTACGGCAGGCTTGACGCGACGGATGAAGAGGTCATTGCTGCGGCGAAGACGGCCAGCGCACATAGCTTTATAATGCGTTTGTCAGACGGTTATAATACTATGATCGAGGGCGATGGGGCCAATCTTTCGCAGGGTCAGCGTCAGCTTTTAAATATTGCAAGAGCGGCAATTTCAAAAGCTCCCATTCTTGTGCTTGACGAGGCGACCAGCTCTGTTGATACACGTACAGAACGCCATATAGAGCACGGTATGGACAGACTGATGAAAGAGCGTACTACCTTTGTTATCGCGCACAGACTTTCAACTGTAAGAAATGCAAATGCCATAATGGTGCTAGAGCACGGAGAAATTATAGAACGAGGAGATCATGACGATCTGCTCGCTCAAAAAGGCAGATATTATGAGCTTTACACAGGTAAAAAAGAGCTTGACTAATAAAAAACGCTCCCATAAATACGGGAGCGTTTTTATATAAAGTCAATTTGCGCATAAAGCATATAATGATCTGAATTTCTGGTGGCAGTGTACATGCCGGTTTTGACAAATTTGAGTGAGTGTGAAATTATAATATTGTCAATGGCGATATTTGAAGGGTAAAAAGACCGGTAAATGCGGTTTTTGTTGTTCATAAGTGTGACGGGGACACCCAGGTTTTCAAAAACATCAAAATTGTCAGTATTAAAATCTCCTGTCAGTACAAACGGCATATCTAATGACCAAAGATAATTTCCAAGCGCTTTTAGCTGGATCTTTTGTATTTCTGTGTTTTCATATGACAGATGAGTATTTACAAAGCAGACCGGTCTTTGCTGTATGCTCAGCTGTACTGAGCAGTAGACACGTGGCTCCAGTCCCTGCATTGACGGTAATGCATGAAAATATTTGTTTTCCGGTCTGAATCGCGACAGGAAGCCTATACCGTATTCTCCGCCATTATACGGCATGGCTTTTGCAAATCCGTAGAAATTCAGATTGCAGCAGTCAGCTAAAACAGGCATGGTGTCAATTTTTCCGTTGCGGGCGGTCAGGCGGTCTACTTCCTGTATTCCTGCAATATCGGCACCGACTGCTTTTATGTCGTTTGCTATCAAAGACATGTCAAATCCTACGAGAGATGCGCATTTTATGTTGTAGCAGGCTGCTGTAAACATATTACAGACTTAAAACCGTAATGCTGGCAACAGCGAGTAAAATTCCCAGAATCTTTGAAACTGACGGCTTTTCTTTAAAGAATATAATTGAATACACAGCCGCAACAAGTAAAACACCGCCGTTTTCGACAGTATAGAAAACTGCAATATTGACAAGTGGTATTATCATTACAAGCGCGTTTATAGCAAAGCCCGCGGTAAGTATGCATAGTATGAGAAAAACAAGCGCTTTTTTGTTTATTTTGAATGCCTTTAGGGTGTTGCCTTTTTCTTTTGCTGAAAGCTGAATAAAAGCAATAACGCCCATGAGCGCATATGTAATTATTATCATTTCTTTGCTTTGTGAAGAATTTACCTGTTCCTGAACCTTTATGAGCGTACCGTAAACACCGTTGCATACAAACAGCAAAAGACAGAATACATAAAATGAAACCGGCACCTTTCCGGGCTTCAAACCGTCAAAATTCATAAGTACAAAAGAAACAAGCATTGCCGCGATTGCAGCATACTTTATCACATCCAGTTGCTTATCGTGAAGAAATGCTGTGCTGTATATCATAGGCACAATTATACCTCCAAACAGCATCGCAACATTTAAGAATGCGTAGGATCCTCGGCTGCCGGCTGCTATCAGGGACGTATTATATCCGAAAAGAGCTGCGGCATTTATGATTCCTATTATAAGCGTGGGCGTTGATATATTGAGCCTAAAACCGTTAAATGCAAGCGATATCACTACTATCGCCACGCTTTCCAATATGCAGAAAATCGGCGTTGCAAGGTCTTGTCTTCCCTCAAACTTATCTGAATACACTTTGCAGAATAAAGTCTGAAGACTGTACAGGATTATAATTATAACAATTAATAATGATGACATATAAAATTCCTCATTTTTAAAATATTCCTATGGCTTTAAGATGGTCTGTGAAATTCTGAGCAGTGGTAAAAGTATGTGCATGCATGCCTGCTTTCATGGCAGCGTCGGTATTGATTTTCATATCGTCAGTAAACAGAGTTTGGTCAGCCCTCAGACAATATGTATTTAAGATGTATTCAAATATTTCTTTGTGCGGTTTTATTAGATGAATATCGCATGACACTATTTTTTCATCCAGTAAGTCAAGGATAGGGCAGCGGACAGAAACCCTTTTAAACATTTCCTTGGGAAAATTTGAAAGAAGAAAAAGATGAAGCCCTTTGTCTTTCAGCTGCTGCAGTATGGGAACCATTTGATCATACTGATCAAAGCACTTGTCGACAGTAGTTACAAACTCCGTTACCGCCTTGTGATATTCAGGCTCGATATCGTCGCAAAGACGGTCAATGACCTGCTTTTCACTGCAAAGACCGGCATCATAATCGTTCCAGATTTTTTTGTTGTTTATAGTCTTTTCATGAAGATAAGATCCCTTTTTTGTATCTCCGCCCATTAATTGAGATGCCCATGCTACGGGATCGTATTGAGTCAAAACATTTCCGAAGTCAAAAATAATATTTTTTATCATAATCAATCTCCTAATAAAATCTTTAATATTTTATATTATAATGAGTGATATTGCAATAATAATTTTTATAAATAAAAAAGTTATATCTCAGTTGTGAGATATAACTTTTAAATCAGTATATCATTTGTTCTTCGGCAGGTACTTTTATTTGGGTGGTTTTTCCGTTGAAATACTCGTCAAATATAGCCTTTGCCACGGCTCCGACATAGTTGCCGTGAGCGCCGTGTTCAACGACAACACATACTGCTATCTCAGGGTCCTCATAGGGAGCAAACGCAACAAAGATACCGTTTGCAGTACCGCTGGGCACCGATGCCGTACCGGTTTTGGCACCTACTCCTACCTTGTAATTTGAAAACAGGGTAGAAGCGGTTCCGCTGTCTGCAGCAAGCTTCATACCGTACATGATAGCGTGGTAGTTCTCTTCTTTCATTTCAAGTGTTTCTACCGCCTGTATCGTAGCACCTGTAATGTTTGAGCCGTCATTTGAGTTATTTACTGATTTGACAAGATGTGCTTTATAGCGTGTCCCGCCGTTAACTATTGTTGCCACATAGTTTGCAAGCTGAAGGGGCGTAAACAGGTTATCAGACTGACCTATTGCGGCTTGGAGCGTGTCGCCCGGGAACCATTCACTGTCATTTTTTTCTCTGTATTCCGGACCGGCAAGTACGCCTGAGTATTCAGTGATTTCAACTCCTGTTTTTTGCCCAAGCCCCAGCTTTGAACAGTACTCGTTCAAGTGCTCGATACCCATAAGGTCTGCTGTTTCGTAAAAGAAATAGTTACAGGATTTTTCAAGCGCCTGAGAGACGTTTATTGATCCGTGTGTCGTACCGTAATCACTGTATACCCAGCACCGAGGCTGATAGTCTGGATATTTGCGATAAATACCAAGATCTTTTATCTTAGTGGACGGAGTTATATAGCCTTCTTCAAGAGCGGCTATACCGGTTGCCATTTTAAATGTCGATCCGGGTGCGTAAAGACCGGTAAAAGCACGGTTGATCATTGGCTTTTGTTCATCTGATGCCAGCTGTGTATAGTTTTCAAGATATGTTGACAAATCAAAATTGGGCGCAGAGGCTGAGGCGAGTATTTCACCGCTGTCTACGGCAATTGCAACAACAGCTCCGGCGTTTGCATCTGCACCTTCGCCGCTTGATTTGTTTTTGCCTGAGTCGGATATGCTTTTTATTGTAGCTTCAAGCGATGTTTGGGCGATTTGCTGTAAATCCTTGTCCAGTGTAAGTATAATGTTATTTCCCGATATCGGATCACGCATTGTGGTTACATTAAGAACTTTGCCGCTTGAATCTCTTTCGATAACACGTACGCCGTCTGTTCCGTGAAGGTATTCCTCCATGGCTTTTTCAATTCCCTCTTTGCCGACATACTCGTTCATTTTATAGCCCTTTTCGCGTAGCTGTTCGTACTCGTCTGCATATATTTTTCCGGTCCTGCCAAGAATATGTGATGCCAAGTACGGTGTAGTATAGACACGTTTGCTTTCAGTGCCTATGTCAACGCCAGGATATTCGTCTGACAGCTCTTTTATGGTAGTCACGGTGCTTATTGAAATATCGCTTGCAAACGTATATGGATTGGAAGATGAAAAGGAAGACCTCTCCATTTCATACCGTACGCCTGCTATAATACGCTTTTGCTCAGTGGTGAGTGAGGTGTCGATTTTATATTTTTTTATAAGCTGTTCCATTACCTGTGCCGCTGTTGCGTCAGACGGCAGTTTTAATGTTTCAAGCAGATCTATTATTTGTTTTTCGGAAGTATCATTTTCATAAGTAAAGGAATACGGCGCGCTGTCACTGATAGGCAGAGTGTCGTAATAGCTTTCATTGGAATTTCTTAGAAGGCTGCAGAGGCTTAGAATTATGCTGTCCTGTGATTGAGTCGGCAAAAGAGCACGGGAAAAGCGTATGGTATAAACCGTCTCATTTGTAACAAGCAACTGACCGTTGCGGTCGCAGATATTCCCACGTGAGGCGGATATAGTTTCAGTTGAGTAAATTTTGCTTTCTGACTGCTCTTTATAATACTGTGTGTCAATTATCTGCATTTTGAACAGCACAAAAACATATGCCGCAAATATACATACGGAAACGATTATAAAGGTGTAAAATCTTGCGCTTCCGTCTTTTAAATTCAATCCTCATCCCTCCTTGTAGTTTTTTTGTGAAGAGATTTTACGATAAAATAAATAGGATAAGCCAAAACGCCGGTGAAAAGGAATTTTGGCAAAATTATCTTTGTAAGAGACTGTAAAAATGGCAGATATTTAAAAAATATTACCGTAAATATATATTCCAGCATCAGAAAAAAAGCCAAAAACGAAAAAGTCATGGCGATATAAGTAAGAAACATTTTTCTGAATGTGGTTTGCAGGAGCACAGAAACAAAAAAGGCGCCGAACATAAAAAGAATAGCGCTTTTTCCTATTATGCTGCTTGTAATTATATCGTTAAGCAGACCGCATGCAAGGCCGAAAAAAGCCGAAAATGTCTCGTTTTCAAAAAAGGCGACTGCCAAAGAAACGGTTAAAAGCAGCTCCGGACTTACGCCCATATACCTAAGCCCTAGTGACGGTACGCTTTGCAGCAGATACAGTGCAAGCGCAAACAGTGAATAAAGTATGATTTTGAAGTGAGTATCGTTTTTTTCAAACATCAGTTTTCACCGTTTTCAGTCGTATCCGGATCTGTTTGTGTACCAAAACCCGTGATAACAAAAACATTCTTGAGATCGGTAAAATCCACCGCCGGTTCTATGACAGCGTACTGAGAGATACCGTGAGCTTCAGGTTTGATTTCTAAAACGTTGCCTATAAGCAGATCTTCGGGAAATATTCCGCCTATGCCGGACGTTACTATACTGTCGCCGGAATTTAGCTGCACTTCATTAGAAAGATAAGAAACCTTACAGTTTCCCTCAGCCGACAGTACATAATCGCCTTCAAGCACACCTATATCCTGTGTACGAGTCACCATCGCGCCTATTTCGCATGAATAGTCCAGCAGGGTAATTGCGCGGCACCATGTTGAACCGACTTCTGTCACATATCCGACAAGCCCCTGTTCAGTAATAATGACGTCACGCTTTTTCACATTGTTTAAACTGCCCTTATTGAGAGTTATGGTGTGAGAATAGCCGCTGCGGTCGTCGGCGACTATAAGCGCGGGTTCAAATTCAAAATCCGGATTTTTCTCCTTGATGCCTAAAATACCTTTAAGACTTTCATTTTCAAGCTTATATTGCTGCGCGTCGCGCAGTGCGGAGGCTGTGGCGGCAAGTTCCTGCTTGACCTGTTCAAGTTCCTGTTCCATTTGATTATATTCGGTAAAAACAGCGATAAAATCACCTGACTTTGAAGACACGGTGGTACACAGGTTTTGGATCGGTGTGATCACAATGCCCGCTATGTCTTCCAGTATGGTGACTCTTCCGCTGTTAGCCGCGCTGACTGCAGTCATTGCCAAAAGCAGCGCAGCAATGATACATATAGCTATAAAAGTTCTTGTTTTAAGAAAATCTTTCACGACTGTACTCCGTTATTTTGAAAGAGAATTCCACAGTGCTGCGTTTTCGAGCGATTTTCCCGTTCCCAGTGCGACGCAGTCAAGCGGCGCCTGAGCGATATATACAGGTATTCCTGTTTCCTCACAGATAAGCTTATCAAGACCGCGCAGCAGAGCTCCGCCGCCGGTAAGTGTTATGCCGTGATCTATTATATCGGCTGCAAGCTCGGGAGGAGTTTGCTCGAGAGTGTTTTTGACAGCCTCCAATATAAGTGCTATCGGCTCCTCTATGGCATTGCTGATGTCCTGCGCGGTAACGGTTATGTTTTGAGGCAGCCCTGACATCATATCGCGTCCGCGTATGTCCATCTGTCCCTGATAGTCTTTTGCATTTCCTATTTCAAATTTGATTTCCTCGGCAGTGCGTTCTCCTATAACAAGTGAAAAATTCTTTTTTATATACGCTATTATCGCCGCGTCAATAGCATCTCCCGCGACGCGTACTGACTGAGACGAGACGATACCCCCCAGAGAAATTACCGCCACCTCGCTTGTGCCGCCGCCTATATCTACTATCATGCTTCCGGTCGGTTCACTGACCGGAAGATTTGCACCTATTGCGGCTGCAAGCGGCTCTTCGATTATTTTTACGTCCTTAGCGCCGGTAAAATATGCAGCCTTTTCAACTGCAGAGCGCTCAACATCCGTCACTGCGTACGGGATACATATAAGTATCCTGTTTTTGCCCATAAAGGACTTGCCCATTGCTTTTTTGAGAAAGTATTTAAGCATTGTAGCTGTTGACTCATAGTCTGCAATAACTCCGTCCTTGAGCGGGCGTATCGCTTCTATGCTTCCGGGAGTTCTTCCTATCATTTCCTTGGCTTCTATTCCTACAGCAACCGGCCGCTTTGTGTCCGTATTGATAGCAACTACAGACGGTTCACGCAGAATTATGCCTTTTCCTGTCTTGTAAACAATTGTATTGGCTGTGCCCAGATCTATGCCTATATCGTTATAACGAGTAAATTTGAATATATTTTTAAGTTTCATTTTTGTCTCCCTGTATTTTTTTTATTTCCGAAACAGTCCTTGCCATGGGCAGACCGATAACGTTGCTAAGCTCTCCTTTTATGCTTTCTATAAAGGCTATGCCCATATCGTCCTGTATGCCGTAGCCCCCCGCCTTGTCAAAAGGCGAACCGCTGTCTATATATCGGTATATCTGTGTTTTGCTGAGTTTATAAAAAGAAACATCGGTTTTTTCGCAAAATACGGTTTGTCTTTTTTCAAAAGATATACAAACACCTGTAAAAACAGTATGGGTCGCTCCCGACAGCATAGAAAGCATATTATACGCCTGTGTTCTGTCGGACGGTTTGCCCAGTATCTGATTATCAAGGCATACCACCGTATCAGCCGCAATTACGGGAAATTCATAGCAGCTGCTGGTTTGGCTGACACATCTGTTTTTAGCGCGTGCCAATGCAGTGACAAGTAAAGCTGCATCGTTTTCCAATATAGTGCTTTCGTCAAAGTCCGGCTTTACCACGGCTACATCAAAGCCGTAGTTTTCAAGAAGTAACTTGCGGCGAGGCGAGCCGGATGCCAGAATTACTTTATTCATGCTATTTTCCTGTTGAGCCGAAGCCCCCTCCCGCACGTTTTGTTTCCGACAGGTTGTCCGATTCAATAAACTGCGCGGTTTCTACCGGTATGAATACAAGCTGTGCAATTCTTTCAAACGGCTGTACTGTGTACGGTTGCTGAGAGGTATTTACTATTGCAATTTTAATTTCGCCTCTATAATCGCTGTCCACGACTCCGACACCGTTTGCAAGGCAGACTCCTTTTTTGGAGGACAGTCCGCTTCTTGCAAATACAAACGCGCCATATCCCGGACTTTCCATTTCTATTGCAAATCCCGATGGTATAAGTGCGCGCTCATGCGGATTGACCGTTAACGGCCGGTCTATACATGCGCACAGATCTGCACCGGCAGAAAATTCGCTCTGGTATTGCGGCAGCGGGGCTGTTTTTCCGTCAGGAGTGGGTATGAGTTTAATTTTAACTTTCATGTTATACGCCTCTCCCCTCGAAAAGTTCAAGTTTTTTCTTGGCTGCCGACAGCTCATTTTCCAGCTGTGAAACTTTTGCCTCAAGCTCAGCGTTGCGTTCAAAATAGCTGCGTATCTCATCGCGCATGCGGCTTGCGGCGGCTTTGTTCTTTTCATTTTCATCACATAGATCAAGACATGCCAGAATACATGCCATCGGTGTTGTAACTTTGCTGCTGGATGCCAGCAGTGCACGGACCTTCGTGTCTATTATACCTGCCAGCATCGTAGTGTATTCACGTGTTTCCTCAGTCATAACGACAAGCTCACTGCCTGCGATAGAAACAATTATTTTATTTTTACCCATCTTATTTCATTTCCTTTGCAGATTATACCATACATTATAAAATACATTAAATTGTATTTCAAGTATATTTTACTAATATTCTTGACATAAGTATAACGATATAATATACTTTAAAGCCGAAAGGGAGAAAATAATGGCATTTTTGAATAATGTTTACACGGTTTTTGAACAGGTGATGGTATTGGCCGTGATAGTTGCCGTCGGATTTTTCGGCGATAGATTCGGCTATTTTACCGAGCGCGCCGCCCGGCTTTGCAACAATCTGCTTTTTTATGTGATAACCCCGTGCGTTATAGTCAATTCTTTTTTGAGTGTAGAGTATACGCGTCAGAGTGCCGGTGGATTTTTTGCAGCTTTTGGATGTGCTATGGTCTTTCACGCAATAGCGGCGATTCTAAGCTGTTTTCTGTTTAACCGTGCTGATGATGATAAAAGTAAAATATATAAATTTGCGACAGTATACGGCAACACGGGCTATATGGGACTTCCGCTTGCCGGTGCGGTTATGCAGGCAGTGGCGGGAAATAGTGAGATAGGAATTTTTTATTGTTCTGCCGCGGTTGCAGCGTTTAACCTCTTTTGCTTTACACATGGTGTATGGCTGATGTCCGGCAAAGACGGAAAGAGCAAGTTCAATTTTTCAAAGCTTATAATAAACCCCGGCATGCTGTCTGTTATAGTCGGTCTGCCGCTGTTTTTGTTTTCTGTCAAACTTATTCCTCTTTTCTCTCAGCCTATAAATCATTTAGCGTCTATGAATACGCCTCTTGCCATGGTAATGTTTGGGACATATCTTTCAAAGGCGGATTTTGCATCGGCGTTCAAACAAAAAAACATTTATATCACTGCTCTTTTAAAACTTGTGGTCATACCGCTTTCAATGATAGGATTGTTCAGATCATGCGGTATAACCGGAAATCTTCTTATTGTCGCGTCTGTGTTTGTCAGCGCGCCCAGTGCCAATAACACCGTTATGTTTGCCGCCAAATATAACAGGGATACTTCTCTTGCATCTCAGGTATGTGGATTTACAAGCATAATTTCAGTCTTGACAATGCCGGCCTGCGTGGCGATTGCAATGATGGTTGCATGAAATTAATAAAAAGTCAATATATTATGGCTTGACATATTGTTTTTGCGGTATTAAAATCTATAATAAGAAAATTGTCGCTTTTTCTTTTGCGGCAGTATAAGGAGATTGTTTTGAAAACTCTTTTGAAAAATACCGTGGAATTTTTCAAGTCCCGCGGACATAAAATTTTTACATTTATAATAGGCCTGGCATTTATTGCTGCTGTATGTTTCGGTATAGGCAAACTATCTGTAAGCATTTACAGGATTTTTGTGCCAAATAATATATATACGGATCCAATATATGAAAATACCCTGTATGGCGGTTCCGTCTATGAATCGCGCACAGATGTCATGTACGAGGAAGGCAGCGCTGAGTTCTTTGAAAATTATCTAAGCAATTTTATAATGCAGGATATGCCTAATTTTGATGATCCTCTCGACCTTAATGATGAGTATATTATTTCGTTTGGAATATGGCAGGCTATAACGCTCAATAACTACCAGGGGGTATATACCTATAATTCAAACGGAAGCTTTAGGATACCTGTAAAAGATGTGGAAATGTATGCAAGCTACTGCTTTGACTTCCCGCGTAAGATAGATCACAGATCAGTAGACGTATGCGGTAACTTTAAGTACAACTTCTTAAGCAAGACTTATACGGTGCCGGCTGCCAACATAGATTCCTATCTGATTCCGGATATACTGAGTGTGGAAGAAGGGGAAAACGACACCTACATAATAACCGCCGACTGTTATGAGGGCAATCTTGTTTCTTCAGAGGCGCCAGAGGACGATCCGGCAAACTTCAGACGCCGTGTGGTGATAACATTGCAGAATATGGGGATACAAAATTATAATGCCGAAACCGGAACTCCTGTTTACCGTTATATGATACTGTCATGCAAAACCGTTGATGAAACTGCAGATCAGGGCGAAAGCACAGCAGAAACCGGAGAAATAGAATTGAATTAATAGACACCGCCGGAACAGGCGGTGTTTTATTTTACAGTACACGGAGTATAAATATGTTTGATTATAATAAATTCAAAGCTGTCTCATACAGGTATAAATATGAGACAGCGCTTGAGACACAGAGCGAACGGATAAGCTTTGGGCAGCTGCTTGACATGATTGATGCAGTTTATAACTCTATTTACGTTTCAAATCCGTCCGGCGGCAACGTCGCAGTACTTCTGCGCTGCTGCCCGGAGGCTATCTGCACATATTTTGCGTGCAGCAAAGCGGGGTTTGAATGCATAAGTGCAGACAGTATGATATCTGAGCATGAGGCGGACAGGCTTGCAGGTCTTTACCATCCGACTGTAGTTGTTATGCCGTCGGATCAGATGGCCAGACTATCAGGCGTATTTCAGAAAAACGGGTGCAAAATCGCGGTATATACCGGTTCGGAGCCGCAGACTCAATACTTTCCGGCGCAGTTTGGATTTGATGTGCTGCTTGATAAAAACAACTATTCTATTGTTGAAAAAAAACATGTTGTAAAAGCCTGTGAGCATGTTTTTTATTACGGCAGCAATTATAATGATAAATTGCCGGCTGAAGTTTTTGAACTCGGACAGCGTCAGTCCGTTTATATTGGACTTCCGGTATATGAACAGGCGGGAGCATCTTTGCTGTGCGGTCTTCTGTACAGCGGACACAGATGCTTTATTTCACAGCAGCCTGATATAAAGCTTCTGAAGCGTAAAAAGGTCTGGGCGGTTGTGTGCGACAAACTTTCTGTACAGCTGTATGAGGAGACTGTAAAGTGTAAAGTGTTTGCAGTAGATACCGATGTAAGCAAGAAATTTGTATATGCAGGCGGGGGTATTTTGTATCCGGACTGTGTCTCTGACGACTTGTCAGGGTTAACCGGTCTGCACGTGTCATGTAAATTTGACGGTAAAAAAATACGCATTGTAACCGAAACTAACAAAACTCCCGACCCCTCAGATGAGCTTGTAAAACTGATTTCAAAACGCTGCAATGAGCTTTTGTACGGCTTAGACGTACCAAAAAGCCTTGTTTTTGTAGTAAAAACAGTTTGACTATGTCAGTTATATATGATATTATTTATATATTAAGTGTTATTTTGGGAAAGCTGTTATGAATAAAATTATAGGAATTGTATCGGGCAAGGGTGGTGTCGGAAAGACAACACTGTGTGCAAATGTTGCTTTTTCTTTGGCCTTTGCCGGTAAAAAAGTCATAGCTATAGACGGTGATATCAGTCTGAAAAATCTTGATATTCCGCTTGGCATGACAGACAAGTCGGCATATGATTTTACAGACGTGCTCAGCGGCAGATGTGCTGTTGATAAGGCTATCCAGCAGCATGACGATTATCCCGGCCTGCATTTTATCGCCGCGCCTCAGCAGATAGACGCTGACAGTCCAAACGCCGAAGGCTTTGCACAGCTTTGCAGACAGCTTAAACAAACATATGATTTTGTTCTTGTTGATGCGCCTGCCGGTGTCGGCAGATGGGTGCGTGACATAATAGGCTGTTGTGACCAGTGTATTGTTGTCGCCACTCCCGACCTTACGGCGCTGCGTGATGCCCAGCGGGTTGTTCAGTTGATATCCGACAGCGGCAATCCGCCGTCAAGACTTGTTATAAATAAGGTAAGTCCCACAATGATAAACAGGGGGTACCTGCAAAATATCGATGATATGATGGACAGCGTAGCTTTGCCGCTGCTGGGACTTGTTCCCACTGATGACAGTATCGTAATTTATTCAAACAGCGGAAAGCCTGTTGCCGGCACTAAAAGCGTTTGCTCTCAGCCGTTTAAGAATATTGCCATGCGTCTTTGCAATAACAATGTGCCGCTGGATAAATACTGGAGAAAAAACAAAAACAGATAATAAAGGAGGATAAAACGGGATGAACATAGCATTGCTTGCTCATGAAAAAAAGAAGGAGTTAATGGTACAGTTTTGCATAGCGTATGCAGGTGTACTGTCAAAACATAATTTGTGGTCCTCTTCTGCATTGGGAAACCTTGTCTCATCCAACACGGGACTTCAGATAAACAGAGTAATCAGCGGATCAAACAGTGCTGAAGACCAAATAGCCGCCCGTGTCTCCTGCAATGAGATAGATGTGTTATTGTTTTTCCGTGATCCGCTCACACCGACTACACGTAAAAACGAGGAAACAGGCATTTTAAGGCTCTGCGACGTTCATAATGTACCGGTGGCGACAAATATCGCAACTGCCGAGGTTATTATCATGGCGCTTGACAGGGGCGATCTTGACTGGATAGAAATTTCAAGAAAATAATTCAGGCTTCCGACTTCAGAGATAGTGCGGCATTTTTATGACAGCTGCATCTGAATTCGGAAGCACGTTTTTGTAATAAAAGGAGTGTTATGGACAAATGTCATTAATAACCGCACCAAAGGGCACGGCGGATATACTTCCGTCAGACTCGTATAAATGGCAGTATTTAGAGAAAAAAATACGTGATATCAGTGCACGTTACGGATTTAATGAAATACGCACCCCGGTGTTTGAGCATACCGAGGTGTTTGAGCGCGGAGTAGGTGATACGACTGATGTCGTATCAAAGGAAATGTACACTTTTCAGGATAAGGGTGGACGCTCCGTCACATTGCGTCCCGAGGGTACGGCGGGAGTGGTGCGGTCTTTTATAGAAAACGGTCTGTTCAATGAACCGATGCCCGCAAAGCTGTATTATCTTATTAACTGCTTCCGCTATGAAAAGCCGCAGAAGGGCAGGCTGCGCCAGTTTTCCCAGTACGGCATAGAGATGTTCGGCGCAACATCTCCCGCGGCGGACGCCATGGTGATATCCCTGCCGTATAATATATTCAGGGAACTGGGCATTAAGGACATCGAGCTTAAGATAAATTCCATCGGATGCCGTAAATGCCGCGCCGATTACAGAAATGCGCTTATAAGCTATTATGAAGACAAAAAGGACATGCTTTGCCCTACTTGTAACGAACGGCTGTATAAAAACCCAATGCGGATACTTGATTGTAAAAGCGATATTTGCAAAAGCATTTCGGTAAACGCGCCTAAGATACTCGATTATCTTTGCAGTGACTGTGCCGATCATTTCAATCAGCTCAAAGAGCTGCTTGACGGTATGGGTATAGGCTATACAGTAGATCCATACATAGTGCGCGGGCTTGACTACTATAATCGTACAGTGTTTGAATTTATAAGCAGCGGCATCGGCGCCCAGGGTACTGTATGCGGAGGCGGCAGATATGATGGAATGACCGAGCAACTTGGGGGTGCTTCTTATCCGGGCATTGGATTTGCAATGGGGCTTGAACGCATAATGCTTCTTTTGGATTGCGAAAATATAAAAAAGCCCGTGCCCGATCTCTATATAGCATCAATGGGACATCGTGCTCAGATTGAGTCTGCGCTTATCGCCCAGAGACTGATACGCAGCGGCGCTGCTGTGGAATACGATATAATGGACCGGTCTTTGAAAGCGCAGATGAAATATGCAGATAAAACGGGAGCGCTTTGCAGTATGGTTCTTGGCGACAATGAGCTGGATACCGGCATAGTCACGGTCAAGAATATGAGAACAAAAGAGCAGCGCCAAGTCAAAATCAAAGATATAGATTTTCAGTTTATTACGGAGATGACAAAAGAATGAAAAGAACATGTTATTGCGGTGAGTTTACAGATAAACTTTTAGATCAGACGGTAACGGCATGCGGCTGGGTACAGCGAGTGCGCGACCTGGGCGGGCTTATATTCATAGATTTGCGCGACAGAACAGGAATAATACAGCTGCAGTTTGATGAAAATATTTCCAAATCCGCCTTTGATACTGCTTTCAAGGTGCGCAGTGAGTATGTTTTGGAGGTGACGGGCGTGCTTCAGAAGCGCGGCGGCGCCGTAAATACTAATCTTGCTACGGGCGCGCTTGAAATATCTGTCAACGATATAAAAATTCTGGGCAGATCCGAAACTCCGCCGTTTGAGATAGTCGAAAACAGCAATGTAAATGAAGAACTGAGGCTTAAGTACAGATATCTTGATCTTCGCCGCAGTGATCTTCAAAAAAATATACTTCTTCGTCATAAGATAGCCAAGGTGACGCGCGATTATTTTGATGAAAACGGATTTATAGAGATAGAGACTCCGATGCTTATAAAATCAACGCCCGAGGGTGCGCGTGATTATATTGTGCCCAGCCGTGTGCATAAAGGCAGCTTTTATGCTCTGCCTCAGTCTCCGCAGATGTATAAGCAGCTTTCAATGGTTGCGGGATTTGACCGTTATATGCAGCTTGCGCGCTGTTTTCGAGATGAGGACCTGCGTGCTGACAGACAGCCGGAATTTACTCAGATAGATCTTGAAATGTCGTTTGTCGATACAGAAGACGTGCTGCAAATAGGCGAGGGCTATTTGAAACGTGTATTCAAAGATGTTCTTGATGTAGATATTCCGCTTCCGCTGCCAAGGCTTACCTATGCCGATTCCATGAACCGCTACGGAACGGACAAGCCGGATATACGCTTTGGTATGGAAATAACGGATATAACAGACGCGGTAAAAGACTGTCAATTCGGAGTGTTTTCCTCAGCTGTCAGCGGCGGTGGCAGTGTGCGCGCAATAAATGTAAAAAACGGCGCAGCAAAGCTTACGCGTAAAGAGATAGACAAGCTCACAGAGCATGCGCGTGGAATCGGGGCAAAGGGCCTTGCATTTATAAGACTTACAGACGACGCAATGTCATGTTCGTTTGCCAAGTTCATGACCGACGCCCAGATGTCCCGTATACTTGAGATGACAGACGCCTGTACGGGCGATGTCGTTCTTATCGTGGCAGATGTGAAAAATTCTGTGGTGCTTTCGACATTGGGAGCACTGCGCCTAATAGCGGCCGATAAGGTCGGCGTCGAGAGAACCGGATTTGCACCGCTCTGGATAACGGAATTTCCGTTTTTCGACTGGGATGAGGATAATCAATGCTATGTTGCAATGCATCACCCGTTTACCGCGCCGATGGATGAATGTCTTGAGTACCTGGAAACCGATAAGTCGAAGGTACGTGCCAAAGCATACGATCTTGTACTGAACGGTATTGAACTGTCAAGCGGCTCAATTCGTATAACTGACCCTGAGCTCCAGGAGCGTATGTTCAATATGCTGGGAATGAGCCATGAAGAGGCGGAGCAGAAATTCGGGTTTTTGATGGGTGCGTTTAAGTACGGCGCGCCGCCTCACGGAGGCATGGGCATAGGTCTTGACAGACTGGTAATGCAAATGGTCGGCGCACAGAGCCTCAGGGATGTTGTAGCATTCCCCAAAGTGCAAAATGCAAGCGAGCTTATGAGTCAGTGTCCGTCTGAAGTGTCGCCGGAACAGCTTGAAGAGCTCGGTATTAAGATTTGCGACTCAAATATTTAACAAATTATTCACTAATGAACCAATAGTGTATGATAATATAAACTTATAAAGATATAAGGAGGGAACACCGTGATAGAAGTCAGGAATATCGTTAAAAAATACGGCGATAAATACGCTGTCAACGATATATCGTTTACCGTAAACCGCGGTGAAATAGTGGGTTTTTTGGGGCCTAACGGCGCCGGTAAGTCTACGACTATGAATATTTTGACCGGATATCTGTCCGCGACCTCAGGAACGGTCAAAATAGACGGCAATGATATTCTGGAAGACCCGACAAAGGCAAAAAAGCTTATCGGGTTTCTACCTGAATTGCCGCCGTTGTATATGGATATGACTGTCAAGGAATATCTTGATTTTGTATATGATCTGAAAGGCTGCAAGTTTCCCAGGCGTCCTCATATAAACGAGATATGCGAGCTTATAAAAATAACCGATGTATATAACAGAATGATTAAAAACCTCTCAAAGGGATATAAACAGCGCGTCGGATTTGCTCAGGCTCTTGTAGGAAATCCGCCTGTTCTTATCCTTGATGAGCCGACTGTCGGACTTGATCCCAGACAGATAATTGAAATAAGAAATCTGGTTAAAAAGCTCGGCAAGACCCATACTGTCATATTGTCTACGCATATACTTCAGGAAGTCCAGTCGGTATGCGACAGGATCATAGTTATAAACAAGGGACAGCTTGTTGCGGATGGTGATGCCGAAACTCTTACATATAAAGTCGCCGGCAACCGCAGGCTGATAGCCAGAATAAGCGGGCCGAAAAACGAGATCGTAAAAACTCTGCGCGCGCTTGACAGTGTGATCTTTGTTGATCCGATGGGCTCAAAGGAGCCGGGATCATATGATTATCTTGTAGAATCCCAGCCAAACGTTGATATCAGAAAAATGATGTTTTCGACTCTTGCAAACAAGGGCTGGCCGCTCATCGGACTCAGGTCAATGGATATGTCGCTTGAGGATGTTTTTGTCCAGCTTATTACAAACGATACAGGTGAGGTGGTGGAATAATGATAGCCGTATTCAAACGTGAACTCAAATCATATTTGACATCGCCGGTAGGTTATTCGTATCTTTTCATTTTTCTGCTGGCAACCGGATTTTTCTTTTATGTAAATAATATAATTGCCGGCTCGACTGATACTATCGGCTATTTTGCGTATACAAGATATCTTCTTATAATTATTCTTCCTCTGCTTGCCATGAAGCTTTTTCCGGAGGAGCGCAAGAACAAGACTGATCAGGTGCTTATAACCTCTCCCGTCAGTATTCCCAAAATCGTTATAGGCAAGTTTTTGGCCGTATATGCTATGTTTGCTATAGGTTTGGTTCCTACACTTATAAATATGATATTTCTTGCAAACGTAGGGTATCTTGAATGGGGCATCGTTGCCGGAAACTATATCGGGCTTTTGTTTATAGCCGCTGCGTTTTTGGCAATAGCAATGCTTATGTCCGTACTTACAGAAAGTATGATAACCGCTTTTATAATGGGTGCTTTTACGCTTGCTCTTTTTGCTGTAGCGGATCTGGTTTCACAGACACTTAATATTACAATTTTAAACAAAATAGTAAGTGTTGTATCCGTTACAAGCAGATACGAGGAATTCAATCAGGGATTGTTCAATATCTCAACGATCATTTATTTCCTCAGCCTTGCGGTAATCTTTATATTCTTAACAATAAGAGTGATAGATAAAAGGAGGTGGAGTTGATGGACAACAATAATAACACAAATCTGCCTGAACAGGACGACAAGCTTGTAGTTGAGAAAGTATCTGCTGATGAAATAACTGTTTCAGCGATCAAATCCTCGAAAAAAAGCACAAAAACCTCATTCTTTAAAAGCAGAGGCTTTAAATACGGAAGCTTTGCTACGGCAATGACAGCACTTTTGATAATAGTTGTGATAGCGGCCAATATGGTGCTTTCCACTTTGTCCGACCGTTATTCATGGGCTTTGGATTTCACCTCAACCGGAATGTATGATATTTCAGACGCTACAAAACAGGTTGTAAATTCTCTTGATCCGTCTGTGTATATAGAGATCACGGTATTTTATAATGAAAACAGCTATCCGTACTACCTTTCGGAGCCTATAAAAAGATTTGCAAATCTGTCGGATAATATAACCGTTACATATGTTGATCCGGAAAAAAACCCGGCATCACTCAATCAATATGGAACGGAATATAACATTCAGTCCGGCGCCGTCGTAGTGAAAAGCGGCAAAAGAGTAAGAGTATTTAATGTAGATGACTACCTTGAGCAGGATGACGAAACGGGCGCTATGCATATTTATGTAGAAGAGCGGCTTGCCGCAGGCGTGCTATTTGTCACAAAGGATGAAATCCCGGTTGTATACTTTGTCAACGGCCACGGTGAAGAGGGCTATGACAGTCTTATGAATATGATCGCCAATAACGGCGCTGAAGTTAAGGAAATTGACCTTATGACGGATACCGAGGGCTTTGATCCTGCTTCAAAGCTGATGATTATCTGTAACCCGGCAAGGGACTATTCCGATTCCGAAATACGGCTTATAGATGATTTTCTCAGCAATGAAAACGAATTGGGAAGAAACCTTATGTATTTTTCCTCTACCGATTCAATATCCGTGCCTAACCTGGAAAGGTTTCTTAAGGACTGGGGCATAGAATTTAATAATGACTTGGTGCTTGATGATAAATACTGCGTAGGTACCTCGCCTTATATGGTTATCCCTCAATTCACCTCAGAGGAAGTGATGAACACGGGTACCGTCGCGTCTACCGTAACTTCACCTATCACTCCCAATGCCCGTTCGCTTACTCTTTTATTTGAAGAAAACGCATCATATAAGACCCAGTCTCTTATAACCTCATTTGAGGACAGCTCTTACAGCAAGGATAAGTCTGTTGTCACAACGACATGGGACAGACAGGACGGTGATAAACCCGGACCGTTTACCGTTGCCGCTCTCTCAATGAATTATAAATATGTAAATAATATTCAGGTACAGAACTATGTCTTTGTAAGCGGTTCTACTGATATGCTTGAAAACAGTATTCTCACCTATTCGGGCAACGGGGAATATCTGATGCAGATTTATAAAATAATGGTTAATGAACAGGACGATACAATACTTGCAGCACAGAAATCAACATCGTCCAGTGTAGCAACTCTTAATAAGAATCAAACACTTGCAATGACACTTGTCGTGCTTGTGATACTTCCGCTGATTTGCCTTATAGTCGGGCTTGCCGTTTATATTAGAAGGAGATTTATGTGATGGACGACAAGGATTTAAGACAAAATATCCCGGACGAAACACAGAGGGACATTACAGACCAGAAAAATGACGTGAACTCTTCAACCCCTGAAGAGAACAGTAGTGACAGCCAGAATACGAGCACGCAGCTTTCGTCACCTGAATTTAAATTTCTTGGAGATCCTGACACTGCCGGCAAAACCGATGTGAAAAAAAGCTCTGTGTACAAACGCCTTAGACCTATAATCGTACTTTGCACTATTGCAATTTTGCTCATAGGTTCAGTTTTTGTGTTAAAATCAGTACTTCCTCAGGAGCAGACGTCTGACACCGATGATAGCAGCTCGGGAATACAGATATATGATTTTATCGGAAGCTCTGCTGACAGAATGGAAATTAAAAACACTAACGACAGCTACGCTTTTGTGAAAAAAGTGGAAAAGACGTTTGTCATAGAGGGCAAGGAAGACCTTCCTGTATTGAACTCAAGCATAATCGCTGCTATGAGCACGTTCGGTTCGCTAACAGCTGACAGTGAGGTTGAGACAGGAGTAACTGACTTTGAGCAGTACGGGCTGAACGATCCCGTCTCAACCGTTACATGGACAAAGGACGATCAGACGCACTATATCGAGCTTGGAACCCTTGCTCCCAGCGGCGGATATTATATGCGTGTTGACGGAGGCGATACGATATATACATATGACAGTACTGACGCCAAGTATTTTCTGTCTCCGCGTATGGACTATTACAGTACGGCTGTATTTGACTTTAATGAAGAACAGGATGCATCTTATATAAATCATTTTATGATACATAAAAAGGGCTCCGAACCGATAGAAATAGAGCTTCAGGATCTTACAGATGAATCTTTAGACAGCGCTTATCTTATTGTAGAGCCGGTTACTCATAATTTTTCTGTCGAAAAATCATATCAGCTTACACAGCTTATGAAAAATCTTACGTCCTGTACAGTATACGACGATGATATAAGTCCTGAAAACCTTAAAAAGTATGGGCTGGATGATCCGCAGTATACATTTTCCTTTACAAATGTTCAGGTGGTCAATACCGCGTATTTCGGAAACCTGTCAGATGAGGGCTATTATTATATGTACGCAGACGGTCATGACTTTATCTATATTGTAGACGCAGATACTATAAATGTTATTACTCATGATGTAGCATATTATTGTGAGGGAATGTCATATGTCCGTTCCTATGACACAATCGATAATCTTACTATCAGCGGCGGCGGAAAAACCTATTTTATAGATATCACCGGTACTGCTGATACAAATGACCTTAAGGCTTATATTAATAATAAATATGTTGAGTATGACAGATTTGCCGATCTTTACGGACATATCATAAGTATCGAGATCAAGGATACAGGTGAAAAGCATCCGGATGATGAGCTGCTTGTAACAATAACAGTAAATTGTATAGATGGTACAACCGATGTTTTGAAATACTATAAACAGAGTGACCTCGATTCATTTTTTGAGCTGAACGGCAAGGGAATATTTATTGTTCCCACGTCCAAAGTCGAGCAGATACTCGAATTTGCCCAGAAGCTTTATGACGGCGAGGAAATATTGGTAGACTGGTAAAATATCTTGTTAATGAATAAAAAAATACGCTGTGCTTAAAAGCACAGCGTATTTTTTATAATACTTCAGTCATGTAAGCTAAATCGCTGATGTTGTTTTTTGAGTGCAATTTTTTGTTAATTGAACGGCAGATTGAAATTTGTAATCCGAATTACAGCAGCAGTGATGCTTACCGCAAAAAACAGCCATATAAAAACCGATTTAAGCGGGTCTCCGTATACCAGCTTTTTTGTGTTTGTTTTCAGTCTCTTTTTATCTCCCAGATCGTCTATCACATTTTCTGTAAGTCTGAGGGTGAGATATAGAACTGTAAGCAAAACAAGCACCGTTATTATGGCGAATATAACGTCACTTAAAAGGTATGCTATATAATCGCTGTTCAGGCTTATATATACAGCCAGTGCGTTATTGATGCAGTGGCATATTATTGCCGGATAAACGCTTTTGAATAGATGTGTAATAACCGCATAAAAAACTCCGGCGATAAACAGTGACGGGATAGTGAGCAAAGACGCGTGGAAAAGAGAAAATACGATAGATGTCATTATTACCGAGACTGTAACGCCGTATTTCTCATACTCGGATAGAGCAAGACCTCTTAAAAGAAGCTCTTCGCATACAGCGGGCATGAACACACAGGTAAGTACTGTAATAAACGGGTTCTGGCTTACAAATTGCACTGTAGAGGACGCGGCGGAAAAATCCCACAGTCCGTCTGCCAGAGCCGCAATACCTACGTTTATAAGCGCGCATATTACCGATGTCGATATACCGAACAGAAAAATAAACGGAAGATATTTTATCTTTACAAATTTTAGCTTTAACGCGGTCTTGCGTTTGTATCTGTTGGCGCGGATATAGATAGCTACAGGCAGTATGAAAATAACAAGATAAATTAATATTTTATGAAGATTGGTAATGTTTTTAAGCAGGTGCGGCGATAAAAAATCAAGCATTAGCAGCAGTGTAAGCACAGAAAAGAGCAGTGCTGCAATTTTGTCGGATACAAATCTTTTTTTTCTGTCAGCCATTGTAAACTATCTGATCGGCGACTTTACGGCGAGTCTGCGCATCAAAGAGCCGTTCTATAAGAGTGAGAGAAAAGTCTATTGCAAACGCCGCGCTTTTGGCGGTTATTATATTACCGTCCGAGCACACCCCATCTGATACAATTTTTTTGCAATTAAGGCTGTCTTCCATACCCGGATAGCAAACCGCGCTTGAATTTTTCAGCAAACCCTTTGCACCCAGCACCGCCGCAGGTGACGCACAAATGGCCGCCACAAAGCGGTTTTGGTCAAGCATCAGCTTTATGATATCTTCAACCTGCTTGCTTTCGGCGAGGTTTTTGTATCCCGGATAACCGCCTGGAAGCAATATCATATCCGGCAGTGACAGTGAATCTGAGACGGTGCTGTCGCAAACCACGCTTACTCCGCGTGCGCCGCATACCGTGAGACTGTCTGTTATTGATACAAGCGTTACCTGCGCGCCGGCACGACGCAAAAGGTCAGCAGGAGCAAGGGCTTCTATTTCCTCGAATCCTTCAGCCATATAAATGTATACTTTTTTCATAGTTTTACTTCCTTTTAACTGCTTTGTATTTTCTGCCGACGTCAGTTGGGTAATAGCTAAGCTTTGCACGTCTAAGCCCTTCATCGCCGGCATCGTCTTCTCGATTTACATATTTGTAATTTTTGCAGAAAGTGCGTACAAATTCCCTGTTTATCATTTGGTATGCCCCGCGTATATCAACATCCGCTTTTTCAACATGCACACAAAAGGTATCGCTGTTTATCGGCTCACCATAGCTGTATGCTGCAAGCTTATCATTTTTAAAGAGCATAAGACCTGAAAATCCTAGCTTTTCAAAATTATTTATACCGACCTCTACAGCACACATCTCGCTGGCAAGGGAGCCTGACATATGTCCGCATAAATTTCGGCACCATTTTTTATTGAAAGTCAGCAGTTCAGATGTATTTTCGCAAGTGATTATTTCTGTCCGCCATATACCGTCGGATAAAAACGCGTTTATATGATTGCGCTTAGATGCGAGCTTTTTGCCGGATAATGACTGTAATTTTTCAGATTCATATATATAATCAAAAGCACGCGTGTCCTCGGTCAATTCAAATTCATTATCAAAATATTTTTTCAGCATGTCTTTATCAGATTCGGAAAGAGCCATAATCGTAAGCTTGGGATATGAGCTTTTTAAAAACTCCAATGCATATTTTACATTATCGCTGCTGCCCGCGGGCATGTAAAATTTTTGTGATTTGGGGTATCCGAAAATGATCAGGTCATCAGATGTAAATATCTCAAGACCCGAGGCACTTCCCCAGCAGTACATATTGCCGAATGTATACTCGCAGAACCTTATATCAGAGTCTTTAAAAATTTTATCAGCAAATGTTTTATCTTCAATCGTTATTTTGTGAAAGTTTATCTCCATAAAAATCCTTTAATTTATTATATACCAGTTCAAAAGCTTTCTGGGGCGAGAGCATATCGCCGTTTGAACACGGACAAATCACCTGCCAGCCCAGCTTTTTTGCGGCGTACAGAGCAGTCTTGCGGCTTTTTTCAAGATATTCTGTATCCTTTTCGTGTATATCCTTTTTTGTCTGGTCGCCCTTGTACCTGCCAGCTATCAGGCGCTGTGATATCTCAGGAAAAACATCAAGATAAATCACGATATCAGGGCGCGGCAGTCCCAGTTTTGTAAATTCAAAATCGTAAAGCCAGTCAAGGTAATCGTCACGTGCTTTGCCCTCAAGCTTTGATGCCTGATGTACGGCGTTTGATGTCGTGTAACGGTCGGCGATTATCCAGGTCCCATTTTGCATATCCGACTGCCAGACGGATTTATAGCTTGCGTATCTGTCTACTGCGTAGAAAGCGGAGGCGGCATAAGCGTTGACATCATCGGGTTTTGAACCGAATTTACCGGAGAGATACATTTTTACAAGCGCAGATGAATCACTGTTATAATCCGGAAAAGATATTTTACGTACTTTTTTGCCGTTTTGTTTAAGCTTTTGTTCAAGCATAGCGGCGTTTGTGGCTTTGCCGCTGCCGTCCAGACCCTCTATTACAATCAGAGGCATATCATTTACCTGCCTTCTTTAAACTTTTTGCGTACCGATTCCGCCTGACCGCAGCTCATTTTGCCTTCTGAGCATGCTCCTCGTACACAGGACGGACCCGCGTTGGCAAATACTTTCGGTGCCACCTGCTTGACAAGCATCAGCATTTGAAAAGCAAGCTCGCGTATCTCCCACTGTGCGCGGTTGCAGCAGCGAAGCTTAAAAAAGTTCATAAGAGATCTTGCGTTCATGGTGACGATCATTTTTGTTGTGCAGGCATTGGGAAGTACATATCTTGCATCTTCTATTGCCTTCTTTTCAGCGGCTTTTTCGTCCATCCCGCTCTCAATATTGGCTTTTTTCAGCATATCGGCAAGGGTGTTGTATGAATTAGCGATATCCTGCATTGTCGTAAGATATATTTTTTTTGCCTCAGGGTTATCGGCTATCTGAGGCGGGGTAATAAACTCGAAATCAAGCTCTTTTACATATCTCTGGCTCTGTACGCTGAAAGATGCATGACGGTGTCGTGTTATCTGGGCAAGAAGTGAGCGAGAAACGTTTTCTATTCCGAAAGTGAAATTCATATGTTCCATAGGACTTTCATGTCCAAGACCTGACAGCATTTCAATAAAGCTGTCTGTTTTTTGGTCGGTAAGCCCGTCCATGACAGTGTCTATATCTGAGCGTGCGTAGCACAGCTTTGCTGCGGCTGCCATTATTTTCTGAGGCTGAGGTGTGTATGTTAAAAGTGTTACTTTAAGCTCTGGCATCTTTGTTTCTCCTTTTAAGTTCCTGTTTGGCAAGCTTTATTACTCTGGGTATTTTAATCATACGTCCAAACCGCCAAGGCTCTTTTATCAGTCTGTACAGCCATTCGGCTTTGCATTTTATCATGAATTTGGGAGCGCGTTTCACATTTCCGGCATAGACATCAAGGCTTCCGCCCAGACCCAGCATTACGCTGACATTGAGCTTGTCCTTGTTTTCGGCCATCCATTTTTCCTGCTTGGGAGCGCCAAGACATACCCATAACACGTCAGCGCCGCTGTCATTTATCTGTTTGACTATTTCGTCGTCTTGCTCAGGTGTAAAATATCCGTCGCGGGTGCCGCATACTATAAGTCCCGGAATTTTTTCGCATAGATTTTTAGCTGCACACTCCGCAACCCCCGGCTTTGCACCGAAAAGAAATACAGAATTACCGTTTTTTGCTGCGATTTTAAGCAGATTATACCCCAGATCACAGCCTGCGACTTTTTCTTTGAGCGGGGTTTTAAGTATTTTTGCGGCTTCCAGCACGCCCACTCCGTCGGCGCATACAAATGATGCTTTGCCAATCGCATCGCGAAGCTGAGGATCATTTTCGCACATCAACAGTATTTCCGCATTGGGCGTTACTACGATATGCGAATCTTTGCTGCCCAAATATTGCGAAACCGCATTCACCGCCTCATCCATTGTCGCGTTGTCGACTTTTACGCCGAGAATATCATATTTCATAGCCGCCTCCGTTTTGTTAATACTAATATTGTAACAAATGGATAAATTAAATTCAACAGATTCTGCAAAAAGTTATTTGTTTTAAATCCTTGCAATACCACGCATTATTGTCAAAACCACCAAAAAACACAATATATATTAGTCAAAAAGACTATTGACATACAATATTTAGTGTGGTATTCTATTTATGCTAAAAAAAGAAACTAACAGTAAAACTTGGAGGGCGACATGAAAATCATTAAAAGAAGCGGTACGGAAGTGCCGTTTGACAGACGGAAAATAGAGATCGCGGTCACCAAGGCAAATGAGAGCGTGATCCCCAGCGAGCGGATGAGTGAAATCCAGATAAAACGTATAGCGGAGGATGTAGAAAACGCTGCGCTCAATATGAACAGGTCGCTTTCTGTTGAGGAAATTCAGGATATGGTCGAGGACCAGATTATGAATCAGAGGGCTTTTTCTGTTGCGCGCAGATATATAACATATCGCTATACTCGTGAGCTTGTGCGTAAATCCAATACCACAGATGACCAGATACTGACGCTGATCGAATGCAACAACGAAGAAGTAAAACAGGAAAATTCAAACAAAAACCCCACTGTCAACAGTGTTCAGCGTGATTATATGGCGGGTGAGGTCAGCAAGGATATTACCCGTAGGATACTTTTGCCTCAGGATATAGTGTCTGCTCATGATGAGGGTATTATCCATTTCCATGACGCTGATTATTTTGCCCAGCATATGCACAACTGCGACCTTGTAAACCTTGAGGATATGCTTCAAAACGGAACGGTGATAAGCGGAACGCTGATCGAAAAGCCGCATTCTTTTTCAACTGCCTGTAACATAGCAACCCAAATAATCGCTCAGGTTGCTTCCAGCCAGTACGGCGGTCAGTCGATAAGCCTTACCCATCTTGCACCGTTTGTAGATATAAGCAGAAAGAAAATAGCAAAAGAGGTCCGTGAGGAATTTAAAAGCGCCGGAGTCAGTGTTGCGGAAAACATACTCAACGGTATTGTTGAAAACAGACTGCGCGATGAAATACGCCGCGGAGTACAGACTATACAGTATCAGGTAGTAACTCTTATGACGACAAACGGACAGGCCCCGTTTGTAACTGTTTTTATGTACCTGAACGAGGCTAGAAACGAACAGGAAAAAGCGGATCTTGCAATGATTATCGAAGAGACGCTCAATCAGCGCTATCAGGGCGTTAAAAATCAGAGCGGAGTCTGGATAACACCCGCATTTCCTAAGCTTATATATGTGCTTGAGGAGGATAATGTCACCCCGGACAGCAAATATTATTATCTTACAAAGCTTGCTGCAAAATGCACCGCCAAGCGTATGGTTCCAGACTATATTTCCGAAAAGATAATGCTTAAGAACAAGATAGATAAAAACGGCAACGGTAACTGCTATACTTGCATGGGCTGCCGCAGTTTTCTCACACCGTATGTCGATGAAAACGGAAAGCCTAAATATTACGGCAGATTCAATCAGGGTGTTGTTACAGTAAATCTTGTTGATATAGGGCTTTCGGCAAATAAGGATATGGAGCGGTTCTGGGAGATATTTGATGAGCGTATGGAGCTTTGTCACAGAGCGCTTCAGTGCAGGCATGAGCGTCTGACAGGCACGCTGTCCGATGCGGCACCTATTTTGTGGCAGCACGGTGCGCTTTTGAGACTGAAAAGCGGTGAGACTATAGATAAATATCTGCACGGCGGCTATTCAACATTGTCACTGGGCTATGCCGGTCTTTGGGAATGTGTTTACAGCATGATAGGCAAAAAGCTTACCGAAAAGGAAGGTGAGCAGTTTGGACTGGAGATCATGCATAAGCTGAACGAGTATACCGCAAAGTGGAAAGCGGAGGAGAATATAGATTACAGTCTGTATGGCACCCCGCTGGAAAGTACAACTTATAAATTTGCAAAATGTCTGCAAAAGCGCTTTGGCATAATCAAGGGCGTTACAGACAAGACATATATTACAAACAGCTATCACATACATGTCACCGAGCCTATTGATGCGTTTGAGAAACTGGCGATCGAGTCCAAATTCCAGGCTCTGTCTCCGGGTGGCGCGATCTCGTATGTAGAGGTGCCCAACATGAACGATAATCTTGATGCGGTAATGGAGGTCATGAAGTTTATTTATGACAATATTATGTATGCCGAGCTCAATACCAAGAGTGATTTCTGTCAGGTGTGCGGTTATGACGGTGAAATACAGATAGTTGAAGAAGACAAAAAGCTTGTATGGGAATGTCCTAACTGTAAAAACCGCGATCAGGCAAAAATGAATGTCGCACGCCGTACCTGCGGATATATCGGGACTCAGTTCTGGAACCA
Source organism: uncultured Clostridia bacterium (assembly GCA_944385895.1). Classification (GTDB taxonomy): domain Bacteria; phylum Bacillota; class Clostridia; order Oscillospirales; family QAKW01; genus RGIG9041. The sequence goes on from CALWYZ010000001.1 coordinate 115,701, forward strand.
GGGAAGAACACAGGAAATTAAAGAACGGGTACTGCATCTGTAAGAAAATCCCGACCGGCCAGGCTGTGCAAAACAGAAGAACAATAAGGGACGGTTTATCGCTGTCCCTTATTAATAATTTATACACCGTAATGTTTGGCGGTGACGCTTTGGAGGAGTGCTATGAACTACGGCGAAATAAAAAAATGCGATATTGCCAACGGTATAGGGGTGCGTGTTTCTCTTTTTGTATCCGGATGCCGACATCACTGCCCGGACTGCTTCAATTCTATGACATGGGATTTTGGCTATGGAAGGGAATTTACTTCCGATACTCAGGATGAAATTATCGGCGCGCTTTCTAAAAGTTATATCCGCGGTATGACTCTGATAGGCGGCGAGCCGCTGGAACCGGAAAACCAACCCTGCGTGCTGGAACTGCTAAGACGTGTGAAAACAGAGCTGAGTGATAAGGATATATGGTGTTACAGCGGTTTTACCTTTGAAGAACTGACAGGCGACAGCCGCGCTCATACAGAATATATAGATGAAATACTCAAACTGATAGATGTGCTTGTTGACGGTCGGTTTGAAAGAGAAAGAAAAAATATCTCGCTCCGCTTTCGCGGATCGGAAAACCAGCGTATCATAGACGTCAAAAAATCCTTAAAAGAAGGAACTGTCGTGCTCTGGCAGGAATGAAATATAATAAAAAAGGTGCGGACTTTCAGTCCGCACCTTTTTTATTGTATATTTGCAGCTCAAGCTTTGCCCTTATGCTTTACTGCTCTCCGTTTTTTATCTGTTCTGCTGTTTGCTTCTGTATTTCCTTATCAAATGAGAGTATAGGCTCTATATCTTTGCCGTGTAGTCTTCGGTCGATATAGTTTTTGGTTATTTTTGAAACGAGCGGGAAAAGCGCCAGTACTCCTATCAGGTTTGGTATCATCATCATTCCGTTGAAGGTGTCAGATATATCCCATGCAAGCGATGACGTCATAACAGCACCTGAAATAATCATAAGCACAAAAATCACCTTATATACAGGCGTCGCCTTTTCACCGAACATGTATTCTACGGCTTTGGTTCCGTATTGGGACCAGCCCAGAACTGTGGTGAAAGCAAACAGAAGCATTGCAAGAGCTATAAAAATCTCACCCGCTCTGCCGAATACATTTCCGAAAGCCGTCGCGACAAGTGTAGAGTCATTTACTCCTTGAACGGCAAGTCCTGTCTCAAGGTCAATATACCCTGATGAAAGTACCACGACAGCAGTCATTGTACATACTACGAATGTATCAAAAAATACTTCAAAAATCCCCCACATGCCCTGTCTTACGGGTTCTTTCACATTAGAAGATGAATGTACCATTACGGAAGATCCAAGCCCTGCCTCGTTGGAGAACACACCGCGCTTGCAGCCCTGGGTTATAACCTGTTTTATTGTTATACCCACAACTGCCCCGCTAGCCGCTTTGACGCCGAATGCAAACTTAAATATAGAGGCGAATATATTTCCTACGTTATTGATATGTATACAAAAAACAACAATACATCCAACCACATACAAAACAGCCATAAACGGTACGATGTGTTCTGCCACTGCAGCAATACGCTGAAGTCCGCCTATGATTATCATTGCTGCGATTATCATCAAAACTACACCGATAACAATATTTACAACTGATACTCCTCCTATTTCGGGAAACTCAATGTCAGCAAAAAACGCGGAATGGATATTGAGAGTTATTTTGTTTATCTGTCCCATGTTCCCTATTCCGAATGACGCCAGAATGGCACAAATAGAAAAGATTATTCCCAATATTTTACCGATTGTTTTATTGCGGATCTTGCTGCCCAGTCCGTCCTCCAGATAATACATCGCACCGCCGGACCATTCATTGCGGCTGTTGCGGCGTCTGTAATAGATACCCAGAACATTTTCGGAAAAATTGGTCATCATTCCGAAAAATGCGGCAGCCCACATCCAAAACACGGCACCCGGACCGCCTAATACGATAGCGGCGGATACTCCTGCGATATTTCCGGTTCCTATGGTAGCCGCAAGCGCTGTACATAATGCCTGAAATTGTGAAATTGTTTGCTTGTCCGTTTTTTTTGTTGATGAATTGTTTTTTCTGAAAACACTGCCTATTGTTTCTCTCCACCAGTGTCTAAGATGTGTAACCTGAAAAAAACCGGTACAGCAGGTCAGAAGTATTCCTGTGCCGATAAGTATGATAAGACCGGTTTTTACCCAGACAAAATCATTTATCGCACTGTTTATTTCTGTAAGAGTTTTTAAAAATTTGTCCATATTCTCCCCCGTTTATAAAAATGTTTCGTATATAAAAACAGCAGACCATTGCTTCTTAAAAGCCCGGTCTGCTGAAGAGCGCGTATGTTCTCAAGTTGACAAACAAGTACTTTGTCCTTTTGCCTGAGAGATTAACGCTGCCTGCGTTTTGCCCCTTCGGCACTCAATTAAATGAGCTTCTCCAAAGTTCTGTCGGCTTGCAGTCTCTGCTGCGGCAGTTTCTGCAAGTTTCATTCAGACTGTCAAAATTATATCAGATAAGATCTTAAATTACAATATATCAATTGATAAAAAATTTACTTTGCCTCTTGAAAAATACCCATAGGGGGTATATAATATACTTGAAAGCAATGAAAATAAATATTTGAAGAGGATAAAATGGATAATAATTGTTGTAAAAGGACAAAAATACGTTCACAGGAGGAATACAAAAAACTCATCAACAGGCTCAACAGACTTGAAGGGCAGGTGCGCGGAATAAAAAATATGGTTGAGAACAATGCGTATTGCCCTGATATACTGGTGCAGACAGCTGCCGTTCAGTCAGCGCTGAGTGCATTTTCAAGGGAGCTTTTGTCAAGTCATATACGTACTTGTGTGTCAGAGGATATACGCGCGGGTAAATATGAGACGGTCGATGAGCTGACTGAGACGCTTCAGAAACTTATAAGATAGGAGTATATATAATGAAGAAATTTGATGTTACGGGAATGAGCTGTTCGGCATGTTCCGCAGCCGTCACCAGGGCGGTTATGAAGACTAAGGGTGTGACCCGCTGTGATGTCAGTCTGCTTACAAACTCTATGACAGTTGAAGGAGAGTTTTCCGATTTTGATGTTATAGACGCTGTAAAAAGTGCGGGATATGACGCGTCGGTAAAGGGCTCTGGCAAAAGCGGGACGTCAAAGGAAATGACTGCGGATAGAGAAACGCCGGCCATGATAAAACGGCTTGCTTTTTCCGCTGTGTTTTTGCTGCTTCTGATGTACATTTCTATGGGCCATACAATGTGGGGATGGCCGCTGCCGGCAGCACTTGCCGAAAATTATTTGGCACAGGGACTCGTACAGCTTTTGCTGACAACTGCTGTCATGGTGATAAATCAGAAATTTTTTATAAGCGGCTTTAAAAGCCTTATAAAAGGCGCGCCTAATATGGATGCGCTTGTTGCAATAGGCTCGGCAGCGGCATATGCTTACAGTACTTATGCTCTTTTTGCTATGACCTTCGATGCACAGCATGCAGCTCATTATTTGCATGATTTTTATTTTGAATCAGCCGCAATGATATTGACCCTTATCACATTAGGAAAGATGCTTGAGGCGTATTCTAAGGGAAAAACGACAGATGCGCTGAAATCTCTTATGAGCCTTACGCCTAAAACAGCTGTTATTGAGCGAGACGGAAAGGAAACCACAGTAGCGGTCGAAGACGTGATGGTAGGAGATGTGTTTGTGGTTCGTCCGGGGGACAGTATACCGGTAGACGGTGTTGTTATAGACGGAGAAAGCGCCGTTGACGAATCTGCGCTTACAGGTGAGAGTTTGCCTGCGGATAAAGCAAAAGGGGACAGAGTCAGTGCTGCTACTGTAAACAGATCAGGATTTATGCGCTGCAGGGCGGTGAGTGTAGGAAAGGACACCACTATTTCACAGATAATACAGATGGTAAGTGATGCTGCTTCTTCAAAAGCTCCCATATCACGTGCAGCAGACCGTGTGTCCGGCATATTTGTACCGTCGGTCATGGCAATAGCCGTTGTTACAGCTGCAGTATGGCTTATAGCCGGTGCATCTGCAGGCACAGCTTTGGCAAGGGCAGTTTCGGTGCTTGTCATCAGCTGTCCGTGCGCTCTGGGCCTTGCAACGCCGGTTGCGATAATGGTGGCAAGCGGAGTGGGAGCCAGACACGGTATTCTCTTCAAAAATGCAAAAGCTCTTGAAAACGCCGGTAGAATAAAAACCGCGGCTTTGGATAAGACAGGAACCGTCACTTGCGGTCAGCCGTCGGTCACGGATATAGTTACTGCAGACGATGTGACTCAGACAGAGCTTTTGGCGTATGCCGTTTCTCTTGAAAGACAGAGCGAGCATCCTTTTGCAAGGGCGATAGTAGATTATACGGCAGGAAAAGATATACCGGCTTATGAAACATCTGATTTTAAAGCTCTTCCCGGCAGCGGATTGCAGGCGGTCATAAACGGAAAGACTGCTTTCGGAGGAAGCATGGAGTTTATCGGCGGTATCGTAAAGATACCAGAGAATATGCGCAAGCGTGCGCTTAAGTTGGCACAGAGCGGAAAGACCCCGCTGTTTTTTACCGATGGCGACAAACTGCTGGGTATGATAGCTGCTGCAGATACCATCAAGCCTGACAGTGCATATGCTGTAAGCATGATGAGGCATATGGGGATCAGCACCGTCATGCTGACAGGTGATAATGAACGCACAGCGCGTGCAATAGCGGATTTGGCAGGCATTGATAAGGTGACAGCCGGAGTTATGCCTGCTGGAAAGGAAAACGTCATAAAACAGCTGTGCGCCGACGGAACTAAGATTGCAATGATAGGTGACGGTATAAATGATGCTCCGGCGCTGACCCGTGCCGATCTGGGAATTGCAATCGGCGCCGGCACGGATGTCGCCATAGACGCCGCCGATGTTGTGTTGATGAACAGTTCTCTGACAGACGCTGCAAATGCACTCAAACTCGGACGCACAACTCTGCGTAACATTCATGAAAATCTATTTTGGGCATTTATTTATAACGTAATAGGTATACCGCTTGCCGCGGGAGTTTGGGTGCCGCTGTTCGGGTGGACGCTCAGTCCTATGTTTGCAGCAGCGGCTATGAGTCTGTCAAGCGTATGTGTTGTAAGCAACGCCTTAAGACTTAATTTTTTCAAGCCGTTTAAACCGGTATTTACAGGTAAACCTAATAAAAGAAAGGAGAATATAACAATGGAAAAAACACTTAAGATTCAGGGCATGATGTGTCCTAAATGCGAACAGCATGTAAGGGAGGCGCTTGAAAGTATTGAAGGAGTACAGTCAGCTGATGTCAGCCACAAGAGCGGTACGGCTGTAGTGGTTATGAACGGTGATGTCTCCGATTCTGCGCTGACAGACGCTGTAGAGCATGCCGGATATACTGTATTGAACTGAATAAAAAAATACGGTATGCAAATGTATACCGTATTTTTTATTTCTCAGAGACTAAATCATGCAGTAAATTTACAACCGCTAAGCTGTCGTTTCTTTGTGCCAGCTGAATAAGGGATTTCAGGTCACGCATAAAATTTTTTGGGACTTGCGGCAGCTGTCCTATATAGACGCTGTTGTCTTGGCAAAGCTCTGTGTATTCTGAGCTTTGAAAAAGCTGTTCATGCAGCTTTTCTCCTTCTCTGAGACCTGTGAATTTGATATCAATATCCTTATACGGCTGAAAACCACTGTCTCTTATCATTGTTTCTGCCAGATCCAGTATTTTTACAGGCTTATCCATTTTGGGAATATATATTTGGCCGCTGTCAGCGTTTGCTGCCGCCTTTAGAATCAGCCATGCTGACTGAGGGATCGTTATAAAATATCGGGATACGTCTGGGTGGGTTACCGTTACCGGACCGCCCGATTCTATCTGCTTTTTGAACAGTACAGCCACAGAACCGCTTGATCCCAATACGTTGCCCATGCGCACTGTTATAAATGAGCAGCCGCCTTGAGACGCAAAATACTTTATTATCATTTCGCAGCAGCGTTTGGTTGCTCCCATAACACTTAAAGGATTCACCGCCTTGTCTGTGGATATAAGTATAAATCGTTTTACATTATACTTTATAGACGTTTCTGCCAGATTTAAAGTGGGGGCAACGTTGTTCTTTACCGCTTCTTCCGCACAATGCTCCATCAGCGGCACATGCTTGTGCGCGGCGGTATGGAATACAATATCCGGTAAGTACCGCTCAAATATTATTTCCATTTTGTCACGGTCACGGACAGATGCTATTTCAATGGTCACAGGCACATGCATGCCGTGTTTGAAGAAAATCTCCTGCTGCAGCTCGTAAACTCCGTTTTCGCATATATCGAGAAGTATTAGCTTTTTCGGACTGTAATCTATTATCTGCCTGCATAACTGAGAGCCTATAGTTCCTCCTGCGCCGGTTACAAGACAGACGCTGTTTTCTATAACTTTCCGTACGCTGTTTGTCTGGATATCTGTCATAACAATCTCTCCGTAAAAAAAATCAAAGTCATTATAATATGTTTTTTGGCGTTTGTACAGTCGTATTTATAAATTGATTTATTTGTAAAAAAATATTGACATTAAATATCAGTGCTATATAATGAAGGTAATTCTAATCTTAATGCCTCTATGAGACAGAAAGGAAAAAATTATGGATAATAAGTATCTCGGACTTACCCCGCCCATGGGATGGAACTCATGGAACACCTTTACGGAAGATATCAATGAAGAAGTTGTAAAAAAGTCAGCTAACGCAATGATTGAAAGCGGTTTACATGACGCTGGTTACGAATATGTTGTAATCGATGACTGCTGGAGTCTGAAAGAGCGTGACAAAGACGGAAGATTACAGGAAGACCCTGAAAAATTTCCTTCAGGTATGAAAGCGCTTGCCGACTACATACATTCAAAAGGCCTTAAATTCGGTATGTATTCATGCAACGGTCCGCTTACATGCGCATGTTATCCCGGCTCCTTTGATCATGAATTCACTGATGCTGAAACTTTTGCAGAGTGGGGTGTGGATTTCCTTAAGTATGATAATTGTTTTAAGCCAAAAATTGATGGTAATATTCTTTACAGACGCATGGCAATGGCTCTAAGAAATTGCGGCCGTGATATTCTGTTTTCGGCATGCAACTGGGGCGCTGAAAATGTTGAAACATGGATACGTTCTACCGGTGCACAGATGTACAGATCAACAGTAGATATACGCGATTCATGGCAGTCTATAAAGCAGCTGGCACTTTCTCAAATAAGTAAAATTTCTTACAGTGGCTCATATTGCTTTAATGATATCGATATGCTTGTTGTAGGTATGTATGGAAAAAGTACTAATCAGTTTATAGCAAATTCTGAGATTTCAAAATGCACTGATATTGATTACAGAACTCATTTTGCATTTTGGTGCATGATGAATTCACCTCTTATGATAGGCTGCGATATACGCAGTATGAACGAGGCAACTAAAAAAACACTTACAAACCGCGATCTTATAGCAATAAATCAGGATATTGAGGGTAGATCCCCTTATTACATCGGGTCTTCTCCTGAAGCTCCCAGAGAGTACTTCTGGATGATAAAAATGCTTTCAAACGGTGATATAGCTTTGGGCGCATTTAACTTTTCCGATAAAGATCGTACTCTTTCTCTTCAGCTTTTTGATATCGGCCTGCCTGTAACAACAGGCAAGTGCCTGCGCGCTTATGACTGCGTAAATCAGTGTGATGCCGGTGTATTTTCAGAGATCATTGTTGATAAGATAAAAGCGCATGACTGTAAAATTTTCCGTTGCAAGATCCAAGATTTGAAATAATGGCAAACGAAAGTACATGCTTTAAATGCGGCAAAAGTCTTGAGTCAGACGCTATACCAATATATAAAAAACTTATAAACCGCGGGGCGGAGGAATATATGTGTATAGACTGTCTTGCAGAGTATATCCAAATGCCCAGAAGCGCTATTGAACAGCTTATTGATTTTTATACCCAAAGCGGCACATGCGCATTGTTTTAATTATGAAGACACGAAGATTTTGTTTTTCGTGTCTTTTTTTATTGTGAAAATAGACAAATCAATTATATAAAAATATACATTCTAACCAAATTCTATATATTTTTCCAAAAACGCAACATTTTTGAATTTACAATACAATTATAAGTAAAGAAGGATATTATATCATATCCGAATAAAATCTGCAGTTAAAAGGTAACGTTCTTTATTGCTTTTGAACGAAATATTAATGAGATTTAGTGTATTGAAATGAGGTGGGGCACATGAAAAAATACAGAGCAATAGTTATTTTGCTGATTGTTTTGGTCATATCCGTTGTCGGATGCATGGCGGTGGTTGCTGACATCAATGATATCGACATCAGCGCCGCAAAAAACGGCAAGCGGCTTTTTGCCGCAAGGACAAAAACATTGGTATTGCCCGGTTATAATGATAATTTAGAAGATAAGGATTTTTTCACAAGAGAAATCGTTGACGGCAAAGCGACCGCGTCGGGCGGAAAAAGCATATCTCCAAACGGCACCGAGCTGAAATATTCGCATTCTGAAGCAAGAAACGGCAAATACAGCTATGATGTGTATTACGATGTAAATCCTGACAAAAACGAAAACTGGAAACTCAATGAATATAAGTATGACTTGTCAGGTAATTTGATATTGTTTAATATTTACCCTCTTGTCAGGGATGTAAACATACAAAATGCAAGCGATTTGCTTACAGAGCAGCAAGCCCTGGAACTTGCGCAGAAATATGTATATTTGCTGTTCGGGGATGAAATGGGGGATTATGTGACAGAGTGGTCTTCTGCTCATTTGGATCAGCATTATTATTCGTTCGGGTTTGCCAAAAAGTACGGCTATGCTGTGGGGGAGCGCTGTTTTATCGATATTTGTACAAACGGTTTGCTGTTTGCCGCACAGCGTACGGATTACAACAAGTATAAAGACTTTGATACGGATATGCTTTCAAATATACCTGAGCAGCAGCTTTTGGACGATATAGACGAATATGTAAAATATCTGTATCCTGATAATCTTGTCGACTATGATGTCGACTCTGTTAATTTGAAGAAAAACGGTGATAAATATTATCTTTTGGCGTTAGTGAATATACATTACGATAATAACGGCGATGTACTTTATGACGGGCAGGAGTATTACTATGAGCTGGGTTAAAAGCAAAAGGCTGTGGATAGTTGTTTTGGCAGTATTGATAGCTGCCGTAAACATTGTGACGGCTGTGGTTTTTTTGCATTATACATTAAAGCCCGGAAAGTACGAAATATTCAAAACGCCCGACAGCATAGTGCTGCACTATCAAAAGAAAAGCCTTGAGCTCTATCCGGACGACAGCCGGTTCAATGAGATAGTGACGCTTAACAGAAAGCGCGCAGATGCAGTTGATATCTATAAAGAAGGAGCTTTCGGAAATGCTTATTTTGCTTATGACAACCCGGAGGACAATATCAACGATATAAACAATCTTAAGGATTTCTATATAGAATACAGATATGACGATGATGAAAAGTTCTCCGTTTATACGCAGACAGGCGGCAAAAAAAGCATTGAAAGCGACAGGGTGTATTATATTCTGACCGGCAGCTTTTGCAACGAAGTTTTTATACCTAAGGTAAAGCAAGATTGTGATTCGATTACGGTGGGCGGGCTTATTTCAAACGCCGAGCTTATAAAGCTTGTGTTCTCAATTATGAAGGATTAAGCTTTCCGGTATTTTTAGAATAGTGGAAATATTACAAATATATATTTATTTTTATTAAAATATATGGTAAAATTAAATCAGAAAGTAATAATATAATAGATACAGCTGATACAACATATGATGATTATGATAATTTCGGGACGATCAGTAGCACTTCAGATGTTGACTGGTGGAAATATACCGCTACATATACCGGTTTTGCAAATATTTGGCTTGGTAACATTCCATCCGGATGCAATTATGATTTGTACGTTTATTCAAGTGATGGAACTTATCTTGGATGTTCAGCTAAACCTTCTGGTACTCAGGAAATGGTGCGCTGCAGAGTAATATCGGGAAATACGTATTATGCCAAGGTGATAAGTTCAGTGGGATATTCAGGCTCACAGTACAAGTTCAGGATAAAAAATAATACATTAGGCTATGCCAGATTATTTTTATATAAAGACAATACGAAAGTTGATTCGACTGGTATCGGAATAAATAGCATGTCATATATATGGGGCATGGGATACGACGGACAATATTATACAAATAATCTTGCGCAGCCGGTTTATGATACATTTCCATCAAGTCGCATCTTTTTGATTTCCAATCATGCAGACCCCGAAAAATTCATGTGCGATGATTCTCCTACAAATGTGACTTATCTATATGCACAGACTCAAATTGGAATGACAAACGCTGATAGGTCTATAGGGTCATATGCCGACGGAGCTTTAAGCGAAGTAAGACTTGCAATATTTTTAGGATGCAGTACTGGTGACAAAATTGAAGCTCAGAAAAACCTTGTTGATATGGCTTTAGAGAAGGGCGCCACCTGTGCGTTGGGCTGGGAGCAGAAAATAAAACAGCCGCATCTGATAGATTGGGCGACTGAGTTTTTTAAAAGCAGTTATTTGTCTCAGAAAAATATTGCAAATGCCGCAACAGCAGCAGATGATGCTGTTAGAAAAGAATGTGGTGACAGCTATCAAAATTTAAAGCAAAGATATTTTGGTAGCTGTTTTGCAAACGAAACTGTAATGTGAATTAAGTGTATTGAAATGAGGTGGGGCACATGAAAAAATACAGAATTGCAATGATATCGCTGCTGTTGGTGCTTGCATTGTCGATTGCGGGAGGTATCATCAGTTATGCTATACCGGAAAATGCGCATGAAAGCATCAGTGAAAGCAAAACTCGTCTGTTTGCAAAAAGGACAAGACAGCTCGAGCTCTTTGGCGAAGGCAACAACTCGGCGGACGAACAATTTCACTTTGGAAAGATAATTGACAAGCCAAATGCAGCATCCGGCGGAGGAAGTATAGCTGCACAGGGAACAAGTGTGGCTTATAAAAATACCGTAACGTATTATGATGATTATACGTTTGATATTTACACAGACGAAAATGGCAACGAATATAGCTATGATTTATCCGGAAACCTTGTCAGTTTTAAATTAGATAGTCTTACAAAAGATGTAAATACCATAAATGCCAGCGATCTGCTTTCTGAAGAGCAGGCGATAGAAAAGGCTGAAGAATATGCATATGCGCTGTACGGCAGTGAATTTAATAGTTATGAACATGAATGGACTGTTATGAATAGTGATATCCATACTTACACTTTTAGTTTTGCCAAAAAGTACGGCTATGCTGTAGGGGAGCGCTGTTTTATCGATATTTGTACAAACGGTTTGCTGTTTGGCTGCGATCTGGTAGATTATCAAAAATTTGACGACTTTGATATCGGCATTATTGAGGACATACCGGAACAGCAGCTTTTGGACGATATAGACGAATATGTAAAATGTCTGTATCCTGATAATCTTGTCGACTATGATGTCGACTCTGTCAATCTCAAAAAATTAGGAGATAAATATTATCTCAAAGCTGCAATAGATATAACTTACAGGTATAACGGCGATGTACTTTATGACGGACAGGAGTATTATTATGAGCTGGGTTAAAAGCAAAAAGCTGTGGATAGTTGTTTTGGCAGTATTGATAGCTGCCGTAAACATTGTGACGGTCATATATTCAGTGAATAAATTTTCAAAGCCCAGCAAGTACGAAATATTCAAAACGCCCGACAGCATAGTGCTGCACTATCAAAAGAAAAGCCTTGAGCTCTATCCGGACGACAGCCGGTTCAATGAGATAGTGACGCTTAACAGAAAGCGCGCAGATGCAGTTGATATCTATAAAGAAGGAGCTTTCGGAAATGCTTATTTTGCTTATGACAACCCGGAGGACAATATCAACGATATAAACAATCTTAAGGATTTCTATATAGAATACAGATATGACGATGTTGAAAAGTTCTCCGTTTATACGCAGACAGGCGGCAAAAAAAGCATTGAAAGCGACAGAGTCTATTTTATACTCACCGGAGAATATGCAAACGAGGTATATATATCCAAAGCAAATAACATACCGGGTATAATTACGGTGGGCGGGCTTATTTCAAACGCCGAGCTTATAAAGCTTGTTTACGGAATGGCGGAGTAAATGAGCGCAACTACGATCTAAAACAGTGAAATGCGGCGCGCGGAACGCGCTGCGGCAAGGCTTTTGAATAATTGAATCATGCCCTGTAAGGCGCATGCTCTGCGGGCACGTAAAATAAAGGAACGGAAAATCATTAGATTTTCCGTTCCTTTATTGACTTTGATATATTAAAATAATATAATTATTCTATATAACTATGTGTAGAGAGGAAATTGAAAATGATAGATAAAAAGAAGGCGCTTGAAACGGCTCTGGCACAAATCGAAAAGCAGTACGGTCAGGGCGCGGTAATGAAGCTGGGTGACAATGCCAAAATGAAGGTTGACGCAATACCCACAGGCTCTCTTGCACTTGACGCGGCGCTGGGGATCGGAGGCGTGCCCAAAGGTCGTATAGTCGAAATTTACGGTCCGGAGTCCTCCGGTAAGACGACAGTTGCACTGCATATAATAGCCGAGGCTCAGAAACTCGGCGGAGAGGTCGCGTTTATCGATGCGGAGCATGCGCTTGATCCTGTATATGCCGCGGCGCTGGGAGTAGATGTCGATAACGTGCTTGTGTCCCAGCCGGACACCGGTGAGCAGGCGCTTGAAATAACAGAGGCGCTTGTGCGTTCCAATGCAATAGATGTCGTAGTTGTCGACTCTGTGGCGGCGCTTGTCCCTAAGACCGAGATAGAGGGAGATATGGGCGCGTCTCATGTCGGACTTCAGGCAAGGCTGATGTCACAGGCTCTGAGAAAGCTTGCGGGTGTGATCGCCAAAAGCAACTGCGTAGCAATTTTCATTAACCAGCTCAGGGACAAGGTCGGAGTTATTTACGGCAACCCCGAGACAACAACAGGCGGCCGTGCGCTTAAGTTCTATGCCTCGGTAAGAATCGATATACGCAAGGGCGAGGCTATAAAAAACGGTACGGAAATAATAGGCAACAACGTAAAATGCAAAATCGTCAAGAATAAGGTCGCACCGCCGTTTAAGGTGGCAAGCTTTGAGATACTTTACGGAGAGGGTATATCCAGATACGGTGAGCTTGTAGACCTTGGCGTTCAGTTTGACATAATCAAAAAGAGCGGCACATGGTTTTCGTATAACGAAACGCGCATAGGTCAGGGCAAGGAAAACGCCAAGCAGTTTCTGCGTGATAACCCGGATATCGCCGACGAGGTCGAATCACGTATCCGTCAGAAGCTTTCAGCTAATGAGAAGGACGGCGGCTCAGCACCGTCGGCATCTGCAAAAACCGCTGTAAAAGCTGCCCCGGCTGCTGTCTCGGCAGATATCGATGTGAGCGCGGATGATTTTGAGTAAGATAACAGCGCTTATACAGCCGCCTGATAAAAACGGAAGAGTAGATGTATATGCAGACGGTGAGTATCTTATGTCTATAAGCGAAGATGCTGCCTTGGAATCCGGGCTGCGAGTCGGCATGGAAATCGATGAGAAATCGCTCAAGGATATAGAACATTCGGTACAGCTTACTAAAGCAAAAAGCAAGGCCTATGATTACCTGAGCTACGGCGATATGAGTGAAAAAAAGCTTTTTGATAAGCTGACACGGTATGGATTTTCAAGGGAAATTGCGCTGGAGTGTGTTGAAGATATGCGTCAAAACGGGTATATAGACAATACACGGTATGCAGCGGATTTGGCATACTCTCTTGCAAACGTCAGACTTTACGGTCCCCGCCGTATCATTCAGGAGCTTAGACTGCGCGGGATCGACAGTCAGACCGCACAGTATGCAGTTGAAAGTCTTGACACGGATTTCAAACAGAGTATAAAGGCGCTTGTGAGCGGCAGACTCAAGCGCGATATGACGGACCCCAAAGAGGTAAAAAAACTTATCGCCGCTCTTATGAGAAACGGTTACGACTACGAGACGGTAAAGTCATCTCTTCGGGAAATTGCCGATGAGGAGGAAATATATGAGTGATAAAACAGCAGTCAGCTTTATTTCGCTGGGATGCGCCAAAAACCAGATCAATACCGAAATAATGATTGCCGCTGTAAGAAACGCAGGCTATGAAATAACGGGCGAGCCTGAAAAATCAAAGGTGTGCGTAATCAATACCTGCGGTTTTATCGAAGATGCCAAAAAAGAGGCACTGGAGACTTTTTTTGAGGTTGCACAGCTGAAAAAGGAAAAGAAGCTTGAAAAAATAATTGTCTGCGGCTGTCTTGCGCAGCGTTATGAAACCGAAATATCAGACGAGCTGTATGAGGCTGACGGGTTTGTAGGCGTGGGCAGTTTTTCACGTATCGTTGAGGCAGTGAAAAAGGTGCTTGACGGAGAGCGGGTAATGTTTTTTGACGATCTGTCAAATCTTCAGCTTGAGGGCGAGCGTTTTGTAATAAGTCCGCCGTTTTCGACATATCTTAAAATAGCTGACGGCTGTTCAAACAGATGCAGTTATTGTGCTATCCCGATAATCCGCGGTGATTTTCATTCACGTCCTATTGAAAATATCGTTGCAGAGGCAAAGACGCTTGCTGAAAACGGTGCCAAGGAAATTATAGTGGTCGCGCAGGATACTACAAATTATGGCATTGATATTTACGGCCGCCGTGCGCTGCCTGAACTTTTAAATAAACTCTGTGATGTCCCGGGCATAGAGTGGATAAGGATAATGTATTTGTATCCGGACAAAATAACGGATGAACTTATAGATGTAATCAAAAATCAAAACAAAATAGTCAAGTATATTGAAATGCCTATCCAGCATGCGTCCGGAGAAATTTTGCGTGCAATGAACAGACCGGGCGACAGTAAAACGCTTTTAGAGCTTGTAAATAGGCTGCGCCGCAATATCCCGGGGGTTGTTTTGCGTACAACGGTAATGGTAGGATTTCCCGGTGAAACTGAACAAAATTTTGAAGAGCTTTGTGTATTTTTAAAGAAGGCGCGGTTTGATAAGCTGGGAGTATTTGAGTTTTCGCCTGAAATAGGGACACCGGCTTATGTTGCTCAAAATCAGATACCGGATGATATAAAAGCCGTACGTGCTGAGACAATAGAGCTTTTACAGTCTGAAATAGTGCTTGAAAAACAGCTGAGTCTTATAGGTAAAACTTATACCGTTATGTGTGAGGGCTTTGACAGGTTTGCAGAGTATTATTACGGAAGAAGCTATATGGAGGCTCCTGATATTGACGGGAAGATATTTTTCAAAAGCGACGATATTATTTGTTCAGGTGACATGTGCAGTGTGCGCATTACAGAAAGTATGGATTTTGAATTAATTGGAGAGATAGTAAAGTGAACACACCCAATAAGCTTACAATAGCCAGAATTATAGCAACGCCGTTTTTTCTGATAGCTATGATAACCCCTTTTCCGCATCACTATCTTGTAGCGCTTGTTATTTTTTCTTTGGCGTCGGTTACAGACCTTATTGACGGAAAAATGGCGCGTAAGCATAATCTTATAACGGATTTTGGCAAATTCCTTGATCCGCTTGCCGATAAAATGCTGACAACCGCCGCATTTTTGGGGTTTATTGAACTTGATATAGGATATGGAATTGTCTGGATAGCTTTTATTGTTCTGCTGCGTGAATTTCTTATAACGTCGCTGCGTCTGATTTCCTCTGGCAAGGGAAAGGTTATAGCCGCAAATATCTGGGGCAAATGTAAAACTGTCAGTCAAATGACAGCAATAATTTTTGTGCTTGCGTCACAGTACATGATGAGCGTATTTGAGACACCCGGACTGCTTGAAAATTTTTATAATATTGCCACTGACGCGGTGTTGTGGATAAGTGCGGTTCTGACGGTCATAAGCGGACTGGTGTATGTGAAACAAAATAAGAGCTTTATTGACCCGAAAAAATAATAATGGGGGAAACTAATGTTTGGCAAATACAGATATGAAATAGATTTTATAAAACAGCGTGATCCTGCCGCAAGAAGCGATATAGAAATTTTCTTCCTGTATAAAGGATTCAAAGCATTGCGGTATTACAGACGTGCGCATAAACTTTATCAAAAAGGTAAGTTTTTTCGCGCAAGAATGATAAGTGAGAGAGCTAAGTTTAAGACGGGAATAGAGATACACCCCGGGGCAAAAATCGGACGCGGATTTTTCATCGATCATGGAACGGGAGTCGTCATAGGCGAGACAACAGAGATAGGTGATAATTGTGTGATTTACCAGGGCGTTACTCTGGGAGGTACCGGCAAAGAAACCGGCAAACGTCATCCTACGCTGGGAAACAATGTCATGGTCGGCGCAGGCGCAAAAGTACTGGGACCGGTAAAAATAGGAGATAATGTAAAAATAGCCGCCGGTGCGGTGGTCTTGAGCGATATCCCGGATAACTGCACGGCAGTCGGCGTACCTGCACGTATTGTCCGGGTCGGCGGAAAGCCTGTCTGTGAGCTTGATCAGGTACATATACCGGACCCGGTAGCGCAGGAGCTGTGCAGACTGGAGTCGCGCATACAGAAGCTTGAAAAACAACTTGAGGAGAAAAATAAATGAAGCTTTTTAATACTCTTACACGCAAAAAAGAGGAATTTCACGAGATAAAACCCGGTACTGTTACCATTTATGCCTGCGGTCCTACCGTATACGATTATTTTCATATCGGAAACGCCAGACCATTTATAACCTTTGACGTACTTCGCAGATACTTTGAGTTTTGCGGGAAAAAAGTCCGGTTTGTACAGAACTTTACAGATATAGATGATAAAATGATAAAACGTGCAAATGCAGACGGAATAACTGTCAAAGAACTGGGTGACCGCTTTATTGAGGAGTATTACAAAGACGCAGGTGCCCTGGGGGTCGGACGTGCTACTGTGCATCCGAGGGCGACTGAATGTATAAATGATATAATAAAGTTGGTACAGACTCTTGTGGACAAGGGTATGGCATATGAGGCAGACGGTGACGTGTTTTACAGAACCGCGAAGTTTCCCGAATACGGAAAGCTGTCGCATTACCCTATTGAACAGCTGGAAAGCGGAGCAAGAATAGAGATAAATGATAAAAAAGAAGATCCGCTGGATTTTGTAATCTGGAAAGCTGCAAAGCCGGGCGAGCCGTCCTGGGACTCGCCATGGGGCCGCGGCAGACCCGGCTGGCACATCGAGTGCTCGGCTATGGCAAATAAATATTTGGGCAAAACAATAGATATCCACTGCGGCGGTGTCGATCTTATTTTCCCGCATCACGAAAATGAGATCGCCCAGTCAGAGGCGGCAAACGGCTGCGAGTTTGCTCATTATTGGCTGCATAACGGACATATCAATGTTGACAGTAAAAAAATGAGTAAATCTCTGGGAAACTTCTTTACCGTGCGAGAAGCTGCAAAAGTATATGGCTATGAGACGATACGGTTTTTTATGCTTTCAAGTCATTACAGAAGTCCCATAAATTACAGCGCCGACGTTTTAAGCGCCGCAAAGGCGGGACTTGAACGTTTGTATACTGCAAAAAATAATCTTGAATTTGAAATAAAAAACGCAAAAACACAGAAAATGGATGAAAACGAGCAGGCGGCACTTGCTGAGTACGATATTTTTAAAACAAAATTCTGCGAAAAAATGGATGACGATCTAAATACCGCCGACGCTGTATCCGTACTCTTTGATTTTGCGCGTAAAATGAACAGTGAAAGCGGACGCAGCGCACAGTTCAATACTGAACTTTTGAATAAATTCAATCAGCTGTGCGGTGTGCTCAATATTC
Organism: uncultured Clostridia bacterium; assembly: GCA_944385895.1. GTDB lineage: Bacteria > Bacillota > Clostridia > Oscillospirales > QAKW01 > RGIG9041. The sequence continues at coordinate 133,659 of CALWYZ010000001.1, forward strand.
TTACAAACGATATGCCGGCAGAAATCCCGGCTGATGTACAGGCGCTTGTTGATCAGCGTACTCTGGCGCGCAAAAACCGCGATTTTGCAAAAGCCGATCAAATACGTGATCAGCTTTCTAAAATGGGAGTTATTCTGGAAGATACTAAAGACGGAGTAAAAATCCTTATTAAAAAATAAATAATTGGGAAGATTAATAAGATCATTCATGTATTTAAAAAATGATTTAGTCCGGATTTGCAAGTATACTGCATTAAATCCTACAAAAATATTTATAAGACTGAATTGCCTGCCGCTGTTTTAACGGTAGGCTTTGATTTGAGGGGCTTAATGAGAAGAAAAGACAGACAGGTTACAGACTTTGACAAAATGATTGAAATTATGCAAAAGTGTGATTGCTGCAGGCTTGGACTTTGGGACGGCAGTGAGGTTTATATCGTTGCTGTGAATTTTGGCTTTGAAGAGAGCAGCACAAGCGTAACGCTTTACTTTCACAGTGCAAAAATCGGTAAAAAAATAGATATTTTAAAAGCAAACAGTAAAGTGACTTTTGAAATGGACACCGGGCACAGACTGCTGCAGGGTGAATCCGCATGTGATTGTACGTTCTTGTATCAGAGTATAATAGGAAGCGGAATTGTAAGCTTTGTTGATGACAATACCGAAAAAAATCACGGTCTTTCATGTATCATGAAACATTACTGCGGTAAATATGTAAATGATTTTTCACAAGATATGCTTAAAAATACCCTGGTAATTCGTTTAGATGTCACCGAGTGGACATGCAAGCAGCATATATAAAATAAAAGGAGAACAGTATTCATGAAAGAAAGATGGTCAAAGGAAAAGGCAAATGAGTGGTATAAATCACTCCCGTGGCTTCGCGGAAGTAATTTTATCGGCAGTGACTGTGCAAATCGTTTCGATATGTGGCAGAGCTATGACAGTGAAAAGCATCTTGAGACTGCCGATAGGGAGCTTGCGCTTGCAAAGGATATCGGATTCAATACAATAAGGATATGGCTGATATTTGAGGCATGGCTTGGGGAACCCGAGTTTTTTATGGATATACTTGAAAAATACATAGCTCTTGCTGATAAACACGGTCAATATGTAATGCCGGTTCTGACCTCTGAAGAGGATCTTCCTCGCGGTGAATTTTCCGATTTTGTACCGAAAAAAATCGGAAAGCAGGATTATGCACTCGGCTATCATCAGGGTAGATTTCCTCTGAGCGAAGAGGAAAAGCAAAAGAAAGAGTACCACTATGCTCAGTCTCCGATCCTTCGTGATAAGTTCTGGGAAATGATAAAAAACGTGGTCACAAAATATGCCCATGATAAGCGCATAGTATGCTGGAACGTATATAATGAGCCCGGAATCACTCTGGGGCAAGACAGTATACCGATTCTTGAAACCATGTTTGAAACAGTGCGTGCATGTGATCCGGAGCAGCCTGTAACAGCTGACGTGTGGCGTTCACCTTTAAACGATAAACTGCGCTCGCCCGAAGAGGAGAGAGCACTTGAGCTGTCTGATATTATCAGCTTTCACAGTTATTCTAAGCTTCCTAAGTTCTGTAATACAGTAGACCAGCTTCGTATGTATGGAAGACCTATGATTTGCACCGAATGGCTGCACAGAATAAACCATAATAATGTGTATGATATTTATCCCCTTATGTACATGCTAGGCATCGGCAACTTGTGCTGGGGCTTTGTGGTAGGTAAAACTCAGACCAATGAGCCGTGGGATGTAATGTGGGAGCAATATTATGATCCCGAATGTCAAGTGGATTATGATTTTACCAAATGGCAGCATGATTTGTTCAGACCGAATCTGCGCCCTTATGATCCGCATGAAATTGAGATAATAAAGCAATTTAATGAAATTGCAGATAAAAGATTTAGGAAATGATGAGTTTTAAATCATGTATCATGTTGACGATTTTGATGTTGCGGTAATAGGCGCGGGTCATGCCGGGATAGAGGCGGGGCTTGCTTCTGCGCGGCTTGGCTGTAAAACCGCAGTATTTACTATAAACTTAGATTCAGTTGGCAATATGCCCTGTAATCCGTCCATCGGCGGCACTGCAAAGGGGCATCTTGTCTGCGAAATAGACGCTTTGGGCGGTGAGATGGGCAAGGCGGCAGATGCAACTTTTCTTCAGAGCCGTATGCTTAATTTAGGCAAAGGTCCTGCCGTGCACTCGCTTCGGGTTCAGTCGGACAGACGCGCATACTCGCAGTATATGAAAAACACGCTTGAGAGTACTGAAAATCTTTCACTTGTTCAGGCTGAAATAACAGAAATACAGACTGAAAACGGCGCAGTCAGCGCGGTTGTGACGCATCTTGGTGCCCGGTACGGCGTAAAAGCAGTGGTAATCGCAAGCGGCACCTACCTTGCCGGACGCATAATTATAGGGGACAAGTCCTTTGAGAGCGGTCCGGACGGTATGTTTGCCGCAACAAAACTATCAGCGTGTCTTGAAAAGCTGGGAGTTAAGCTGAGGCGTTTTAAAACGGGTACCCCGGCGCGTATAAATAAGCGCTCTATCAACTTTGAGGGATTAGAGGTACAAAAGGGCGATGACGATATCGTACCTTTCTCATTTGAGCACGATGAAATCGGCGAAAACCGCGTCGTTTGCTATCTTACATATACCAACGAAAAAACTCATAAGGTAATACGTGATAATATAGGTCTTTCGCCGCTTTACAGCGGAATGATAAAGGGCGTCGGACCGCGCTACTGTCCGAGTATAGAGGACAAAGTCATGCGCTTTGCGGACAAAAACGCGCACCAGCTCTTTATTGAACCGTGCGGACTTAATACGCAGGAGATGTATTTGCAGGGCTTGTCTTCTTCACTGCCCGAGTTTGTACAGCGTGAGTTTATAAAAACCATAAAAGGATTGGAAAATGCGCAGATAATGCGTGTTGCTTATGCTATCGAATATGACTGTGTCGACCCTACAGAGCTTTTTGCTACGCTGGAGTTTAAAAAGATAAACGGCCTGTACGGCGCAGGTCAATTTAACGGTTCGTCCGGTTATGAAGAAGCGGCGGCCCAGGGGCTTATAGCCGGTATTAATGCTGCTCTTAAAATACAGGGGCGTGCCCCGTTTGTTCTGGATAGGGCAAGCTCTTACATCGGTACGCTTATAGATGATCTTACAACCAAGGGCACACCTGAGCCTTATCGCATGATGACCTCCCGCAGCGAGTACCGCCTTATCCTGCGTCAGGATAACGCCGATTTGCGACTGACTCCCAAGGGGCATGAGCTGGGTCTTATCAGTGAACAGCGCTATCAACGGTTTTTGCAGAAAAAAGAGATGATCGAGCATGAGCTTGAGCGTTTGAAGACTGTTACTGCTTCTCCTAAGAATACAAAATTGCAGCAAATATTAAAAAACCGCGGTACTGCACCTCTTGTTAGCGGTGCAAAGCTTTATGATTTGCTGTCACGTCCGCAGATAAGTTATGCAGATATTGAATGTGCTGATCCAAATCGCCCTGAACTTCCTAAAAGAGTTACACAGCAGGTTGAGATCTCTGTAAAATATAAGGGATATATAGAAAAACAACTTTCCTCTGTCAGAGAATTTGAACGACTTGAAAACAGATTGATACCGCAGGATATAGATTATACTTTAATAAAAGGGCTTCGTATTGAAGCAAAGCAGAAGCTTCAGAAACTGCGCCCCGGAAGCCTCGGTGCGGCGGGACGTATTTCCGGCGTCAGCCCGGCAGATATTACGGTCCTTATGATATATCTGGAACAAATGGAGCGTGAAAAAGGTGAAAAATGAAATATCATATCTTCTTTCGCTGCTGGATAAGGAGAATATCTGTTATCCGGATGATTTTGAGCAAAAACTTTTGCAGTTTACCCAATTCTTCCTTGAAACAGCAAAGACAATGAATCTAACATCCATAAAGCAGCCGCATGAAATTATGATAAAACATTATTTTGACTCAATCTATCCTCTTAAATACGGACTGTTTAAACAGGAAGCGAAAGTGATAGATGTCGGTTGCGGTGCAGGATTTCCGTCAATTCCAATAAAGCTTGTACGTCCTGATTTATATATTCTTCAGCTTGATTCTCTCCAAAAACGACTGAGTTTTCTTGAAAAAGCTCATGGCCTTTTGCAGCTTGAAAATATAAGTACTCTCCATGCCAGAGCAGAACAGGCAAGCCGCACACCTGTTTTGCGTGATAGTTTTGATGTTGCAGCGTCGCGTGCCGTTGCATCTCTTAATCTGCTTTGTGAGTACTGCTTGCCGTTTGTAAAACCGGGCGGTGTTTTTTTGGCGTATAAGGGTGTGGACGACACCGATGAAGTAGATTCTGCCCGAGTTGCCGTAAAACGTCTTTCGGGTGAAATAGAAGATATTTTCCGTTACAGTCTTCCTGAAAATATGGGCAGCCGCACACTGATTGTGATACGCAAGCTTAAACCCACTCATCCCGCTTATCCCCGTTCGACAAAAAACATGTCGAAAGGTCCGATAATTTAGCGGATGAAAATAGTTGACAAATTTGTAAATAAATGGTATTATTTTATCAGAGCAGAGGACAAGCATGAGTTGTCACATGAAGCGAGGAAAAAATAATGCCGTTTTTATTTTCCAAAACTGAAAATAAACAAGTGACTGAGCTGGAGACAGAGCAGATAATACCGTCGGAGTATCAGCCGCGAAAGGTGTTTTCAGACGGTTCGTTGTCCGAGCTTGCCGCATCGATCAAAGAACATGGTGTGCTGCAGCCGGTGCTTGCAGTAAAGAGCGACGTCGGTTTCAGGCTTATTGCCGGGGAGCGCAGACTGCGTGCTGCAAAGCTTGCGGGGCTAAAAAAAATACCGGCGATAATATTGGAACGTGACAGCAGAGAATGCGCCGAAATTTCACTTATAGAAAATATCCAGCGTGAACAGCTTTCTTTTTTTGAGGAAGCGGCAGGGTATGCCAGGCTTATAGAGGAGTTCGGGTTTACACAGACGGAGATTGCCGCAAGACTCGGTAAAAAACAGTCTACGGTATCAAATAAGCTTCGGCTTTTAAAGCTTCCGCCTGCCGCACAGGTTATAATAATCGCCAATAATCTTACAGAACGCCATGCGCGTGAGCTTTTAAAAATCAGGGACAAGCAGCGATTATTTTACGCGCTCGATCATATAGTTGTAAAGAAGCTTAATGTTCTGCAGACAGAACAGTATATAGAAGAACTGCTCAAAGGCACAGCGCAAAGACCGCAGCGTATTTGCAAGGTAGGAGATATGCGTATTTTTGTAAATACAATTAACAAAGCGGTCAACCTGATTAAAAAGTCGGGTATCAAGCCTCAGACCGAGCTGTTAGATCGGGAAGGGTTTGTCGAATATATAATCAAGATACCCAAAACATCCTAATCCCCTTATTATTTTTCTTGTTCCCCCAAGCAAGAAAGTAAAAAAAGACGGTTTTATCCGTCTTTTTTTACTTTATATAAGTTTATTTGAGAATCTTGATAAGTGCGTTTGTGCGGTCGTTGCCGTATCAAAAAATCAATTTTTGATTATTTATCATGTTTTTTACGATATTCAAGCGGAGTACGGCCTGTTTCTTTTTTAAACAGCTTACAAAAATAGCTGGGACTTTCAAATCCGCACATTCTTGCTGCCTCTTCTGTGCGCAGCGGCATTTGGTTTAGCATTTGCTTGGCTTTGGCTATCCGTATTCGTTTAAGCTGATCCATAATTGAGCAGCCGCAGTGCTTCTTATAATAATGGCAAAGTGCGTATTTATTCATTTGCACATGTTCCGCTATTTCATTCAGAGTGAGAGGTCGGCTGTAATTCAGGTCCAGAAATTTTTTAACTATCATTTCAGTAGTAAGTGCCGGTTCAAAGTTTTCCGTAAGCCATTCGGTCAGCAGGGAATATCCGGCAGCGGATCGTGAAAGCACTGTGCTGTCTAAACGGCAAAAAGAGTACAGCTGATTTATTTGAGAAATAAAAAGCGGCGTAACTACAAACCTGAAATAGTCCGGAAGGCTGTAATAATCAAGTATACCGTCTATGCACATGAAAGATATCCAGGCAGTGCTGAAATCTTTTCCGTTTTTTTTATAGCTGTGAGGTATATTTCGCCGGCAAAAAAATCCGTCGCCCTCGTTTAATACCATGGTCTTGCCGTCTACAGTAAATATCCCGCTTCCTTTTTCTATACATAAAATCTGGTTTCCTTCATATCCTGCCGGACGGTTTACGGCAGGCTGAGACAGAGCTCTGCCTATTGTGTAAAGAACAAAAGGCAGTGGCGGTTTATCCTCATGGATATATTTTTTATCTGTCTCTATAAACATTTTGAAGTTATTCTGTTTTTCCGTAAAACCACCCCCATTCAGCGGTCGTGCGAATTATTTCTGAATCAGTTTTTCGGTTCCGCCCATATATGGCTGCAGAGCCTTTGGTATTCTTACGGAGTATTTACTGCCGTCAAACTCCAGGTTGTTTTCCAAAAAAGCTATAAGCATTCTTGGCGGAGCAACAACCGTATTGTTAAGAGTATGAGCAAGATATTTTTCGCCGTTTTCGCCTTTAATTCTTATACCGAGTCTGCGTGCCTGTGCATCTCCCAGATTTGAGCAGGAGCATACTTCAAAATACTTGCCCTGTTTGGGTGACCATGCCTCTACGTCATAAGACTTGACCTTAAGATCGGCAAGATCGCCGGAGCAGCATTCCAATGTGCGTACCGGGATATCAAGTGATCTGAACAGTTCTACGCTGTAGCCCCACATTTTGTCAAACCATTTCATACTGTCCTCAGGCTTACAGACAACTATCATCTCCTGTTTTTCAAACTGGTGTATACGGTAAATTCCGCGCTCTTCTATACCGTGTGCGCCTTTTTCTTTTCTGAAGCAGGGCGAATAGCTGGTAAGGGTGAGAGGCAGCTGGCTTTCAGGAGTCATTGTATTTATAAACTTACCTATCATGGAGTGTTCGCTGGTACCGATAAGATAGAGGTCTTCACCTTCTATTTTATACATCATGGCGTCCATTTCGGCAAAACTCATAACGCCTGTCACAACATTTGACCGTATCATGAACGGAGGTACACAATAAGTAAACCCTTTATTTATCATAAAATCACGCGCATATGCCAGTACAGCGCTGTGCAGACGTGCTATATCGCCCATAAGATAATAGAATCCTTCGCCGGCAACACGTCCGGCGGCCTCTTTGTCAATACCGTTAAACATTGCCATGATATCGGTATGATACGGAATTTCAAAATCCACCTTTGTCTGCTTGCCGAATTGCTGAACCTCAACATTTTCGCTGTCGTCGCGCCCGATAGGCACAGACGGGTCGATAATGTTTGGCAGTGTCATCATGATTTCCTTTACCTTTTCACTCAGCTCAGCCTCTTTTTTTTCGGCCTGGGCCAGCTTTTCAGACTGTTCTGTCACCAGCTTTTTCATCTGTTCCGCTTCTTCGCGCCTGCCCTGTGCCATAAGCGCGCCTATCTGCTTTGAAATCTTGTTGCGGTTGGCGCGCAGATTGTCTGCCTCCAGCTTGTTTTTTCTGTTTTGCATGTCCAGTTCTAAAACCCGGTCGACAAGCGGCAGCTTTGATTCCTGAAACTTATTTTTTATGTTTTGTTTTACAATTTCAGGGTTTTCCCTTACAAATTTTAAATCCAGCATATATTTTCCTCCTAAAAAATAAAAAAATCCCTTCCTTCCCTTGGGACGAAGAGATAATCCGTGTTGCCACCCAAATTGCGATAAAAATCGCCGCTCGAATACGCTGTACGGGGCGTTTCCCCGCGGCTGTTAACCGTCAGGCTCAGAAAGCGGATACACAGTGTCTGTCACCGGTTTGCACCGTACACCGGCTCTCTTGAGACACAACACAGCTTATTCTTTCATCAATGCCGAAATAATTATAAAACATTTTTGCTGAGATTTCAATGTTTTTGCCGTATTTTATTGAATTTATCAACACATATTTGATTTTATCTTGAGTTAATTATATTATATTTGTAAAAATGTAACCTTTATAAAAGATAAAAGCATTTAATTATTGTAAAACCATGGTTTTAAAATACAAACAGGGGGGATGACATGAAAATCGATATTGACATGACACGGAAAATGTTTTCTGAAATTATGAAAGAATTCGGCCCTGCGGTATATCATCTTGCACTTTCCTTTACGGGTGACATAGAACTTGCCAATGACATATATCAGCAGACATTTTTGCTTTTGCTGGAAAAGAAGCCGACGTTTACCTGCCGTGTTCAGCTTAAGGTATGGCTGCTCAGATGCGCGCGAAAAATATCAGCTTCGGAGCTCAGACGAGCGGAAAACCGCCGTACTGTGCCTCTGGACGGTATAATCGAGCAGCCTGCTGTAATTGATGCGGGTTCAAGTGAGTTTTATGATTTTCTTTGTGTCCTCAGCCCTAAATACCGTCAGGTAACTGTACTTTTTTATATAGAGGATATGAGTGTTAAGGATATCGCTTCGGTACTCTCAATTTCAGTATCCGCTGTCAAAACAAGACTTGCTCGCGCACGCAGTGAACTGAAAAAAATTTATAAGGAGGAGCTGTTATGAATTTTGACAGGTTAAAAAAGGAACTGCCGAGTCAGGACAGTATAAATAACGTCTTGGACAAAGTTTCTGAAAAAGATAATAAATATATCGAAAAACTCTGTAAATTAAAATACAATAAGTCAAATCATATAAAAATAATACAAATAGTATCCACTGCTGCGGCTGTCGTGGCAATAGTTACGGTATTCTCATTATGGGCAATACTGGGACGCGGCGTAAGAGGACAGTTTGAAAACCCCTCAGGTACGACCCAGACAGATGAAATCAAGACATATACCGTGACAATATCAGCAGAGGGTCAGCTGCTTGAAGGCGCAGATCAGATGCAGGGGTTCTTTGACGACTTCATAAGCTCAAAGGCATGCATAATGCAGGTTGTGCACATGGACAGAGACACAGATAATTATTACGGTCTGGAGGAGGGGGAGGTGCCCGTATCATATATCACTACCTTAAGCTGCAGGGCGGACGGAAAGGCTACGGTAAGCTACGACCAGCCTGATGACGTTTACAGCTTGATAGACTTTAAATTCGGCAGCCATGAGTTTGACCATATAAAGCTTGTGCTTGACAGAACAGCCGGAATGTATTTTGCACAGGTTATTGACTTTGACGACGGCACAATGAGCTCTACCGTTTTTCTACCGCTGGAGGCTGTGAAAAACAGCTCTGAAAATTCCGACAGGGTATACGACAGCGATATGGCACGGCCTGTAACGGTCAAAGACGGAGAGGTAATATCCGGGAAAGAGTCACTGCGCGATTTTTTCGACAGCGCAATTAAGGGCTACTATGTTTCGGCTCAGATCAACTCTCAGATCTACCGCCATATAGACGAGGGCACCGGCTTGCAGATCGAAGGCGGACTTGATAACGAACATTTTTTAAACGGTATGCCGGTCATAGAAAAGGCGGACGATGACAACGGGCTTTTGTCTATAGGCTTTAAAGATGTAAACGGCGCCATAATAAACGTCATGCAGCTGAGTACCGACGAAATAGAAAGTCTCGGTCTACTGTTCAGCTCGGCACAGGCGGAGCTGTGTAATTCATCCATGACGGAATCGGCTGCGGTAAACAAGCAGACGTGTGGGCTCATAACAGACGAGCTTATAAAAAATCCGCCGAAGTCCTCAAAAACTCAGCTCCAAACTTTACCGAGCTTCTATTTTGAGCTCAACAGCTGCGTTACGTTTGAGTTATACAGAGACGACAATCAAGAAATATCCGATGTAATGGGACTTAAGTATTCTTTTGAAACAAGCGCCCAAACTGTAAAAATCAGCGATGGACTTGTCAGTCTGCTCAACGAGGTCGTGACCGAGTCGGTAAGCAACGGGGTGTTTGAACTTGCCACCGGTATGAAATCCCGGTTTTATGATTTTGCAAAAAAATACAGAATAGATTACATGCCTGTTTTCAGCGACAGTCAAAGCCTTAGCGCCGATGACGTCAGGTGGCACATTTATGCATGCATGGGCTTTCCCGAAATATTTACCGGCGGTCAGCTCAACGACTATGCGCTCTGGATGTACGGTATGGAATTTAAATATGCACAGGACGACAAGGTGCCGATGGAAGTCGGGTCGTATAACCCCGAAACATACATGGAGCTTTCGGACTATGAGTATTATCAGGATGAAAACGGCGAGAATATTGTGAGGGTAGAGCTGTTGCAGTATGATTATCAGGAGGCCTACGCCTCTATGCCGGTGCTTGCGTCGGCGATATCCCAATCCGGCAGTGATACCGATACATTTATACGCGAAGCGATAATGAACGGCAGTATCAGCCGGTACGGACAGCCGTATTACAAACATGTGCTGACATATGTTTCTGATGACGGATATACGCCTCAAAGGTTTTTGAGTCACGACAAGTATTACAGAGACGAAAACGGGCAATGGGCGCCCAACTATTGACGCTGTCAAAGTGCAATAAATAAAGACCTGAGCATTCATGCTCAGGTCTTTGGTGTTTTTTTGGATACAATGAGCTTTCTTATCATGTCTGCAGGTATGACGCTGGCGCTGAGCAATATTATTTCGGGAAGCTTAGACAATGGTATTCCGGAGGTGCGGAACATGCTTCCTCCGAAATAAATAAGCCATAACTGAACTGCAATTATCAGAAGGAAAATGAATATGTAGGCTCTGTTTTTGGAAAGGTTTGCGAAAATTCTCAGTCTGTCGCTTCTTGCCGAAAAGCTGGCAAAAATCCCGCTGAAAATAAACAGTGCAAAAAACGCTGTCATAAATCCGGTATTGTCATGATAAAAACCGAAACGCTCTTTAAAATAATCAAGGCATAAGAAAGCTATGCAAAGCAATAGACTGTATCCGCCCATTGTAAGTATTTGACCTGCCATTCTGCCGTTAAGCACATGCTCGCTTCTCTTTACCGGCATTTCACTCATGTATCGTATAAGCGGCGGCTCTCCGGCGTACGCAAGACCTGCCAAAGTGTCCATGATTATGTTTATCCACAGCATCTGCATGACAGTTACCGGGGTGTCAACGCCGATAAACGGTCCGATTATGGAAATCCCGACCGCACATAAATTCATTGTCAGCTGAAATACAATAAATTTTCTGATGCTTTTAAAGATAGTCCTGCCGTACAATATTGCTTTTGATATAGAGGTAAAATTATCGTCAAGGATAACGATATCTCCTGCCTGTTTTGCAACCTCAGTACCGCTACCCATAGCAAATCCGACATCTGCCTGTTTGAGTGCGGGAGCATCGTTAATACCGTCGCCTGTCATACCGCAGACAAGCCCGATACTTTGTGACACGCGTGCAAGCCTGCTTTTATCTGCGGGCAGAGCGCGGGAGACGACCTTCAGTCTTGGAATAAGCGCTGCAAGCTCACTGTCTGACAGCTTTGACATCTGATCGCTTGTAAGGGTAACTGCATTATCTGTCAGTATTCCGCACGCCTGGGCTACTGATTTGGCGGTATCGGCATTGTCACCTGTGACCATACATACATATATTCCCGCGTTCTGAACTGTTTTAACAGAGTACATAGCGTCGCGCCGTATTTTGTCTCTTATTGCAATAATACCTATTATACTGTAATGCTCCATATCGCTGCTTTTGGCAAGAGCGATCACCCGAACGCCATCCGAGACTAGCTTTTTCCATTGATTTAAAAGTGCCTGACTTACATTTGAGGCTTTTGAAAACAGTATTTCGGGCGCACCTTTGATATACCAAGTACCTTTATGATTTACAGCCGAATATTTTCTTGTGCTGTCAAACGCTATTTTTTTTGATATAGTCAAATTATCAAACGACTTATCATAAACATAGCTCAGCAGTGCGCGGTCGGTAGCATTGCCTCCGACAGGATTTTTACCTATCATTGTGCTGTCACAGCCGAGCTGGCAGCAGCATATTATGTCTGTTTGCTCAGCCTGTGGAGGATCTTTGAAAAATCTGCCGTTTATATCATAAAATCCGGTTACAGACAGACGACCGTTTGTAAGAGTGCCCGTCTTGTCGCAAAAAAGTATGTTCAGGCTTCCGCTGGATTCAATGCCTACAAGCCTTCTTACCAATACGTTGTCTTTTTTTAGTCTGCGCATGTTGGCCGACAGTACCACGGTTATCATCATCGGCAGACCCTCTGGAATTGCAACTACCATTACTGTAATAGCAAGAGTGACGGCATGCAGCAAATCTGAAATCAGCACCGGAAAAGACATCAGCTCTGCTTTTATAAATGCAGGATCAAACGAATTGTCCAATATAAGAAGATTAAACAGATCCGCCGCAAAGACAAGAGCAGCAGCGCCGTAGCCTATTTTGCTCAGCACTCCGGCTAGAGTCTTGAGCTTTTGAGTGAGCGGGCTTTTGACAGTTTCGTTCTGTATTTCTGCAGCCACGTTTCCGTAAAATGTTCTGTCACCGGTACGTCCAACGGTCATTATGCACTCGCCTGAGGTTATAACGCTGCCTCGGAATATCTGGCTTTTGCAGGCCAGATCCCAGCTGCTGCCGGGTTGACCCGGCAGTTTTTGTACCTCTGTGCTTTCTCCGTTGAGTGCGGACTGGTCAACGAGAACAGCTCCCTTAATCATTATCCCGTCAGCCGGAACTCTCTCGCCTGCGCTCAGATATACCGTGTCTGTTACAACAAGTTCGCTAACAGGCAGTGTTATAAGCTTTCTGTCCCGCATCACGCGGCATTGTAAGACTGCTGACTGTTGTTCCAGCTTCAAAAACGCGCTTTCACTTCCATATTCGGAGACGGTGGATACAAAAGTGGCAAGAAAAAGCGCTATGGCAATTCCAAGCGGCTCGTATATGTCTGCGTTTCTGAAAGCTATAAGTATGTTTAGAGCAAGAGCAGCCAAAAGTATTTTAATTATCGGATCGCCGAAAGCAGACAGGTACTGTCTGAAAAATGTTTTTCTGGGACGTCTTGTAAAGCTGTTGTTTCCGTACTCTTTTCTTAAACTTTCTACATCTTTAGTTCTGTTTCCGTGAGGTTTGTATTTTATATCACAAGGTAATAATGACATGGCTTTATTTCTCCTTACAGAAAAATATATGCCATGTCATTATTATTTATTTCCAAGTTTTACACTTCAATAAACTCTGACAGTGCAAAGCTGTAAATATATTTATGCGCTGTCGTTATGCCTTTCAGCTTATATATGGCCATAGCATATAGTTCAAGCTGAATTGCATATCTTTTTGCCAGTTCACCGGCATTGCTAACGGCATCTGTTTTGTAATCGACTATTACGGCGCGGCCGTCTGTGTCAGTGTACCAGCAGTCGATAACTCCCTGTACAATGACGTTTTCAGTGCTGTCTGTATCCAGAATTCTGTTTGCGCTCACCGAAAACAGAAATCTTTGCTCCTTACTGCACGTATCCAGTGAATTTAGATATCGCATTTTATCGCTTGTCAAAAACGCAAGTATTTTTTCCTTTTCTATGAGCGTTCCGTCTCGCTTTGAAATAAACTGCTGCTCTATAAGCCGGTTTATCTCTTTCTCAAGAGATTGCATATCAGATATCACTTTGAAATCGCAGAACTGTAAAAACCTATGTGTGGCATTTCCGCGATCGGTGCCGGTTATTCCGTTTTGCAAAAATCTTGGACGTGGGTGGCTTTTAAATGAACTTTCATGCTCGTTTTTGATATTTTTTATTTCTGATACTGATAGCTTTGCAGGTATAAGAGTGCTTTTAATGTGCGGATATTCTCTGCTTGTCATCTGTCTGATATACTGTTGGGTAAATAAAATATCGCTGCCAACGTATGTTTTTTTACTGTTTTGCTCCTGTTTTTCTATATCGGCGGGTATGATTTTGACATCAAAAAGACTGTCACCTGTTTTTCTTACATCAATACCTGCAAAAGCACGCAAAGGATTTGCCGAATCGGTATTTATCACAGCGTAAAGTATCCATCTGAAAAATGAAGCCTTGGAAAAAATATCATAGTTTGACGGATTTCCATCTGCTCTGTCAGCGTTTATTATGGCTTTTTCGGCATCTGCCGCAGTCATGGCTGAGGTTATAAAAAGATGCTGTTTTGCACGGGTCAACGCTACATATAACAGGCGTATGTATTCATTCAATTCGTCGGCTTTGATTTTTTCTTTTATCGCAGTGCGGCAAATCGAGCTGAAATCTCTGTGGGTTTTATTATCGCGTATATACGCTCCAGCGCCCAGCTGACTGTCAAGAAGAATATCTCCCGTTACTTTTGTCATAATATCATTTCCCGTACAGACAAGAAACACGACCGGAAATTCCAGACCTTTTGAACGGTGTATAGATAAAATATTTACACAGCTGTCAGATCTTCTGAGTTTTGCTGCGGGCAATGTCTGGTCCTTTTCTATGAGGTTTAGAAGGTAGTTTATAAAAGCAAAAAGACCGCGGTAGCGAAGACTTTCAAACTTTGCGGCAAAGTCGGATAATAGTATCAGGTTTGCTCGTGCTTCCTCTCCGCCCGGCTCGCTTAGTACTCTAAGCAATATTCCGCTTTGTTCGTATATCATATTTATAAGTCCGAAGACGTCGGTAACCGTGCTTTTTTCTCTGTAATTTTCAAGTGTCGTTACAAAATCGGCTGTTTTTTTATCCTTTTTTGCGTAATTTTTTACCGCGTCGTAAAACAACATACCCTTGTTTTGTGCCCGTATTCTGCCAAGCTCGTTTACGGTAAAGCCGAAATAATCTGAATACATAAGGGTTATAAGCGGGATATCATTGTAGGGATTGTCAATGGCCTGAAGATATGCCAGCATGTCCCTTACCGGTAATGTATCAAGATATTTTTCGCTTGGGTTGTTGTTTACACACTCGATTCCTGCTGCCTCAAGTGTTTTTTCAAATACCGAGCCTGTTGTTGCGGGAGCGCGCATAAGTATCGCTATATCGCCGTAGGATACAGTGCGCTCCGTTTTGGTGTCGGTATCATAAATCTTCAGATTCCCGACTATTGCCTTTATCTTTTGTGTTACTATCTGAGCTTCGCTCTCAAGCCTTGAAATCGCGGTAGATGACCTTTTGTCATTGTCTGCAATAAGACAAATATTTACCGAAGCGGAGTCAATGTCTTTATACAAGCCTCCGTCAGACAGACGGTGGCTTGCCGTATAATCAATATCGCCGCGCTGAGTTGTCATAAGAGTGTCAAACACACGATTTACAAAATCCAGGATTTTCGGATGCGATCTGAAATTTTGATTGAGACTCAGCCTTGACGGCGCTGTCAGCCTGTCTGATACCGGATCGTGTGCGTTTTCCTGTCGCTGTATAAAAATCTGAGGGTAGGCGTTTCTGAAACGGTAAATGCTTTGTTTTATATCGCCGACTGTAAAAATATTTCTTTCATTCTTTGACAGTGCTCTGAAAATATAGTCCTGTATTTTGCTGCAGTCCTGAAACTCATCAACGATTATTTCGTTGTAAAACTCACTCAGCTCTATAGCAAGCGGCGTTTTTACTATATCATTGCCGGTATGGCTTTTAATCAGAAGTGAAAGAGCGTATTTTTCCGAGTCGTTAAAGCTAAGGATATTGAGCCGTCTGCGCTCGTTTGCCAGATTATTATTAAGCTCTAGACACAGATTTAAATAAGTTTCTATTATTTTTAACTCGGCGGTTCTGTCGGTAACTACCGTTTTTTTATCGCCGTAAAAAAAGTCGCTCAAAATTTCCAACATACGTGATTTCAGCTCGTTGCGTGCTTCTTTAAAAGCATCCCACTCGGAAGCATCGACGTCTTTTGGCCGGGTGGGATGGTTTTTGAACTGCATATTTGCAGCCTGCGCCACAGCTTTGTCGTAATCATATGTATTCAAGCAATTCAGAAAAGCCTCTGTATTATCCCGCTCGTTTTGATAAAAACTCACAAGCTTTTCAAATCCCGCATCCCTTGCTTTTTCACATATTGAGTCATACCTATCCATTATTTCCTTTATAGTCTCGGTGATATAGACGTGAATAAAATCATCGGCAAGCATATCGAATACTTCAAAGTCGGTGTTTTTGCAGCAGTGGTCAATAAAATCTTGGGGATATGGCTCGTTTTCAAGAAAATTGCATCCGTATAGCAGAGCGCCAAACAGAGTGCGGTCGTCTTTGCCTTTTGCAAAATACGATATAACAGCATCAATGCTGCAATCCGACTCCGCGCGCCGGTAAAGATCTTCCACAAAGTCGTCTGTAAATTCCGAACGCATAAGTTCCAGCTGTGATTCCTCGGCGACAGTAAACTGGGGATCTATGTCAAGCTTTTCAAAATTTCTGCGTATCAGATCAAAGCATGCCGAGTGTATTGTGCATATCTTGGCAGCAGGCAAAAGCGCTATCTGACGCTTTATATATGCGGTATTAGGATCACATTTCAGCCTATCTTTAAGCTTTTTGGATATTCTTCTTCGCATTTCTGACGCGGCGGCGTTGGTAAAGGTCAGTATTAAAAGCCTGTCGGCATCGCATTTTTTTTCCGGATCGCACAGCTTGTTTACAACGCGTTCGGAAAGAACTGCTGTCTTTCCTGCTCCCGCGGCGGCGCTTACAGTAAGGCTGTCTCCGCTGAGTTTGACGGCTCTGTTTTGTTCGGGAGTGAACTTCATGATACACCCTCCTTTTCAAGAAAATCTTCCGGTATGTCCTCAAGCTTTCTTGCACATTCCGGTTTG
Organism: uncultured Clostridia bacterium; assembly: GCA_944385895.1. GTDB lineage: Bacteria > Bacillota > Clostridia > Oscillospirales > QAKW01 > RGIG9041. The sequence continues at coordinate 150,455 of CALWYZ010000001.1, forward strand.
CGGCTTATTTTGCAAATGTCATGGTAGTCGCAATAGCGGCAAGAATCTGATTTAGAGTCGATGATAGGGGATATATCCACATCTCCATTCATTATCCGGCTGCCTGTCTGGAAGATTTTGTGCTGAGTGTATTCTATCAGCCTGTTGATGCTGTCCTGGCTTACAAGCCTGTCTTTTTTTATGCTTTTAAGAGAAGCTATATCGCTTCCCAGCCTGAAATTTAAAGCGGCCTCTTTGCTGAAAATTCCGTCGCGTTTGTAAAACATGTCCGTTTTTTCTTCATAGCTTGTCTGATCCATTCCGTTTTTGTCGGAATAATCGATAACAGGCACTCCCACTTTAAGATAATACATTGCTGCGATGTTTACATTTTTAAACTTGCTCTTCACCGCTGCGGCGTAAATGGGAAGCTGCATAGACAGACCATTGTATATTTTTTTAAGAGAAAATTCCTGATCTCCGCTTTTATAATCGATTATTTTTGCAAAATCCTCACCGTTTTTGTTAAGCATATCCACTCGGTCGATACTGCCGGTAAGAGTCAGTGTACAGCCGTCTTTGAGCCGTGTGGGCTGAGTGTATTGAGATATATCAATTTCAAAGTCAAACGGTTCAAATTCGGAACTGTGTATTTCCTTGACAACATTCAGGGCAGCGCTGTTCAGGGCCTTTTTTGCCTGTAAGAACAGCCAGTCAAAGCGTTTGGAATTTCCTTTGCAGTCAGAAAGCACATCATTGTAATAAGCATCTGATATTTCATTTATATAGTTTTCTATATTGCCGTTTAAGTCATATTTGCCGGAAAGCAGGCTTTCAAGTCCGCTGTGGATAAAAGAACCGATGTTTGCCGGATTCATTTCAACGGGTTGATTTTTGTGTGCCTTAAGACCTCTGTGCACAAAAAACTTGAACGGACACTCTATGTATTCTTCGATTCCCGAAAAGCTGAGCTTCAAATCCTTTGAATACAGACCGTATACTATATCGTCACATAACCGGTCTCTGTCGTTTTTTTGCAGCGGCGTAATGCCTCCTGCTTTGTAGACAGCTTCTGTCAAGCGCCGGTTTGATGTTGCCGCTGCATAATCACTGATAGCGGATATGCTTACAAGATGAAATTGCGGATCAAGGCTTTCATATGTCAGCTCGTCAATACCCGTAACCCTTTCGATATTTTCAAGAAATTCCGATTTTAAAATCGGCTCACCCGTTGTTTCAAAAGCAGAGTATGACAAAACAAGCTCTTGTGAAGCGGACATAATAGCGCTGTAAAAATTGAATTTTTCCCTTGCCGCGCTTTGTATAAAATCCAAAGAGGTGGTTATTCCGTGTCTGCTGAGCAGACGCTTGTCCGCATCGGTTATAAGCTCCGAGTCGGATTGTGATTTCGGCATAAGCCCGTCGTTAAGTCCGCATATATATACGCATTTCATGTTTTCGGTGCGCACTCTTCCAATACCTGAAAAAATGACCTCGTCTGTGCAGGCAGGCCTGGAAGAAACGGTAATGCTGCGGGCGCAGGTCTTGATAATATTATAAAATTTCTTTATGTCTGTTTTTTCATTCTGAAATATCGAGTCTATACTGTCAAGCATATCAATGAAAATTTCATATACGCGAAAGTATTCCTCCCCCAGATGCATATCGCCTGTACTTTCAAAATATGCTGCGCGCTGATCCAGACGCCGGCTTATTTCAAGCTCGTCAAACAGTGTGCACACAGCCGTAAGCATATCCCGGCAGCCGGCTGAATTTTTAAGTCTGTCGCAAAAAGTTTTTAGCGGCAAAACCGTTTTATCTTTCAGTTTGTTGATGTAGTCAAGTCTTTGAGTATCCTCTTGACTTTTTTCAAGTCCAAACGGACTTCTGGACCAGCTCTGTTCAAACCAGCCTTTGCCTTTTATTTTCCACATTCGCACATAGTTTTCCAAAATGCTTATGTCGTCAAAGGACAGCCCGGCAAGACCCGTTTTTAAGAAAGAAAAAACATTTTCATATGTAAATCCCTCATATGCCGTTTCAATAGCGCTGAGCACCATTGCAGTCAGCGGCATTGCAAGCAGGCTTTTTTTCGTATCGGTAAATACTGCCACTCCGTGCTTTGCAAATACAGAGCTTGCAAGCATGCCCATGCTTTCACTATCTGTTGACAATACGGCGATATCGCGGAATCGGTATTTTCCGCATAGCACATCGTTTTTGATTTTGCAGGCTATAAAATTCAGCTCCTCGCCATGATTTTTGGCCGCGTATACCACAAGCCCTTCTTTGGCAGTGAATTCTGGAGCATTGTAAGCGTTCCAGTATTTTTCCATAAAACGCTGTGAATCTGTTTGGAGCCTGTAAGGTATGTCTGATGCCTTAGAAAATACATATGGTATTTTTGTCTTTTTGCAAATAGAGGATATTTTTCGGGCTTCTTCTGTAACGGTTACAAAAAGATCGTCTTCAAGGTCAGTTGTAAACGCAAAATAGCAGCCGGCGGACTGTAGTATTATCTGCTCTATAAAGTTGAGTTGCTGTTTGGTAAAGCCGTAAAAGCTGTCAAACATAAATACCGAATCGGCAAACAGCTCAGATTGCTCCAAAAGCTCAGACGCTGTTGTCAAATCATCTCCCGGAGCTTTGTATTCATCGTCCCAGAGCCGTTTATATTCATTGTAAATAAGAAAAAGATCACGATATTTTGCAATAAACGAGTCGGATATCTCTTCTTTTGGGATAGCCTCTATAAGCGGCATGCTTATACGGCATGTGTCAAATTCGGCAAAAGCGGTTTTCAGCTTAGTGATAAACCCGTCTGTGCCGGCAACTCTTTTATAGTAAGTCAAACTATCATATACATTCATTATGCTGCGGTATAGGGCAGCTGCGCTCATGGCGCTGTCAGGCATTTTTTTTGCAGTACCCCCAAGTGCTCTCATTATGGTGTTGGAAAGACGTGAAAAGCTCTGCACTTCTATGTTCTCTGCGCCTTTTTCGCTAAAATCGTATTCACGTGATATTGACAGCTGTTCGGGCACAACAAAAAATACTCGTATGCCTTGTTTGGAAAGCCGTCGGGCTTGCTGCTCAAGATTATATGTTTTTCCTGTGCCTGCGCGTCCGTAGTATATAGTTACCATTTATTTTTCACCGCCGTTTTTAAAATGCCTTTCCAGAATTTTTGGCAGGTCTGACAGCCTGGATATTTGATAATCCGGAATTATTCCCGACAGGTTTTCTGCATTTTGTGGGTTATACCGGCAAGTGGTAATGCCGGCGTTTATGCCGCCCAGTATGTCTGAGGACGGACTGTCCCCGACGATTATGGCATCTTTCGGGTCAAAATTTGTTATATGCTCGGCACAGTAGATAAAAAATTCTTTGGAAGGCTTGTTTTTGCCTATTTTATCAGAGATAAAAATATCTTTAAAGTATTTTGCGATTTTTGCGGCGGCAATTCGCCCGTCCTGAACGTGCGCCGTGCCGTTTGATATTATGTACAGATCATATTTTTTATACAGATGTTTTAAAAGCGGTAAGGCGCCTTCAACAAAATAGCACTGTCTTGAAAGCGACTGCTCATAGAGCGTTTTAGTCTTGAGCGAATCGCGGCATATTCCTATTTGATTGAAAAATTCTTCAAACCTGTTTGTCAGTACCTGCTGGCGTGTAAGTTCGCCCCGCTCCAGCTTTTTCCACATGCTGTCATTGATTTTACTGTAAAGTGTTATGTTCTGCTCAGTCACAGGAACATCTAAAGCTTTGAGTGTTTGAGTAAGCGCCGCTTTTTCGCATTTATGAAAGTCAAGAATGGTATCGTCAAGATCAAAAAGAACTATTTTAGACATAATCGGCTCCTGTTAAAAAATTACGGCATGCGGATCAAAAATTTCCGCATACCGTTGTGTGTATTGTAATTAAGCGATTGCCTCGTTTATACGCTCAATAAGCGCATCGCAGTCCTCTCCGTGAACGGCGCATGCCTGTTCAATAGTTTCGCCTCTGGCAGAGGGACAACCCAGGCAGTGCATTCCTATTTCAAGGAAAAACTCAGCAGTTTCAGGATATTTATCAAGAACATCGCCTATTACAGAATCTTTTGTAATCATTTTCGATACATCCTTTCTAAGTTTATATTTATAGTATACACTATTTTATCTGAAAATCAAATACTTTATTTACAAACACGTGTTTTTTGGTTATAATAATAATTTAGAAAGCTCATGAGAGGAGAAAAAAATTGGAGTTTCTGGATTTAAACAATAAGTCTCAGGTACAAGAATACGAGAGCTTTGTAAAAAGCTGTGATAAAGGTCATTTTACCCAGTCGGTAATGTGGGCAAAGATAAAAACCGACTGGAAGTTTGAGGCGGTGATCGTAAGAGACGACAGCGGAGCAATAGTCGGTACTGTAGGTGTACTTGTCCGGCATGTGCCGGTTTTCAAGGCGAATATGATGTATTCTCCCAGAGGCCCGGTATGCGACATTCATAATATGTCGGTTATGAAACAGCTTATGGATGGGGTAAATGCTCTTGCAAAAAAATATCATGCTTATATATTTAAAATTGATCCGGATATAAAAAGTGACGATAAAGAATTTTTGGATATCTGCCGCAGTCTCGGCTTTACTTTGCCGTCTCAGTCAAAGAATTTTGAAGGAATACAGCCCCGATATGTTTTCAGACTGTATCTTAACGGCAGAAATGAAGAGGAGCTTTTAGCGTCATTTCATCAGAAAACACGGTATAATATCAGGGTCGCAATTAAAAAAGGCGTTAATGTTAAAATAGAGGATATCTCCAAAGTCGATGATTTTTATAAAATAATGCTCGAGACGGGTGTGCGCGATAATTTTGTAATAAGAAATTCTGCATATTTCAAAAGACTTTTGGAGGCGCTCGGTGAGCACGCCAGGCTTTATATGGCGTATCTGAATGATATCCCGATAGCTGGCACTATTGCCGTATCCTACGGTAATAAGGTGTGGTATCTTTACGGCGCGTCCAGTGATTCTTACAGAAATGTCATGCCGAATTATCTCCTGCAGTTTGAAATGATAAAATGGGCAGTAGAGCAGGGCGCTGAAATATACGATTTCCGCGGTGTGTCCGGAGATATAAGTGAGGACAACCCTTTATATGGACTGTACAGATTCAAAAAGGGCTTTAACGGCGAGTTTACCGAGTTTGTCGGAGAAATGAGTGTTATTTACCGCCCGTGTCTTAATCGGTTTTTGAAGTTTGCCGAAAAGAATTATCGCCATCTGAATATGCTCAGGTTCAAGCTGAAAAACAGAGGTAAAAAATGACGGAATTTATTATAAATACTAATGATATCATCCATAATTACAATGAGATATCAAAGCTTACCGGTGCTCTTGTAATACCAACGCTAAAAGCCGATTGTTACGGTTTGGGTGCACAGCGTGTGTTTGAACTTTTGTCAAACTGCTGCGGTGTATCGGTATTTGCTGTTTCAAGGCTTGAAGAGGCGCTGATGCTTGCAGACAGTGCAGCCCAAATACTTTTGCTGTCCTGTTATCACGATGAGCAGTCAATTAAGAAAGCGGTTGATGCAAATCTTATAATAGCTGTCGATTCGCTGGGTCAGGCAAAAAGGATCGCTGCATATGCAAAGGAGAAAGGTATTACTGCAAAGGTACAGGTTAAAATAGACACCGGATTTGGCAGATTCGGTTTTATGCCTGAAAATTTTTCTGATATAAAATCCGTGTATTTAATGGACGGCATAAAGGTGCGAGGAATATTTTCGCATTTTTCGGCATCTTTTGATAAAAAATCAAATACGACAGATATGCAGCTTGAGAAATTTCTCTCAGTAACTGATAAATTGCGTGAAAACGGAATACAAACCGGAATAAGGCATATATCCAACTCATGTGCGCTGCTGCGCGGCAGTAAATATCATCTTGATGCGGTACGCGTCGGCTCTGCACTTTTGGGCAGACTTCCTATGAGTACAGATGTCGACCTTAAGAAAGTAGGTTATCTGCAGGCGCAGATAATAGATATACGCACACTGAAAAAAGGTTCTAATATAGGTTACGGCAATGTATTCAAGCTAAAACGAGACACACGTGTTGCCGTTATAGACGCGGGTTCTTCAGACGGTCTGCTTATCGGCAAAAAATATGACACATTCAGGTTTATAGATATTCTGCGCTACGGTTACGGAGTATTTAAAATGCTGTTTTCCGATAACCGTCTGTGTGTGACGATAAACGGCAAAAAAGCAAGAGCGGTCGGAAGAGTGGCTCTTACTCATACAATGATAGATGTCACGGGTATTGACTGCAAGTGCGGGGATAAGGTTATTATTGATATTTCTCCGCTGAATGTGCCGGCAAGTGTTGAGAGGAAATATATAAATGTTTGATGCACTTTTATCAAACAAAAAAATGAAAGAGCAGCTGACTGCGGCTGTAAAGGCTGATATGCCGATGCATGCGTATTTATTTTGCGGAGCTGCTGGCTCTGGGAAAAAAACTGCTGCAGAGCTTTTGGCGTATGAGATAATAGGCGCAAGTCGTGAAAAAGTGCTTCGTGGCTGTCATCCGGATGTAGTAACGATACATCCCTTAGAGGGCAAAAAGCTCATTTCCGTAGATCAGATAAGGGAAATGCGTGCTGATGCGTTTGTCAGACCTAATGAGGGCAGGCGTAAGATATACATAATAGACGGAGTACATCTGATGAATGACGCGGGGCAGAACGCGCTTCTTACAGTTTTGGAACAGCCTCCGTCTTTTGCTGTTTTCATACTGCTTAGCGAAAGCCGTCAGAAAGTATTGCCGACTGTGATTTCTCGCTGTGCCGTATATGATATGGAATATGTCGAGCCGTCCTGCGCTGCAGAGTATCTTAAAACGGTTTATCCGAATAAAGATTTAGAACAGCTGAAAACGGCGGTGCGCGCAGCGGGCGGTAATATCGGACTGGCGAAGTCGTTTCTGGGTTCTGAGGAATTTGAAAAGTATTCTGCCGACTGCGAAAAACTGGTTGTCAGTGCGATGTCATCAGGAGAATATACCGCATCACGCATAATCAGCGGCATGTCAAAGGATGAGCTTTGCGGTTTTTTGCCGGTTCTGGCTATATATTTGAGAGATTTGGCGGTATATTCAGCGATGGGAAATATTGATGATGCTGTTTTTTGTGACAGTATATTGAAAAACAAACAGTTATTTGATAAAATAAATTTGAATTTGATGTATGACAGTATCCGCGCATGTGAGTCTGCGATCGGTTTGATAAACGCCAATATCAGTCCTGCTCTTGCGGCGGCGAAGGTTGTCATACTTCTTTGCGGAGGAAAAAATATTGATTGATATAGTTGGAGTAAGATTTAAAAACGGCGGAAAAATGTACTATTTTGATCCCGGTAAGCTGAAGCTTTCCCAGGGACAATGGTGTATAGTAGAGACCGCACGGGGCAAGGAATGCGGTGAGGTCATACAGGAAAACCGTCAGGTCAGCGAAAACGAGGTCGTATCTCCTTTAAAGCCGGTTATAAGAATTGCCGATTCCGCAGATATAAAAAAAATGCATACGCTCAGACAGAAAGAGGAGCGCGCGTTTGATGTATGTGCGAAAAAGATAGAAAAGCTTAAACTTGACATGACAGTTGTTGAGGTAGAGTATACTTTTGATGAGAGTAAAATACTGTTTTATTTTACAGCAGATGGGAGAATAGATTTCAGAGAGCTTGTAAAAGAGCTGGCGGTCGTTTTCAAAACAAGAATCGAGCTGCGCCAGATAGGCGTTAGAGACGAGTGTAAAATGAAGGGCGGTCTTGGAATGTGCGGACGTCCTTTCTGCTGTCACAGTTTTATGGGGGATTTTCATCCCGTTTCAATAAAAATGGCAAAGGAGCAGGGGTTGTCTCTTAATCCGGTTAAGATATCCGGTACTTGCGGAAGGCTTATGTGCTGTCTTAACTATGAGCAGAATGTATATGAGGAGCTCAACCGCAATATGCCAAGGGTCGGAGCGCTTATCAAAACACCGGACGGCAACGCAAATGTCACCGAGGTAAATACTCTCAAACAGACAGTACGCGCCACGCTTTGCAGTGCAGACGGAAGTGCCGTAAGCAAAATGTACAGCGCGTCTGAAATCAAAGTGCTCAATCCCGGTAAAAACAGTATTTCCAAAGAGGAAATGGAGCAGCTTCTTGAACTTGAGGATAATTGATATTTATTTTTAAACAGATATAAAAAACTCTTGCATTATTAAAACAGTTTTGATATTATAAATCTGCAACAATAAGGAGGTGTATATAATGGCACATGTAATAACAGATAATTGTATCGCTTGCGGTACCTGTGAAGGTGAATGTCCCGTAGGTGCAATATCTCAGGGTGAAGATAAATACATAATAAATCCTGATGAATGCATCGACTGCGGCGCTTGCGCTTCCGCATGCCCGACAGAGGCAATCGAGGCCGAGTAATTCATTTTTATATAACACACTCCGGAGCGTCTATTCAGGCGCTCCGGAGTTGTTTTTTATAAATTAGCAACCATAGGTTGCGTATTGTAAATAAAAATGTATTGTAACAGTTCTGCGCGTAATATATAATTGTAGTATCAAAATACAGGAGATAAAGCCTATGAATTTAGAAATGGGAAAAAGATTATCCGCATACCGCAAGAATAAAAATCTATCTCAGGAACAGCTTGCCCAGCGGCTGGGAGTATCGCGTCAGGCAGTGTCAAAATGGGAGCGAGCAGAATCATCGCCCGATACGGATAACCTGATTATGCTTTCCCAAATTTACGGCGTTACACTTGACCAGCTTATAAACGGAACGGACGATAGAATAGGGAATAATGGCCAATCTGATAATAATGATAAACAATGCTGTGCCGATAAAGAAAATAAAGATGGATTTTTACTTGAAAACACAATTGATAGGTCATGTGATTCAACTTTGCAGCAAGACAAAACAGACAATTCAAAAGATGATTCATATAAAAATTCCGGCGGATTAATAAAAAAATTAAAAGAATTCCCGTATCCGGTCATATGTGTGATACTATATCTGATATTCGGATTTTATGATATCTTAGGAGGCTGGGGTTTAGCTTGGATAGTCTTCTTCACAATACCGCTTTATTATACTTTTATTGACGCAGTCAGTAAAAAAGATGCCTCTGAGTTTGTGTATCCTGTACTTATAGTTATGATTTATCTGATATGTGGGTTTGGCTATTCCAACTGGCATCCGTCATGGATAGTTTTTTTGACAATTCCGATATATTATTTTATTGTTGATATTATAAAAAGTAAAGACTGAAAAAGCGGTGTGCAGTATGCACGCCGCTTTTTTAATTGCAGTAGTTTCTGTCAAAAGTTATTATAGTGTTACAGTTTTCATGTATTTTGGATATCTCACTGTCTATTTTTTCTTTGATTTCTTTATCGGTAAGTTTTATATCAGACGGAACAACTGTGTCAAAAATAAGGTTGGTATGTGTAGGACCTGCAACAACACGAAAATCATGCAGAGAGAGCCCCGGATCTATTTCTGACAGAATAGCTGCTGTATCTTTTTTTAATGCGGTCACATAGGGATCGTCAATAATGACAGGATCTATATGTATAACCATTTCAAGTCCCATTTCATTTTTGAATTCATGCTCGATATTGTCTATCATATCATGGCTTTTGAGCATATCTTCTTTTGCCGACACCTCTGCGTGCAGAGTTGCAAAAATTCTGCCCGGACCGTAATTATGGACAACAAGATCATGTATTCCTATTATTCCGTCGTGAGCAAGAGTTCGTGAATAGATCTCTTCCACAAGCTCCTTTTCGGGCGGCTGTCCGAGAAGCGGGTCCAGTGTTTCGCGAATCAGCCCCACACCGGAAACTATAATAAACAGCGATACTGCCACTCCTGTGTATCCGTCAATATTTACACCCGATACCGCAAAAATTACCGTTGACAAAAGTACAGCAAAGGTTGTCAAAACATCATTTCTGCTGTCTGCCGACGCTGCTGAAAATGTTGCAGACCCGGTTAATTTCTTTAATTTTTTATAGAATGCCGACAGCCACAGCTTTGCGGCAATAGATATAGTAAGTACGGCTATTGAGAGCCAGGAAAACTGTATCGTTTCAGGCTGTATTATCCTTTGGATAGATGATTTTATCAATGTAAAACCAAGGAGAAGTACTATAAAAGACATCAGAAGCCCGCTTATATATTCCACTCTGCCGTGTCCGTATGGATGCTCGCTGTCAGGTTTTTTGCCGGACAGCTTAAAGCCTATGAGTGTAATAATGCTCGACGCGGCGTCCGTCAAATTGTTTACTGCGTCCGCCACAAGAGCGACACTGTGAAAAGCAATACCTGCCGCAGCTTTGCCAAGTGCAAGCAAAAAATTGACTGTTATCCCGCAGGCTCCGCCTACTGTGCCGTATCTTATGCGTTTTTCTTTACTATTAATATCCGCTTTTTCAATAAAGGTTTTTATAATAAAGTCTGTAACCGTAAATATCCCTCCGATTTAATTCAACGGCATAATTAAAGTTGTCTGTTTAAAAGTGCGGCGCCTACTATTCCGGCATCATTTCCAAGTTTTGCAATGCAAACTTTTGTGCAGCTATCACTGTGTCTGGAAAACATCTCATTGCTTATAATCTGATTTATAGGCTTTAAAAGATAGTCTCCTTCTTTTGAAATGCCTCCGCCTATGCATAATACCTGAGGCTGAAGTATATTAATTACGTCAATAAGACCCGTTGCAACTGCACGCAGATACTTTTCTACAACGTATATAGCAGTATGATCGCCGCGTCTCATCGCATCAAAAGAGGTAAGCCCGTTTACATTGTCAAGACTGCCTTTGGCAATTTCCCACATTATTGAATTTCTGTCTGTAAGCATCTGTTCTTTTGTAAGACGGATAAGACCGGTAACAGATGCATATGCTTCCCAGCATCCGCGTCTGCCGCAGCTGCACTGCCAGCCGTCGCGCTCTATTACTATATGACCGAATTCTCCGCCTTTATTATTAAAACCGGAATAGATTTTACCGTTAATTATCATTCCGCCGCCGACGCCTGTGCCCAGAGTAATTGTGACACTGTCCTTTGTTCCTTTTGCTGCACCGGCCATATACTCAGCAAAAGCAGCTACATTCGCATCGTTTTCAAGAAAGACCTTTTTGCCGGGCAACTGCTCGCCTACGAGCTTGACTAGCGGAGTACGGTCAAATCCCAGATTGCCTGCAAAATCGACGATGCCGTTTATCGGATCGATGGCGCCGGGAGAACCGATACCTACGCTTTCGATATCGTCCATGGAAAGTCCTGCCTCCATGACAGCGCTTTTTGCGGCCTTTGCGATGCTTGACACAATTGCCTGTACACCATTTTTTGCGTTTGTGGGCACGGAATATTTGCTTACAATTTCGAATTTTTCGTTTACTACACCTGCAGCGGCATTTGTACCGCCCAGATCAATGCCAAGATAGTACATGTTTATCTCCTTTAATTATTTTCCTTCAGCATTTTTCAGCTGTCTTTCCATATCGTCAAGAATTTTTTTGTTCAATTCCTCAGCGGCGTTATAACCCATGCGGCGCTGGCGGTTGTTCATTGCCGCGACTTCAAGTATTATAGCAAGGTTTCTGCCGGGCTTGACGGGAATAGTCAAAGAGGGAAGCTTGACCCCCAAAATATCGGTATATTGAGTGTCCATACCGAATCTGTCATACGATTTACTGGTGTCCCAGTTTTCAATATTCACGATCATATCTATATTAGCCTGCTCAAGTACGGCGCCAATACCAAAAATTCTTCTGACATTAATAATACCTATGCCGCGCAGCTCTATAAAGTAGCGTATTAGTTCCGGCGCTGTCCCCACAAGATTTGTAGACGTGGTTTTTTTGATGATGACAGCATCGTCCGCTACCAGCTGATGCCCGCGTTTTACAAGCTCTATTGCGGTTTCGCTTTTTCCGACTCCGCTCTCGCCCATCAGCAGTATTCCCTCTCCGTATACTTCTACAAGCACACCATGGCGAGTGATCTGAGGTCCGAGCTTTGTATTCATATAATATATTATCTGGCTTGAAAAAGAAGAGGTATGTTTTTCTGTGCGTAAAAGCGGAATTTCATGGGCTTTTGCAAGCTCTATAAGGTCATCCGGTACATCGAGGTTACGAGTTATTATAAGACAGGGAAAGTTATAAGAAAAAAACCTGTCTATATTTGATCGACGTCTGGTGCTTTCAAGCTCCATTAAATAATCGTGCTCCACCATTCCGAATATCTGTATGCGTGTCTCATCAAAATGATTGAAATATCCGGCTATCTGGAGGGCAGGACGGTTAATGTCGGTGTTATTTATCGGAAGGTCTTGCTTTGAATCGGGCAAATATACAATTTCAAGCTTTAGATCTTTTATTAGCGTTTTAAGGCTGAGCTCGCTTTTTTCCATATTTTATAACCTCCTTATTTTAATATTTCTAATTATAACAGATAAAAAAAGTATATTCAATAAAAAACAAATTTAAAATAAAAAACACTTGCTTTTTGCTATACGGTATGGTACAATGAGGCTTGTAAAAAAATTGGGAGGTGTATAATTATGGCAAAATGTGATGTTTGCGGCAAGGGTGTTACTTTCGGAAATAAAGTGTCCCACTCACACAGAAGAAGTAACAGAGCTTTCAAGCCTAATGTTATGCGCGTTAAAGCCGTGGTAAACGGAACGCCTAAGCATATTTATGTCTGTACCAGATGCCTCCGTTCCGGCAAAGTTCAAAGAGCGGTGTGATCTGAGTAGTCGATATGTATTCCCGATGCGGCAGCATCGGGATATTTTATTTATAAAACGCTTGTAAGCTAAGTTAAAGAGGTTTGTATGTTGAAGGGTAATGAGAAAACAGGCATGCTTGCTGCATTTATCTCTAATTTAATATTCGGTATGAGCAATTTTTTCTCAGTTATAGCATTGAAGTATACTGAGCCTATGGTCGTATTATCTTTAAGATTTACAGCTGCATTTTTTATAATATGTGTATTGCGTGTATGTGGATTGGTAAAAATAAATTTAAAAAGCAAACATAAGCCTGGTCTTATTTTAATGTGTATTGCTCAGCCCTTTGTATATTTTATATGTGAGCTTTACGGTATATCTCTTACTTCTTCTGCAATGTCGGGAGTTATAGTTTCAATGACTCCGGTCGCAGTTATCGTTTTGTCGTCTATATTTTTAAAAGAAAAAGCAAATTGGAGGCAAGTTTTGTTTGCTTTTATTTCCGTTATAGGAGTAATTGCAGTTAATATTTTAAATGACAGCAGCGGGCAAAACTATATAGCCGGAATAATAATTCTTCTTGTTGCGGTTATTGCTGCGGCAGTATTTAATATTCTCAGTCGCAAAGAGGCAGAGAACTTTTCTCCTATGGAACGTGTATATGTAATGTTTGGTATATCTACAATAGGTTTTAATATCGTTTGTTTTGGACTGTATTCAGGAAAGTATTTTAATATGTTGAAAAATGCATTTTTACATACAGAATTTCTAGTTGCTATTTTATATCTTTCAGTTATATCATCAATAGTTGCATTTTTTCTGTATAATTATGCGACTTCACATGTAGATGTGATAAAGGCCAGTTCTTTTTCAAACATCATTCCGGTTGTATCAATAGTATCGGGAATTGCTTTGCTCAAAGAGAATTTTAATATCAAACAAATAATATGTTCTTTATTTATAATAATGGGCGTTTGGGGAGTAAATTATTTTGGCTTGAGAAAAATTTAATTTCAAACGACTTAAATTTCCTTTATATCGTGTAAAAGACTTTTCTGTAAATTGTATAAATAGATGCCTGTTAGCTAAAGCAGGAAATTGCTGTTTTTATATATTTTGCTTTTAAGAAAATCCATATTAAAACAATTTGCAGACACAAAAGAAAAAATAATTTTTTTATTATATGTGACATTGGATAGAGATATAATAACCTTATAAATTAGAGTTTAAAAAGGAGCAAAACCATGAATCTGATTTTAAGTGACAGGCCGTTTGATATACCTGTGGATAAACATACTACGGAATTTATCGACCTATCAAGGCTAAAAATTTCAAACTGTATCGGGTGCTTTGGATGCTGGACGAAAACTCCGGGCAAATGTGTCATTCGAGATGATGCTGTAAAGGTTTATCCAAAGATCGCCGCAAGTGACAGGGTTTTGTATATCAGTAAAGTGAAATACGGAAGCTACGATACGGTAATGAAAACTATGTTGGAGCGTGCAATTCCTGTTCAGCAGGCATTTATTCGGCTGTTGCACGGAGAAACACATCATGTTCAGCGTGCTGTCGCGGCAAAGCGGGCGACGATTATAGGCTACGGGGATATTTCTGATGAGGAAAAGGAAATTTTTACACAGCTTATCGGAAGAAATGCCAAAAATATGTGTTTTGAGCAATATCGAGTGATTTTTTCGCAGGAAAATGAATTAGACCAGGTTGTGAGAAAAGAGGTGCTATCATGGGGAAAATAATGATTATTAATGGAAGCCCGCGTGCGCCTAAGTCCAATTCCAAGCAATATGCGGATCTGTTTGCAAAGAGCTGTACCATTCCTACGCAATATTTTAATATTACAAAAAATAATCATTTAGAGCTTTGCAACATTATGGGAGATTTTACAGAGGTTTTACTTATATTTCCCCTTTATGCTGATGGAATCCCTGTAACACTTATGAATTTTTTAAAAACGCTGGAGCAAAATCCGCCCAAACAAAAGCCGCGTATTTCCGTTTTGATTAACTGCGGTTTTTTTGAACCGGAGCAAAATGACATTGCTGTAAAAATGGTGCGCTTTTTCTGCAAAAAACAGGGTTATCCCTTTGGATCGCTTTTAAGGATCGGAGGCGGAGAGGCTTTTTTGACTACTCCGTTAAAAGTGTTTGTGACACGAAAGATAAAAAAGTTGGCAATTGCTGTCTCGGAGGGCAAAAACGAAAACCTGAAAGTAACCATGCCCATTACAAAGAAAATGTTTGTGAAAGCTTCAACAAGCTATTGGGAAAACTATGGAAAAAGAAACGGAATTACACCGGAGCAGATGTCTACAATGGAGATCGAAAAAGAATAGCAGATCAAAATTGTTTTATAAATATTTATTATATCTACATTAAATCAAACTGTGTTTCAAATCCAAAATAAATATTTATAACTTGTAAATTTGATGCTTTACCCTTGCGGCAGGGAAGATAAAATGACAGTCTGTATGCTTTGCACAAGTAATAAGAACCTGTAAAAATGTGATTATAATTAAAAAAAGTTCCAGTATCTTATATCATAGGATACTCAAACTAGGGGGCAACGCATATGATGCTTCAATTCAACTAAAGTGAAATTTAAAAAGATGTCATTGATTTTTAAATCAAGTATTCTGCTTGACATTTACCTATTATGGCTGTATTTTTGTTTATGCAAATTATAGCTTTCGCAAAAGCCTACAAAATGAAAATTCCGATAAAGTTAGAAAATACAAGCTATGCAGGCATTTCCAGCTAATTATGTAATTTATAAATTGATAATAAATTATTTATTTTATTGATGTAAATGCAGAAAAATTTTATATTGATTTTATTTTTTCAATGTGTTAGAATACTTAAGTATTACCAATAAAATTTATATGAATTTCAAATTGTATATATTATGTTTTGCAAACCATATTTGCATCGCATTTTTCATGTATGTTTTAGTTATAACGAAATTTTTTGTTGTGCTAATAAATGCGCAGAAGTATTGAAGTTGTAAAAACGGGGCTGACTTTAAAATTTTTGAAAAATTGTCAGTTTTGTCCGCTGAGAATCCATTGTTTCTGCGGGCTTATGCAGTTCGAAAAACCGAATATTTCGCAATTCAAGCCAAAAGTTCTTTCCAAAATTTTTGGGAACGATTTTTCGATTGACATATGGAGAGTTGTCCGAGTGGTCGAAGGTGCAGCACTCGAAATCTTGCGGGGAGCTGTCCGTTTCGTCCACCAAAAACCTTGTAACCGTGCGGGTTTTACCCGGTTCGAAAATTGAATAAGTTTGCTGTTCTTTCCGTCAGTTCTTTCCAAAGCCCTTTTTCATCGAAAAAAAGCGAGGAAAAACAGCGGTTGAGCATATAGGGAGCGGTATCGAAGTGGTCATAACGGGCCTGACTCGAAATCAGGTAGTCCTCACGGGCTCGTGGGTTCGAATCCCACCCGCTCCGCCATCGAAAAATCCAGTAACCATGCGGGTTTCTGGATTTTTCTTTTTTTGCGCCCGCTCCAAAAATCACCCGATTTTGGGCTGTTCTTTCCATAATTTTGGAAAGAACAGCTTTTTGCTTTATTCCCCACTTTTTTCTGCATTTTGCTCCCATCTGCTGCCGAAATCGCCCGCTTCGGGAAGCGGCATACCGCTCACCATCGCCTGCGCCGAGGAGAGTTTCGAACTGTAATCCAGATGGGCGTAAATGTTCGCCGTGGTGGAAAAATCCGAATGCCCCAGCCAGTCTTGAATCTGCTTGAGCGGCACGCCGTTGGCAAGCAAGAGAGATGCGCAGCTATGCCTGAGATCGTGGAAGCGCATTTTCTTCATGCCGTGCCGCTGGATGAAAGCAGGAAACTGGGATGTCAGATAGTCAGGCTTCATCCGCTCGCCCAACTCGTCCACGAACACAAAGCCGTCGTATTCGTAGTTGTAGCAGTTGCCGCAGACCTGCTTGTTCAGTTCCTGCGCCGCCTTGACCTCCGCAAAGTATTCCTTGAACCTTCCCACCAGCGGCAGAGTGCGCATACTGGATTTGGTTTTTGCCGACTCCTGCTCAATGATCTGCGTTTTCCCGCCCATATTGACGGAGGTCACCGTCCGTTTGATGGTCAGCGTTCCCCGCTCAAAGTCGATGGCGTCCCACTTGAGCCCCAGCACCTCGCCACGGCGCAGACCGTAAAAGGCGGCAACTAAAACGGGAAGTTCCAGCTTTGTACCCTTGACCACTTCAAATAAGCGCTGAAGCTCCGCCGCATCCAGAAAGACCGGCTGGAAATCATTTTTCTTTGGACGGTCTACCTTCATTGCCACGTTCTGTGCTACCAGATCGGTTTTCATGGCGTATTTCAGCGCCTGATGGATCACAGCATGGTAGTGGATGACGGAATTGGGCTTGACGGTTTTCAGCTTTTCGGAATAAAACTGCTGGATGTGCCTTGCTTCCAAGTCCTTTAGGGTAATCGGCTTATTCCGGAAATAGGGCTCGATGGTCTGCTTCACCATGCTCTCATAGGAGCCGAAGGTGGTGGGTTTTACCCTGACCTTGACGATCTCCAGCCAGCCCAGCAGATAGTCGGCGAAGAGCATATTGGAACAAAGCTCGCCGATCTCTGCGGGCGGCTCAAAGGCGTTGCGGATTTTCACAAGCTCCGCTTCGGCCTTACGTTTGTTTCCCTTTTCGGGAAGTCCGGTGGATATGTACTTGACGTGCCGCTTGTTTTTGCTGTCGTAGAAGCTCAGCACGGCGTAGTAGTATCCCTTTTTAACCTGTAAATGTCCTGATACCATATTTGTTTTACCTCCGTTCTTTGTATTTGGCATTTACGGACAGTCCGGCACCGACAAGGCCATTGTACCCTGCCGGTACCGTTCTTTCCATTGTGCGAAGGTCGTGCTCCGCACACATTTGCGGTTCGAATCAGCGGCTGTCCCTGTCCCGTTCCCGCCTGCGCCGCCATTGCTCCAACAGCTTGATGACCGTATCGTAAACCTGCTTGTCCGTGTAACTCTTCGGGAAATATTTGCGAATGTCCTCCCGCTTAAATTTATATTGCTCCTGCTGGTTGGGCTTCTGCTCAGCGAGGATGCTGTAAATCGTCTGGTCTTGCAGCACGCTCTCCTGCGAAAGCTTTTTTAAGCGTATTGCCTGTGCGTGGGACGGCGTGCAGTCGTTCAGTTCCATTGCGTTTAACAGCACTCGCTGTTCGGCCTTGTCTAAGTACGAAATCTCCACGGCGGGATTGAAAGCGATTTTTCCGTCGTCCACCATTTCCAGAAGCTCGGGAATCAAGCAAGTTAAGCGGATATAACGTTGGACTTGATTTCTGCTTTCTCCGGCATCCATTGCCACCCTTTCATCGCTTCTGATTAACCTCGTCCCAACTTGGGACGAAGATATACCTTGATGCTTGATTGCATCCAGCTTCATCTTGTAGGCAAACGCCTTTTCACTGGGCAGAATATGCTCCCGTTGCAGGTTGGCGTCCACCATTGCAATCACCGCTTCATCGTCGCTCATCTCTCGAATGATTACGGGCATTGTCTCGATACCCAGCACCTGACACGCCGCCAGCCTTCTGTGCCCGGAGATCAGCTCGTACCCGCCCTCCGGCAAAGGGCGGGCGAGCGCCGG
>CALWYZ010000002.1 GCA_944385895.1 uncultured Clostridia bacterium
ACAACATTTGAGCCTACAACAACACTTAACCGTGCGATGTTTGCTCAGATACTTGCAAACATGAGCGGAGTAGATACGTCAGACAACAGTGTAGGTACAGTATTCACAGACGTACCTGCCGGCAAGTGGTTTACCCCTGCAGTCAAGTGGGCATATGACAACGGAATCGTAGACGGTATGACACCGACAACGTTTGAGCCGTTAGAGCCTATCCAGCGTCAGCAGATATGCGTAATGGTAGTAAGATATGCGGAGAAATTCGGCATAGAGCTTACAGCAGACATAGAGAAGAAAGAGTTTGCCGATGACGCGAATATCCAGGGTTACGCAAAAGACGCAGTATATATCTGTCAGCAGGCAGGAATCGTAGACGGCAAGACAGAAACAGAATTCTTACCCAAAGACAATGCTACCCGTGCAGAGATAGCTACCATAATCATGAGATTCCATAAAAATTTCATAGCAAAATAATAAAACAAAAAAACAGGCAAGCGCCGCTTGCCTGTTTTTATTACATTACATAATATAGAAATTATTTATAGGTTTTAATAATTGCAATTATTTTTAAATAAAAACTTGATATTAAATTTACATATGTTAAAATAAGAATATCAAATATCTGTAAAAGGAGGAAAATATGAGAAAACAGAAAACAAAGATCTTATCCGTAATAGTTTCCGCAGTTTTTGCACTCAGCTGCTTTGCGGGCGTGTCACCTGCCGGTGTATCGGCATCGGAGTCAGAAGCTTTCGGAGCAACAGCGGCATGCAGCGGCAATATGCTTGAGAGCTTTAACGGAGTCGACGCATGCGTAAATACCTATGGAGAGCTGCATGTGTGTAAAAACAATTTTCCCGATGCAAACTTCAGAGACTATTTGCTGGGTTATGCAAATGGAGATGGATATATTTCTCAAGATAAAGCAGCTGATATCTCTAATATTTCGGTATATGGCTTCTCAATATCAAGCCTTAAGGGCATTGAGTATTTTACCGGTCTTGAGTCATTATCATGCTACAACAATCCGCTGACAGAGCTTGATGTGAGCAATAATACCGAGCTTATGTATCTGTATTGTAACAATAACCAGTTGACAGAGCTTGATGTAAGCAATAACACTGCACTTGATATACTGGGTTGTACTAATAACCGGCTGACAGAGCTTGATTTAAGCAATAACACTGAGCTTACAGAGCTGTATTGCTACAACAACCAACTGACAGAGCTTGATTTAAGCAATAACACCGCGCTTAAAGTTCTTGGTTGCAACGGTAACCAACTGACAGAGCTTGATGTGAGCAATAACACTGAGCTTACAGATCTGGATTGCTACAACAACCAACTGACAGAGCTTGATTTAAGCAGCAATGACAAGTTGACAAATATGGATATCGGTGCTCAGACCGTTTCAGCTTTCATATCACAGCAGGAAGGCAGCATTGTGTTCGATCTGGGGAAATTGGTCGCACCGGAGAATCTTGGACGTATAACGTCAGTTAAGGACGGAAATTTTGATAAGGACAGCGGCCTTGTTTACTTTGACAGCGAGCCTGAAAGCTTTATATACTATTACGATACGGGCCGGGACGGCAATACAATGTCTGTAATTGTGACTGTTAAAAATATATTTGCCACCTCACCGTCGGAGGCGGTATTTGACAGCCTGTGGGTTGGAGACACGGTGACGTTTTTAGCATTTGAGTTTAACTCCGGTGATGAAGACAGCACAGGATACAGTATAAAGATACAGAGCGGCAGCGGCGTTGAGCTGACAGAGGTTGATGCAGTGCCTGGCGGCATTTTTCCGGGACTTAAATTTACCGCGCCGGGACAGTCAAGCGTGCTTGTGACAGCAGTCGACCCGGGCACGGGAAATACTCTGACATGTACGTATAATTTCACGGTCACAGAGCGGCCTGCCGACAGACCCGTAACCGCGGAGCAGACGCTGCCCTCTAAGCTTAGCTATATTCTCGGCGACTACAGTGATAATATAGATGAATACAGCGTACATTACAGCAACCTCAATTATGGTGCCAGATTGCCGATATATTTTAGTCAAGTTGATGACCTTTTCTTCTGTCAGGGCGGTGCCGGCGGAGGAGGCGGAGATTTCATAGCGGACGACCGCAGCTTTGACCAGAAATATTTACTTACAGGAGGAAATGTGGCATACAGACCGGGCAGTACTGAATTTCAGCCATATTGTCAGGACGGGCCGGTGGGCGAGCCGACCGTCATAACGGTACAGGAGCCTGTGATCACTGATAATGCGCCCTCAGATATACACGCAGGCAGCACAGTAAGACTTGAGACTGCGCTTACCAATACGTCTCTTAAAAATATCAAGGTGGCGGACTTTACGGCGGATATAAATGAATACGGCTTTTATTGCGGCAGTGAAAAACCGCTTGCGTTCAGACCGTCCGTAACGGTCATAGAAGGACAGGACTGTGTTTTGCAAAGTGAACAGGACTATACAAACACATTGACAAGCGCCGAGACGCTGACCTTTACAAAACCCGGTGTCGTAAAGCTGAGTGTAAAATATGAAAATATCCTGATACCGAACGGGAATCAAAGCTTTCCTGCATATAATCCGGAAAAGATAATAACGATATATGTAACAGGCGACAGCGCCGAGATGTTTACTGATATGGAATCTGGCAGATGGTACAAAGAGTATGTTGACTATGCAGCAACATTCAAGCTTATGAACGGAATGACACCGACAACATTTGAGCCTACAACAACACTTAACCGTGCGATGTTTGCTCAGATACTTGCAAACATGAGCGGAGTAGATACATCAGACAGCAGTGTGGGCACAGTATTCACAGACGTACCTGCCGGCAAGTGGTACACCCCTGCGGTCAAGTGGGCATATGACAACGGAATCGTAGACGGTATGACACCGACAACATTTGAGCCGTTAGAGCCGATCCAGCGTCAGCAGATATGCGTAATGGTAGTAAGATACGCGGAGAAATTCGGCATAGAGCTTACAGCGGACATAGAGAAGAAGGCATTTGAAGACGATTCAAATATCCAAAACTATGCAAAAGAGGCAGTATATATCTGTCAGCAGGCAGGAATCGTAGACGGCAAGACCGAGACAGAATTCTTACCCAAAGACAATGCTACCCGTGCAGAGATAGCTACCATAATCATGAGATTCCATAAGAATTTCATAGCTGGATAACAGATTACGGTTTTACAGTTCAGCAAAATAATAAAATAAAAAAACAGGCAAGCGCCGCTTGCCTGTTTTTTTATTTTAAGGATTACAATTCCTGCAAGGATCGTATCCTTTATTGATCAGCTCATCTCTCTTTCCGGTATACTCTTTTTTGTTTTCAGATTTTATCTGTTGGGCATACTCGCAGTTTTGCAGGTGAAACTTGTTTGTGTTTGTATTGATAATATATGTAGTGTCTGTATTTTGTGAGTCTGAAATATTATCGTCGGCAGAATCATCATTTTTTTGTACAGCTCTGCTGTCGCCGCTGGCATAATCTATTTCTATTCCAGGCTGGCAGTTATATACATATACATTGCAGCATATTCCTTCGCCTTTATCTTCAACTGAATATGCCTCGATTTGTACACCGCTTGCAACTAAGTTTTCATTATCAAACAAAGGGGTGACACGGTACATAACATGATTGTCAGTTTCTTTTATATAGTCTGCCACCATATTTTCAAACGGAAGCATTCCTTCAGTATTCATAAAGCGTGTACCGGTAATAAGATTTCTAATATTTGCATTTTCCCCAGTTAGCTGATATCCGATTAAGTGACATCTATTATATAAATACATTCCGTCTATCGTGTCATATTTGACGGTGTGCCATCCACTTGGCTTTATTTGACCTATGCTGCCTCTGCTTTCTGTTGGCATTATATCTTTTCCTATACATGCCATCGCAGTGCCGCATCTTCCTAAATTATCAAGTTCACTGTATTTTTCATAAGAAATATCAGTAATTTCAGTCTCTGTAAATTCAGGCTCATTATCATTTAAAATAATATATGGACTTCCGGTAAATTCAGGTATTGATTCTGTTGTTACAGACTCGCTGCTTGTTGTAATCGAGTTATTATCTGTTAAACCTGCAGAGTAGTATTTTCCCGCAATAAATGAAGCAGCAACGACAAATACCGTGATTACCGAAAATAAAGTGACTTTAAATTTAATTGTTTTTATTTTACGCATGCTTCCAGACCTGCCGTATAACCAGCTCATGAGAATTACCTTTCATACTATTTGTTGATATAATAAAAAAATTTGTGCTGATCAAGTCTATATCAAGAAAAATATCTGCCGGATATTTTCTGTTCCAGTTATATATTATTAAATTTTCTGCTTTATATATCAAGTCTTTATAGTGGACATTCTCAATAAAGCAGTAATTAAACGTATTATTTTCATTTGTAATATTTTCAGAGACGATGTATTTTTGGCTATGGTATTCAAATAATTTTTCAGAGTATTTGTCTATATAAATAGGTTTTTTTGCAGTATTTACCATATCATTTATTATTTTTCTGTCCCTGCTTAATCTTTTGCCGTGAAACAACATTCCCATTCTATTATCTACACAAACAAAAACTGTAATATTTTCTCACCCCGTATCTTTAAATATGTTTTACAATATATTAGGTTTATATTGTTTTTACAAAGTCATTATATTTAAATATAAACTGTTAAAATTATTAAAAAAGCTTTGAAAGGTATTATATTGGATTTATTGTTTAAGTCCTATCAATATAATAATCTTTAGCTTTAACTGAAAAGACTAAATGCGGCATATAAGTGTTATAATAATATTTAATTAATCTGCCGGTTAATTTCATACCGTTTTTTATTGCAACATTTTGGGACGGAATGTTATTGTCGCGGATTATTGAATATACTTCTTTTGCATTTAGAACTTCAAATGCATATTTTTTGCACGCCCTTGCAGCTTCAATTGCATATCCTTTGTGCCAGTATGCTTTTTGAAAAAGATAACCGATTTCAATTATCGGGTTATTATTGAAATTTTGTATAGTAAGACCACATTGACCTATTAGCTTGTTGTTTTCTTTGAGTATTACAGCCCATAATCCAAAACCGTCGTTTTTATATCTTAACAGCTGTTTTTCCAGCCAATCATGTACTTCATTGTCAGTGAAGGCGTGCTGGTAAGCGTACATTACATCTTTATCCTGAAGTATATTACATAAGCTTTTAAAATCATTTTGATAAAGCTCTCTTAAGTACAGTCTTTCAGTTTGTACAATCATAATATCACCGTAATTTATAATATAAAACTTACTGTAAAAAGTAAGGTGAGCAGAGCAAAATTGCTTATTGTGAACTTTATAAAATACTGCTTTTTCAAATTTGGGTATTGCTTAGCCACAATTTTATATGATATAAGACTTGCCATTGATGCTATAAGTGTACCCAGTCCGCCAATATTACAGCCTGTTACTAAGTCGTTCCAGTTATCCGTAAAACCGGACAGGAGCAGGGCAGAGGGGACATTACTTATTATCTGACTCGTTATCACCGCCAAGGCTTTTACATGCCCGTTTATAACAGACGACAAAAAAATCCTGAAGCCTTCTATGCTTTTTATGTTGCCGATGAAGATAAAAAATGCAAAGAATGTAGCCAAAAGAGAGTAGTCAACACTAAGCAGTATTTTTCTGTCGGCAATTAACAGAAACACAGCAATTACAGCCGCTATTGCCAAAGCAGGTATAATTTTAAAAATCCCTAACAGGCATATAATAAATCCCAGCCAACAGCAAGACAATGTTTTTAAATTGCCTGATTGTGTGTTGACATGTATCTGGCAAACCTGCTCTGATTTACTTATCAAAACAAAAATCAAAAGAAATATTGCTGTAATGATTACATAAGGCAACATCAAAACAAGCAAATTTGAAAAGCTTATTTCAAATTTTGTATATAAATAGAGGTTTTGAGGATTGCCCATAGGTGTAAGAGAGCTGCCAATATTGGCAGCTATTGTCTGCATGATTGTTACAGGTACCACAAGTCTTTGCAGACCTGCTATACGTAATACTATTATACTAAACGGCACAAATGTAATAAGAGAGACATCATTTGTTATAACTGTACTAAAAACAAATGGAAGAAAAACCAGTATAAGCGAAATTTTTCTTGATGTTTTAGCTGTTTTTAGAAGCTGATTGGCAAGATATACAAACACTCCCGCTTTCTGAAATCCCTGCATTACTGCCATCAAACCGAATAAAAGCGCTAAAGTGTCCCAGTCTATATAATTTATGTATCCTAGGTTGGGCGGTACTATCGCGCATGATATCAGCGCAAGGATTACTGCAAAAAACAATACAGTTTCGTTGCGTATAAAATATAAAAATTTATTTGCTATTTTAATCATAATCTTTTTAATACAAAATGACTTTTTTAATAATCCTTAAATCTTAAAGCATTTACTATTAAGATAAATTACAGTAACATATAAAATGTAATATGACCAATATTACTATAAAATTATAAACCTATGTGCCGAAATGTAAATCTGATATAACTGAATTATTATCTGCACAAAGTTCTTTAGTATAATACTCTTAATCTTTTTAACGGCCAAAACTTAAAACTGCTGTAATGTCATGCCAGGTGCTTCAGTTAAATAATCATAAGCGTACTTTTACAGGCATAACGTTCGATCGGCTGATATCGTCAGCAAAGGGTAGTGGTTTTATACCCGCTTGGTTTAATGCTGAGTCCGCTGTATAACCAAGTACATTATAATTTGGAGCGGCTCCCATATAATAAGCAAATCATTTACCTTAATTGTTGCAGTTGAAAACGGCATATTTTTATAAAAACCATTACAAAACAGTATATTACTTTTGCTTACACAACGATCGTATTAGGGAAAACTTCAGCAGTTGCAGAGGCTGCGACTGTTAAATAAATTCGATTCCATTCCTTTACGCTTTTAGTTTTCTCTATAAACAGTGTAAAAAGGCGGTTACAGTCTGACGGTATAACTTTACAAATTGACAAATTGTTATTATGATCTTTTTTTGCTGATTCAGGCACCCGCTGATCGCAATAAAAGTCAAAGCCTAAAGCTTATTAATTTTCCTTGTCATTTAAAGGATATTCTTTGCTTTGGATTTTATCAGTTTCCTCGCCATGCAGTACAGCAAGTATATGCTTGTAATACTTATCATTCATTTTGTACCCCAGATTATAGACTATAAAGCATAGCACTGACAGAATTGAAGGAATCACTATCATGATGACTCGCATACCCAAAACAGTAGATTCGCTTGCAGGTTCATTTGCCACCCAACCTATAAGCTTGAGCCCGACACCGGAAATCAATGCGCTGAAAGCACCGGCAAACTTTACAACAAACGTCTGTGTGGAGAAAATAATACTTTCATTGCGTGTTCCTAATTTATACTCTCCGTAATCTACCGCTTCAGAAAGAATTACAGTTACAAGTACAAGCATAAAGCCTATACCTATATTTATAACGGCACTGCATAGACCTACAAGAAATAAATTTTGAGGTGCTGTGAATCCAATTACCAGCAGCATTATAAATCCTACTGCCGGAAGCAGGCTGGCTGCTATAAATATTACTTTTTTCTGAACTTTTTGAGAAAGAACAGGGAAGAAAAGCAAAGCTGCCATTTGAGCAAAACCGGCAACACTTGTATATACTGCGTATAATGCCTCTTTTATACCGCATACATATTCGAAATAATAAAGAGCAAAACTGTTTGACAGCTGATATGCCATATTAAAGAACAAAGCTATGCCCAAAACAACAAGTACCTGATCGTTTTTTAACAGTACGCGTATCATTCCTTTTGCGGTGGTTTTTTCTCCTGTACCGCGAGTAGCTATTACACGCTCCTTGCTGTTAAAAACCATCAGCAAAATCGTGACAACAAATATCAGCGCAACTGCGATTGAAAATCGTGAAAAGCCTAAGATCTGATCGCCTTTGCCAAAGTATTTAACTATATAAAGACCGGCGCTGCCAACTATCAGCCAAGCAGCGCTTGCAAAAAAACGCGGTATTGCGCTTATCTGACTTCTTTCTGATTCATTGTCGGTAAGAGCTGGCACCATACTCCAGTAAGGAATATCCATAATTGTATATGTCATGCCCCATAGTATATACATTATAGCAATATAAACGGCATATTGACCTGCCGGAAGGTCTACATCAAGATACAATAATATAAGTATGATTGCATTTAAAACGGTACCTATAAGTATCCACGGCCTGAATTTCCCCCAGCGAGAGCGGGTGTTATCAACTACCATTCCCATAAATGGATCATTAAAAGCATCCCAAATGCGAGCTGCCATAAACAGTATACCCGCAAACAGAGGGTCAACCAGGCGTATATCCGTTAAGTATTTCATTAAATAGGTACTTACAATAGCATAAACAAGATCTTTACCAAATCCGCCCAGGCCAAAACAAAGTTTGTTTCTCCATGATAATTTTTGCTGCAAGTCTATTTCTCCTTAGATTAAATAATTTATTTATATTTATTTTACTGCATTTTTATAAAAATTCAACCATATTTGTTTTATGCAGTTTAAAGAATTTTTTATCATTTAAGCTATGGTAATTTATGTGAGGCGTCAAGAAAGTTGGAGTCAAAATAAAGATCGATAATGGTGTTTGCAGCGGGGTGATAAGATTGGTGTGACAAAACTTTGTCTTTTGCAAAATGAAAAAAGCGACACAAAGCTTGCCTGCGCTTGCATTTGCAGAGAAAAATAAAACAGTACCTTAGACACGTAAAATATTTTTTAGGTAAAAAAGAATCCAAACGCAATTTGCGTTTGGATTCTTTTGGGCTTATCTTGAAAATTTAGATTTAAAAATTTTAATATTACTAAAAACGACTTTTATATCATATACCGAAAATAAGTATTATAAATGAGAATATGCGGGGAGTATTTATTTATCAAATAAAAAGGGGAGGGTTCAGCATGACGCAGTTCAATAAAACAGTTAAAAAGTTAACTTCCGATTGCAAAACAGCGACAGTATTTCGATTTTTATTGCAAAAAAATATGAAATAGTTATATATAATATACGGAATTGCGAATAGTTTTTTGGCTGCTCTAAGGCAATCAAGGAGGTTACATATGGAATATATCACAGTACAGGAAGCTGCAAAAAAATGGAAGATATCAGAGCGGCTGGTGCAGAAATATTGTGCTCAGGGTCGGATCGATGGAATACGTAAATTCGGAAAATCCCGGGGAATTCCGTCCAGTGCGGTAAAACCGCAGGATCCCCGAAAGAAAAAGGAGCGATTCCAGCACTCTCAACCACAGCCGGAAGTCTTTCCGGGATTTATGCCTATGCCAATTTAACCGTCGGTCAGATCCAGCACGCCCGGTATGCGCTTAATGAAATCAAAAATACGTTGGCGGCCAATGCGCAAGAAGCTCCGCATATCCGTGCGATAGAAGCCTTTGTCGTATTTGCATCTTCCGTGCTTTTGCATCTTCCGCTGCCGGATAAAATGCCACTGACGCAGGAGTTTCTGCCATTATTGCCATTCGGTCTGCGGTCGTTTGTTCTGTATGTCCAGGCCCATTATCTTTATCTGAAAGAGGACTATGGTCGGCAGTCAGCAGATACAAAACAGCGAGAGTCTTTTTACCGGGCTTTCGCATAGATAATCGCTCGGCTTCAAAAATCTGCTTATGCCTGTTGTTTTGGAAAATCATTTCTGCATCATCCTTTCGGTGGTATATTTGTGACAGGCGTTTTTGAAATGCTGTATTTTGGGCATCTCTGAAAACAGCTTTTACTGCATCGCCGGCAGAAGCAGCGCCGCAGGCAAGCCGGATATCCAGCACCGGACAGACCTGGACAGTGCATCCGTCTTTTTTCCTGTAGTAGAGACAGAATTTGCAATCGCAGTCTTTCCCGGTGTATTTGTATAGGCTGCAGTTTCTGCCTCCGCCACGCTGTATGCCGCCGGGAGGACGTTTCATCATCGCCTCCATACTGTTGAGAGACGGGGTGTTGGTAAAATACATTTTGATCGCTCCTTTTTGTGAAATGAAAAAAGCCCGAAGTCTTTTGCAAAACTTCGGGCTGAGGGCAATAAAAAACGGCAGGCAAGTTTTTGATGACTTGTCTGCCGACATTTGTGTTTATTTTGATTTACAGGAGTTCATATCCTTTTTCAAAGGGAAATTAGCTATTTTATATCTTTGTTTTTGGATTCTGAAATTCAGTCACATGGATAGCAAAACCCCCGATAAAATCGGGGGTTTTGCGGAACATATCTTTTTTATGTTCCTATTATGGTGGGAGCGGGTGGATTCGAACCACCGTAGCTGATAGCAACAGATTTACAGTCTGCCCCCTTTGGCCGCTCGGGAACACTCCCAGGTTATGGAGCTGGTGAACGGAGTCGAACCATCAACCTGCTGATTACAAATCAGCTGCTCTGCCATTGAGCCACACCAGCGGATAACGAAAATAATTATATCTGGTATGTTCTTTTTTGTCAACACTTTTTTGAAGTTTTTTTTAATAGTACCGTTGGAGTTAATGTTGACAATCTGTACAAAATAATATAATGTATATATAAAATTAAATATAACGCAAAAAATCAGAAAAGGGAATAAGTATGGATTTTTTATTTGAGCAGTTAAAAAAGTTCGGTGATGCTACATTTGAATTTTTGCTGAGACTTGCGGTTTGTATCGTTATACTTTCCGTAGGTGTGTGCTTGATACAATGGCTTATTAAGCGTTTGACCAAAAGCCGGTTATATGGCAAAATGGACGAAAGCCTGGGAAGATTTCTTGCCAGCTTTTTAAAAATTTTGATGTATGTGCTGTTATTTATGACAGCGGCATCAATAGTCGGTGTTCCGATGACCTCTTTTGTAACTTTGCTTGCAAGTGCCGGTGTGGCCATCGGCCTTGCGCTTCAGGGCGCGCTTTCCAATTTGGCCGGAGGTGTGATGATACTTATCTTTAAGCCGTTTAAAATCGGTGATTATATAGAAATATCATCAGGCGGCGGCACAGTTACGGATATAACGGTGTTTTATACAAAACTTTGCACACCTGACAATAGACTTATAACCGTGCCTAACGGTCAGCTGACAGGTACGGCTATCACTAATTTTTCAGCAAATGACACCCGTAGAGTTGACTTTGCTTTTACGGCATCCTACAATAGCGATACGGACACGGTCATTGGTATATTATTAAATGTAGCCGATAGTAATAATCTTGTACTCAAAGATCCTGCACCTTTTGCGGCGCTGAGTGCTCAGAAGGACAGCTCACTGGAGTTTGTTCTGCGGGTTTGGTGTGCATCCGGCGATTATTGGACTGTAAACTATGATATTCAAAGCGCCGTGAAAAAGTCGTTTGATGAAAACGGTATTGAAATTCCGTTCCCACAGCTTGATATTCATACAAAATAACAACTTGTGTGTATATTTTAAAAAAAGGCTTACTGTTAAAGCAGTAAGTCTTTTTATTGCTTTGAATATCAAAAAATTTAAACTGTAATGATTAATTATTAAAATTGCTTGACACATTGAAACAGCTGTGATAGAATACTATACTGTATCATAATGGCTGATTATGCCTTTTTATGGCAGATTTTTATGTCGGAAGCGCTTTTTTTCTGTCGTAATTATTCAGTCTGAAGGTGTGATCAACTTTTTATAAATAAAAGGGACGGAGTGATGGTATTTATGCCGAAATTAAAGGTTTTGGGCAAAAACGAGAGAATGAGTTTTTCTAAAATCAATGAGATCCTGGAAATGCCTAATTTGATAGCCATTCAAAAGGATTCTTACAACTGGTTTTTGGAAAAAGGACTGAAAGAAGTATTTGAGGATGTGTCATCAGTCGTTGATTATTCCGGTAATATCGTTCTTGATTTCATTGATTACAAAATGGACGAGGGTCCCAAATACTCTATTGTTGAATGTAAGGAGCGCGACGCGACATATTCTGCGCCTCTGAAAGCTCTTGTACGTTTGACAAATAAGGAGACAGGCGAGATCAAGGAACAGGAAATATTTATGGGTGAATTTCCTATCATGACCGAGAGCGGAACATTCATTATCAACGGAGCTGAGCGTGTTGTTGTTTCGCAGCTGGTTCGTTCTCCCGGTATTTATTATTCAAAAACTCTCGATAAAAGCGGTAACCCGGTGTATGCCACAACCGTTATCCCTAACCGCGGCGCATGGCTCGAGTATGAGTCTGATTCGTCAAATGTAATTTCCGTTAGAATAGATAAAAACAGAAAGCTTCCGATAACCACATTTGTCCGTGCTTTAGGTGCGTTTAATGAGGGAGATAAGTACAGCCCGTTTTCACAGATGCAGCTGGGAGATGCTCAGACCATCAAATCAATTTTTGGCGAGTGCGATTTCCTTGAAAAAACGCTTGACAAAGATATAGCTGTAGATACAGAAAGCGCACTTATTGAAGTGTATAAGAAAATACGTCCGGGTGAACCGGCGACTGTTGAAGGCTCTCTTACTCATATTAATAATTTATTCTTCGACGATAAGAGATATGATCAATCCCGTGTAGGTATATATAAGTATAATCTGAAACTAGCGCTTTCCGAACGTATTACAGGTCATGTTCTTGCGGATATTGTTGTTGACCCGATGACAGGTGAGGTTATAGCACAGGCTGGTGATAACATAACCAAAGAACTTGCCCATAAAATAGAAAATGCAGGCGTGTTCAAAGTAAGCCTTGACGTAAACGGAGTGTCTGTTCCTGTATTTTCTAACGCAATGGTTGAGATGAAAAATTTTGTTGATTTCGATCCCCTTGAGTGCGGAATAAATGAAAAAGTCCGTTTTAACGTACTTAGGGAGATACTCGACGCTTGTGAAAATGATGAGCAGATCAAACAGCAGTGTGAGCTGCGTCACAATGAGCTTATTCCTAAGCACATAATCATAGATGATATTATGGCGTCTGTCAACTATGTTTTCAATATGACTATGGGAATAGGAAATTCAGATGATATAGACCATTTGGGCAACAGACGTATACGCTGTGTAGGAGAACTGCTGCAGAATCAGTTCCGTATTGGATTTGCAAGAATGGAACGTACCATAAAGGAGCGCATGTCGCTTCAGGATCTTGATGTAGTTACGCCTCAGGCGCTTATAAATGTCCGTCCGGTGGTCGCGGCAATCAAGGAATTTTTCGGTTCTTCACCTTTGTCTCAGTTTATGGATCAGAACAATCCTCTGGCGGAACTCACGCATAAAAGACGTCTTTCTGCATTGGGCCCCGGCGGCTTGTCGAGAGATCGTGCCGGATTTGAAGTACGAGATGTTCATTATACTCATTACGGAAGAATGTGCCCGATTGAGACCCCTGAAGGTCCGAATATAGGTCTTATTTCTTATCTTGCCTCTTTTGCACGCATTAATGAATACGGTTTTATTGAAGCTCCATATAGAAAAGTTGACAAACAAACCGGTATTGTTACAGATGAAATCGTTTACATGACCGCTGATAAAGAAGATGAATTTACTGTTGCACAGGCAAATGAGCCGCTTGACAGTGAGGGCAGATTTGCAAACGATATGGTAACCGCACGCCGCTGCGAGGAAATAATCGAAATAGAAAAAGAAAGAATCGATTATATGGACGTGTCACCTAAGATGATGGTATCAGTTGCAACGGCATTTATTCCGTTCCTCGAAAATGATGACGCCAACCGTGCGCTTATGGGCGCTAACATGCAGCGTCAGGCAGTACCGCTTCTTAAAACTGAGTCTCCGATAGTAGGTACCGGTATGGAGTATAAATCAGCTCATGACTGCGGCTGCTGTGTTGTATCAAAACACGCCGGTGTTGTTGAATATGTAAGCGCGGATAAAATTATAGTAAAAGCCGATAACGGTGAGCGTGATGAATATAACCTTATAACTTTCCTGCGTTCCAACCAGGGAACTTGTATAAATCAGAAGCCTATTGTCAGTGTGGGCGAGCATATAGAAGAAGATGAAATTATAGCTGACGGCCCCTCAACGGCCAACGGTGAGATAGCTCTTGGTAAAAATATGCTTATCGGCTTCCTTACTTGGGAGGGCTATAACTATGAGGATGCTGTTCTTCTAAACGAAAAGCTTGTAAAGGAAGATACTTTTACATCTGTTCATATAGAAGAATATGAAATCGAGGCAAGAAGCACAAAACTCGGACCGGAAGAGATTACTAGAGAAATACCGAATGTTGGTGATGACGCTCTTAAAGATCTTGACTCAAGGGGAATAATAAGAATCGGAGCCGAGGTAAGAAGCGGAGATATTCTTGTCGGTCGTGTCACGCCCAAAGGCGAGACTGAGCTTACGGCAGAGGAAAAGCTTCTCCGCGCCATTTTCGGTGAAAAAGCCAGAGAAGTGCGTGATACATCACTTCGAGTACCCCACGGCGAATACGGTACAATAATAGATATTAAAGTATTTACGCCGGAAAATTCAGAGGAGCTGTCACCGGGTGTAAATAAAGTAGTTAGATGTTATATTGCGCAGAAGAGAAAAATCTCTGTCGGCGATAAAATGGCGGGCCGCCACGGTAATAAAGGCGTTGTTTCAAGAATACTTCCGCAGGAGGATATGCCGTATCTTCCCGACGGTACGCCTCTTGATATAGTTTTAAATCCACTGGGTGTTCCTTCACGTATGAATATAGGACAGGTTTTGGAAGTTCACCTCGGACGTGCTGCGCAGGCTCTTGGCTGGAAGATAATGACGCCTGTATTTGACGGTGCAGTTGAAGAGGATATCCGTGAATGTCTTGAAAAGGCAGGCCTTGATACAGACGGAAAGACAGTCCTTTACGACGGAAGAACCGGTGTGCCTTTCGATAACCGTGTAACTGTCGGATATATGTACTTCCTTAAACTGCATCATCTTGTTGACGATAAGATACATGCGCGTTCTACAGGACCATATTCGCTTGTGACTCAGCAGCCGCTTGGCGGTAAAGCTCAGTTCGGCGGTCAGCGTTTCGGTGAAATGGAAGTCTGGGCTCTTGAGGCGTATGGCGCTGCATATACGCTCCAGG
This sequence comes from uncultured Clostridia bacterium, assembly GCA_944385895.1. Lineage (GTDB taxonomy): Bacteria > Bacillota > Clostridia > Oscillospirales > QAKW01 > RGIG9041. The sequence continues at coordinate 15,122 of CALWYZ010000002.1, forward strand.
AAATTCTTACAGTGAAGTCAGATGATGTCGTAGGAAGAGTTAAGACGTATGAAGCTATTGTAAAGGGTCAGAATGTGCCCAAGCCAGGCATTCCAGAATCGTTTAAGGTGCTTGTAAAAGAGCTTCAGGCGCTCGGTCTTGACTTTAAAGTCCTGTCAAAGGATATGGAGGAAATCGACCTTAAAGAGACATTTGAAGATGATGATGACGATATCTACGACGATAAGCTCAGAAAGAAAGCAGAAAGCGGCGTAGGAGCCGATGAGGTCTTCAACGATATTGACGATGCGGATGATGCTGAGAGTGATCCGGAATCTGATGAGGATTTTGTTACTGACGATGATTATGATGATGATTGCGATGAAGATGAAAATCCTGATGATAACATACTGGATGACGAGTGGGATGAAGATGCATCTGAGGATGAAGAAGATGATCTGTTTGATCGTGACCTCATGATCAATGACGGAGAAGACGAATAATCAATCGGTAAATTGAAAGGAGTAAATATATATATGGAATTCAATGCTTTTGAAGCCATAAAAATAGGTCTTGCGTCTCCTGAGAAAATTAGAGAGTGGTCTTACGGTGAGGTCAAGAAGCCGGAAACAATAAATTACAGGACTTTAAAGCCTGAAAAGGACGGTCTTTTCTGCGAAAGGATCTTTGGACCGACAAAGGATTGGGAATGTCATTGCGGTAAATATAAAAGAATAAGATTCAAAGGCAAAATATGTGATAAATGCGGTGTTGAGGTGACAAAAGCCAAAGTCCGCCGTGAGAGAATGGGACATATAGAGCTTGCCGCACCGGTGTCTCATATATGGTATTTTAAAGGTATTCCGGCCAGAATGGGACTTATGCTGGATTTGTCTCCCAAGGAACTGGAAAAGGTTTTGTATTTCGATTCATATATAGTCACAGATCCCGGTGATACGCCGCTTCTTAAAAAGCAGCTTTTGACAGATGCTGAGTATGCTGAAATGCGCGAGCGCTATGAAGACGATTTTGAAGCCGGAATGGGCGCAGAGTATATCAAAAAGCTTTTGTGTGAGATAGATCTTGAAAAAACGTCGGAGGAACTGAAAGAAGCTCTTAAAGACGCCACAGGTCAGAAACGTGCAAAGCTTATAAAGAAAATGGAAGTTGTAGAGGCGTTTAAAAATTCCGGAAACCGTCCGGAGTGGATGATACTTGATGTTATACCTGTAATTCCGCCTGAGATCCGTCCTATGGTTCAGCTTGACGGAGGAAGATTTGCGACATCTGATCTAAACGACCTTTACAGACGGGTAATAAACAGAAACAACAGACTTAAAAGACTTTTGGAGCTGGGCGCTCCGGATGTAATAGTCAGAAACGAGAAGCGTATATTGCAGCAGGCTGTTGATGCGCTTATTGATAACGGAAGACGCGGCAGACCTGTGACCGGTCAGAATAACCGCCCCTTGAAATCTCTTTCTGATATGCTCAAGGGTAAGCAGGGCCGTTTCCGTCAAAATCTTCTCGGAAAACGTGTTGACTATTCCGGCCGTTCGGTTATCGTTGTCGGGCCTGAACTGAAAATATATCAGTGCGGTGTACCGAAAGAAATGGCTATTGAGCTTTTCAAACCTTTTGTTATGAAAAAGCTTGTTGCCGACGGTCATGCTACAAATATCAAGTCTGCCAAAAAAATGGTGGAGAAAATGCGCAAGGAGGTATGGGACGCGCTGGAGGATGTTATCAAGGACCATCCTGTTTTGCTCAACCGTGCGCCTACGCTTCATCGTCTGGGTATACAGGCGTTTGAGCCTGTGCTTGTAGAAGGCAGGGCGCTTAAGCTGCATCCCTTGGTATGTACTGCGTATAACGCCGACTTTGACGGAGACCAGATGGCTATACATGTGCCCCTTTCAGCAGAAGCTCAGGCGGAAGCACGTTTCCTTATGCTTTCGGCAAATAACCTGTTAAAGCCGCAGGACGGACGTCCCGTTACTGTTCCTACCCAGGATATGGTACTTGGTTCCTATTACCTTACAATAATAAAAGAAGATGAGCCCGGTGCAGGTAAGATATTCCGCGATAAGGACGAGGCGCTTATGGCTTATGAAAACGGAGTAGTAGGACTTCATGCGCCTATCAAGGTCAGGGTTACCGGTGAGTGGAACGGCAAGACTGAATCGCGTATAATCAGCTGCACGGTCGGTCTTATCATTTTTAACAATCCTATACCTCAGGATCTGGGATTTGTGGACAGAAGCGATCCTGATAAAATATTCGATCTGGAAGTTGATTTTATTGTAACTAAAAAGACTCTGGATAAGATTATTTACAGCTGTATAAAAGTACACGGTTCAACCGTTACTGCTGAGGTTCTGGATAATATCAAGGCTCAGGGCTATAAATTTTCTACACGCGGCGCAATAACCGTATCATGCTCTGACATGACTGTTCCTCCTCAGAAAAAAGAATGTATAGAGCGCGCTGAGAAGAAAATCAATGAGATAACCCGAAATTACAAAATGGGATTTATATCAAACGATGACAGATATAATCTTGTCATCAAGACATGGGATGAGACTACCAAGGAAGTAACAAATGCGCTTCAGAATCACCTTGACAGATTCAATCCAATATATATGATGGCCAATTCCGGAGCCCGTGGTTCTATGAATCAGATACGTCAGCTTGCGGGTATGCGCGGACTTATGGCTAATACTTCCGGTAAAGCGATTGAAATTCCTATCCGTGCCAACTTCCGTGAAGGACTTAATGTTATTGAGTATTTTATTTCTTCAAGAGGTGCTCGTAAAGGTCTTGCTGATACGGCTTTGCGTACAGCGGACTCAGGTTATCTTACACGTCGTCTTGTCGATGTGTCTCAGGATGTAATAATCAGAGAAGACGATTGCGGAGCCTCAGACGGACTTATTGCATGTGATATTGTCGAAGGCGACGGTAAAGAAAAGACGATCATTGAGGCACTGCGCGACAGACTTATCGGCAGATATCTTGTAAGAGATTTTGTGGATGATAAGACAGGGGAAGTGCTTATATCAAAAGATAAAATGATGGATGACGCGGATGTTGATATAATTGAAGCGCATGGTGTTGAGGAAATTGAAATACGCTCAACTCTTACATGTCGTTCCCATCACGGCGTATGCGCCAAGTGCTACGGCGCAAATCTTGCAAACGGCAACCCGGTGCCTGTAGGTGAAGCGGTCGGAATTATTGCTGCACAGTCGATAGGTGAGCCCGGCACGCAGCTGACGATGAGAACTTTCCATACCGGAGGTGTTGCGTCAGCTGAAGATATTACACAGGGTCTTCCCAGAGTTGAAGAGCTGTTTGAGGCGCGTAAGCCTAAAAAGACTGCGGTGCTTGCCGAAGAGTCAGGAGTTATTCACCTTGATGAGAGCGAACGTCCGGATAATGATAACAATACTCATGTTATTATCACGCTGGATGACGGCGGAGAGCTGGCAATGTCTATACCGTTTGGCCTTAAGTTCAAGGATTCTCTTGAAGGTCAGCATGTTGAAAAAGGACAGATAATTTCCGATGGTGTTGTCAATCCGCATGATGTTCTGCGCCTTAAGGGCGAGATAGCCGTTCAGGATTATCTTATAAAAGAAGTGCAGAATGTTTACCGTCTTCAGGGTGTTGATATCAATGATAAGCATATAGAAGTCATCGTGCGTCAAATGATAAGAAAGGTCCGTATAGAAGAGAACGGTACTGATGACATGCTTGTCGGAACTCTGGTGGATAAATACGCTGTTGAAGAAAAGAATAAGGAAATACGTGAAAAGATCGCAGCGGGAGACAATACTCTTGCAGAAATAGTAAGCTCACCAGTCCTGCTCGGTATTACCAAAGCGGCACTTGCTACAGATTCATTCTTCTCGGCAGCATCCTTCCAGGAGACAACCAAGGTGCTCACAGACGCTGCCATCAAGGGTAAGATAGATCCTCTGGTCGGACTTAAGGAGAATGTAATAATCGGTCGTCTCGTTCCGGCGGGAACAGGAATGGAAATATACAGAAATGCCGAGCCGGAACTTGTAAGTATTTCCATGGATGAGGAATAAATAATAAATTTCTTGACAAATTATAGTATATTATGATAATCTATTAGGTGCTGAATTTTAGCACCTAATAGATTAAATCTGTTTGTTAGCAAGAGTGTTTTACCGCTCTTTCTATATATAATTAAAGGAAAGGAGAAAAACATGCCTACATTTAATCAGTTAGTACGTAAGGGCAGGTCAACAACAGAGAAAAAATCAACAGCACCTGCACTGAACAGAGGTTTGAACACACTTAAAAACGTTCCCACCAAAGTAAGCTCACCGCAGAAGCGCGGCGTATGTACTTCTGTTAAAACAACTACGCCTAAAAAGCCGAACTCTGCTTTGAGAAAAATTGCCAGAGTACGTCTCACAAACGGTGTAGAGGTTACGTCCTATATTCCGGGTGTCGGTCATAATCTTCAGGAACACAGCGTTGTTCTTATCCGCGGCGGAAGAGTAAAGGATCTCCCTGGCGTGCGTTACCACATAATTCGCGGTACGCTTGATACCCAGGGCGTAGCAAACAGAAATCAGGCCCGCTCCAAATATGGCGCTAAAAAGCCTAAGAAGAGCTAAACGGAATTAAAGATTCCCAGCTTTAGAGTGTTAATATATAAATTTAACCTCTTAAAGCATTCCGAGGACGGTGTGCCCGTCGTCGAGTACCAATGATATCATAAATATGAAGGAGGGAAGAACATGCCCAGAAGAGGTTTTGTCCCTAAAAGAGAAGTGTTGCCCGATCCTATGTACAACAGTATTGTTGTAACAAAACTTATAAATAATATAATGTATGACGGAAAAAAGGGTGTAGCACAGAAAATAGTTTACGATGCATTTGACATTGTAAAAGAAAAAACAGGTAAAGATGCGATCGACGCTTTTAACGAGGCGCTTGAGAACATTATGCCTAAGCTTGAAGTAAAAGCCCGTCGTGTCGGTGGTGCTACTTATCAGGTGCCTATGGAGGTAAGAGCGGATCGTCGTCAGACATTGGGTCTGCGCTGGCTGACAGCTTATTCAAGACAGAGAAACGAGCGCACAATGGCAGAACGTTTGGCTGCAGAGATCATGGATGCCATAAATAATGCCGGCGGCGCGTGCAAAAAACGTGATGAAACACATAAAATGGCAGAGGCTAATAAGGCTTTTGCTCATTACAGATGGTAATAGCTTGTTTAGGAAGGAGAAAACATGCCTAGAGAATTCCCGATTGAAAAGTATAGAAATATAGGTATAATGGCGCATATCGATGCCGGTAAAACGACAACGACAGAGCGTATTCTTTTCTATACAGGTATAAATCACCGTATCGGTGAGACTCATGACGGTACTGCTACAATGGACTGGATGGAGCAGGAGCAGGAGCGTGGTATTACAATCACATCCGCGGCCACAACAGCACATTGGAAAGGCTATAGAATCAATATAATCGATACTCCCGGACACGTTGACTTTACAGTTGAGGTTGAGCGTTCATTGAGAGTACTTGATGGTTCTGTTACCGTTTTCTGCGCCAAGGGTGGAGTTGAGCCTCAGTCTGAGACAGTTTGGCGTCAGGCTGATAAATATAAGGTCCCACGCATGGCGTATATAAATAAAATGGATATAATGGGCGCCGATTTTTATCGTGTTGTCCAGATGATGAAGGATAGGCTTAAAACAAATGCCGTACCTGTACAGCTCCCTATCGGTAAAGAGGATACATTTAAAGGTATAATCGATCTTATCGAGATGAAGGCATTTGTTTATTATGACGATCTGGGTAAGGATATCCGTACGGAAGAAATACCTGAGGATATGAAAGAGCTTGCAGAAAAGTATCGTTCGGATCTTGTCGAGCATGTAGCTGAGACCTCAGAAGAGCTTATGATGAAGTATCTTGAGGGCGAGGAACTTACAAACGACGAAATAAAAAAGGCTATTCGTGAGTCAACAATAGCAAATACAATGGTTCCCGTATGCTGCGGAACGTCATATAAAAACAAGGGCGTTCAGCTTCTTCTGGATAATATAGTTGAGTATATGCCCTCTCCGGTTGATATTCCATCAATAAAGGGCGTTGTTCCGCGTACAGATGAAGAACAAGAAAGACATGCCGACGATAATGAACCGTTTTCGGCTCTTGCTTTTAAGATCATGACAGATCCGTTTGTCGGTAAGCTCTGCTTTTTCAGAGTATATTCAGGTAAGCTGACATCAGGATCAACTGTTTATAATTCAAATAAGGACTCAAACGAGAGAATAGGCCGTATAGTTGCAATGCATGCAAATCACCGTAAGGATATAACAGAGGTTTATGCAGGCGATATCGCGGCTGCTGTTGGGCTTAAAAACGTAACGACAGGTGATACACTCTGCAGTGAGGATCATCCCATTGTTCTTGAGTCAATGGAATTTCCTGAGCCTGTTATACGTGTTGCAATAGAGCCCAAATCTAAGGCATCACAGGAGAAGATGGGCATAGCGCTTGCAAAGCTTGCCGAGGAAGATCCCACATTCAAGACATATACAGATGAAGAGACAGGCCAGACGATAATAGCAGGTATGGGTGAGCTTCATCTTGAAATCATCGTAGACAGACTTACCCGTGAATTCAAGGTCGAAGCCAATGTCGGCAAGCCTCAGGTATCTTATAAAGAGACAATCAGGAAAAGTGCTGATGTCGATCATAAATATGCACGTCAGTCAGGCGGTAAGGGCCAGTATGGTCATGTCAAAATCAAGGTCGAGCCCAATGAGTCAGGCAAAGGCTATGAGTTCATCAACGCAATTGTCGGCGGCGCGATACCCAAGGAATATATCCCTGCTGTTGACGCAGGTATACAGGGAGCTATGCAGTCCGGTGTTCTTGCGGGATACAATGTAGTTGATATCAAGGTTACACTGTATGATGGTTCATATCATGAGGTCGACTCATCAGAAATGGCATTTAAGATAGCTGGTTCAATGGCTATCAAAGAGGCGTTGAGGAAAGCAGATCCTGTGCTTCTTGAACCGGTAATGAAAGTTGTGGCAATAGTTCCGGAAGAGTATATGGGCGACGTAATGGGAGATCTCAACTCACGCCGCGGACTTATCCAGGGAATGGAAGCCAATAACGGAACACAGAGCATAACCGCTCTTGTACCTCTTGCCGAAATGTTTGGATATGCTACTGATCTTCGCTCAAAAACCCAGGGTCGCGGTCAGTATACAATGGAACCGCATTCATATGTAGAGGTGCCTAAATCCTTGGCTGAAAAGATTATCAGCAATCATCAGAAGTCTGCTGAATAAATTTAAAAAAAGTCTTGCAAAATAAGGCTTTATCAATTACAATAAACTTATATGATTATATTTTCTTCTAAAGGGAGGACATTACAATGGCAAAAGCTAAATTTGAAAGATCCAAGCCGCACGTCAACATTGGTACAATCGGCCATGTTGACCACGGTAAGACAACACTTACAGCTGCAATCACAAAAGTACTTTCTTTTAAGGGTCAGGCTGCTTACTCAGAGTACGGCGATATAGATAAGGCTCCTGAGGAAAGAGAGCGTGGTATTACAATCAATACAGCTCACGTTGAGTATGAGACAGATAAACGTCACTATGCTCATGTTGATTGCCCCGGACATGCTGACTATGTTAAAAACATGATCACCGGCGCAGCTCAGATGGACGGCGCTATCCTTGTTGTTTCAGCTGCTGACGGTGTTATGCCTCAGACAAGAGAGCATATATTGCTTGCACGTCAGGTTGGCGTTCCTTCAATCGTAGTATTCATGAACAAATGTGATCAGGTTGATGATGAAGAGCTTCTGGAACTTGTTGAAATGGAAATCAGAGAGCTTCTTAACGAATATGAGTTCCCCGGTGATGAAGTACCGATAATCAGAGGTTCAGCTCTTGCGGCTATCGAGTGTACATCAACAGATATCAATGATCCTGCATATGCTCCGATTGTTGAACTTATGGAAGCTGTAGACAGCTATATTCCTACACCTGCAAGAAACGCAGATCAGGATTTTCTTATGCCTGTTGAAGACGTATTCACCATCACAGGTCGTGGTACTGTTGCTACCGGTAGAGTTGAGCGTGGTATGATCAAGCTTAATGAGGAAGTTGAGATAGTAGGTATCAAAGAGACAAAGAAGACTGTTGCTACAGGACTTGAAATGTTCAGAAAGCTGCTTGACTTTGCAGAAGCCGGCGATAATGTAGGTGTACTTCTTCGTGGTGTTACAAGACAGGACGTTGTAAGAGGTCAGGTTCTTGCAAAACCCGGTTCAATTAAACCGCATACTAAGTTTCAAGGTCAGGTATACGTATTGACTAAGGAAGAGGGCGGACGTCACAGCCCGTTCTTTACCAACTATCGTCCCCAGTTCTATTTCAGAACAACAGACGTTACAGGTATAGTAACTCTTCCCGAGGGTACTGACATGTGTAAGCCCGGCGATAACGTTGTTATGGATGTTGAGCTTATCACACCTATCGCTATCGAAGTCGGTCTTCGTTTCGCTATCCGTGAGGGCGGCAGAACAGTTGGTTCCGGCGTTGTTACAGCTATCAACGGCTAATTAAAAAATATCAATATTGTCTTTTCGGGGCGAGGTGAAAATCCTCACCGGCGGTCAAAGTCCGCAAGCATTTTGCATGAGCAGGTGAAATTCCTGCACCGACGGTATAGTCCGGATGGTAGAAAAGATATGGCTTTGCTTTAAACGCCCCTTTATAAGGGGCGTTTATTTAATTTATAAACCATACCATTCTGTATATAATATAAATAATCCCCAAAAAGACCTTACTTTAAGAAAGAAGGCTTTTTTGTGAACAATAAAACAATAAGACGCATGACTGTCACAGCCATGCTTACAGCGGTTGCTGTCGCGCTTCAGTACATAGAAATCTCAATTCCGATAATGCCCAGCTTTATAAAGCTCGACTTTTCCGATTTACCGGAACTGATAGGAGCGTTTGTATGCGGTCCGGTTCACGGCGTGATAGTTGCACTGCTTAAAAATCTGATACATCTTCCTGTAAGCCAGAGCGCTTTTATAGGTGAATTGTCCAACTTTTTGATGGGTGCGGTTTTTGCTTTGGTTGCCGGACTGATATATCAGCGTAAAAGAACAGTCGCCAACGCTGCTGTTGCAGGCGTATGCGGAGCTTTGGCGATGGCACTGGTCGGTTTGCCGATTAATTATTTTGTTATTTACCCACTTTACTATTCTGTGCTCGGTCTGCCGGAAACTACTATTCTCGATATGTACAGGCTGATACTGCCGAGTATTAAAAATATGATTCAAGCACTTATTATATTTAATGTACCCTTCACATTTGTTAAAGGTATGATAAGTGTACTGGTCTCTGTTGTAATACATAAACATTTATTTAAATTGATAAATAAATTGTAATTGATAAATTACGCAAAGTGTGATATACTTTGCTAAATATCGTCTAGGAGGAAAATCGATGCTTGATTTTTTACAAAGTATATCTAAAGAAGTTTATGTGTTTGTTGTATCCATGCTGCCGATTTTTGAATTGCGTGCAGCAATTCCAATCGGTGCTGCTTTGGATATGAATATTTTTGAATGTTTTATTATCAGTGTTTTGGGTAATCTGCTGCCAATACCTTTTATACTCATATTTATAAAGAAAATAATAGAATATATGAGTGTCTCAAAAATCAAGCTATTTAATAAAGTATCAAACTTTCTTATCAAAAAAGCGGATAAGCGCAGTGATAAGGTAAATAAATATTCACTGCTCGGACTTTTTATTTTTGTTGCGATCCCTTTGCCGGGTACCGGTGCATGGACGGGTGCGCTTATTGCATCGCTTATGGAGATGCGTTTTAAAAAAGCATTGTTGTCTATTTCTGCCGGCGTACTTGTTGCCGGTGCTGTCATGTGTGCGGCAAGCTATGGGGTTGTGTCGTTTCTTAAAATATTTGCTTGACATTTGCAACAATAAGTCATATAATATATAATTGTAATAAATAATGTACTTTTATCAAGAGCGGCGGAGGGACAGGCCCTGTGAAGCCCGACAACCTGCATTTTGTAAGGTGTCAATTCCTGACAGATAAATGTTTGCCGCTCTGATTGCAGGGCGGTTTTTTAATGCCCGGAAAGGAAAAAATGTCAAAAAAATATTATTTTACTTCTGAATCGGTAACAGAGGGACATCCTGATAAAATATGCGACAGAATTTCGGATTCTATTCTTGATGCTATACTTGAACAGGATAAATATGCCCGTGTTGCCTGTGAAACTACTATTACAACTGGTGTTGTACATATTATGGGAGAGATAACCACCAGTGCAAATGTTGATTATGCCAAAATAGCAAGAAAAGCTATAAATGATGTCGGATATAATGATCCTTCAATGGGGTTTGACGGCAATAGCTGTGCTGTAATTGTGTCAGTAGATAACCAGTCCGCAGATATAGCTATGGGTGTCGATAGATCAGATGCACTAAATGACGCCGAAAAAATCGGGGCAGGGGATCAGGGTATGATGTTTGGCTACGCATGTGATGATACGCCTGAATTGATGCCTATAACCATTTCACTAGCTCATAAGCTGGCAAAACAACTGGCTAATGTCCGTAAGGACGGTACTCTGCCATATCTTCGTCCGGATGGTAAAACACAGGTTACAGCAGAGTATCAAGACGGAGAATTTAAAAGAATTGATGCTATTGTTGTATCGTCTCAGCACAGTGATAATGTTTCAATGGAAAAGATACGTAGTGATATAAAAGAGTATGTGATTGAAAGTGTTATACCGCAAGACATTATAGATAAACAAACAAAAATATATATAAATCCTACCGGCAGATTTGTAATTGGTGGCCCTGCAGGTGACAGCGGTCTTACCGGCCGTAAAATAATTGTCGATACATATGGTGGAGTGGGCCGTCACGGCGGTGGCTGTTTTTCCGGAAAGGATCCGACAAAAGTCGACAGAAGCGCAGCATATGCAGCAAGATATGTAAGCAAAAATATCGTGGCGGCCGGTCTGGCAAAGCGCTGCGAAGTACAGCTGGCATACGCTATCGGTGTTGCGCGTCCTGTCTCTGTCTTTATTGAAACCTTTGGTACAGAGACTGTGCCTCTGGATACAATATATAAGGCGGTCGATAGTTTTTTTGATCTCCGACCCAGTTCAATAATAAATAGTTTTGATCTGTGCCGTCCTATATATACCGCTCTTTCGTCATACGGACATATGGGCAGGGAAGAATTAAACTTGCCATGGGAAAATACTCAAATATCGGAAAAAATACGTAAATGGGCTAAGGAGAATGTGAAGTGATACGACATGTTTGTATGTTTAAATTTAAAGATCAGGCCGGTGGTCGGTCAAAGTCGGAAAATGTAGCAATAACCAAGGAAATGCTGGATAAGCTGCCTCAAACTATAGACTATATCCTATCATCAAAGACTTATGTTTCTGACAGTAAACAAGACCCTCAAAACTATGACCTGATTCTAATCTCAGATTTTGAAAGTTTTGAGACGCTTGAAAAATACAAAGTTCATCCCGATCATGTTGCGGTCGGAAATTTTATGCGGCCTGTGAGACTTTCTCGTACTTGTATAGACTACACTGTTTAGAATGACCGTTTTCACAATCATAGCATAATATGTTATGAGGTGATTAATATATGCTTGAAACCGCACTGATTATAATCCTGTCGTTTTTTGCAGTGATCGGATTTATTGAATGTGTACTGAGTATGCTTGAAACTGTATCGACTGCTAAATACAAAAAAATAAAGGATATATCGATTGTGGTAGAACTGACGGGTAAAATTGATAATGTTACATTTTTGCTCAATACTTTGCTTCTTCAGGCACAGAGGATAAATTATAGGGATGCCCAAACGCGTGTGGTGATACGTGATTGCGGACTTGATGAGGATACCTATACGGAAATACATAATTTTTGTCAGGAAAATGATAATGTAACTGTAGAAATGTAAAAACAAATATGGTATAATATTCCCGTGAATTTTACCACGGGAATATTTTTATGGAGTAATAATCAGTGCCAGATTTTGAAGAAAATATGATCGACGGGATAGTCGAGGAGATAATATTTGAAAATGACGACACAGGATATCGTGTGTTTACTGTAAACTGTGACGGGATATTAAATACTGCAGTTGCAGTTTGTCCTCCGATATATGCAGGTGAGGCAATTACAGCCTCTGGAGAATGGAAGGAACATTCGGCTTACGGCAGACAGTTTGTATGTGATGAAATAGAAAAAACGTTTCCGTATGAACTTCAAGGCATGCTTAAATTTCTTGCAAGCGGTGCTGTAAAAGGCGTGGGCCCGTCGACAGCGCAGAAAATTGTCGATACTTTTAAAGATGACAGTTTTTTTGTAATTGAGAATGAGCCGGAAAAACTGACCAGGATACGCGGTATTTCCCGGGAAAAGGCACTTATTATATCCGATTCTTTTAAAACAACTCTTGGTATAAGAGATATCATGGTACAGCTAAATCAATACAGTATAAGTCCAAATACGGCTGTAAAAATATACAAGCGGTTCGGCGGATTTTCATTAAATATAATAAATGAAGAGCCCTACAGACTTTGGGAGGAAATAGAGGACTTTTCGTTTGCCGCGGCGGATAAAATAGCACTTGAAAACGGCTTTGCTCCTGACTGTGGCATGCGTCTTAGTTATTTTATAAAATATGTTTTAACTCATAATCTGTCCAACGGCCATTCGTTTTTGCCTTTTGAAAAGCTTTCACAAATAGCTGCTGAAAATATCGGGGTAGAAGTATCGGATTCCAATGACTGCATTGAACAAATGATATCGGGAAATATGCTTGTAAGCCGTAAAATAGGACAGATCAGAGCAGTTTATTTGCCTGCACTGTACAGCGCGGAAAGCTATGCAGCTGAAAAGCTGAAAAAAATAGCGGATTTTGCATCAGATGATATCAAAGATATTGAAACACATATCGACAAAATACAAGAAATTCTGCATATCACTTATGCACGCAATCAACGTATGGCAATACGTATATCAGTTGAAAATAAAGTAATGATCTTGACCGGCGGACCGGGGACAGGCAAGACCACCGCACTTAACGGCATAATCAGGCTGTTTGACAATGCAGGTCTTAATGTAACGCTTTGCGCTCCTACAGGACGCGCTGCAAAACGCATGAGTGAGGTATGCGGTAAAGAGGCAAAGACCATACACCGGCTTTTAGAGGTTGATATGGCAAAGCAAAACGCATTTGTCAAAAATGAATCAAATCCGCTTAAAACAGATGTGGTCATTGTTGATGAAATGTCAATGGTAGATATACGCTTGTTTGAAGCTTTACTCAAAGCTGTTCCGTATTCTTCAAGACTTATTCTTGTCGGTGATGCAGATCAGCTGCCGAGTGTCGGACCGGGCAATGTGTTTTGTGACATTATACGCTCCGGTAAAATTAAAACAGTCTTTTTAAATGAGGTGTTCCGTCAGGCATCTCAAAGTAAGATAATAATAAATGCACATAAGATAAACCATGGTCAGTATCCGGATATTACAAATTCAAGCGATTTCTTTTTTATAAAGAAATCATCTGCAAACAGCGTAAAAGAAGCTGTCAGCACTTTGGTTTGCGAGCGAATACCGGAGCGCTACGGAAAGAATGTATTAAACGGTTTACAGGTTATCATACCAACCAAAAAGACTCCTTGCGGCGCACAGGCAATGAATATGATGATAAGAGAGCTGGTAAATACGGCTAGTCCGCAAAAAACCGAGGTCGTGATAAAAAACCGCAGCTACCGTGTCGGCGATAAAGTTATGCAGATAAAGAATAATTATGATATTGTTTGCCGCAGAAAAAACGGAACTTATGAAACGGGTGTTTTTAACGGCGATATCGGCATAATAGACTCTATAGATAAAAAGCAAAGGCTATTATCTGTTGCGTATGACGATAAAACAGCAGTTTATGAGTTTTCAGATTGTGATCAGCTTGAATACGCATACGCAATAACCGTTCATAAAAGTCAAGGTTCTGAGTTTGACGCCGTATTGCTTGTCATATCTGATATGACGCCGCTTCTGCAGTACAGAAATTTATTGTATACCGCTGTTACACGTGCCAGACAATTACTTGTTATTGTGGGAAATGAGCAGGTGATATACAACATGGTGGATAATAATAAAAAATCAAACAGATATTCCGGCCTTAGACAAATGCTGGCAGATATGTTTGAAATAGGAGGTTAGGACTGCTTATTATGTCTTTCTTGTTTCCAAACAAATGTGTCGCATGCGGAGAAATTATAGAAGACGGTGTTTCAGTCTGTGAAAACTGCAGAAAAACTTTATATAGAATTGACAGACAATGCTGTAAATACTGCGGCAGAGATATTCCGCTTTGCGGATGCTTGGGCAAAAATAACTATTTTTTCCGTAATGTTTCCGTGTTCCGTTATGACGGCAGTGCCGGTAAAATAGTAAAACGATATAAGATGGGAAAAATCACCCAGATATCTGTTTACATTTGCAAAGAATTGTCTATGTTAATCAGTGAGGCATATAGAGATGTTTATTTTGACTGTATGACGTTTGTGCCAGTGTCGCGCGTCAAAAAGCTATTTCGTGGATTTGATCATGCCGAACTTATAGCAAAGGGCGTTTCCGAAATATTGGGCTTGGAAAATACAGCGCTTTTAAAACGCAGATTTTCTTTCAAGCCACAGAAAAGTTTACACACTAAAGAAAAAAGACAAAAGAATATTTACGGTAAATTCCGTGCTATGAAAAATGTTAAAGGCAAGACAATTCTGCTAATTGATGATGTCATGACAACAGGCTCAACATTAAATGAATGTGCCAGGGTGTTGAAAGCGGCAGGCGCAGCTGATATTTTCTGTGCTACTTTCGCCGCAACTTATAAAAAGTGATTGATAAATGAAAATTGATATTGTATAATATCTATTACAAACAAATCTTGTGGTTTAAATCATGACTATTAATGTTGTGACAATATGAGGAGATAAAAATGATTGGACAGGATGTAGGAATTGATTTGGGTACGGCTACCGTACTTGTGTATGTAAAAGGTAAAGGAATAGTATTGAAAGAGCCAAGCGTTGTTGCGATAGATAAAGTCAACAACAAAGTTCTTGCCGTAGGTGAGGAGGCAAGACGAATGGTCGGCAGGACTCCAAATAATATTGTTGCCATTCGGCCTTTGAGAGACGGGGTTATATCTGATTATGAGACAACAGAAAAAATGATAAAGTATTTTTTGACCCGTGTCATTAAATCTTCGGTATTCAAACCTCGTGTAATAATATGCGTTCCCTCCGGTGTAACTGAGGTTGAGGAAATGGCAGTGGAAGAAGCGGCGAAAAATGCAGGCGCTAAATATGTTGGTCTTATAGAGGAGCCCAAAGCCGCGGCCATTGGAGCCGGTATTGACATTATGAAACCGAACGGAAATATAGTTGTTGATGTGGGCGGCGGCACTACAGATATTGCTGTATTGTCTTTGGGAGAAGTAGTACTTTCTGATTCAATAAAGCTTGCCGGTGATAAGTTTGATGAATCCATAGTTAAATATATACGCCGTGAGTACAGCATGCTTATAGGCGAGCGTACTGCTGAAAATATAAAGCAGCAAATCGGCTGTGTATATGAGCAGCCTGAAATCACTACTATGATAATAAAAGGTAGATGCCTGCTTACAGGGCTTCCTAAATCAATAGAAATTAATTCAAAAGAGATAATGCAGCCGTTGCAGGAGTGCGCATTCAGTATAATAGATGCATTGCATGGCGTACTTGAGAGAACACCTCCAGAACTTGTAGGAGATATTTATCAAAACGGTGTGGTAATGACCGGCGGAGGAGCTTTGGTGCGCGGTTTTGATAAGCTTATTTCAAGCAAAATAGGAATTTCCACACGTGTTGCAGACGATGCAGTGTCATGCGTGGCAATAGGAACAGGAAAATCGCTGGATTATATAGATAAAATGGAAAACTCTGATGCGTCATTGTTTGCACGTTCTAAAAGAAAGTATTGATAAAAAAACCGAGTCATTAAGACTCGGTTTTTTTTATCAAATCAGGACGCAATTGTTTTGTCAGTTCCAAACTTTGCTGTTCTTTCCATTTTTCAATATTGGCATGGTGCCCCGACAACAGTGTTTGAGGAACACACCTGTTTTTCCAAACCTCAGGTCTTGTGTACTGAGGATATTCAAGATATCCGTTAAAATGGCTTTCATTTTGAAAGCCTTCGCTGTCAGACAGCACACCGTCTATCATGCGGCTGACACAGTCGATAAGTACGCATGCCGGCAGTTCGCCACCTGTAAGCACATAATCACCTATTGATATTTCCTCGTCTATTATCTCATCCAGTATCCTCTGGTCGACGCCTTCATAATGGCCGCAAAGAATAACGATGCGCTGCAGCTTTGAAAGCTCCAATACTCGCTTTTGTGTAAGTACGGCACCCTTTGGTGACATGTATACAGTATGCGGTTTGCTGCTGCAATCTCGTGTTATATGTTTATAGCAGTCGTATATAGGCTGGCACTGCATTATCATGCCGTGGCCTCCGCCGTAAGGATAATCGTCTACACGCTTATGCTTATCTTTGGTATAGTCACGGATGTTGAATGTGTTTACTTCAATTATGCCTTTCTCTTTTGCTCTGCCGATTATGCTTTCGTCAGTGACAAGGCGGATCATGTCAGGAAACAGTGTCATAATATCAAAAATCATATATCCAGAAGCCCCTTTATCGGTGTGATACGGATAATACCGTTTTCAATATCAATTTCTTTTACCACATCGTCAATTTTAGGAATCAGCAGTGTTTTTCCTTCGGGCGGTTTTACTTCAAAAACATCATTTGCTCCGGTTGCAATAACGTTAATTACATTTCCGTAGTTTTGGCTTGTATTAAAGTCGATTACAGTCAATCCTATTATATCGTCAATAAAATATCTGCCTGCTTCAAGTTCTATTTCATTTTTGTCTATATACACAAGACTGCCTATAAGCAGCTTTGCGCTTTCTATATCGTCAATGCCATCCAGTTTTACGAGAGCTTGGCCTTTATGCTCCCTTGCAGCCCTAATGTCGATTCTCTTGTTGTTTATAAATATATGTTTTAATTGGCATAAAAACTTTGCACTGTCACAATACGGATATATGCGCACTTCGCCTTTGAGAGAGTGTGTATTTATAATTTTACCTGCGACAAGTAAGTCTTCCATAAAGCACCTCATAAAATGCCGTATTGGTACAAAATCAAAGTTTTGCACGGCATTTAGTTATATCTGATAAAAAATAAAGGAAGGCAGATACCTTCCTCAAAAAAAGCTGTTATTTTATTTCTACCACAACTTTTTTAGGCAACTTGTAAGATGCCGATTTGACAATCGACCGTATCGCTTTGGCAATTTTACCGTGTTTGCCGATAATTCTGCCCATATCGTCCGGTGCAACGCTCAAAATATAAGTTACAGTATCCTCTGTTTCCTGTTCTTCGACCGTTACTGAGTCAGGAGCGTCTACAAGTGATTTAGCAAGGTAGGTTATAAGTTCTTTCATGCTTTCATTCCGTTTCTTAGATATTGAAAATAATAGACTTAATTAAAGAACACCCTGCTTTTTGAGTAAAGCTTTAACTGTATCGGTAGGCTGGGCGCCGTTTTTAATCCAGTTTTTCGCCTTTTCCTCATCGATAGTTAAAGATGACGGCTCTGTGCAGGGATTATAAGTACCGATTTCCTCTATAAATCTGCCATCTCTGGGAAATCTTGAATCGGCAACGACGATTCTGTAAGTCGGTGCGGCTTTGGCACCTAAACGTCTGAGTCTGATTTTAACAGCCATTGCTAAATTCTCCTTTCTTTTTTATTTATATACCAAATCCTCTGAGAAAACTTTTGTTTTTCTTTTTGGAATTCAGTTGCTTAAATAATTTATTCATTTGTTCAAACTGACGCAGTAGCCTGTTTACCTCTTCAACAGAACGTCCGCTTCCCGCGGCGATTCTTTTTCTTCTTGAAGCATTTATAACAGAAGGATCTTCGCGTTCTTGCAAAGTCATTGAAAGTATAATTGCCTCTGCATGTGACATGGCTTTCTGGTCAATTGTGGCGTCCTTGAGTGCTTTGCCCGCACCGGGTATCATACCGATAAGATTTTCAAGAGGTCCCATTTGCTTGAGCTGCTGCATCTGAGCAAGATAGTCTGTCAAGGTGAATTTATTTTTTCGCATTTTTTCTTCAAGCTCTGCAGCCTGCTTTTCATCGAAAGCCGCTTGAGCCTTATCAATAAGCGTAAGAACATCACCCATACCCAAAATGCGCGAAGCCATACGATCAGGATAAAACGGTTCGATATCACCTATTTTTTCACCAATACCGGCAAATTTTATAGGCTTACCGGTTATGTGCTTTACGGAAAGTGCAGCACCGCCGCGTGTGTCGCCGTCCAATTTTGTAAGAACAATACCGTCTATATCAAGCAGTTCATTAAAACTTTGCGCAACGTTTACGGCATCCTGTCCTGTCATGGCATCAACCACAAGCAGTATCTCAGTCGGATTTACCTGAGCTTTTATGTTTTTCAGTTCATCCATTAGCTGATCGTCAATATGCAGCCGTCCTGCCGTGTCGATAAATACTATGTCATTGCCATGCTTTTTTGCATGTTCAATACCTTCTTTTGCAATCCTTACAGGACTTTTTTCACCGTCGATTTTGAATACCGGAACACTCGCGGATTCTCCTACGATACACAGTTGGCTTATTGCAGCCGGACGGTATACGTCGCAGGCTACAAGCAGGGGACGCTTGCCCTGTTTTTTAAAATAGTATGCAAGCTTTCCGCAGTGAGTTGTCTTACCGGTACCTTGCAGTCCTACCATCATAACAATAGTGGGGGGTGCAGAGGCAATCTTGATTTTAGATACTTGCGAGCCCATGATTTTTGTGAGCTCTTCGTTGACAATTTTTATAACCTGCTGAGACGGAGTAAGGCTTTCAAGTACTTCATTTCCGACGCATCTTTCGGATACATTGTTTATAAATTCCTTGACTACCTTGTAGGAAACATCCGCTTCTAATAAAGCAAGCTTTATTTCGCGCATGGCAGCTTTGACATCACTTTCGCTCAGCTTGCCTTTGCGCTTTAAATTTTTGAATGCCTGTGAAAGTTTATCTGCAAGTCCTTCAAATGCCATATTTCGCTCCCGGTTATTTATGTTCAGTCAGAGGCTTTAAGACGGCCTGAATATCATCACAAAACTCTGATATTTCAACAGACCGGCAATGCCTGGAATTGATATCTCTGATATTTTCCGTTAAATTCAATACGTTTATGATCTTATCTTCAAGATCATGATATTTTTCATAAAAGCCAAGCTTCTCTTCCATTTCAAACAGTATTGCCTCACCGCGCTTTATAGAATCTCGCACACCCTGACGCGTTATTTTTGTATGCTGTGAGATTTCCGCCAGTGACAGGTCCTCATTATAATACAATTCAAGAGCATCAAGCTGTTTGTCGGTAAGAATTGAGCCGTAAAAATCAAGCAGCAGGGAAACTTTTAAGTCTTTCATATGCCCTCCTTGATAATTTATACGATGTGTAAAGCTTATTACTTTACACATTATACAGTATTTAAGGTGTTTTGTCAATAGTATATATAATATTTGAAAACTAAATTAGCGGTATTTAAGGTAAGCTTTGGGATTTTAAAAACAATTTTAAGATTGTATATTCAAGATAAAGGCTTAAGAATTTAAGTTTCCTGGATTGAGAATGGTTTAAACAATATTGGAATAAATCGTTTTTAGTAAGTATTGAAATAAAAAATATTGCTGAATAAAAATATAAAACCGTACGAAACATATCGTACGGCTTGAATTGTCAGTTTGCCGTTTGCAGAAATACCGTTTCAATAACTTTATTGCTGCATTCCGGGGAATATCGCCAGAAATCAATTCTGTCGCCGTCGTATAAATACTTGATAGGCTCTGGTTCACTTTGTTCGGACAGTGCCTCTACGACAGCAAGCTTGATTTTCATTTTTTCGGGGATAATACTTTTTATGTAAACGCTGACCCGGCTGCCGGCGACTACTCCCGGAGTCAACTCAGCAAGCCCTGCCAGGTTTGGTGTCAGTTCAATAAAAATTCCGTAGCTTTCGATGCTCCTTACAATTCCTGAAACTGTTTCTCCTGCTTTGAATAACTGTGCGTTTTGCTCCCACGTGCCCAGTAACTCCTTATGTGACAGGTTGATTCTTGAAGTTGTATAGTCTATTGACTTTACAACAGCCTTTATATCCATCCCCGCAAAAAATCTGTTTTTCGGGTGCTCTATTCTTGAAACGGAAATATTATCTATGGAAATCATAGAAATAATACCGCAGCCGATGTCCGCGAATGCTCCGAACTGCTCAAGATGAGTGATTCTGGCATCAATAATATCACCGGTTCTTAAGTTGTCAAAAATGTATTTTTCGCAGTCCTCCTGAGCTTTGCGACGGGATAAAAATGCAACAGTCTGGCCGTCTTTCTGTGCAAAATTGATTACTTTAAAACAAACCATTTTATTGACACGTGTAATGATTGCAACATCTTTTACAGTGCCCTCCCTTATGCCGAGCGCGGCTTCTTCGCGCGGGATAATGGCTTTTATGTTGCCCAGACGTAAATGCAGATTATGATCGGCATCGCACATAAGACAGCGTGCCTGTAAAATCCGACCTTCTGTCATGGCTTTTGTAAGTCCTTTTATACCGCATAGATAGGCGTTGTCATTTACGTCTGCTATACCCTCAGGTCTGTATTCCTGTTTTTTCATATTCAGCCCTCCGTTTAGTGTCCTATAAAATTTATATGTTGCTTTTGATAATTAATAACCGCTTTTTTTGTATTTATGCTTTTAATTTACAGTCTGTTGTGGTATAATTACAAAATAATACTATAAATAAATAACGGAGGAAGTATGGACGTTAACGTCGGTGATATATTATTGATGAAAAAGCAGCATCCTTGCGGCAGCAAGCGGTTTGAAGTGCTGCGCGTCGGTATGGACTTCAGGATTCGCTGTACTGTCTGCGGTAGGGAAGTAATGGTTGCGCGCAATAAAATACAGAGAAACATCAAAAAAATAGAAAGCGGTGATTAGCCCGTATTTTTATAATAAAAAATAAATGATTCGGAGAAGTAAATGATAGAAAAAGTAAAAGAAATAAGTACGCATTATGACCAGCTTTCAAAAAAGCTTGCAGATCCAGATGTTGTCTCGGACCGGGCGGCTTATACAAAACTAATGCGCGAGCATAAGCATCTGACACCTATAATTGATAAGTATAATGAGTATGTTGCTCATGAAAAAAGCTATAAAGAGGCGATGGAACTTCTTGAAACTGAATCAGACCCTGAACTTAAAAGTCTTGCGGAAGATACAATGCTTGCAGACAAGGAAGCTATTGCCAAGTGTGAAGAAGAACTGAAGATTTTATTGCTGCCGCATGATGAAAACGATGACAAGAATGTTATTATTGAAATTCGCGGCGGTGCAGGAGGCGAAGAGGCCGCTCTTTTTGCGGCGGATCTGTACCGTATGTATACAATGTATGCAGAAACAAAGGGTTTTAAATACGAGGTTTTGAATCTGTATGAAACCGAGCTTGGCGGCATTAAGGAAATATCGTTTTTGGTAAGCGGAGAAGGTGCGTATTCCAGGTATAAATTTGAAAGCGGGGTTCACCGTGTCCAACGCGTTCCTGAGACTGAAAGCGGGGGAAGGATTCATACATCCACTGTTACTGTTGCAGTGCTTCCGGAGGCGGAGGAAGTGGATTTTGAGATAAACCCGGCGGATCTTGAAATTGATACATTTCGTTCATCCGGTGCAGGCGGTCAGCATGTAAATAAAACTGAAAGTGCAATAAGAATAACACATGTGCCAACAGGTCTGGTCGTAGAGTGTCAGGATGAACGCTCTCAGCACAAAAATAAAGAAAGAGCTATGAAAATCTTGCGCTCCAGACTGGTTGAAATGGAGCGCGAGAAGCAAAACGCCGAGATTGCCAGTGAGCGTAAATCACAGGTTGGAACCGGCGACAGAAGTGAGCGTATAAGGACATATAATTTTCCGCAGGGAAGAGTGACAGATCACCGTATAGGACTTACTCTGTATAAATTGGAACAGATTTTAAACGGAGCTCTTGATGAGCTTATAGATGCGCTCATAACAAACGATCAGGCGGAAAAGCTGAAGGGAACACAGGAATGATAAATACTGTCATTGATAAAATCAGCCCTGATGACATAGATATTACATGCCTTAAAAAATATGCGGATATAATTAAGTCCGGGGGCCTTGTTGCATTCCCGACTGAAACGGTTTACGGTCTGGGGGCCAATGCGTTGGACGATTTGGCTGTGCGGAAAATTTTTAAGGTAAAAAACCGCCCTGTAAATAATCCTTTGATAGCGCATATATGCAGTGCTGATATGCTTGATATTGTTGCCCGGGATGTGCCGGATCAGATGAAGATATTATTCGAATCTTTTTGGCCTGGAGCGCTTACCGTGGTTTTGCCAAAGCGGGCGTCAGTACCGTATTCGGTCACGGCCGGAGGGGAGACGGTTGCGGTGCGCTGCCCGTCCCATCCTATAGCAAATGAATTGATACGCCTGTCTGGTGTGCCTATTGTGGCACCGAGTGCAAATCTTTCCGGCAAACCGTCTCCCACATGCTTTGAACATGTTAATTCAGATCTTTGCGGTAAAGCGGAAGGAATAATTGACGGCGGGGATTGCGATATCGGTATAGAAAGTACTGTAATTGTCCAAACCGGAGAAAAACAGCTGAAAATATTGAGGCCCGGTGCGGTGACTGACAGCATGCTTAAAGATAAGGGCTTTGAGGTCGAAATTGATAAAAATGTATTTAGTCCGGTAATTGGCAACGCTCCTGTTGCGTCGCCTGGAATGCTGTATCGTCATTATGCGCCGCGTGCAAAAATGGAGCTTGTTAGGGGACATGACGATAAGGTGATTGAATATATACGCTCTGAGATTAAAAAGAGCAAAGCTTGTGTCGGTGTGCTTTGCTTTGACGGGGAGAGCGTTCTGTTCGACGGTGCAGTGACTATCGAATATGGTTTGGCTTCGGACCCGCGGACATTGTCCAGAAAATTGTTTTATGCTTTGCGTGAGTTTGACAAAACCAATGTTGACAAAATATACGCAAGGATTATCGAGCCTTACGGTCTGGGCTTGGGAATTTATAATCGTATGCTGCGTGCGGCAAGCTTTAATGTGACCGCGCTCTGAAACGGAGGTGTTGAATATGTTTATTGTCGGAATCACAGGTCAGAGCGGGAGCGGTAAAACAACCGCGGCAGAAATATTATCCAGAAGGGGATTTTATCATATCGATTGCGATTTTATTGTACATAATAAAGTATATAAGAACACTCAGCTGCTCGAAAAGATTGCACAAAATTTTTCGGCTGACTGTGTCACTTCTGATGGAATAAACAGACGTAAGTTATCACGGCTTGTTTTTTCGGACAGAAAACAGTATGAAAAGCTTATGAACATTGTAATGCCGTTTGTTACAGATCAGATCAGACTTGAAATTAAATCTCAGACAGGACATGTCATAGTAGATGCGCCGCTGCTTTTTGAGTATGGACTCGAAAAACTCTGCGACTGTACAATAGGGGTTGTATCCGATAATATAGTACAAAGGATATGCATGCGTGACGGAATATCACAGCAAGAGGCGGCACAGCGTCTTGCAAATCAGAAAGATTCTCTATTTTACAGACGGCACTGCGATTATATAATAGAAAACAATTCTGATGTTGAGACACTTGAGGCGGCTGTCAATAAAATTGCAGATACAATATTGAAAGGAACAAGTTGTTGAGCACAAAATTATTACGAGTATTTTTTGTTGTCGCAGGTGTGCTGGCAGCATTTATTGTGTCGTTGGCATTGATGAGAATAGTATATCCGCGAAAATATTCTCAGTTGGTATCACAATATGCTAAAGAGTACGGATTGAGTGAAAATTTAGTTTATGCAATAATAAAATGTGAGAGCAATTTCAGACCGGATTCAGTGTCACATGCGGGCGCGATAGGTCTTATGCAAATTACTCCGGATACAATGCAATGGGCGGTAATGAAAGAGGGAAATACTTGTGCTGATACTGATACATTGTATGACGAAAATACAAATATAAAATATGGATGCTGTATCTATTCACTGTTTTTTGAAGAATTCGGGGATATGTCTGTATCGCTTGCCGCATATAACGCAGGCAGAGGAAATGTTCTTGAGTGGCTTGCCGATAAGAAATATTCTGAAGATGGGATACTGCTAAAAAATGTACCTTTTTCCGAAACTGCCAAATATATAAAAAAGGTAACAGCGGTAAAGCGAATATATGAACTTATATATTAGGAGGAAAAATAAATGTCAGAAGATATCACCTACAAAAAAGTAAATGTTTACGAGACAGATGCGGACGTTGAGCAAATATCAGAACTTGGCGATAAATATATTGAGTTTTTGAATAAATGCAAAACCGAGCGGGCGTGTGTTAGGTATTTTGTTGAAAAGGCGGAGAAAAATGGGTATAAGGCTCTGGATTTTAAATCCCCGCTCAAGCCTGGCGATAAGTTTTATGCAGTGAACAGAAGTAAATCCGTCTTTTTGGGAATAATGGGAAACGACCCTGAAAAAGACGGCATACACTATTGCGTTGCGCATATAGATTCTCCGCGTCTTGACCTGAAGCCTCAGCCTCTTTGTGAGGACAGCGGTCTTGCACTTTTAAAGACCCATTATTATGGCGGTATTAAAAAATACCAGTGGACGGCTCTGCCGCTGCAAATGGAAGGAACAGTGGTGACAAGAGACGGAAAAACAATTGACTTATCCGATAATGATTACACTTTTTGCGTTACCGATCTTCTGCCGCATCTTGCGTCTGAACAGTCAGCAAAGACAGTTTCCAAGGCGATAGAGGGTGAAGACTTGAAAATCCTTTGCGGGTCGGTTTGTGCTGACACCGAAGAGTCTGATAAGGTCAAATATAATGTTCTTAAAATATTAAATAAGCGCTACGGGATTACAGAACGCGATCTTATCAGTGCAGAAATAAGTTTTGTACCAAAGCTTACAGCAAGCAGTGTCGGATTTGACAACAGTCTTATCGGTGCCTATGGTCACGATGACAGAATATGTGCGTGGACTGCCTTTGAGGCTCTTATGAATGCAAAGCCGAGCGGGCGTACTGTAATTGTAGCTCTTGTAGATAAAGAGGAGACCGGTTCTGACGGTGTTACCGGAATGCAGAGTGCATTTTTTGATATGGTTGCGGACAAGGTTTGTGAAAACTGCAATAGACATATTGCAAACTATAACAGTAAATGTCTGTCAGCGGATGTAAATGCTGCTTTTGACCCCATCTATCCGTCTGTTTTGGACAAACAGAATGCGAGCATACTGGGTTGCGGACCGACTATTACAAAATATACCGGCGCGCGCGGAAAATCCGGTACATCTGATGCCTCAGCAGAAACAATGGCGTATTTTGCAAATCTGTTTGATAAAAACAAAGTTGTATGGCAGTCGGGACTTTTAGGTAAAGTCGATGCCGGAGGCGGAGGTACAGTTGCCAAGTATATTGCAAACAGGAATATCGATACTGTTGATATCGGAGTGGGACTGCTGTCTATGCACGCTCCGTATGAGATAGCTTCAAAGGCAGATGTATATGAGACAGTAAGAGCCTTTAGGGTGTTTATGGAGGATTGATATGAAAAATTACGGTTTTATACCTGCGGATATATTGCTTCCGGCAAATGCCGATATGACAAAATGGAGCTGTGTGGCGTGCGATCAGTATACAAGTGAACCGGATTATTGGGAAAGTGTAGAAAACATAGTGGGTGACAGTGTGTCTACGTTGCGTCTTATGCTTCCGGAAATATATCTTGATCAGGCTGATAAAAGATTTGATCAGATTACAGGCACGATGAAAAAATATATTGAAGACGGAATTTTTAAGGAAATAAAGAACAGTTTTGTATTTGTGGAAAGAACGCTGGCAAACGGGAAAATAAGATACGGACTTGTAGGCGCTATCGATCTTGAAATTTATGATTTTTGTGAGGGTACAAAATCTTTGTGCCGGCCGACGGAAGCTACTGTAACTTCACGTCTTCCCGCACGGGTGAAGGTACGCTCCAAAGCGATATTGGAAATGCCGCATATAATGATGCTGATTGACGATCCGCAAAAAACCGTTATACAACCGTTTGCCGAACTGACAGGCAGCCTTGAAAAGCTTTATGATTTTAAGCTTATGATGAACAGCGGCTATATAAAAGGCTATCGGGTAAACGGCAGATACGCAGACTATGCACTTAAAGCAATAGAAAAATTGTACATAGATTCTTGTGAAAACGATCCTATGCTGTTTGCTATGGGCGACGGCAACCACTCTCTTGCCGCGGCAAAACTGTATTACGAGCAGTTGAAAGAAAAATACGGACAAAAGGCTATAAATCACCCTGCAAGATATGCACTTGTTGAGCTTGTCAATCTTCATGACAGCGCACTTGAGTTTGAACCTATACACAGAGTGCTGTTTGATGTTGATACGGAAAAATTCATGAAAGAGTTTAATAACTGCTGCGGTCTTAAAAGCGGGCAGCATGCCGGACAGACTTTTACTGTTGTAATCAACGGAAATGAAAGCAAGTATACTTTTACTTCTCCTAAAAGCTCAGTTACAGTCGGTAATATACAAAATTTCATTGATGATTATGTTTTGAAATACGGGGGCAAGACAGATTACATACACGGTGATGATGTTGTGAGAAGCCTTGCGTCAGTTCCGGATAGGATAGGTTTTTTGGTTGACGGTATAAGTAAAGACAGCTTTTTTGATGTCATAAAATCGGACGGAATCCTGCCGCGTAAGACATTTTCAATGGGTCATGCACAGGATAAAAGATTTTATCTTGAGTGCAGACTCATAAACAGGCTGTAAAAATAAAGACTATCCGAATATTGATTAAAACAATATTCGGATTTATTTTCTTATAATTATGCTTTAAAAAATAGTAGTTATTTTTTTATTGAAAAAATATATTTATATGTTAAACTAATAGTAAATATAGCAATAATTAGCAAGAAATTATATTATCGTGGTGGAATTGAATTTATGAAAAAATTAGTATCACTTTTAATTATCGCGGCAATTTTATTCTCATTCGGAGGTTGTAATAAAGGCGGTAAGATCGTCTCTGTTGCTACTTCGGATACGTTGTCTTTTATTATAAAAAGCAACGGTACGGTAGAACCAATCGGTCTTGGTGAAAACGACACTTCAACAGATGGTTGGAAAAACATCAAGAAAATTGCGGTAGCTTTTAATTACATAACATATGAGGGCAGTGTTGCCGCTGCTTTAACAAACGACGGCAAAGTTATGGTGAATTATTATGATTTTTCCAATAATGACGGAGTTGTTGAAAATACATATAATGCCGAAGAAAGCGGAAATTTTGAAAAAATACTGGAATGTGAAAATGTAATAGATATCGCTACTGACGGCAAATATGTTTACGCTTTAAAGGATAACGGAGAAATTGTTTTAGACGTGTGTTCAAATATGTATAATTCAAATTCTTTACCTGAATATGACTTTTCTGATTTTAAAGATATAAAAAGCATCTCTGCAGGTGATACATTTTTGGTCGGACTAAAAAATGACGGTACGGTTGTTTCTGTAGGATACAGTGCTCTTGGCGGTACAAATGTTTCTGATTGGAAAGATATCACTGCAATTACCTCTGTGAATGAATATACAATAGGTGTTAAATCAGACGGAACTGTTATAGCGGCAAAATGTATAATTAATGACGATGATCATGACATGATAAAGACGTATAAACAAGATTATTATAATGCAGAAGGAGAACTCGACTTCGAGAACTGGACAGATATTAAAGATATAGCTTCAAGCGGCAGACATACTGTAGGTCTTAAATCAGACGGAACTGTTATAGCTGTAGGAAATAATGATGACGGACAGTGTGATGTAAGCGAATGGACTGATATAATTAAGATATCAGCTTGCAGGCATAATACATACGGTATCAAATCAGACGGAACTATTGTTGTAGCCGGACGTGATCTTGAAGAATAAAATACTGCATTTCCATAAAATGAATAGTATAAAATATTTTATATCTATTTGATAAAGTATCTCGGAGCCAAAAGAATGTATAATATTGACGATAAACCTCAAAGAGCAATACTGAGAAAAGAAAATATTTACAGTGATATTAAACCGATTTTATACTATAATATGTTTTTGTGCGTATTATTTTCAACAGCAATGTGCAGTATGATTATGCCTTTTGTGATTTTATCGAGAAATACGTGGTGGCTGTATGTATTCTTGTTTCCCATTGCCGTAATACAGTTTTGTTACGGCTGGTGTTTTTGGAGATATGTTTTACAGTTATATCTTGCAAAAAAATTCAAGTTTAAGATTGAAGAGAGTAAAGTATATGATAAGTTTCTCTCAGACCGTCACCATTGGTATAAGAGCATGGGAGTAATTGCTCCGCTTTCTGACGGTTTTTCGTTTGTTAATCTACAGAATTATTTTATTACATACAGGGCACCTACTGACAGAGAAATATTTGAGCGAGTATATACGCGAAGAGTAATTTACTATTACAAATGGTGTCCTGATTATACTATGAATAATTTTGAACTTTACAGAAGGACTGACCCCGGAGATGAATTCTATCTGATAACATATGAGGGGAAAAATTTAATTACGCGTTTTTTGCTGACTGACAAAGTCTTTTTCAAAAATTATAGATATATAATGGTTTACAATAAAAAGTTTTTTGAATATAAAGATGTGTAAAGGCAAATAGCCTTTACACATCTCATTTTATTTATAAGAAAACCATCATCAGAGATTGCAGCTTCAACAAGATATATTATTAACAAAAAAATTTCCTGATTTAGACTGGCTATGGGTTTGCCAGCTACAGTAAAAAAAGCCCCCTTAGGACACCCGGTAAAAAAGCTGCTTGTTCAGACTTTTTTAACAAGCCTGTAGACTTTTGCGGTCGTGTACCCTAAGGGGTCAATGTAAACTACCGTCTGTGATGGCAGTTATGATTTGAGGAAAACTTATTATATCATATATTTTTTGACTGATTCAGGAACATTCTGCAAATCTGCCGAAACAAGAACAGTTATAACGACGTCTCCTGCCGTGGCGTTAAGATCGGCAAGCACCTCACCCAGTTTTTCCAGATCATTTCCGGTTATCTTAAGCATTCCGTCAACAAATATAGAAGAAATATCATAATTGCATGCCAAAAGGCCTTTGATAAATCCGCAAAATGCATCAAAACCTTTTATGTTATAGTCTAATATGTTTATAAGTCTGACCTGAGAGGAAATATCATATTTAAGACCGTCTCCGTACTCCAGACATACGATATGTCCCTTTTCTGCATCCACAGCGGAATTTACCATTTCAATAAGTCGTTTGGTTTTTCCGGTGCCCTTTGTTCCGATAATTGCTTTGATCATGTTGAAACTCCTTTCACCGCGGTAGCGGGGGTTAAATTACAAGTATCCGCGTCCGTTTTGACTTAACAAAATTGATATATATCTGTAGATAACATAAAATTTTTAAAGGTCCGGACACAGCAATACAGGTCTTTATTATCTGCCGATTTTTTTCATTATTTCGGCTGTTTCCTTTTCATAGCCTGGCTTTCCTAATAAAGCAAACATATTCTTCTTGTAAGCCTCAACGCCGGGCTGGTCAAACGGGTTGATACCAAGCAAATACCCCGAAAGTGCACATGCTTTTTCAAAGAAATACACAAGGTATCCAAAATTATATTCATCATATTTGTCAAATTCAAGTATAATATTCGGGACCCCACCGTCGGTGTGAGCAAGAACAGTTCCCAAAAATGCGTTGTCGTTGACATACTGTACCGTTTTACCTGCCAAAAAGTTAAGTCCGTCAATATTTCCGTTTACCTCTTGAAGAGTTATATTACGCTTTACCTGTTTTGCCTTTAAAACGGTTTCAAAGATATTCCGGCTGCCTTCCTGAATAAATTGACCAAGAGAATGCAGGTCTGTTGAAAAGTTGGCGGCGGATGGGAAAATACCCTTGTTGTCCTTGCCTTCGCTTTCAGCCATAAGCTGTTTAAACCATTCGCCGAAGTAGACCGCGCACGGCTCATAACTGATAAGCATTTCTATATTTTTGTTTTTTCTCAGCAGAATGTTTCTGTCTATTGCATATTTGTAGCATTCATTGTCATAGGTGAGAAAATCGCATCTGGCATCTTCCGCTCCGCGAAGCATCTCATCTATATCTGCTCCTGAAACTGCAATGGGCAGCAGACCAACTGCAGTTAGTACGGAATAACGTCCGCCCACATCGTCAGGTACGACAAATGTTTCGTAACCCTGCTCGTCAGCGAGGGCTTTTAAAGTTCCTTTGGCCTTGTCGGTAGTTACAAAAATGTGATCTTTTGCGACTTCCGTACCGTATTTCTTTTCCGCCAGCTCTTTAAAAATTCTGAAAGCAATTGCCGGTTCAGTGGTTGTGCCTGATTTGGAAATAACATTTATGGAAAAATCCTTACCGTCGCACAAATCAATAATATCATTCAGATAATCTGCACTGATGTTATTTCCTGCAAAATAAATTTCCGGTGTGCTTTTTCTCAGGTTGTTATATAACTGGGAATGAACAAATTCAATAGCCGCTCTTGCCCCCAGATATGATCCTCCGATACCGATAACGATAAGAATATCTGAATTGCTTTTGATTTTTTCCGCTGCCGCTTTTATTCTGACAAATTCATCTTTGTCATAATTGAGAGGAAGGTCAAGCCAGCCCAAAAAGTCATTTCCCTGTCCTTTTTTTGAATGAAGAAGGTTATGGGCAACCTCGACATATGGCGTTAAATACTCGCGTTCTGATTCGCTTATAAACAAATCCACATATTTTCTGTTTACAGATACAGACATGTCAGTAATGCTCTCCTTTTTATCCTTATGTCTGTATAATACCATATCTTAATTATTTATTCAAGACTAAAGAATCAAAAAATAGTTAATCATATCCAGAAAAATATCAAAAACGCTTGCTTTCGGTATCGGTTTTTGTGCTATTATGTCGCTTGAAGCCAAAATGTTTCCGTCATAGGACAGACTGATTTCACCAAGCTTTTGACCTTGTTCTACGGGTGCCAGAACATCTTCACAGAGTGTAATGTCACATTTTATGTCTTTTTCCGTTCCTTTTTCAACGACTATACTTGTAAGCTTTTGCATTTCAGGTTGTACGGATTTTTCCTTACCTTTGATCACCTTTATCGGTGTAAGCTCCTGTATGTCCGGAGTATATAAAACATATTTTGAAAAACCGTAATTAAGCAGAGTTTTGGCATCGTTGTTTCTTTCGTCTGAGGACGGAGCTGCCATTACAACGGCAATCAGCTCCATTCCGTTATCCTGTGCACTCGCTGACATACAGTACATGGATTCTTTTGTATAGCCGGTTTTAAGACCGGTTGCTTTATCGTAAAAGCGTATGAGCTTGTTTGTGTTTGTCAGCCCGAATTGACCGTCCCTTATACTATCCATCCATATAGTGGTATATTTTTTTATATCCTCGTGCTTTAACAGCTCTCTTGACATAATGGATATATCCCGTGCAGTTGTCAGATGCCCAGGTGCCTCAAGTCCGGTGCAGTTTATAAAAGTAGTATTTGTCATACCAAGCTCAGCGGCTCTTTCGTTCATTCTGTTAACAAACTCGTCAACAGATCCCGAAATATGTTCTGCCATTGCTACACATGCGTCGTTGGCTGAGGCAATGACAATGCATTTGAGCATTTCATCAACAGTCATCTGTTCGTTTTCTTTAAGATATACCTGAGATCCGCCCATGGATGTTGCATACGCCGATGCCGTTACGATATCGTCATATCCCAACTGACCCCGTTCTATTGCTTCCATTATTAATAATAAGGTCATTATTTTTGTTACAGAAGCCGGACGCAGTTTTTCATCGGCATTTTTTTCATATAATACCTTTCCGGTGCTTTTTTCAACAAGAATGGCGCTGGGAGCGGTTAATTGCAAATCGCTTTCAGCTTGAGCCACAATGCCGGACGGTATTATCAGCATAATTGCTATGATAAGCATCACCGAAATTACTTTTTTCATAGTATTCCTCCTATCTATATATAATAGATATATGTTCAGACTTTGTTTTAAATGACAATACACCAGTTTATGCCTATTTAAATATTGTAAAATAGTAACAAAAAAATCGCATTTAGTAGTATATATGCAACATAAAGATATGCCTTTTAATAATCGTATTTGCTATAATAACTATGTATTATTATATCTTTTAGTATAGTAATACAGTTTTATAAACCAGAGAGGAAGAAAGTTATGAAGCAAACAGCAAAACGTGTACTGTCAATAATTTTGTCTGTACTCATGCTGTTTTCGGTAATGTCTGTGTATGTGTTTGCCGAAAACAACTATAAGCCTGACGAAGAATATTATGACAGAATAATCAATGATGCAGTCATTGTAAATCCTGAATGGGCAGGACTTTCCGATGGGGATCCGGTCTCATATAATTTCAGAGGTAAGACAATAAACGAGTCATTTAGCAGTGATATCCATTTTTCATCAATTGAAGCTGCGTATAATTATTGTCTCGATATGAATATAATGAGCCCTACAATTATTCTTTGCTCAGGTACTTATGTTGAAAAAATAACAATCAGTTCCAGTGTAACTATTCTCGGTCCTAACGCGGGAATAAATCCTAGCATAAGATCAGATGATCCGGAGCAGCCCTGGGAGAGCAATTACGACAGAATTGCAGAAGCTAATCTTAAGGGTTATATTGCCGTTGGCAAGACTGTAAAGTCCAATATTGAGGCGGTTTTTGACGGATTGACACTCGCTGCGGGATTTGCATATATAGATACAAATGACAAAGAAGCAATTTCTTCCGCGGTTCTGAGAAACTCAATAATAAAGGGTGCAGGCGGTACAACTTACGGCGCAAGTGCTGTTACAAATGTTTTCTATTTTGCCAATTCATCATCTTCAACAAATGATGTTAAAATAGAAAATGTTCGCTGTACTAACATGAGATCTACAAGTATCACCGGTACCGGTGTTACCAATTTGGAAATCAGCGGTCTGTACTATACCGGAAATACTTATCCGGCAATACAGTATGGTGATGCTCCGTATAACCAGAATGCAAATTATTTGATAAAAGACTCTATGTTTTATAACAACAAGTCGGTTAGCGGCGTTATAGCAATAGATCATTCTTTGGAAGACGGCGGCGGAAGAAACGACACATATGTTGAAATAACCGGCTGTGTATTTAAAGATGATCCTTCTAGCGAAGTAGAAAGTGCGATGCTTGGTTCGTCTCCGATTACATTTACTGTTGTTACTTCCAAAAACAGATTGAACGTTCACGATAATGCATTTATAGGCGCTGCAGATTATGATGCATCGGTTGTTGAATTTGTATTTATGGATTCAGCCAAAGCAGCTGCATTTTCAGGTAATATTACCATTTCTCAAAATAGTATATTGGGATACTGTAATTTGCCTGATACCTATGGCCTCTTCCCCGAGACAAAAATGACATATACCGGTAATTATTTTGCAGATCACACCGGTGTACAGCATGATCCTGTTTATCCGTCAGATGCTTCAATGTCTAATATTGTTATGGATTATTTTTGGATTGACAGCGATATGACAATTCCCAGTAATATCTATCATCTGACAAATACAGGAATAGGCGGCGCACAAGTCGATCATATATCAAAAACCATTTACGGCGTTGTAGATTACGGTAATACTGATGTTCTTAATTTCATTGCAAACGACAGTTCTGTAACATATGAGATATATAATGAGACAATGACAGAAAAAGTTACTGAATTAGATTCTGCAAAATTACTGTCAGGTTTGAATAAAAATATATTCTATGCAATAGGAACATCTTCTAAATCAGATTATAAATTCATTTATAAGATTTATATTTCTACTTATGATCCTGCAAGCTCAATAGATTTTAATTTGAAGAATACATACCTTTTATCCGAAGATATAGATTCAATTCCGACAGGTTCTACACATTTTGCTACTTGGAACGGCATGACTTATAAATTCATTGTGGGAGTAACTGCTTTTTCAAATGTTGCTGATATATTTAACGCGTGCGACGGGGTACCAACAATTATTATTCCGTCCGGCACATATTCAAAGCAGATTACCCTTACTGAATCCGCAATACTCTTAGGTGCAAAATACGGCGTAAATCCTAATATACCGCAGTTTGATAATCCTGATGTTGCATGGCAGCAAAATCCAGAACGTTCATCGTCAATAAATGAAACTATTCTTCAGGGTAGTGCAATCGTTGTAGCTGACAGTGCGATAAATTCAACTGTTGTAATTGACGGATTTACGTTTGGAAATGACAGCGGTGTTGGCAGCAGAGGTGAAAATGTTTCAACTTATACCACTGTTATTATTAAGAATTCTATAATTGACGGTGCAGATGAATTTGAATGGACCGACGCGGGAAGGCCTCAGCATGCAACCTCAGTATTTTCTTTTGCCGGCGGTACAGAAGCATATACAAATAATCATAAAGATGTTCGTCTTGAAAATATCAGAATGGTTTCGCAGGGTAAAGCTCAGCTTATAGGCGACTATTACGAAACTCTTATAATGGATGGCGTTTATACAGCTGATAACAGTACAACGCTTCATAAAAACGAATGGACTCATAATATGGGACAGAATTTCTATCTTGAAATAAGAAATTCATGTTTCTATAGAAACAATACGTCTAATTACTACTTCCTTGTTAATAACAGTTCAAACGATTCTCCTGCTACAACAAGCAATCGCGTAGTGCTGAATAATAATATATTCTACAATACGTCTACCAATCCCCACGGTATTTTCGGTATTCGTTTTTGTGGCTCAAAAGACAGCGTGCTGTTTACTAATAACACGTTTATTACTGATAATGCAAGTTGTGTTATTCCCGGTTATGTAAACTGGTTCCTTGGTAATGCACAGGTGGATCCCACCAAAGAATATACTGAGGAAGAATTGAGTGCAAAAGAGTGTGTCAATAATGTTGTCATGAACTTTAACCGCTTTGTTAAGTGCAATCAGCAGGTTGATATGAGAGCATGTAAAAAAGGCACAGTATGGGATATGAATTACAATTATTTTGCTGATTCATATAGCAAGGAATCTGCCGGAAAGAGCATTAAGTTCAGACAAGGATATGAATCTTATGCAAAAGCAAGCTATTACTATACAGATTGGAACCTTACTTCTGTTAATGAATCTGACAGCAGCTTTGGTAAAGCTCTTGATTATTCTATATACGGTCCAGGTGTTATAGATACAGTTTCCAAGACCTATACCGACAGTGTATCAGAAAATGTAGATACATATGATTTTCAGATTGAGCTTAATACACCTCAGGCTTCTTACGGTATTTATTCTGATGCTGAATTCCAGAATAAAGTAGAAGAACCTGTTGCAGTATTTGGTGGGGAAAATATATTTTACATTAAATTCTCATCATATGATGGCAGTGTATTAGATGTATATAAAGCTGTAATCAATAAATCAACGCTTATTGGCGCAGATTTACTGCGTTTTGGTGACTGGAGAATATCCGATAATGCAGTATATGCATGTGTTTCTAAAGATGAAACAGAATTTGTTATTCCTGATATTGTAGTGTCAACCGGTGCTACTTATGGAATTTATGATGATATACAGTGTACAGTACCGTTTACCGCTAATAAGATCAGTGGTATCGGTGCTACACCGACCATTAAGTATATTAAGGTCGTTTCTGAGGATGGCAGCATTTCTAATGTATATTCGTTAAGTGTATTCCAGACTGAGAATGATCAGACAGAGCTTACTTATATTGAAAATGCTACAAAGATTTCTGATACCGAATTTGAAGCAGTAATACCTGCAGATAGCTCATCATTTAATGTTTTACCTTATTGCTCCGAGGGTGCAGAAATAACGGTTTACGAAAGAGGTCTTAAGCTTAATCCCACATCTGATGGATCTTATCTTATCGACAGCATTAATGTAAGCAAAACAATAGAAATCGGTGTACAAAGGCCCGGATTTCCTGAAAAAATATTTAAGCTTACCATTAAGCAGGATATTTCCTCTGTAGGTGTTGCATCTGTATTCGGTATGACAAATGATGGTGATATGGTATATGAGACATGGATAAACGGCAACTCATTTACTGTTGTACCTTTGCTTGAAAATGTTAATGCAACATTTGCAGTATATTCCGATCGTCAGTGCACAAATGCTTTTGCAGATAATACAGTAGTTCTTAATGCTGTTGATAACTTGGCATATCTTAAAGTTATTTCCGCTGATGGTAAATACAGCGCAGTTTATACTTTGAAAATTCATACTTCATCTGCCGACTTTGAGCCGGTAGTTCCTGTACCTGATAATAACTACTATTCAGTGGAAAACGGTACTCAGACATCAGTTGGAGTATATGCTATTGATGCTGCTGAAAACCTTTCTGAATATGAACTTAAATTGAATATTCTTGATGATAGATATTCACCAACGACATATTCAGTATATTCAGATAAAGATTGCACAGTTTCTGTAGCTTCCGAACGTTCTATAAGCGAAAGTGCAGTTATTCCAGTATTTGCAAAATACACAAGCGTTTATGTGAAGATAGCTGTTAAGGAACTTGCTGATGGTTCGGATACACCTACAGATGTAAGTACCGAAATTATAAAGGTTACAATCAACTCCAACAGACCTAAGGCTGTATATAATGATGCAGGTACTATCTCTTCATGGGCTGTTGATGAGATTAACTTCCTTAACGATAACGGATTTGGTTATTTTGAAGGTGATAACGGTAACTTTAGACCTAAGGATAATATAACAAGATTTGAAGTAGCCGCAATAGCTATCAGAGTACTTGGAATTGATCAGACACTTTATAGTGATGTAGCTGTTCCTTATACTGATGAAATTCCCAACTGGGCAAGTGATTATGTCAAAGCCTGCTATAAGCTTGGAATCATGACAGGTGTCAGCGATACGGTATTTGACGGTAAAAAATCTACTACAAGACAGGAATTTGCTAAGATCGCAGTTAGTACTATTGTAATTGCAAATGGCGAGGCTGATGACGCTCTCACTCTTTATAATTCAAACCAGGCAGCTATAGATACTGCTTATAATGAGCGTGGATTTGCGGATGAAAGCAATATATCTAATTGGGCTAAGCCTTACGTAAGACTTGCTGTTGTTAATTATGGCTTGATTAACGGTTCTAACGATTATGGTGTTCTTAATATCAATCCTAAGAATTCGATAACACGTCAGGAAGTTGCAGTTATTCTTGCAAACTATAACGGTTATTCTGAGTAAAATACTTGATTTATTAAAAATACCCGTGATTTTCACGGGTATTTTTTTAGGAATTTTAAAATATTACAAAAATTATTTTATATTATTTAGTAGGTATAATATGAAAAATAAATCAAAATGGATATGGACAGATAATTTACTACAGTATGATACATATGGAGAGTTTTACGATAGCTTTAAATATTGTACTGGAAATATTAAACTGAATATTTCTGCTGATTCCAATTACGTGGTATATGTAAACGGCAAATTCGTAGATTCAGATCAATATCCTGATTTTCCTTATTATAAAGTATATGATACAATCGATATTACAAAATTTTGTTTGCCT
The DNA here is from genome assembly GCA_944385895.1 of uncultured Clostridia bacterium. Lineage (GTDB taxonomy): Bacteria > Bacillota > Clostridia > Oscillospirales > QAKW01 > RGIG9041. The sequence continues at coordinate 53,147 of CALWYZ010000002.1, forward strand.
GGCAAAAACAGCATTGCAATAACAGTATGGTATTACGGCAAGGAGAATATGAGCTATTATCCGGGCAATCCGGCTTTGCGTTATGAGATATGTGCCGATCAAGAGCTGTTGTGCTGTTCTGATAGCAGTACTCTTTCAAGAATCAGCAGAGCATATAAGAATGGATATTGTAAATTAATAACGGGTCAGTTGGGATTTAGTTATTTATACGATTGTACACAAGAGGATAACTGGAAAACCGGTGATCTCTCCGGTTTTTCATATAGTATAGAGATTGACCAAAATCTACCTATGTATCATCGCCCCATAAAAAAGCTCACTGTTTCCGATAGGCTCCAGCCAAAGCTTATATTTAATGAGAACGGCAAGCATTTTCTGTATGACATTGGTTATGAGGAAGTAGGATACTTTACCGTTAAGTTGAAATCCGCTGTTAAGCAAAATGTACTAATCTGCTATGGAGAACATATAACAGACGGAGGTGTCCGGAGAAAAATTCATGGTCGTGACTTTAGTTTTGAATTGACAGTAGGTCCTGGACAAAATGAGTATACAAATTATTTTCGCAGACTGGGGCTAAGATATCTAGAGGTTTATACTCAAAGCCAGATAGATATAGAATATATAGGCGTTTATCCATGTTATTACCCGGTTTTGAAAGTAAATAAAAAACTTGAATATGATTTGGATCAAAAAATATACGATGTAGCTGTTCGAACGCTTGAACTATGTATGCATGACCATTATGAGGACTGTCCGTGGCGTGAGCAGGGGCTGTATGCCATGGACAGCCGCAATCAGATGCTCTGTGGTTATTATGCTTTCAAGGAATATGAATATCCTCGTGCTAACTTATATTTAATGAGCAAGGACGACAGAGAAGACGGTCTGCTTTCTATTTGTATCCCGAGCGGAAACAATCTTACAATTCCGTCTTTTTCTTTGCATTATTTTATAGAAGTGTATGAATACACAAAATATTCAGGAGACTTGACTCTTGCCCGTGAAATTCTTTTGAAGCTAAATTCTATATTGAATGTATTTCTTGAACGCATTGATTGCAATGGTCTGGTACCCAATTTTCCTGACAGCTGCCATTGGAATTTTTATGAGTGGTCAGATGATATGGACGGTAAAAAAGGAAAGAACAGCACACAAATATATGACGCTGCACTTAACTGTTTGCTTTCTGTTGCTCTTGACAGAATGGATAAAATTTATTGTCTGTTAGGTCAAAATGCACATTATCAAGATACAATATGCCGGCTAAACAAGAAGATATTTGAGGTCTATTATGATAAGGAAAGACAGCTGTTTAAAAACAGCAGTTTAGGAACCGGTTTTAGCGAACTTGTAAATTCACTTGCAATTTTGTGCAATGCGGCAGAGGGAACAATAGCTGAAAATATTGCAAAACAGCTTGCATCAGATAACATGCTTACTAAAGCAACTTTAAGTATGACTTGCTTTAAATATGATGCTTTGCTGAAAACAGATTTTAAAAGATATAAAGATTATATTCTTGCAGATATACGTATAAAATACAAGCATATGCTCGATGCTGGTGCTACATCTTTTTGGGAAACAGAAAAGGGAGAAAGTGATTTTAATAACGCCGGTAGTCTATGCCATGGCTGGAGCGCAATGCCGGTATATTATTATAATATATTATTATAATAATAAGCGGTCCGCGAAAAGCGGACCGCTTATTTATCAGGTAAAAATCCTTCAAAAATATATATGTCAAAATTTTTGCTTATTTTTCTAAGTTGATCGTAGCTTGTAACAGTCCAGCCTGCTCTAATAGCTCCCAAAAAGGAACAGATTTTCCTTGGAAAGGAATTTACATATTGTATGTCGTAGGAAATAAAATCTGGTCTGGAAATCATGTTCAGCATTAGCAATCCCGCGGCGGCCTTGAGCGCGTTTATTTTCGGTTGTCTGAAAAAGTCGGTTGATAGCTGTCCGCGGCAGACATCGGGACGATTTTTTCTGTACCACAGCATTGCCAGAGGATTAAAGGATTGAACAATATATTTTCCTTTGTAATCAGTAAGTATCCTATTTGCCGCACTGCAAAGTTTTTTATAACTTATGTCTGAACATTTGAATTCAATTATAAGCATAGTTCTTCCGCCGATTATTTCAAGTACTTGACTTAATGTAGGTATGTGCTCTTTGGTATTAAAAATTTCATATTTGCTTAGTTCCTGATAGGTGGTATTTTTAATTCTTTTATTAATACCACATGCACGCATTAAAGTCTCGTCATGGAATACAACAACCTCACCATCCATTGTCAGATGAATATCAATCTCGATTCCGTATCCAAGATCGACAGCTTTTTTTATCGCTGCTAAAGAATTTTCAGGTATACCGTCTTTTAATGAGTGCAGACCTCTGTGAGCGGCATAAAGATTCTTACATAATTCGGCGTCGGGATGTTGCCGAAGGGCGGGGGAGACACAATATAAAAATAATATAGCTACCCCCATTATAATTAAAATCAACCACCACATTTTTTAAACCTCATAAATATTTGTAATACCCGTCTGATTAGAAAACAGACGGGTATATTTATTATTGACAAGTTTGCAAGAATTTAAGTTTGGGCTTGTAAGCCAGAAAATACAACGGCACACTAAGAGCAATTGCGGCAAAAACATCAAGTATTGAGTGCTGTTTTATAAACACCGTGGAAAGAATAATAAGAATCATCAGCAAAAATGATGACCAGACTATTATATTTCTGTGTTTATTTATTTTGTTGGATTTAACAATTGCAATATGCATTCCTATAGAATTCAAGCAATGTATGCTTGGAAAAACATCATATGGTGTATCAATGCTTTGAAGAGATCGTATAGCTTCTATCAAAATATTGTTTCTGCCTAATGTTTCGTAATCGACACGCAGCTGCTGGCAATTAGGAAAGACAGTATATATTAATAGACATAATGTCATTCCCGTATAAAGAAATATGCACAAGCGAACAAACTCTTCTCGAGAAGTAAGAAACAAAAAAATGTATCCTGCTGCTATATAAACAAACCAAATAAAATACGGTATGACAAATAATTCTGCAAATGGAATATAATCATCCAATCGACTGTAAATTACAGTAACGTCTTTTCTGGTTGGTGTAAATGTATTTAAAAAAGTAAAATACGGCATGTATAATAAAAAGTATAAAACCAAAACTGCATGTTTATACTTCTTTATAATTAATTTAAATTTTTCCATTAGTTAAACTTATATACCCTTCTGACAATTTTATATATAGCTTTTGAAACACGCTTTCCAGCTTTCCCGGGCAAAGCCATAAAGAACGCTTTGGAAAAATATCTTATTTTTTTGTAAAGCTTATTATCCTTATCTTTAAGTCTTTGCCAAAGTTCAACAAATTTTTGATCAGACTGCGGGGTGTTGTCCAGGGCAAGAAGTGTCGAAGTAATGGTGTAAATTATAGAAAGATAATATATCATATATTTGCCGAGCTTAGGGGAATCGGCTTTTATACTGTTTAAATCATGATCATCCAGCAGTATATTAGTTATTTTGATTTGCTGGTCAATGCGCCCGATCATAACTTTTTCGTTAACAGACTGATCTGTTCTGCCTATATAATAACGGTAAAAATCCACATTAAGATAAAACATTCTTTTAACATAGGGCAGGGGATGATAAAGAACCAGATTATCAACATAAAAAGTATGCTCTGGAAGTACAAGACCGCAGTCTCTTAATAACTTGGTACGGTACGTAACCGAGTGCATAATAATATATCTGATAGGGTCAATACGTATCATATCTTCCCAGCCAAATACTTTGTTTTCCGGAAAAACTCCGGTATATGAAATAATATTCTGTTTGCCGTCTGCAACATGCTCATAAACATAATTTGTTATCATCATGTCAAGAGCTATGTCGGATGATACAAACATTCTTAATGCAGTCAGTACAGCTTCTAAAGCTTTAGGATCTACCCAGTCATCTGAATCGATAACTTTAAAAAATTCACCCGTGGCATATTTAAGACCTGTGTTTACACCTTTTCCGTGACCACCGTTTGTTTGGTGCACAGTCTTAATAATATCGGGATAGTCAGCTTCAAACTTGTCGGCAATAGAAGCAGTATTGTCAGTTGAACCGTCGTCAACTATAATAATTTCAATATCGCTGTCGTTATTGACAAGCAGCGAATTTATGCATTTTTCCATGTATTCCTGAGAGTTGTAGCACGGTACAACAAAAGATATTATTTTCATCGTTAAGCTCCGTTATAATGCAACTGATGTGTTAAATATTTTTTATAATTATAACATTATAAATCATAAAAAGCAATAATTATGACTAATATATTATTTAAGTAATACAAAAAGCTGCAGTAGTTGACACTGCAGCTTTATTTTAAGCATTAAAAATATTTTAATGTAAATTTTTAATAAAATCATCAGTAAATTTATTTAAAGCTTTAAAGTCCATTGCATTAATATAAAATTTCTCTAATTCATCATGCTTTGTTTTAATATCTGCTATTCCTTTTGCGGCATTTGAAGTTAGTTCGCGTATAGTTTTTTTGGCAAATGTTATTTTATTTTTGTTTTCGGAATAGAAATCTTTATTAATATAGCTTTTTGAATTGATTTTTTTAATTATTTTGCGCTCGTCTATTTGCGGTGAATAAATATGTCCGCTTGCAATAAAACCAAGTCTCAACTGAGGTATGATTACCTGCTCCAGTCTTTTTTCGGGAGACAGGGGAGAATGGATAAGCATCGTATTGTAACCCAATTTATTAAAATACAGAGCGGCTTTATTAAGGAATATCCCTGCAATTCCTGCGGTGTCCTCAATAATAATGTATTCGCTGCAAAGGGTATCGGTCGTTTTGCTGTATGTTATTATCCCGTCTCCTGAGAATGCGGACAGCATTCTGTTTGATATGTTGGGTTTTGAGGATATTGGAGAAATCGCGTTCTGTTTTATAATCTTTTTTATCTGAGTAGTTATTTTTTCAAAGTCTGTTTTATTTTCAATAAGCATCGACATCCAGTTTTCCACGCAGCCTGCAGCTTTTAAAAGACTGTACACCGGTTTGTATGCGCAGGATATTTGGGAGAAGAGCTGTCTTATTTGCTGTCTGTTGCATGCCAGCTTGTTTTCGTCCCAGAATTTGCTCAGATCAATTAACGATTCATACGCCCCCGGAATACTCATTTCATATGCATGCGGTGACGTCGCGTCAATAACGGATATGTTTTTTTCTTTTATTTGTACTCCGTCAAGACTGTTAGGATCACTGGAGCAATGTATTCGTTCCACAGTCATTCCGTCATCTGCAAATTTGTCTGCTATTTTTCTCATAAAAGTGCTTTTGCCAGTTCCTGGACCGCCCTTGATAAGGTATACACGATCAAGAGAATTATCGTGAACCAGCTCATCAAAATATGAAAAAAATCCTTTTTCAGTATTTGCTGCTGTAAATGTATCGTAAATCATAAATCCCCTTTTCCTTTCCGGCAATAGCCGTAATTGTCGCTTTATACTTAAGCGGCGCTTTGATTTTTAGCAGTTATAAAATACTCTCTGTTTTTATAATATATCAAATAAAAGAAAAGGTTACACAAAATAGTCGGCTGTTGCACACGTGGTATATGTATGATTGCTCATAAGCAGTAAATAAAAAGACCCGTGGGAATTTTTCCCACGGGTCTTGGTATATTTAATATAAAGGTATATTGAAAAATGGTGATTTCTTAAGTATAAATTTTTATTATGCAGTTTGCTGCATCTTTTTTTGAAATGCAGTTATCCATTGCATATTTTTCAAGATAATGATGAGCATCAGGCTCTGTCATTTTCAATTCACTTATGAGCACGCATTTCGCACGGTTGATTATTCGAATTTCTTCCATACGTTCCTCTACTGACAACGTTTTTTTCTCAAGATTGCCAAGTCGCTCTCTTGCAGCGGCCATCCAGGTAAGAGCCTGTATAAGTGTTGCTTTAGAAATTGGCTTTTGCAGGGCAAATATTCCATTGTCTACCGCTTTATCGCATATTTCAGCAAAAATGTCGCTTTTGGAAAGTACTAAGACAACTGAAGTCTGTATACGACAGCAATCGATTGCCAATCTAATACCCAATTCATCCGGCAGAGGCAAGTTAATAATGACAAAGTCAAAACTTCTCTCAAAAATACAGCGTTTAGCCTCATTTGCGCTTGTTGTAATATGTATCGGCTGATACTTTGAGGAAGAAAACATTTCGCTGAAAGCAGTATTGAATTTTTCGGAACAAGATACCACAAGTATGCTGTAACCCCGTTCTTTTAAACTCATAGATTCGCTCCTTTTAAACAAAGTGATTATCTGTTACAGTAAATATCTATAATCGATTTTGGAATATGCTTGCTGATAAACTCGCTTTGTTTTGCTATTTCACATGCTTTTTGCAAAGTCTGAGGGATTGTTTTCATATTATCAAGTATATCGGGGCCGGCTTTAAAAAGATTAAAGTCAGAAACAACTGGAAGATCAAGTTTTCTGTTTATGCCGTCAAGTCCGGCATAAATAATCAGAGCAAATGCAAGATACGGATTTGCTGTCGGATCAGGTGAGCGCAGCTCTGCACGTCTGTATTCACCGATAGCTGCCGGTATTCTTACAAGCTGGCTTCTGTTTTCGCTTGACCATGAAATGTATTTAGGCGCTTTATCATGGCCAAAACGCAGATAGGAATCTGGCAGGGGATTAAAAAAAGCGGTCATTTGTGCTGTTTTATCCAAAATTCCCCCGATTACATACGGCAGATTATCATCACCGTTTGCTGATTTGACGGAAATGTTTATATGGAATCCGTTACCTGGCTGATCTTTAAGCGGCTTTGGCGAAAAATCTGCATAAAGTCCGTTTCTTCGGGCAACAGTTTTGACTACTGTCTGAAAAGTCAGTACATTGTCAGCTGCGGTAAGCGGATCTGAGTATCTGAAATCAATTTCATTTTGTCCGGGCCCTTCCTCATGATGAGAGCTTTCCGGACGTATCCCCATTTGTTCAAGTGTAAGACAGATCTCCCGACGAACGTTTTCTCCTTTGTCTTCTGGAGCAATGTCCATATATCCCGCAGTGTCATATGGTTGGCTTGTAGCATTGCCTTGCTGATCTAGAGTAAACAGATAAAACTCCTGCTCGGCGCCAAAGAAAAATGAAATCCCGGCCTGTGCTGCTTGGTCAACGGCCTTTTTAAGCAAGCTGCGCGTATCACAGTCAAAAATTTTTCCTGACGGATGTGTTATACTACTGAACATACGCACAACTTTGCCGTGTTCCGGCCTCCATGGCAGAACAGCCAGGGTTTCGCTTTCAGGTTTTAAAAAGAGGTCAGAGTGTGTTTCGTCACCGAAACCTTTTATGGAAGATGCATCAAAAGCAATACCGTATTCAAAAGCCCGAGGCAGTTCCTGTGGCATTATCGAAATATTCTTCTGCTTACCGAAAACATCGCAAAACGCCAGACGTATAAATTTTACGTCATCTTCCTGTATATACTGAATTACCTCTTCTTTTGAATATTTCATAATAATACCTCTTTTCTTTTAATTGGCAACATACATCTGCTTGTATGGGTTTTTGCTGTCAGGAGTAATTACCGAAAACTGTGATTTCAGTATATCCTTTGTTTCAAATCCGAACAGACTGCAGAATTCTGAAAGATTTTCTTTCACAGATTCCATATCCGAGCTATCTGCGGTTGTTACGCAGACATTGCTAGGAAATTTAATACCGCTTATATCGCCTCTGAGAAAAATTTTTCCTCCGTGCATTCCCGTGCAGGGAAAATTACCGACGATTTTTTTGTCATTTTTATCAAGGCCTAAAACTATAATAATGCCGCCTGCCTGATATTCGCCGAGGAAACTGCCCGTAATACCACCTATTATCATAACGGGTACTTTGTTTTTGTACTCTTTCATATGTATACCTGCACGATAGCCTGCGTTGCCTTTTACATAGATTTTGCCTCCGCGCATTGCGTAACCTGCAGCGTCCCCGGTGTTGCCGTGTATTACTATTTGTCCGTCGTTCATAGTGTCTCCGACTGCGTCCTGAGCATTAGCGTTTACTGTTATTGATGCACCGTTGAGATATGCTCCCAGAGCGTTGCCTGGCACACCGTCAATGGTAATATTCTTCCCACTCATGCCTGCCCCTATAAATCTTTGCCCGCAGCAACCGGTTATATGGCATTTATCGCTGACATCCCGTATTTTTTCGTTAAGAGATTTATAATCCAAACCATTTACATTCAGTACCATTTTATTATACCACACCTCCGAATTGTTTTCTACGTTTTTTTTCAGAAAATGCCGTAAAAGTCGGAATATTTTTCAGCAATTCAAAGTTTATTGTGTCAAGAGGCACCTGATTGCGTATAAGTGAAGTGAAAATACCGGCTTTTTCAGTCTCGTTTATAAAAATATATCCTTTAAGTACACCGTCATCCACAAAAAACTTTTTGGCTGATGTATCTTCCATCTGTGTGTCTGTAAGACTGCTGTCATTACCGGAAATATAGCTTCCTGCGGTCATGACATGGTATCCGAAAAGTCCTATAGAGTTCATAGGGATCGCATTGTCAAATACTGCTGAACCCGATGCCATGTTAACCCCAGCGGTAAATCCCTGCATATAGGCATTTGGCAGAAGAGCAAGAACACGGTCTGATTTCAAAGAAGCGTCATAGCCCTCTGTGCAGTCTCCTGCTGCATATATATCATCAAGACTTGTCTTCATGTGTTCATCAATTAAAATACCTCGGTTTACCTTTCCATTAGCGTCTGATACCAATGATATATTCGGACGGACTCCTACTGCGGTTATAAGGATATCAAAGTCTACAACTTTTTTGCTTTTCATAACTGCTTTTCCGTCTTCAAAGTAGTCGACGCTATCCGACAGCAGCAGCTCTATTCCTATGTCTTTTAAATGTTTTTCTATTATAGGTGATGTATCTTTATCAAGAATACTGGAAAGTATCATGTCCGACAGATCGCATACCGTTATTTTTGCAACTCGGTTGTGAAGTCCCTCTGCGCACTTGAGTCCTATCAGACCTGCTCCCACTATAAGGACTTTGGACTCTTTGGTTATTACTTTTTCTATTTCTAAAGCATCATCCAGAGAGATAAACGAAAAACGATGCTTCACGTTTTCAATCCCTTTGAATTGAGGCGTAAACGGAGACGATCCAGTTGCTATACATAATGTTGTATAGTGTAGTTCTGTACCGTCGGAAAGCTTGACGGTTTTATTGACAGTATCAATCTTATCAGCTGTTTTGTTATATATCACATCACAGTTATTTACTTTATAAAAATCATCAGGCCGGTAATTGATATGATCCAGACTGGTTTTGCCTTCAAGATAATAGGAAATAAGCGGACGACAGTATACCGGATGATTTTCTTTAGAGACAACAGTGATGCTGCCGTTTTTATCCTTGCTTCTTATCCCTTCAATGCAGCCGGCAGCCGCAATACCATTTCCGATAATGACATATTGTTTCATCTTATTATCTCTCCTCATAAACAATCGCTTTGTTTGGGCACCCGGCAACACAAGCGGGTCCGGACACTGAGTTTTCAATGCATAACTCGCATTTCTGTACAGTTCCGTGTTCTGAAACCGAAAGGGCACCGTAAGGACATACCAGTATGCATGTCAGACATCCTACGCATTTATCGGTATCAACACAGATTCTGCCGTCGACTTTATGTAAGGCTCCTGAAATGCAGCTCTTTACACAAATAGGATCCTGACAATGCCGACATGAAACCGCAAAATTGATTTTATCATCTCCGTCCACCGTTATTCTGGGAAAAATCTGTTTTCCTTTTAAAGCTTTTACCATGTCTGAGATACCTGAATTTGCAAAAGCGCAGTTATATTCGCAAAGATGACATCCTAAACACCATTCTTCATTTACATATACACGTTTCATACAATTCACTCCTTATTCTCCGGCATGGGAGATACCGAGTATCTCCAGCTCTTTATCAGTAAGACCGATACCGCGCAGCATCAGTCTGTTACCTTTTAGAGCCTCTATTGAGTTGATACCCATACCGCCCATAAGCTCCTTTATCTCATGTCTCCATGCGTTCATAAGATTTATAAGACGCTGGCTTCCAATTTCAGGATTCAGTCGTTTTACAAGTTCAGGCTGCTGAGTTGCTATGCCCCAGTTGCATTTACCGCTTTGACATGTTCTGCACAAATGACAGCCTAAGGCAAGCAATGCTGCGGTTGCGATATAGCAGGCGTCAGCGCCTAAAGCTATTGCTTTTACAACATCTGCTGAGCTGCGGATACTGCCTCCCACAACGATAGAAACATTATTGCGTATGCCCTCGTCTCTAAGTCTTTTATCAACAGACGCCAGAGCCAATTCAATAGGGATACCGACGTTATCTCTGATTCTTGTCGGAGCAGCGCCTGTGCCTCCCCTGAACCCGTCGATTGCTATTATATCAGCCCCGCTTCTTGCAATTCCGCTGGCAATGGCTGCAATGTTGTGAACCGCAGCAACTTTAACTATAATAGGCTTTTTATATTCAGTTGCTTCTTTAAGAGAAAACACCAGCTGACGCAGATCCTCAATAGAGTATATATCATGATGCGGAGCAGGGGAAATTGCATCAGAGCCTTCCGGTATCATTCGCGTGCGAGAAACATCTCCTACAATTTTGGTGCCAGGCAGGTGTCCGCCGATACCGGGCTTTGCTCCTTGACCCATTTTTATTTCTATTGCAGCGCCTGCTTCAAGATAGTCTTTATATACGCCGAAACGTCCGGAGGCGACCTGAACTATTGTGTTTTCCCCATAACAGTAAAAGTCTTCATGTAATCCACCTTCTCCGGTATTATAAAGAATTCCGAGTTTTTGAGCGGCAGTGGCAAGTGACTTGTGTGCGTTATAGCTGATAGAGCCGTAACTCATGGCAGAAAACATGACCGGCATTGAAAGCTCTATCTGAGGTTCCAGATCGCATACGATATTACCGTCTTTGTCTTTTTTTATAAGTTTGGGCTTTTTGCCTAAAAATACTTTTGTCTCCATCGGCTCTCTAAGCGGATCAATGGATGGGTTTGTGACCTGCGATGCGTTTATTAAAATTTTATCCCAGTATACCGGCATCGGTTTTGGGTTTCCCATAGAAGACAGAAGTACACCTGCGCTGTTTGCCTGCTTATATATTTCTTTGATGGTATCATCCTGCCAGTTTGCATTTTCTCTTAATTTGCAGTCGCTTTTAACTATTTTGAGAGCTCTTGTAGGACAGAGCGAAACACAGCGCTGACAGTTTACGCACTTTGATTCATCGGCCAGCATCATTTTAAGGTCACTGTCATAATGATGCACTTCATTGGCACATTGCCTCTCACATACGCGGCAGGCAATGCATCTTTTTTCATTTCTTATTACTTCAAATTCCGGATAAATAAATTCAATACCCATTAAAAAGCACCGTCCTTAACTTTTACGATTACCGCCTGTCCGCCTGCAGGATAACAAATATTTTCCGCATCCGGCTCCATAACTCTTATTGCTGCTTCCTCACTGGCAATGAACACCTTGTCGTCTTTTTGACCGGTCACCATAGAACGCAGCTTTAACCTGTCATTTAACGCCATAAGACCGCCGTTAAATCCCAGAACGATAGAAAACGGTCCTGTAATCAAAAGACTTGAAAAAACAGTTCTGAGGTATTTAAGACGTTTTTGCTCTTCGGGATCAGATACAGCATCAATCGTGCTCCAGAATGGGGCAGCAATGACATTTGCCGCTTGCTGTAAAGAAAGATTTTGCACACGCAGCAAATAATCCATTATATAAGTTATTACTTCCGTATCAGTCTGAAGTGTGCATTTGTACCCGAACATTTCGATAAATCTGCGGTTTGCATCATATGATGATATTTCTCCGTTGTGTACAACCGAATAATCCAGCAGGGTAAACGGATGAGCGCCGCCCCACCATCCGGGAGTATTAGTCGGGTATCGTCCGTGAGCTGTCCACATATATCCTTCATATTCATCTAATTTATAAAAAACGCCGACATCTTCGGGAAAACCCACGGCCTTGAATGTGCCCATGTTTTTACCGCTTGAAAATACATATGTGCCTTCCATTTCGGCATTTATTTTCATAACAGTAGCTGCCACAAATTCTTTTTCATCCTGCTGTAAAGCTGCAAGTACAGATTTTAAAGGCGAGACAAAATATCTCCATATTATCGGTTCGTCTGTTATTTGCGGTATTTTTCGTGTGGGAATGATTTCAGACTGAACTATCTCAAATCTTTCTTTTAAAAACTGCTCGCAGTTTTTACGAGAAGCTCTGTCTTTATAAAACATATGTAATGCGTAAAAATCTTTATAATCTTTATAAATTCCGTAAGCGGCAAAACCTCCGCCAAGACCGTTTGAACGGTCGTGCATTGGTTTCATAGAATCAACTATTTTTTCACCTGTCATGCTTTTGCCGTCTTTAGAAATGACAGCTGCGATTGCACAGCCGGATGGTATACGGACATGTCCCTCTATATTGCTCATAGTTCTTTCCTTTCTTAAGCATAATAAAAAGAAAAGACGCTCATTTCAGCACAGCAGCAGTCTGTGCCAAAATGAACGCCTTTGCTCATTTGTGATAATGATACAGCAAAACATTTGATTTGTCAATGGAAAAATGCAATTTTTGCAAGTTTTTTTCAAAAAAATTGCAAAAAAAGACTTGACAAAGTGTTTTATTGGGTGTAAAATGCAAGCAGTAAAGGCAAAGACGTCTTTTCGGATCATGTCCGAATAGTGGTCTTTGCTTTTTTATTACCGTATCACGAAGCATTTGTGAACCGCGGTTATGCTTCGCTGCAGAAATACGTAAATATTATATATGAAGGCAAGGGTGTCTTTAATTGAAGCGATTAAAGGTATCTTTGTCTTTTTATTTTAAAAAGGAGTAAAATTTATGAGAACAGTATCGGATTATTTCGGATGTAAAGTTTTTGATGACAGAGTTATGAAAGCAACATTATCCGGCAAAGTTTATTCATCACTCAAAAAAACGATTGATGAAGGAACTGAGCTGGATATCAGCGTAGCCAACGCAGTTGCAATCGCGATGAAAGACTGGGCGGTAAAAAACGGAGCTACACATTATACTCATTGGTTTCAGCCGCTTACCGGTATTACCGCGGAAAAACATGACAGCTTTATAACACCTTCGCCTGACGGAGGAGTAATCATGGAGTTTTCCGGCAAGGAGCTTATTAAGGGCGAGCCGGATGCCTCATCATTCCCAAGCGGAGGGCTTAGAGCAACTTTTGAAGCAAGAGGCTATACTGCATGGGATCCGACGTCATATGCGTTTATTAAAGGAAAAACATTATGCATTCCTACAGCATTCTGTTCTTATTCCGGCCATGCACTTGATAAAAAGACTCCGCTTCTTAGGTCTATGGAGGCTCTAAATAAGCAGGCGCTGCGTATATTGAGACTTTTCGGCAATGATACAGCCAAGTGTGTAAGATCTTCTGTCGGTCCTGAACAGGAATATTTCCTTATTACAAAAGAAATGTATGATCAGCGTCCTGATCTTCGCTTTACCGGCCGTACACTGTTCGGTGCAAAACCTCCTAAGGGACAGGAAATGGACGATCACTATTTCGGTGTAATAAAACCGAGAGTAGCAGCGTTTATGGAGGAACTCAATGAGGAGCTGTGGAAACTCGGAATACTTGCAAAAACTGAGCATAATGAGGTCGCACCCGCTCAGCATGAACTTGCACCTATCTATACTACAACAAATATCGCAACCGATCACAACCAGCTTACTATGGAAATAATGCAAAAGGTCGCTTCAAAGCACGGACTTGTATGCCTGCTCCATGAGAAACCGTTTGCCGGTGTAAACGGAAGCGGAAAACACAACAACTGGTCTATTGCTACCGACCAGGGTCAGAATCTGCTGTCACCCGGAGAAACACCGTATGAAAACGCACAGTTTTTATTGTTCCTGTGTGCGGTAATAAAGGGCGTTGATGATTATCAAGATCTTTTGCGCATATCAGTTGCAACGGCGGGCAATGACCATCGTCTTGGAGCAAATGAGGCTCCGCCGGCAGTTGTATCTATCTTTTTGGGCGACGAGCTTAATGCTGTTCTTGAGGCAATTGAGACGGATACTCCTTATAAGGGAACAGAAAAGACACAGATGAAGCTTGGTGTAGATGTTTTACCTAAGTTTAACCGTGATACCACAGACAGAAACAGAACATCTCCGTTTGCTTTTACGGGTAATAAGTTTGAATTTCGTATGCTTGGTTCTTCAAACAGCATAGCCTGCGCAAATATAATGCTTAATACGGCAGTTGCAGAAAGCCTCAAGATATATGCCGACCGTCTCGAAGGAGCAAAGGATTTTGAAACGACACTTCACGAGATGATAAGAAAAACAATAAAAGACCACAAACGTATTATTTTCAACGGCAACGGTTATGATGACAGCTGGATAAAAGAAGCTACAGAAAAACGCGGTCTTCTGAACCTTCGCACTACGCCTGACGCTGTGCCGCATATACTTGATAAAAAGAATGTCGATATGTTGACATCACACGGTGTGTTCTCAGAGGCGGAAATTAAATCTCGATATGAAATAACTCTTGATAACTATTGTAAAACCGTTATTATTGAGGCCAATACAATGGTGGATATGGCAAGGACACAGATTGCGCCTGCTGTGGAAAAATATACTGCCGATGCGGCAAGATCTGCTGCTGCAAAGAAGGCTATTGACCCGTCTATTGTGTGTGGTTTTGAAACAGGACTTGTTAAAAGACTTTCAATATTGACTGACAGAATAGCAGCTGGTGCGGATGCACTTGACGAGGCTGTAGTACAGCTTGGCAATGCCGATGATATTGCAGCTGAATCGGCTATGATCCGTGATACCATTCTGGCAAAAATGAGCGAACTGAGAGTCGCATGTGATGAAGCTGAAACATTGACGGCTAAAAGTTATTGGCCGTTCCCGACATACGCCGATTTATTGTTTGGCGTTAAATAAGAAAGAAGATGATTATATGGGATTGGAAGAAATTACGAAATTAGTTGAAGAAAACGTCACCGGTGAGGTATTTGGCGTCTGGTTTTTAATAGGATCGGCACTTGTATTTTTTATGCAGGCAGGATTTGCCATGGTTGAGACAGGATTTACCAGGGCTAAAAACGCCGGTAATATAATAATGAAAAACCTTATGGATTTTTGTATAGGAACCGTTGTTTTTGTTTTGCTCGGTTTCAGTCTTATGATGGCTCAGGATTATGTGCTTGGTATTTTCGGCGTTCCTAATCTTGAAATTCTGACCGACTTTGGAGGATTTTTAAAAAGCGGAAACGCACCGTCATTTGTTTTTAACCTTGTCTTTTGTGCGACAGCCGCTACAATTGTTTCCGGTTCCATGGCGGAAAGAACGAAATTCATATCATACTGTATTTATTCGGGTGTAATTTCTCTGTTTGTTTATCCGATAGAGGCAGGATGGGTATGGAATTCACAAGGCTGGCTTGCACAGCTTGGGTTTCATGATTTTGCCGGATCAGCTGCAATTCACTCGGTCGGCGGTTTGACAGCGCTTATCGGCGCAATCATGGTTGGACCGCGTCTTGGAAAATATATTAAAGACAAAACCGGAAAGGTCACAAAAGTAAACGCTATTCCCGGTCACTCCATACCTTTAGGCGCATTGGGCTGTTTTATACTTTGGTTTTGCTGGTATGGATTTAACGGAGCTGCAGCATGGGATAAAGACTCACTTGCATCTATTTTTGTTACAACAACCATTGCCCCTGCAGTAGCAACTTGTACCACAATGATTTTTACCTGGATTAAAAACGGCAAGCCTGATGTTTCGATGTGCCTTAACGGCTCTCTTGCCGGACTTGTGGCAGTAACGGCGGGCTGTGACTCAGTAGACGCTTTGGGCTCTGCAATAATCGGAATAGTAGCAGGTATTCTTGTTGTAGTAGTAGTTGAATTCCTTGATCTTAAATTACATATTGATGACCCGGTTGGAGCCGTAGGCGTACACTTTGCAAACGGTGTGTGGGGCACCCTTGCCGTAGGATTGCTTTCCAATCCAAACGCACCGGCAGGTCTTGAAGGATTATTTTATACAGGCAGCTTTGAACTTCTGGGAATACAAGCGCTTGGTATAGTATCAATTCTTGCCTGGACTGCGGTAATGATGATTTTAAGCTTCTTTGTTATTAAGAAAACAGTAGGACTTAGAGTTTCCAAAGAAGAAGAAATAAAAGGTCTTGACAGTACGGAACACGGTCTTATTAGCGCGTATTCTGATTTCCTGCCGGCTGTTGAAAGTCTGGATTATGGATACGATCAGGCAATAGCTGTATCCGGTGATGTGCCCGTGGCAGAAGCGGTGCCTGTCAAAAAAATGCCTGTTTTCAATGATGGTACTCCTAAGTTTACAAAAGTAGAGATTATATGTAAAGAATCACGGTTTGAGGCTTTAAATAAGGCCATGTCTGATATAGGTATCACCGGAATGACAGTATCACACGTACTTGGCTGCGGACAGCAGAAGGGCAAGACCGAGTATTACAGAGGTGTTGCAGTTGAAGCTACTCTGCTTCCGAAAATCCAGATTGATATCGTTGTCAGCAAGGTGCCTGTACGCACTATCATAGAGACTGCTAAAAAAGTACTTTATACCGGAAATATAGGTGATGGTAAAATATTTGTATATGATGTAGAGAATGTCGTAAAAGTTCGTACCGGTGAAGAAGGATACGATGCTCTGCAGGATGTAGAATAAACTTAAATAAAAGCGTTTGAAACATGACAAGTAACACGGAAAATCGCTCACAGCGAGTGCGGGACGGTGAGAGCCGCGCAGCGGATACCGTGTGAATAACACATGTTAAGCTGCAATCTGAAAAATTGTAATTTAGTAGGTGCGCCGTAATGCCATACGTCAGTTGGCAAAGCTTTCAGTTAAGGCTTTTTATGAGAACAAATATAGGTGGTACCGCGGGTGCAGCACTCGCCCTATAGGATGCTGAAAAGTCAAATTAACGGAGGAAATCATTATGTGTTCTATAATGGGCTATTGTGGAGAAAATGTTGATATTGAAGCATTTCAGTCCGGGTTTGAAAGAACCAAATCACGCGGACCTGATGACAGCAAAATTATGGATACCGGTAAAGGATTACTTGGCTTTCACCGGTTGGCAATTATGGGTCTTCATCCGCAGGGGATGCAGCCGTTTTGTATGGATGGCTGTTATGTTGTTTGCAACGGTGAAATATATGGTTTTGAAAAATTTAAATCCCAGCTGTCTAAAAAGTATACCTTTAAAAGCGATTCGGACTGTGAGATAATTCTGCCGCTTTATAAAGAATACGGACTGAAAATGTTTGAAATGCTTGATGCTGAGTTTGCCATGATAATATACGACGGCAACAGCGGCAAATATATAGCCGCCAGAGATCCGATAGGCATTCGTCCGCTTTATTACGGCTATGATGCAAGAGGAATTATATTATTTGCCAGCGAAGCCAAAAACCTTGTAGGTCTTTGTCAGAAAATAATGCCGTTCCCGCCGGGTCATTATTATATTGACGGTAAATTTGTCTGCTACTGCGATATTGCCGCAGTTGATAAAGTCATAAAAGATGATTTGGAAACAGTATGTAAAAATATCAGAGAAAAACTTATAAAGGGCGTTGAAAAGCGCCTTGTTGCAGATGCAAAGGTAGGATTTTTACTTTCGGGTGGGCTTGATTCTTCGCTTGTGTGTGCAATAGCCGCAAAGAAAAGTGATAAACCAATTCGCACATATGCTATTGGAATGAGTAATGACGCTATTGATCTAAAATATGCAAAGCGCGTTGCGGATTATATCGGAAGCGACCATACCGAGGTGATCATTGATAAAGAAGACATAATATCCTCTCTTGAAAAAGTTATTTCAGTTCTGGGCACATACGATATTACAACGATAAGAGCCAGTATGGGAATGTATCTGGTGTGCAAAGCCATCCATGATACAAGCGATATACGTGTCATACTGACAGGAGAGATTTCCGACGAGCTGTTCGGCTATAAATATACTGATTTTGCACCCAGCGCAGAAGAATTTCAGAAAGAATCTCAAAAACGTGTCAGGGAACTGCACATGTATGATGTGCTGCGTGCTGACAGATGTATATCAGTAAACTCGCTTGAAGCCAGGGTCCCGTTTGGGGATCTGGATTTTGTAAAATATGTCATGGCAGTTGATCCCGAAATGAAGATTAACAAATACGGAAAAGGTAAATATCTTTTGCGTCATGCTTTTGAAAGCGGAGATTATTTGCCTGATGACATACTTTGGCGTGAAAAAGCTGCATTTTCCGATGCTGTGGGACACTCGATGGTTGATTATCTTAAAGAATATGCACAAAGTATTTATTCAGATTCAGAGTTTGAAAAGCTGAGCGGGAAATATACACACGCCAAGCCTTTTACAAAAGAATCTCTATTGTACAGAGAATTGTTTGAAAAATACTATCCTGGACAATCTGAGATGATTACAGACTTCTGGATGCCCAATAAAAATTGGAAGGGCTGTGATGTTAACGATCCGTCAGCCCGCGTGCTGTCCAACTACGGAGACAGCGGCAAATAATAAAAATTATTTTAACAGGCTTTGTAAAAGCCTGTTTTTTTATTGGTAATTATTCATTTTATTAATTTCCAAAATATAACGGAAAAAATAAAGCCGGCAAGGGTAATTTTAAAAACTCGCTGTCAATAATGGTATTATGGAGGAAATTAAGATGATGAATAATAACAAGGTTGTTATCAGCGGGATAGATACGTCAAAACTGCCGGTATTAACAGATGAGCAGAAAGAAAAATTGCTTATTCGTATAAAACAGGGTGATAAAAAAGCAAAAGACGAGTTTATTAAGGGCAATCTGAGACTTGTTTTGTCAATTGTTCAGAGATTTGCCGGAAGAGGGGAGAGCATGGACGATCTTTTTCAGGTCGGCTGTATAGGACTTATAAAAAGCGCGGAAAATTTTGATACGACTTTAGGACTTAAATTTTCCACATATGGCGTGCCGATGATATTGGGAGAAATACGGAGATATCTGCGCGACAACAATATTGTGCGCGTATCAAGAGCCATGCGAGACACGGCGTATAAGGCTCTGGCGGTAAAAGAACGTCTTACATCGGAAAAGTCAAAAGAACCTACCTCAGACGAAATCGCCAAAGAATTGGGTATACCAAAGGAAGATGTTGTATTGGCTCTTGAGGCGATTGTTGATCCTGTTTCGCTTTTCGAGCCGGTGTATTCTGAAGGCAGTGATGCAATTTATGTTATGGATCAGGTAAGCGACGGGGCAAGTGACAATAACTGGTTAGATGAAATACTGATTAAAGAGGCAATTTCCAATCTGCCTGATAGAGAACGGGAAATTATTGCTCTGAGGTTTTTGGACGGCAAGACTCAAATGGAGGTCGCAAAAGAGGTCGGAATATCTCAGGCGCAGGTCAGCCGACTTGAAAAGGGAGCTTTGAATAGGATAAAAAGTCAACTTTGACACAATTTTTCATTCACCGGAATAGGATGTTATAAGACAGATTTGGGTGAGTGATTTATGCTGTTAAAGGTGATCGACAAGGATAAAGTAAAGGTGCTGATTGAAGACAAGGATCTGGAAGAATACAGTGTAACGTTTGAAAATCTCGATAGCAACGATGCTTCTTCGCGGGAATTTTTACTGATGCTGCTCAACGAAATATACAGTAATACCGGTCTGAATTTTCTGCAAAGTAAGGTATTGGTAGAGGCTATCCCGGGTATATCAAACTCATACTATATTATTATCACGCGTCTTTCGCCGTCATCCGACAATACTGTCAATATAGATAAAACGGCAAAGGCTGACGAGGATATGTATTTGTTTGAACTGTACAGTCCGGAAAATATCTTTGATATCGCCGGCGTTTTTGAAAAAAATAAGGACATAAAAATCAGTGCGACCCGGATGTATAAGTATCGCGGTAAATATTACTTTACGGTAGACTTTCCGCCCGAAACCGTCTCAGGTGAACGATTTTATATTATTATAAAAAGCATCACCGAGTTTTGTGTAAAATGTAAATGGAGTTTAATAAATGAAGCGCTGCTGGAGGAATGGGGAGAGCTGATAGCCCAAAACCCCATACAAAGCATTAGAGCGCTTTTAGAATAAAAGAGATGAGCATATGCTCATCTTTTTTATTTTCTGTTTGTCGTAGACAAAATCAAAGTACTCGCTGAAATTTCAGCGGGTGCTTTATTTTTTATATAAAATCACGGCTGCCAAAGGAACTTTTTCAGGTCGACCATATTTTGATCGTCCACTTCAACGCCTTCGCTTTCAAGACGATGCCGCTGCTCGTCCAGTCCGCCGAAAACATATGCCGCGGCAAGTCTGCCGTGCCTGTTTACTACTCTGTGACAGGGTATCTGAGACGGATCAGGATTGGCGTGCAAAGCATATCCTACAGCTCTTGATGCCATGGGAGAGCCGCACATCGCCGCAATCTGACCGTAGGTCGCGACTTTGCCTTTGGGTATTTTCTTTACTTTTTCATAAACAGTATCATAAAAACTCATACTATCACCGAATCATTTAAAAATTTCAATTCCGGGATATACCGCGCGTTCTCCAAGCGCCATTTCTATTTGCAAAAGACGATTGTACTTTGCAACGCGTTCACTTCTGGCCGGAGCGCCTGTTTTGATTTGTCCGGCGTTCATGGCTACTGCCAGATCAGCGATGAATGAATCAGCTGTTTCTCCGCTTCTGTGTGAAATTATGGTTTTGTATCCTTTGTCTTTAGCAAGGCGTATGGCTTTCATTGTTTCGCTTAAAGTACCGATTTGGTTGGGCTTTATCAAAATTGCGTTGGCAGCGCCCATGGAGATACCTTTTTGGAGTCTTGAATGGTTTGTTACAAAAAGATCGTCGCCTACTATTTGTATCCCTGCGCGAGGCGTTAGTTGCGCAAACCCCTCAAAATCATTTTCGCCGAGTGGGTCCTCTGCTGAAATAATAGGGTATTTTGTTTTAAGCTCAAGAATATAGTCCATAAGTTCCTGAGAAGTAAAATATATATTGCGTTTAGGCAGCAGATATCCGTTTTCGCTTACCCATTCGCTTGACGCTATATCAAGTGCGATATTGATATCTTGTCCCGGCTTGTTTCCGCTTTTCTCTATAGCTTCAATTATAAGCTCAATAGCTTGCTCATCGCTTTCAAGGTTGGGTGCGAAGCCTCCTTCGTCTCCTACGGCGGTTGAGTGGCCTCTATCGGATAATATCTTTTTAAGCGTATGATATACCTCTGTACCCATACGCATAGCATTTTCAAAGCTGTCAGCTCCTGTAGGAACAATCATAAATTCCTGTATGTCAATATTGTTTGACGCATGCGCCCCGCCGTTCAATATGTTCATCATTGGTACCGGCAGAGTACAGCAGTTAATTCCGCCTAAATATTCGTAAAGCGGAATGTCTGCCGAAAAAGATGCGGCGCGTGCGGCTGCAAGCGATACAGCAAGAATAGCATTGGCTCCTATTTTTGACTTATTTTCAGAACCGTCTGCATCACACATGAGAATGTCAATCTCAGCTTGATCAAATACCGATTCTCCCTCCAGCACTTTGGAAAGGACGGAATTTATGTTATCCACAGCGCGCAGAACGCCTTTGCCCATATAGTCGTCCCCGCCGTCACGGAGCTCACAGGCTTCATATTGCCCGGTTGAAGCGCCGCTGGGCACGGCTGCAGTTGCCGCTACTCCGCTTTCAAGTATAATTGTAGCCTCTACTGTCGGCGTTCCACGGCTGTCAAAAATCTGGCGTCCCAATACTTTTTTTATTGTATCTTCCATATTATCACCTCGTAACTATTTTGAGAGCATAATATGAAAATATACAAAAAATCGGCGAAAGATATTTCGCCGATCAGAATTGGAAGTCTTCTTTTGTGTATGTATTGTTTTCAGCCGCTTTTTTTGGCGGTGTCCTTTTAAGTGGGGTATACCTGAATTTTCTGCATCCGAAGTTTGCTTTTACAATACCCTTCTTTTTGCAGATGACATCGTCAGTGGAAGCGATTTGTCTGCCGTGCTCACAATATGCACAAACTGGAGTTATATCTTTTGAAAAAATCATTCTAATCACCGAAAGTCTGTTTTGTTTTATTATACAACCTGTACTTTGATTTGTCAAAGATATTATAAATAAAAATAATACAGGCAATAAGAAAAATCACAAAAAGTATAAATGATATGACAGGCATTTGTTCTGTATGGTATACACCGGATTTTACGGTAATGATTTCAGAAAGGCATTTGGCTGTAATCGGCATTAATATTGTGTATATAAGTTTCCCCATTATGAGCGGACGTGCCGGCAGGTTCGCCTTTACCACACTTGACATACACTGCATTATAACGGATATTCCTGAAAATGCAACAATAACTGCGGCGGTTATTATTGAGCTGTTATCACTGAAATCCAGCATACAAATTCCTCTTGTCAGCTCAATAAATCCGATAACAACAGCCTGAGCTTGTTTTTGCGGTATGAAAAAAAGTATTTTGCTTATAACGGTATGTATTCCTGATTTTACCATTAAATCTGCTATTATACCGAAAAATATTATATAACCGCATACGAATAGACAGCTTAATACTGAGTTGGTTATGCTTTTGCAGGCAATTTCAGTGATATTTAGAACAGAAAAATGTGATTTTTTGCCTTTTCTCTTTTTCAGACATTTAAAAAAGACAGCGCAAGCGAAAGCGCAAATGATCTGAGAAATAAGCAGTATAATTCCCGCGGTTTTGCTGTGAATAATGCAAATTCCTATAAACGCCACAATATACGCGGGTGATGCGTTGGCAGTGCAGTGTAACAGCGATACGGCGGATTTTTTGTCAATGCATCCGTCTGTGTATAGCTGACATACATTCTTTACACCGGTAGGGAAGCCTGTCACAAGCCCCGTAATAAAAGCTACTGCTGAATAATTTGTGCCTATTTGCGAAACTGACGACATAAGAAATTCGCAGAGAATAAAAAATGGAAAAAGCGATGGTATAACAGAGCTATAACAAAGCTTTAAACTGTATTTTACGGAGTCTATAACAGTTTTTGAGTTGAGCGAAAAAACTGCGATCATTGCTGCGATTATTGATATTGTCAATATAGTCTTAAACTTTTTCATGGTAACTTATATGCAATAAAACAGCTTTTATTGCATAAATTTGTGTAAAGGAGCGATGTGAGTGAAAAATAAAATTAAAAGTTCTTCGCCTTTGCGTGCGTTTATCAGGGGAACAGATGCATATGACACCGTAACCAAAGAGGCATCATCTGTAGAAATCATAGGTAATAAACGTGTAGTTATTGAACAGGCGGCGGGAATTCTGGCTTATGAGACTGAACAAGTGAGAATCAGTACAAAGGTTTACACAATCGTTGTAAACGGCAGAGAACTTACTCTCAATAGTTATGCTGACGGTATAATTATTATAGACGGCAAAATAAGAGGCGTATGTCTTGAATAAGGGTGATCATTATGTTAAAATCAATTCAGAAATATCTGATCGGGACACTAAAGGTCAGTGTTTGCAAAAGCGGCAGCGAGAGGTTTTTAAATCTTGTCAACCGAGAAAAATTTAAAATATGGGACGTACGCTCAGACGAATCTGACTGTATTACTTTTGAAATTTACCGGCATAATTTCAAACGTCTTCGCGACATTGTTAAAAAATCACATGTTAAAATACATATTATTTCAAAACACGGTCTTTTTCACAGCCTGCGCAATTACAGACGCAGATTCGGGATTGCGGCGGGCATACTTATTATAGCGGTAGGTATTTATGCTTCTTCGTTTTTTATTTGGGATGTCCGTGTCAGCGGTTGTGAAAATGTCTCCGCTCAGGAGATATTGACATTGCTTTCTGATAATGGATTTTCTGTAGGAAAAGCAAAGCACCGTCTTAACATAAAGGAAATAGAAAACTCTTTTTTAAAAAACAATTATAAGATATCATGGATTTCAATAAATATAAAAGGTACGACTGCATATGTGGAGGTGCGGGAAAAAGACGATACACCTGAGCTTATAGATTCCAAGCAGCCTTGCAGCATTTATGCGGCAAGAGACGGCGTTATAGCTTCTGTTACTGCATACATGGGATACAGTCTTGTAAAGCCGGGAGATACTGTAACGGCGGGGGACCTTGTAGTTACGGGAAACTATACCGATAAATACGGGCAGGAGTATAAGCTTCACTCATATGCTAAGGTGATGGCGTATACGACACATTCAAGTACTGTTACAGTACCATTTGAGACGACGGAACATGTAAGAACCGGCAGAGTAAAAAACAAGTACTCTTTTAAATTTCTGAGTTTTAATATTCCTCTTTATTTTAGCAATAAAATAATATATAATAATTATGATGTGACAAAATCTCAAAAACTTCTAAAGCTTACAGACAATCTTGCTCTGCCTATAGGAATAAATAAGACTACCTATACAGAGGTTGATGTTTGCAAGCTTATAAAGTCCGAGCAGGCAGCGCTTGAGGACGCATATGAACAGTTACGGGATTTTGAGTATGATCTTGTAGGTATAATGGTGCTGGGACGTGATTACGAGGAGACTGTAAATGAGGATTCAGTTACAGTTAAAGTTATATTAAACTGTTATGAAGATATAGGAATCTCAAAAATAATAGAATGAAAGCAGGAAACAAAGGATGGAAAAAACCCTGGCGGGAGTAAATATCGAATATCTTTCGGCAGTATTCGGAGCTTTTGATGAAAACATTGAAATTATAGAAAAGGAATGCGGCGTTAAAATAATAAGCCGTGCCGACATGGTCTCGGTGACAGGAGAAAAGAGCAATGTAGAACACGCGGAAAATACACTTAACAGCCTTTTCGAAATAGCCAAAACGCGCGATGTGATAGACACGCAGACAGTAAAATATATAATAAGCCTGTCCGATCAGCAGAGCAAGGAAAATATAGCAAAGGCTTTGGATCAGTGCATATGTATAACATTTTCGGGCAAGCCGATAAAGCCGAAGACTATTTCTCAAAAAAAATATATAGACAGCATAAACAAAAACGTTGTCACTTTCGGAGTGGGGCCTGCGGGTACAGGCAAAACATATCTTGCGGTAGCGCTTGCGGTAAATGCTTTGAAAAATAAACAGCTTTCAAAAATCGTGCTGACAAGGCCTGCGGTAGAGGCGGGGGAGAGCCTTGGATTTTTGCCGGGAGATCTGCAGAATAAAGTTGATCCGTATCTTCGCCCTTTGTATGATGCTCTTTTTGATATGCTGGGTCCTGACACATACCAAAGATATATGGAAAAAGGTATTATTGAAATAGCTCCTCTTGCATATATGCGCGGACGTACGCTCGAAAACAGCTTTATTATACTGGACGAAGCACAG
Organism: uncultured Clostridia bacterium; assembly: GCA_944385895.1. Classification (GTDB taxonomy): domain Bacteria; phylum Bacillota; class Clostridia; order Oscillospirales; family QAKW01; genus RGIG9041. The sequence goes on from CALWYZ010000002.1 coordinate 78,760, forward strand.
AATACCACCATTGAGCAAATGAAAATGTTTCTGACTCGATTTGGCTTTAATTCGAAAATTGTCGTAACGGGCGATGTTACACAGGTGGATCTGCCCAAAGGAAAAACATCGGGACTTATTCATGCGCTCAAAATATTGAACAATATTGATATGATAGGGATTTATAAATTTGATAAAAGAGATATTATCAGGCATGAGCTGGTGCAGAAAATAGTTGACGCGTATGAGAACACGTCAAAAGGAAGGTGATTTTGTGCAGGCGTTTGTTGATATCTACGGAGACTGGAACAACGATACTATAAAGAGTGCCATAAAAGCTGCTTTGGAATATGAAAAAATCGATGTCGACTGCAGCGTAGAGGTGACTATAGAGGATGAACAGGGCATCAGGGAAATAAACAAACAGTACCGTAATATAGACAGGGTTACTGATGTTTTATCTTTTCCGATGTTTGAGGACAAGTCGGAAATATGTGTAGACAGCAGTAATACTGCGTTTTTGGGCAGTATGGTAATATGCCGTCAGCGAGCAGAGCAGCAGGCAAAGGAATACGGACATTCTGTCACAAGAGAAGCGGCATTTCTTGCTGTGCACAGCACACTTCATCTTTTAGGATATGATCATGAAATTTCACCGGAAAAAGAACGTGAAATGTTTGAAAAACAGGATGAAATTTTAAATGCTATGGGAATCACAAGATGAAAAAGCTTATTTATGGTTTTAAAAATGCTTTTGTCGGAATAATATTCTGTATAAAGACGTGCAGAAACTTCAGAATTCACATGGTGTTTGCAGCCTATGTATTGTATTTTTCGCGTTTTTATGAGCTGGACACAGCGACGTTTGCGGTGCTTATACTGACTATATCGCTTGTGCTGACGCTGGAAGCGTTAAACTGTGCGCTTGAACAGGTGTGCAATGCTTTGACAACCAAGTACAATATTATGATAAAACATGCAAAAGACGCGGCTGCGGGAGCGGTGCTTATTGCAGCCATTTTTGCGGCGGTCATTGGCGTTTGCGTGTTCTATGATCCGCCTACTGTTATCGGTATTTATAACTATTTCATCTTAGTGCCGATACGTGCTGCGGTGTTGATAATAACGCTTGCGTTATCGATTATTTTTATATTTTATAAGGATATATTCAAAAGTGGAAAACAAAGAGACTAAGACAATTTTTATAACAATATGCGGTCGTCCAAATGTCGGTAAATCGACGCTTCTCAACGCTCTTATGGGCAGAAAGGTGTCGATAGTATCGCCTAAGGCACAGACAACCCGTCTGCGTGTCACCGGTGTGCTTACAAAAGATAATTGCCAGTATGTCTTTCTTGATACACCCGGTCTTAACAAGGCTGACAGCAGTCTGGGACAGGCTATGGTTCAGTCGGTAAGTGACGGTATCGAAAACGCGGATATAACACTGTTTGTTATCCAGGCAGGCGATAAAGTGCTCAAAACAGAAAAAAGAATACTCAATATGCTGAAAACAAACCGCATGCGGGCATTTTTGATAGTAAATAAATGCGATGTTGTGCCAAAATCTGAAATTTTGGAAACAATATCCTTGTTTTCACAACTATATGATTTTGAAGAGGTTATACCTGTAAGCGCCGTAACGGGTCTTGGTCTTGACGATCTGCTGAGTGAGCTTGAGAGGCGTGCACAGGAATCTGTTTTTTATTTTGAGCCTTCGTATGTGAGTGATATGCCGGACGCATATTATGTCTGTGAGGTGCTCAGGGAAAAAATGCTTTATAATCTCGGGCAGGAAGTTCCGCACACTGTGGCTGTGGTACCGGAAAGCTTTCAGCAGGATTCAAAATCCATTAAATGCTCAATGATAATTTACTGTACAAGAGAATCGCATAAGGGCATAATAATCGGTAAAGGCGGAGAAATGCTGAAAAAAATCGCCACTCAGGCCAGACTTGAGCTTGAAAAACATTTTGGGAAAAAAGTATATTTGGAATGTTTTGTAAAAATAAAAAATGATTGGCAAAACAGCAGTTCTGTATTGACACAGCTAGGCATGTAAAACATTACCTCGGTTATTGATCTGTTTGTAACAAAAAATAGTTGCGACAGATAGAATATAAAGGGTGATTTTAGTGCTGAACAATGATGCATGGGAAATATTCAAAAATACGGGAAGCGTGGAAGCGTATATAACTTTTGCGCAGACAAAGAGCATGGTGGATAACCTCAATGTCGACAACGATAAAGAAAAACGGAATAATTCTGAAGATAAGCGACACACCGGGCAAAGATAAGCTTTTGCAGATTCTTACCGGTGACGGGATAGTATCGGCATTTATGACTCCAAAGCGCTCCGGCGGTAAAAAGAGTTTTATTTTTGATGTATTTACTTTCGGAGAATTTATAATTTATGTGACTGATAAGGGCAACAGCCTTGTAAACAGCGTAAATCCATTTGAATGCTTTTACGGATTGAGGGACGATATAGTAACACTGTCGGCGGCGGCATATTTTTCAGAGCTTGTAAGATATGCGGCAACAGACTGCGACTGTGATTTTCAAAGTCTGTTAGCTCTTTTTCTTAAAGCTCTCAGGCTGTTGTCAGACGGTGCAGGCGTGAAGTCAGTAAAGCCTGTTTTTGAATTTAAAATAGCGCAGATGCTGGGCTTTGCGCCATGTCTTGAAGCAGAAGAAAAGTCGGCAAGATATTACTTTGATATAGATGACGGAAGATTGTATATAAATGAGGTAAAAAACGGATTTCCGTTGTCAAGAAATGCAGTTTATTTAATCTATAAAATATTGAACTCAGATACAGAAACGGCTTTTTCTTATATGCATGACAATAACGAACTTGATGCTGTTTTCAGCATTGCAGAGCAATATATACTCTATCATACGGAGCGTGAGTTTTCATCGCTCAAATTTCTGAACGGAGTGATTTAAAACAAAAGTGAATGACCGTACAATTTTTTATTATAAAAAATCTATTGCGGCGCTGGAATTCGATAAAGTTTTGGACATTCTTGCCCAATATGCGGCAATAGACCAAACACGCCGGATAATACATAATCTTATTCCCGTTTATGACAGCGGATGTGTTGTACGCATGCAAAAAGAGGTATCTGAGGCAAGAAACATGTTGGCTTTGAACATAAGTGTGCCATTGGATGGCCTGGATGCCGATACCGAGCTTATAATCGGCCGTGCTGTAAAAGGTATAACGCTTACTGCTAAAGATCTTATGCATCTATGCAGACTGATGCATATGTCTGCCAGAATGAACCGGTACATGTCTGATTGTTCATCAAGCCCAGAAAGTCTTGAAATATTATTTGACAGAATGTTTAAAGACACTCAACTTGCCGAAAAAATCGAAAAAATATTTCCTGACGGCGAACATATGGCTGATGACGCTTCTGCTGAGCTTATGTCTATACGCAGAAAAATAGCAAGAGAATCACAGAAAATAAAAGAGCTTTTGGACAAGTATATCCGCAGTTCAGAGGTGGCGCCGTTTTTGCAGGACGAGCTTGTAACAATTCGCTATGACCGGTTTGTTATACCTGTAAAGGCAGATAGCAGGGGCCATATAAAAGGACTGGTGCATGATACTTCAAACAGCGGCTCCACACTGTTTGTTGAACCTTTGTTTGTAATAGAGGCCAATAATAACATCCAGCGTCTTGAAAACGAAGAAAAGCGCGAAATAGAACGCATACTCAACCGACTCACAAGCCAAATAGCAGAGTGCGCTCCGGATTTGCTGATATCTTACCGCTCTCTGATATCTCTTGATTTCATCTTTGCAAAAGCACGTTTCAGCTATGATAATGATATGTGTCAGCCAAAAATCAGCAAGACAAAGCTGATAGATATAAAGCATGCGCGCCATCCGCTCATTTCAAAGGAGGTAATGGTTCCGCTTGATATAATAATGGATAAGGACACCGATACTATTATTGTTACCGGTCCTAATACTGGAGGAAAAACAGTATTTTTAAAGACTCTCGGACTTATGTCTCTGATGGCAAAAGCAGGCATGCATCTGCCATGCGAAAGCGCTCATCTATTTATTTTTGATAGAATTTACGCAGATATAGGAGATGAACAGTCTATTGAGCAGTCTCTGTCAACTTTTTCGTCACATCTTAAAAATACCAAGAATATAATCAGCGCTTCCAATTCCCGGAGCCTTGTTTTGTTTGATGAGCTTGGCAGCGGAACTGATCCCGTTGAGGGTGCGGCGCTTGCAATCGCAGTTATCGAAAAGGTACGAGCACAGGGCAGCTTTGCAGCCTGTACAACCCATTACAGTGAGCTTAAGACTTTTGCTCTTGAAACAAACGGCATAAAAAATGCATCATTTGAATTTGACTTGAAAACACTCAGTCCAACATACAGACTGAATATGGGAATACCTGGAAAGTCATATGCATTTGAAATTTCCAAGCATCTGGGACTTCAGGACGATGTAATAGAAAGTGCTAAATCGCATGTGTCAAGACAAGTCAAGAGATTTGACAGGGTTATTGACCAGCTGCTTTACGAAAAAAATGAGTTTGAGCGCCGCAAACAAGAACTTGAAGAAAAAATCCGCGAGGCGTCTGAATCAAAGAACAAACTTGATGAGCAGCGCAAAAAGCTTGAAAAAAGTACCGCTTCGGAGATTGATAACGCCAGGGTAAAAGCCAGACAAATGGTTGAAAAAGCACGGCGTGAAGCCAACGATATGCTTGAGCAGTTGAAAAAACAGAAAAATGAGATCGACAAGCAGTCTTATCAGAAAATGCGCAGCGCAATACGCTCAGGTATAAATAAGCTTGATGTTGATGACATCGCTCCTGCAAGCAAGCCGATAGACGGTATTCCGATAGGAGCGAATGCGGCTGTCGGAATGTCGGTGTATGTCCCCAAAATTTCAAAATCAGGGGAGATTGTAAGCATAACTGGTGAAAATGCAAGAGTAAACTGCAGTGGGCTGTTGATAACATGTAAAGTTAAAGAGCTTTACAAAAATGAAGAAAAAAAAGAGGATAAGGATAAACTTCAAAAAAGCACTGCCAGACTTGTAAAAAGTGACAGACAAGATACCGGTATGGAGCTTGATATCCGAGGGCAGATAGTTGCGGATGCGATCGAGCAGATTGATAGATTTATCGACCGTGCTGTTTTGGATCGTATGACCAGTGTTACAATAATACACGGTAAGGGGACCGGAGCTTTGCGCTATGGTGTGCACGCACACCTGAAAGGTCACAAACAAGTAAAAGGATTTCATCTGGGATCATACGGGGAAGGCGACAGCGGTGTTACAATAGTTGAACTGAAATAAAAGCATGCAGCATTCAAGCTGCATGCTTTTTCTTTACCATTTTAAGAATAGAAAATTTTACTTGTAAATTGCCGGATTATTCGTACAGACTGAGCCATAGTTCTGTCAGGGAATCGAGCTGTTGCTTTTTGTTTTCAAGTTTGGCGCATGCATCTGTAAGCAACTGATAATCATCGGTATTGCTTGATATTATATTCTCAAGCTCTTTGATTTGGTTTTCAAGCTCTGAAATTTGCTTTTCACAGTCAGAGATTTTTGCACGTTTTTTGGCTTTTTCAGCTCTGTCCTGCTTGGATTTATATCCTTGATTATTTTTTGTGCGCTCTTTTTCTGCCGGTTTATCTGGTACTTCCAATTTTTCGATTTGCTGCTTTACAAAATCATATTTACCTTCAAATATTTTTACACACCGATCCGATATATAGATAATTTTATCCGGGATTTTATTCAAAAGATATCTGTCATGGGAAATTATAAGCTCAGTGCCTTTAAATTCAGACAAGGCATTTTCAAGGCCTTCTTTGCTCATTATATCAAGATGATTTGTAGGCTCGTCCAAAAGCAAGGTGTTGCAATTCTTTTTTGAGAGTTTTGCCAGCTGCAGCCGTGCCGACTCTCCGCCGGAAATGTTTGAAACTTTCTTATATATATCATCGGCGCTAAAAAGAAAAGCTGCTAATATGGTCCGTACCTCATTTTCTGTCATTTCAGGATATTCATCCCAAAATTCGTCAATAACCGTTTTGTCCGGATATTTATAAGTGTAGTTCTGCTCATACAGACCAATGCTGACTTCTTTGCCCCACCTGATCTTTCCGGTGTAGTCGGTGTAAACTCCGGTCAGCACTTTAAACAGGGTAGTTTTTCCTGCGCCGTTATCCCCGATCACAGCTACTTTTTCTCCGGCTTTTATATCAATATCAAAATCAGAAAACAGACATTTGCCGCTTGCAAATATGGAAACATCGCTGCATTTAAGTACATCAAACCAGCTTTTTTTGTTAAACAAAAATTTTATATGTATCTGTTTATTGTACACCTGAGGCTTTTGTGCCGTATCTATACGCTCAAGCTCTTTTTGTCTGCTTTTTGCCATTTTTGATGTCGAAGCGCGGACTAGATTTTTTGCAATATAATCTTCCAGCTTGTTCTGGTATTCTAACTGTTGGCGGTATGATTTTTCCGCCTGTTCCAAACGCTTGCTTTTTGTCTCTTTGTACTGAGAATAGCTTCCCTGGTATTTTGTGAGCTTTCCCAATTCTATTTCCCATATTTCCGAACAGACACGGTCTAAAAAATATCTGTCATGAGTGACGCTGATTACCGCACCCTGAAAACTGTCAAGATAATTTTCAAGCCATGTGCATGTTTTGAAATCCAAATGGTTTGTCGGCTCATCCAGAATCAGGACGTTTGCATCAGTTAAAAGCAGCTTGGCAATAGACAGGCGAGTTTTTTCTCCACCGCTTAATGTGGAAATCTTTTGCTGTTTCTGTTTTTCACTGAAACCCATTCCGTTAAGAACGTAGTTTATTTTTACATCAATATTATAAGCGTCACGGGCATGCAGAAATTTTATAAGATTATCATACTCATGCTTGGCTTTTTCAGAATCCGGCTTAATACTATTTAGTCTTTCCAAAGCATTAATTTCCTGATAAAAAACGCTTTTCATTTCATCTGTAACAGTCAAATCATTTTCAAAATCGGGATTTTGTGCAAGATGGCAAAACTTTACATCGGGATTGACAAAAAGCTCTCCGCTATCGGCACGTTCAAAGCCGGAAATAATCTTAAGAAGAGTCGTTTTTCCGGCTCCGTTTACACCGATAATACCTATTCTTGATTTTTTTGAAACCATACCTGATACTTGGTTTAAAACAAGATTAGAGCCATAATATTTAGTTATGCCGTTGAAGTTGATTATCATTACCTTTATTCTTTCCGCATAATTCTTTTAATTGGATGATTGCATCATGAAGGCCGCCTATTCTGTCTATAAGCCCTTCGTTTACAGCCTGTTGGCCGTCAAGAGTTGTGCCTACGTCTGTGACAAGCTCTCCGATATTAGACAGCAGTTCATTAAATCTTTTTTCGGATATTTTGGAATTGGCCGTTACAAAACCGGTTATGCGTTTTTGCATCCGCTCAAAGTTATTGAAGCTTTGAGGAACGCCTATTATAACGCCGTTTGTACGTACGGGATGAACAGTCATTGTAGCACTGGGAACAATGAAAGAAACATCACTTGCCACAGCAAGCGGAACGCCGATTGAGTGCCCGCCGCCCAATACTATAGACACGGTAGGTTTGCTCATTGATGCTATCAATTCAGCTATTGCAAGTCCCGCTTCTACGTCACCGCCGACAGTGTTTATAAGTATCAGAAGTCCTGACACATCCGGATTTTCCTCAATGGATACAAGCGCCGGCAGAAGATGCTCATACTTTGTGGTCTTACTTTGATCATTTAATATAAAATGGCCTTCTATCTGGCCTATGATTGAAATCACTTCAATACCGCTTTGAGCCTTTAGAGCACCCATTTCCTTGATGCTTTCTATCGGAAGCTCTGATTCTTCTTTTGATGTGCTGTTTTCATAATTGTCGTTGTTTTGCATTAACATTACCTCTCTTCTGTTTTTAGTATGTTAATACAAATCTCAGCTATACCTAAATATTTTTTGATGCGATATCAAATATTTTCATGCAGTCATTGTAGCTTATGGCTTTACAGCTCATCTGCTTTAGAACAGAAGCGTTTTTTATGCCTTTCAAATAGTACAGTAAGTGTTTTCTGAATTCTTTAACAGCCTGGAATTCTCCCTTATCCTCAATAACATACTGAAGGTGCCGATCTGCAATTTCAAAAATATAATGATTGGTTTGTGTGCTGTCGGCATCGCAGCAGCCTGACTTTATCTGTTCAAATACAGCAGGATTTCCCAAAGCCGCCCTGCCGACCATAACTGCGTATGCGTTTGTGTGCATGAGCGCTTTATGAGCAGAAGCATAGTCTGAAATATCACCATTGGCGATAACCGGTATAGAAACGTTTTCAACAACTCTTTTTATAATATCCATATCCGAATTTCCCGAATAGAACTGGTCTCTGGTTCTGCCGTGAACGGTAATAAAATCTGCGCCTGCGCTCTCGCAGATTTTTGCAAACTCGACAGCGTTTATAGTTCTGCTGCTTATACCGCTTCTAAATTTTACGCTTACAGGAAAATCAGAAACTTCTTTTGCCGCCTTTATAATATCATAAGCCTTTTCCGGTGTACCCATAAGCGCGCAGCCGTCTCCATTATTAAAAATTTTGGGTGCCGGACAACCCATATTAATATCTATTGCGGCTGGTGTAAAATTCCTGTTTATGTAGTTTACTGCATACTTTATACACTCTTTATCACTTCCGAATATCTGCAATATTATAGGCTCTTCATGAGTGCTGTAGCTCATAAGCTGTCTGGTTTTTTCATCGTTATAAAAAAGTCCTTTTGAGCTTATCATTTCACTGTATGTGCAGTCAGCGCCGTGTTCTTTGCAAATTCTTCTGAAGCCGCTGTCCGTTATACCGGCCATTGGAGCAAGTAATATTGAATTCTTGTTAAAAGGAATATTTTTCATTTACTCTCCGATTGAAAATTTATTTGTATATTTTATCATAATATTGATAAAATGTAAATGCAAAAATTTTAAAAAAAGTATTGACAACATTTGTTTTATAGTGTATCATATAACACGTTGACGACACCAGAAATAAGCTGACAATTGCCGTTTATATACGGCTGTTCATATGGCGGCATAGCTCAGTTGGCTAGAGCATTCGGTTCATACCCGAAGTGTCGTTGGTTCAAATCCGACTGCCGCTACCATCAGGCCTGTTGGTCAAGCGGTTAAGACACCGCCCTTTCACGGCGGTAACACGGGTTCAAATCCCGTACAGGTCACCATTTGGAAGTTTAGCTCAGCTGGGAGAGCATCTGCCTTACAAGCAGAGGGTCAGCGGTTCGAGCCCGTTAACTTCCACCAGCGGTAAGCCGCGCATTGTATACAATGCGCGGCTTTTGCTTTATATTTATTTTTTGCACAGTGATTTAATAAAAGCCGTATCGGTTCATGTTCATACCGATACGGCTTTTGTTATCTTGTTTTTATGAAACTGAACATGTCAGTTATCATAAAAATGATCAGTACTGTGCTGAATACGCTTTTCATTATTATATCGGTTGGATTGCTGCTCATAAGAAGTAACGGATTTAAATATCGTATACAAATAGTGGCGGTTATTCCCCAAATTAATGCAAAACTAAGACAAATATAACCGCCCAAATTAAATTTCATACCTGTGTAATCCCACATTTTGCGTTTGAGCAGTCTGTCAAATACAATACCGGTTATAAGCTCAAATACAGTACATATCATTGTACACACCAGAAATGAAAAAAAGAAATTATCAATAATGTCATAAGTCAGCGCCGTACAAAATGCAAGTGAAAAACCATAAAGGGGACAGTATGCTCCGTGGAGTATTCCTCGTTTATGGAATTTTGATGTTTTGTAATAAAAATATACCACTTCAACAATCCAGCCCAGTACGGAATAAATGCAAAATAAATATGTCAGTTCAAGCAAAAATATCACCATGTCCTTTAAAATTTCACTTTAAATATTTTTAACATTAATATTCAAAATATTAAAGGACGCGGCATTTTGTACAATCTTATTTAAAACTTTAAAATATTTTAAATTGTAAGACTTTTCGGTTTTAATCAGATTATGGAATATTTTTTTGTAAAAAGATAAAAATATAAAAAAAGGAAGGCTGGATCGATATGTCAATAAATAAGTCAAATTACGATGAATATGTAAAAAAGAAGACACCCAATTCACCGATTTTAAAAAACTGTATCAAAGCTTTTTTTGTCGGTGGTGCAATATGTGTAATCGGTCAGGCGATTACAGACTTGTGTATTATGTTAGGAGCGGGGATGACCGAGGTAAAGATAATAACGCCTATAATTTTAATCTTTTTGGGATCGCTGCTGACCGGACTTGGCGTTTATGATAAGCTAGGCAAGCATGCCGGCGGCGGAAGCATAATACCTATAACAGGATTTGCAAATTCAATCGTGTCATCGGCAATGGAATTTAAAAAAGAAGGATACGTCATGGGTGTCGGTGCTAAAATGTTTACGATAGCAGGGCCGGTAATTGTTTACGGCGTTGTGGCGTCTATGATATACGGGTTTATATACTGGATTGTTAATATAGTTTTTTGAGGTGACTATGGCTAAAAAAGTAGGGGACAGAACTCTTGAATTTTCTGAAAGAATCAATGTAATAAGTTACGGAAATGTCGTCGGTAAATTTGAAGGCGAGGGTCCGCTGAAAAGTTGCTTTGATATAATCGTAAACGATGAATATTTCGGTGAAAAGACCTACGAAAAAGCAGAAACAAAAATGCAGCAGACTGCTTTGAACAGTGCTTTGCAAAAAGGACTTTTGAAGATTTCAGACCTAAATCTGATAGCCTCGGGTGATCTTCTCAATCAATGCATAAGTTCAAGCTACAGCGTAAGGGACAACGATGTACCGTTTATAGGCCTCTACGGGGCATGCTCGACAATGGCATTATCAGTAATAGTAGCTTCAATGTCCGTTGAATGCGGATATTCACAATATGCAGCAGGAGTGACCTCGTCACATTTTTGCAGTGCTGAGCGTCAGTTCAGACAGCCGCTTGAGTACGGCGGTCAGCGTACGCCAAGTGCTCAGAGAACAGTTACCGCGTCAGCGGCATTGATAGTAGGAAAGAAAAAGACAAATATTACAGTAAAAAGAATAGCTATAGGAAGTGTAATTGATTTTCTTGTTACTGATGCTAATAACATGGGAGCGGCAATGGCTCCCGCTGCTGTCGATACGGTAGTACATTATTTTAACGATACCGGTACTAAGCCGCAGGATTATGATATGATTTTAAGTGGAGATTTGGGCGCGGTCGGAGCATCAATATTCAGAGATATGGCAGCTGAAAAAGGGTATGATATGCAGAACATATATAATGACTGCGGTCTTATGATATTTGATAACAAAAAGCAGGACACTCATGCTGGCGGATCCGGATGCGGATGCAGCGGAGCGGTACTTACAGGATACGTCCTGCCCAGGCTTGCATCAGGTGAACTGAAAAACGTCCTGTTTATGTCAACCGGCGCGCTTATGAGTACTACAGCATCTCAGCAGGGTGAGAGCATACCTGCTGTTGCCCATCTTATAAATTTTACGGGAGAATAAAAATGGATTATTTATATGCTTTTTTGATAGGCGGAGCAATATGCGTTATTGCACAAGTATTGATTGATAAGACCAAACTCGCACCGGCAAAAATAGTGGTATTATTTGTTACAATGGGTGTGCTTTTAACATCGGTAGGTGTTTATCAGCCTCTTGTAGAGTTTGCCGGTGCCGGTGCAACGGTGCCGATAACGGGATTTGGATATTCATTGGCAAAGGGAGTTGAAAATGCAGTACGGCAAAACGGCTGGCTCGGGATTTTTACCGGAGGATTTACCGCTTCCGCGGGAGGGGTTGCCGCCGCTGTGTTTTTTGGATATATATTTTCTCTGATTTCCAATCCCAAAATGAAATAAAGTACAGCCGGGACAATCGTCTCGGCTGTACTTTATAGGTTTATCTGATAAAAATTATAAAATGAATTATTTGATAAACTATTTTTCAAAATGACATGTGCTCAATAAACGAACCTGCGGCTCTTAAAGCCTTGCCGGCTGTTTTCTTTAAAGTATTCGTCTTACCGCAGATGCTTTTGCCTGCCATCATGCCTATGCCGGCTCCAACAACTGTTCCTATCGCTGTGTAAATGAGAAATCCGTTTTTATTCTTCATATTTCAGTCTCCTTTTGCTTTTTTAATATTATGCGTGAGTATGGAGAAAATATTCTTAAATAAATGTATTAATTATAATTGTATTTACTTTTATTTTAAAGTATGCTATTATATTGATACATGGTTCATATTATTTACTGATTTTTAATATTATGAGAATTAATGTATTTAAAATAAAAAATGAAATATACAGACTGCTTAGTTTTGCATGCACAGGCATTGTGAGCGCAGCTGTTGATTGTGCGGTTTATTATTTGCTGCTGAATTTTGCGGAAATAAACTTTCGTCTGATACAGCCGATTTCAATGTCTATAGGATTGTGCTGCAGTTTTATTGTTAACAGAGAAATAGTTTTTCGCAGGGAAAAGATTTCTCTGGGCAAAGAGGCATTGAAGTATCTATTGGTCTGTCTTATATGCATAAGTGTCAGTCCGGTTATTATATCTTTTTACGGAGGCATGTTCAATGAGTATGTCGGCAAAATCCCGGCTACTCTTACAACAGGACTTTTGAATTATTTGCTGAATCGTTTCTTTGTATATAGAAATATTGTATTATTGTCATCTTACGATGAAAATAAAAAAGGAAAAGAAAACACTTGAAATTTTATAACTTAAGTATTGACAAATTGATTACTGAACTGGATACCGATTTAAAAAACGGTCTCAGTCATCATCAGGCACAAGAGCGTTTGAAAAAAGACGGACGTAATTTTCATGTATATAATAGCGTCATTTATTATAAATCTCGTCTTATTCGCGTTCTGTTTTTTGTGTGTCTTGCGGCGCTGGTATATATAGCGCTATCTCTTTTCAAAAGAGACATGGATTATCTCTTGTATGGCATTGCCGCTCTGCTTTTACCGGTTATGTTTTCGGTCGCGTTTTTTTATTATTCGTCGTATATAAAAAAGAGACTGAGTGCCGTAACCCCATTTGATTATGCTTTGCTTGATGTTGTGAGGGACGGGAAAATAAGTCGGGTTCATTATGCAGATATAACATACGGCGATGTGGTATTGCTGAAAAAAGGGGATTATATACCGTTTGACGCACGAATAATTGAATCTGACAGCTTTGTTACAGATGAAACTTCTGTGACCTGTGAAAATAACGTTAAAAAAAGAGCAGATGTGATTACTGACGAAAATATCGATGTATCCAGACTCCATAATATGGTGTTCTGCTCAAGCTATGTTGTAAAAGGCAGTGCAAGAGTAGTTGTTACAGATATTTCCAAAAGAGTGCTGGTACGAAGAAAAGTGACAGACAGAGGCAAAAAAACGCGTATAGCTGTTAAAATCTCTGACTTTTTTAGGATACTTTCGCTTTTGCTACTGGCATTGTCAATTGCTTTTTCGCTTATCGTTGCAGTGCTGCTGTCTGACTATATGTCGTTTGTAGTGAGTTCTTTATTGCTTGCGGCGGCTTTTACCTGTGATTTTTTAGCGTCTTATATAGACATCGTTTTCGGAAAATGCTATTGCAAACTATATAAACAGGGTGTTTTTGTAAAAAATACGTCTGTGTTTGACAGGCTGAATTCATCTAATATTCTATTACTGAGGCATAGTTCTCTTTTTGATAAAAGCTCTGAAATTTCAGGCTTTGTCACTGAAAAAGATGAATACAAACAGCTTTCTGAAATAAACAAAAGCAATTTCAGCGTATTTTTATATTCTTCGTTCTGTAATGATTCTGCAGGCAAAGATTCGCCTTATTATTCTTTTAAAAAGCTCACCCTTAAGATACTAAAAGGCGTCGGTATAGATTACTCGGATATAAAGTCAATGTGTCCTGTTATATCACAGTATTCTGACATCAATTCTGATTTTGATATTTGCGGTATAGTGTATGATGGGAGCAACGTCCTTATAGCACGCGGTGATTATTCATCGGTGTTAAAGCTGTGCGGTCAGGACTATGCATCCAAACATCGTGAGGCTATTGACAGACTTAGCCGTAACTCAACAGAAATTATTGCTGTGGCTGTAAAGCAGGTGGATATTATAAGCGATGACTTGTCTGAAGAGACAGACGGCTTCAAGCTGGCGGGATTTATTGGCTTAAAGCGTAATTTTTCCAAAAGTAAAGTCAGAATGCTGAATTCTCTTGAAAAAAGCGGAATTCACAGTGTTTTGCTCTTTTCCGGGAATGAAACGCTTGCCAGGGCTTTTCGCTATAAAGACGTAGCGGTATATTCGGAATATAAAGATCTTTTCAAACCGGAACCGGAATTCAGCATTTCAAAATGTGACGTTATATATAATTTTGACGGCGATATGGAAAGAGTATGCGATTTATGTATATCAGAAGGCTTGATGCCTATTTATATTGGCAGTAAAAACGCGGAAGAAAAAAAGGCTGTGGCGTTTAACTCATGTAAAACTGATATGTATTCGGCAAGATATAACGATGTTATTTCGGATTCTGATATCGGTGCACTTTATAATTCTATAATAAGTGTAAAATCAGCACTTTCAGCTGTCAGGGACATGCTGGTTAACACGATTGTTTTTTCAATGCTGTATATAATATGCGGGGTTTTGTTTGCTTTATTGAACAGACAGACCTTGTTTAGTCCTCAGATACTGTCGGCAGTGGTTTTTTGCGGGATTCCGCTGTCTGCGCTTTTCACTTCATCATGTATTCGTAAATCGGGGCTTGAAAGCACTGCCGCTTTCTTAAATGAACCACTTCAAAAAAAGAGCATGATATTTGCGGCTATGTCGTGTGTGCTTTTTATTCTTATGACCGTTGTTTTAAGATTTGTACTGTCTGCACAGACTGCCTCAGGCTTTATTGCTGTTGCATTTCTGTCTTTTATTGTGCCGGTGGTATTTGAAATAAATCTGCATGGCAAAAGTGCTGTTATGTCTCTTGTACTTGGATTTTTGCCAGCGGTCATATTATCGGTTGTTTTAATGACGCCTGTTTCGGGAATATTTTATATTGATTCGTTTACGGCCCTGCACGCCTTGCTTGCTCTTATTTTAGGAGTGCTGATAAAGTATTTGTCTACTTTTATAAGCAGATCGGTAAATTTCTGATCTGCTTTTTATGTTAAAAGTATTTGATATTAATATAATATATGATATAATATGCGATGTATCAAATATGGTAAAATCCATGGTTGGAGAAAATATATGATTGATGGAAATGAAAAATCTGATTTTATTTTCGGCAGAAACAATGTGCTTGAGGCGTTGAGAGCGGGACGACAGATAGACAAATTATTCGTTTCGGATACGTCAGGCGGAAGTGTCGGAAAAATAATTTCTGCGGCGCTAGAGAAGAAAGTACCTGTTGTGAAATTGCCGCCGGAAAAATTCAGGCAGAAATTCCCCGGACAAAATCACCAGGGTGTAGCCGCGCAGGCGGCTGTCACAGAATACGCGCAGCTCGAAGATATTTTTAAGCTGGCTGAGTCGCGAAACGAGAGTCCTTTTATTATAATTGCAGATGAGATCGCAGATCCTCATAACCTCGGCGCAATAATACGTTCTGCAGAGTGCTTCGGTGCTCACGGAGTTATAATATCAAAGCGGCGCGCATCAGGACTTACGTCTTCTGTTGCAAAAGCAGCAGGCGGTGCTCTAAACTATATACCGGTGGTGCGGGTGACAAACTTATCATCTGCTGTTGAAGAAATAAAAAAGCTCGGTGTATGGGTGTATTGCTGCGATATGGACGGGGACAGAGCATATTATGAGGAAAAATTTGACGGTGCTGTAGCTCTGGTGGTAGGCAGTGAGGGCAGCGGAGTATCTACGCTGCTTAAAAAGCGGTGCGATGTTATTGTGAACATTCCTATGAGGGGTAGGGTGTCATGTTTGAACGCTTCTGTTGCTGCGGCGGTTGTCATGCAGGAAATAGCAAAAAACAGATAAAATTCGGGGATTGGGTATGAGCGATAAATTTGATTTTGATGATTTTAAAAATATTGACGCATTGGGCTGTGATGGGGATACTGTTTCCGATATAGATCTTGAGACTATTTTAAGGGATTACGGAGAAAAAAAGGAAGACGAAAATATTGAAAATCCGCAATATGTACAGGATGATAAAAAACAGCCGCAGAGTATTGATAATGTTGAGATAGTCAAGCCTCAGGGAATTTCAATCACAGGGGCGTTTGAAGCAATACATTCTGAGAAGTATGCAGCAAAGACAAATATTTTACAAATTGAAAAAGAGAAAATTCCCGGTTCTGATTTAGAAAAACATGCTGTAAAGCTTGATACTTTACAACAAAAAGAAGAGCAAGCTCAACATAATGAGGTCCATCAGGATGATAAAATCTCAAAAGAAATAACAGATGATATTCCAGGGAAAAAATTTATTGATACAGAAACATTTGAATCCATAAAAAATGATTGCAAAAACAAAAAACAAAATCCTATTGTGAATTTTGCTCTCGGTGACAATGAAGAGGAGGACGTGGAGGGCGAAGAAATACCGATCCCGGAACCGACAGAAGAAATAGATGATTACGAAAACGAAGAGGAACGCGAGGATATAGCTGCCGAATTAAAGCGTCTTAAATCATCTGCATCTTTTAAAACTTTGCTGACTTTCATATTTGCATGTTTGTCAGGTGTTTTGTTTGCGGCGCTAAGAAGTGAATTTTCTTTGCCGGGTATAGATATTGCCTACGATATAGGAGTATACATACCTTTTATTCTCGGTGTGTCAGTAGTTGCGACACTGATAAATGCCGTTTCTATTATAAATGGAATAAAGAGTATTTTTAAACTCAAATTTATTTCAGAATCATTTCTTGTTCTTATTTTTGTTTTTTCTTCAATACTAGACATATGCTATATCGTGCTAAAAACACCCGCTCAGGAATGTATTGTTTTTGATTTTCTTTACGTTTTGATGCTGATGTTTTGTATTAATTCAAAAAGAATTATCACAAATAATATATATAAAAGCTTTTCGGTGGTATCTGCAGACGGATCTAAAATGGTTATGGATAATGACCAAAACGATGAGTTTATAAATGATATTATTGTGGATACGGGATGCAGCAATGACATTGCATATGCTGCAAGAAGTAATTTTATTTCTAACTATATAAGCAGAAGCTTTACAGACTATGATTTATGCAATAAATTTTCTGCACCAGGCAGGATTTTGTTTATTTTGCCTTTAGTTGCCGCATTGATTAATTATTTTGTACTGGGTAGTTTTACTACCTGTATAAAATCTTTGGTCGGCATACTTATGGCGGTAACGCCGTTGCTGCAGGGTACGAATTTTGCGGTATCGGTGTACACAAACGGTAAAAAATCAAGAAAAAATGGCGGTGCGATAGTCGGAGCCGACAGCTGTTTTGAACTCAACGATGTACAGACCGTGGTGATTGATGATTCGGATATATTCACTGCAGCGCTTAACGGTATACGTTTTTACGGCGATTCTAATGCCGATGATATGATACTTTATCTCAACTCTCTGTACAGTGTGACAGGCGGTCCTCTTAAAGCACTGTTCGGCAATATGCTGAGTGAGGATATAAAAAAGCTTCCGAGAATAGATGATATTTATTATCATGATAATATGGGATATTCATCACTCATTAATTCCAAGATATTTTTAGCGGGCAATAAAGAGTTAATGGAGCATTTTGGAATTGAAATAGACGATGGTGACTTTGAAACGATTTATAAGCAAAAATCAAAACATATTCTGTTTACGGCATATAATGGAAAGCTGTGCGGAGTTTTTTTGATCAGTTATTCTCTGTCCTACGGTGTCAGTCGTGCTTTCGAAGCATACGAAAAAGACCAGGTGTGCGTGGTGATTGCGCAGCATGATCAGAATATAAATTATGAGACTCTGTTTTACCATTATGCTACTGAAGAAAAGCTGCTGTTTAAAATAATGAATTTTGGAAATGCTCAAAAATGCATACAGAAATTTAAAACTTCAAACACCACCCCGTCTCAGGTAGTTTCAAGAACAGGAATACTGGGACTTGCATATGCACTGCACGGCTGTAAGTCAATAAAATTTGCTTTAAGTGCCGCAAAAGTCATAAAAATAATTTCATCCGTAATAGCGTTGGGACTTATGACTTTTCTGGCGTTTTTTTCCGGCATGACAGCGGCGCTGCCTCTGCAGATTTTGGCATATCATATTTTGTGGGCGGTACCGTCCATGTTTGTTTCTGTCTTTTCTAAATAGTACTTGAAAAAAAGATTTTATTATCATATAATATTGTATATTTGCGGCATAAACTGAAATCACACTATCCGGGGCGTTAGCGGTGCCTTGTACCTGCAATCCGCTGCAGCAGGGGAGAATGTCTATGCAAGGGTGCCTGCATATTTGGTAAGCAGCAGGTTCAATGTGTTGAAGAATAGGTTCGGCGCAATATCGCATTGTGAAACATGTCAGGCGGGGAACCGAGCAGCATTAAGCAATTTCCGGTATGTGCCGCCGAGTTGCCTGTTTTGAGCATTGATACTGTCAGGCTCATATGTGCAGACGCTCGAACTGGACTGTGTGATTTCAGTTTATGCCGCAAAGCGGAGGTGTACTGTGTATCGTGCTCTATACAGAAAATACAGACCGCTGACATTTGATGATGTCATCGGTCAGGAGCATATTGTAGAAACGATCAAAAATCAGATCATAAACAATAAAATATCTCATGCTTATATGTTTACAGGAACACGTGGTACTGGTAAAACGACCTGTGCCAAGATCCTTGCCCGTGCGGTAAACTGCGAGAATCCTAAAAACGGCAATCCGTGTAACGAGTGCGAAACGTGCAGGAGCATATTAAACGGAAGTCTTACTGATGTTTTTGAAATAGATGCGGCTTCGAACAACGGTGTTGACAGCATTCGTGAATTGCGGGAGGATGTTATTTTTACTCCTGCTCTTGCTAAGTATAAGGTGTATATAATAGATGAGGTCCATATGCTCAGTACTCAGGCTTTTAACGCCTTGCTTAAAACCCTCGAAGAACCGCCTGAACACATTATTTTTATATTCGCAACAACGGAAATCAATAAAGTATTGCCGACAATTTTATCGCGCTGTCAAAGATTCGATTTTAAACGCATAACAGTCAATGACATTAAATGCCGCATACAAAAAGTTGCACAATGGGAAAATGTGAGTATAGATGACAGTGCCGCGGCCCTTATAGCCCGTTTGGCGGACGGTGCCATGCGTGATGCTCTTTCTATATTGGACAGATGCCTTGTTGGTAATGACCGGATATCACTTGATACGGTTGAGCATATAGCCGGTGTCTGCTCTTATGATGATATTGCGTATTCAATCGGTGCGGTCGCAAATAACGATACTGCTGCGATACTTGAATTTTACTCAAAATGCAGGTCTAACTCAAAAGATGCTGTTTCGGTGTTTTCCGAATTGTGCTGCTACTTCAGGGATATGATAGTAGTAAAGCTTGTAAACAATACTGATGCCTTGCCTGCATATGATGAGCAAAGACTTGCGGATATAAAAAAGCTTGCAGATAAATTTGAACTTGAAAAAATTGTACGGTGCATTTCTGTTCTGCAAAGCGGAATATATGATATCTCCAGATTCAAGGATAAGCATATTATGGCAGAAATGACGCTGATAAAGCTTACCACTCCAGAGCTGGGAAGCAGTTTGGATGATCTTAGTGCTCGAATTGCAAAGCTTGAAAAAATAGGCGTGCAGCCTCAAATGCCAGCTGAAAATACAAATAAATCAGTTGCAGAAAAAAGCACTGCCTTTCAGTCATCTGAAACGGCTGATGCATCGTCTGAAAATGAAATACCAGTTACCTCATCTTCAAAAAAAATCGGTAAATCATCTGATTTAACTACTACAAAAAAGCCTTTGACCGAATGTGATTTTATTACTGGTTTATTTGAAGCAATTCAGGCTTTAAAGGGAATTTCTGTATTGCCGTTTTTGTCTGAATCCAATATTACCAGTGATCAAGATACTTTGTATATAAAATGTTCTAAAGATGATTTTGCCTATTCAATATTAAGCAGTGAAGAAAGCAAATCGCTGATAGAAGCTGCGGCTATGAAGTGTACCGGCAAAAAATATGCCCTTAGATTCATACAACCGGATGAAAATCCCGTCAGCAGCTCAGGCACTGATCAGACAGACGTACTGGGCGAACTGCTCAGCAGTGCCGCAGATATTTTGGATAAGGAGTAATTTATGAAAGCAAGACTGCCAGAAGGATATAATATGAAACAAAGCGACATGATGCGCAAGGTCCAGAAAATGCAGGAGGATGTTGCTGCAGCTCAAAAAGAAGTGGAAGAGACCGTTTTCAGCGCCAAGTCGGGAGGCGGAATGGTCACCGTTGAAATGAGCGGGAAAAAGGAATTGCTATCAGTTAAGCTTGAAAAGGAAGCTGTGGATCCTGACGATGTAGAGATGTTGGAAGATATGATAGTTGCGGCTGTAAATGAGGCATCAAAACAAGTTGACTCAACCCTTGAGGAAAAAATGAATGCGGCTACAGGCGGACTCAATCTTAACTTTCCAATGCTGTAATTATTGAAATAGGGGATATTATGCAATATATACCTGCTTTTTCAAAACTTGTTGAGGAGTTTGAAAAACTTCCCGGTATCGGCTCAAAATCAGCACAAAAAATGGCATATTACATCATAACTTCGGATAAATCCGTTGCAAAGTCGTTTTCAGACGCATTGCTTGAAGCAAAGCAAAAAATACATTGCTGCAGAATATGTCAGAATATAACCGATAAGGACATATGCTCGGTATGTGCTAATGAAAAACGCGATAAATCAATTATTTGTGTTGTCGAAAAGCCGAGCGATATAGACGCGGTAGAACGTACTCGTGATTATAACGGGGTGTACCATGTTCTGCACGGGCTTATTTCACCTATGAATGATGTCGGACCGGATGATATAAAACTTTCTGAACTGCTTGTCAGAGTAAGCGAAAATGATGTCAGTGAGATTATAATGGCTACAAGCCCTAATGTTGAAGGTCAGGCAACGGCTATGTACATTGCCAAGCTTTTAAAGCCGTTTGATGTAAAGGTAACAGGTCTTGCGTTAGGTATACCGGTAGGCGGCAGTCTTGAATATTCAGACAGTATTACGCTTGCCAGGGCAATCGAAAACAGACGCGAGATACAATAGAAAGGGTACAATTTATGGATTATTTAAAAGAATATGAAAGATGGCTGTCTTGTCCTGAACTTGATGCGAGAGATAAAGCTGAGCTTATTTCTATTCGAGGCAATAAGGACGAGATCTTTTCCAGATTTTATACATCTTTAAATTTTGGCACGGCGGGGCTTCGTGGACTTATGGGCGCGGGAACCAACAGAATGAATATTTATACAGTCAGACAGGCATCATACGGCTTTGGAAAATATATTTGTTCCCTGGGCGATGAGGCAAAATCCAGAGGCGTGGTTATTGCTTTTGATTCGCGCAATAACGGTGTACGCTTTGCGGAAAATGCGGCTCTTACGCTCTGCAGCTTAGGTGTAAAAGTATATGTCTTCGACTCTCTCAGACCTACGCCGGAGCTGTCATTTGCAATAAGATATCTTAACACTATTGCCGGAATCAATATAACAGCCTCTCATAACCCAAAGGAATATAACGGCTATAAAGCATATTTTGAAGACGGCGCACAGATAGCCGGAGAGCAGGCAGATATAATACTGGGTTATATGAAGCAGACCGATCCGCTTTCTGTTGAGCTGATTTCCAAAGAACAAGCTGTAAAATCAGACCTTTATAAAGTTATAGGTGAAAGCGTTGATAACGAGTATGTAAAATGCGTTTTGGCTGAAGGACTTGATTTAGGAGAAATATCTGACGCAGCCAAGTCGGTTTCAATTGTATATTCACCGTTTCACGGCGCAGGTTATAAGCTTGTCCCAAGAGTGCTTAAGGAAATCGGAGCAAATGTAACAATACAACCGGATCAGGCAGTTCCTGACGGCGATTTTCCTACCTTGAAATCGCCTAATCCAGAGGAACGCGAAGGGTTATCTATGTCCATAGAACTGGCAAAAAAAATAGGATCAGATCTTGTTATCGCCACAGACCCTGATGCTGATCGCTGTGCCGTTGCAGTAATCATGCCCGATGGAACCGTTGAATTGCTCTCGGGTAATCAGATTGGAGTTTTGCTTTGCGATTTTATAATTGAAAATTTACATAAAAACGGCAAATTGCCGGATAATGCGGCAGTAGTCTCAACTATCGTATCTACACTGATGATAAAAAAAGTGTGCGCTGTCAATAATATTAAGTATTTTGAAGTGTTGACAGGATTTAAATATATAGGTGAATTGATAGCTGAGTTTGAAAAAAGCGGTGAATATTCTTTTTTGCTCGGATTTGAGGAGAGCTTTGGATATTTAAAGGGCACATACGCAAGAGATAAGGATGCTGTTGTGGCGGCTATGCTTATTACTCAGATGGCAATGTATTACAAAAATAAGCATATGAACTTAAAGCAGGCAATGGATGAACTGTATAAAAAATATGGCTGCTTTTCTGAAAAGACAGTAAGCTTTCTTATAGAAGGTGCTCAGCCAATGGAACAGGTGGCACAGATTATGAAATCATTAAGAGAAAGCCAAGAAAATGTGATCGCAGACGCTCAAATAGTTTGTGTCAGAGATTATAAATTTAAAACAGTAAAGGATTTTCGCACAGGCAGCATATCTCAGACAACACTTCCGGTATCAGATGTATTGTATTATGAACTTGACAACGGCTGCAGTGTTGTAATACGTCCGTCAGGGACCGAACCGAAGGTCAAACTTTATGTGCTAACAACAGGTGATAATAAATTTGAGTGTAATGACCGTATATCGAAATATGTACAATTTTTTTCCGATAAGCTCAAATAAAAACTAACAGTGTTCTATTGCATTCATTAATGCATTTGTGCTGTTATTTTTAATAAATACTTGACAAAATTAAATTATTGTTTTAGACTAATAAAAAATATTATTAATAGGTAGATTATGAAAAACTTGTTTTCAAAACAGAATATGACGTCTTCCGATGAGAGTTCTTCATCGGCTAATTTGTCATACACTTTTTTTGATAACAGGGTAATAGCCAAGGCTGTATTTGCCTTGGCTTATTTTATTATCGGTGATACCGGGATATCAGATGTAATCGGTCTAAAAGCCGTCTCTTGATACTAAAACGGTAAAGCTGACAGTAAATAATACGGGCTTTGCTATTGTGCAAAGCCTTTTATGTTGTTAAAACAGCGAAAGCTGAAAATATAATGAAAAGAGGAAACATTATGAAAAAGATCATTAAAATCATGAGTATCGCTCTTGTTTTGGTGATGATGCTTGCATTTTTTGCAGGTTGTAAAAGTGATACTAATTCAGGCGGTACAGACGAGACTGTTATCAAAATAGGCGGTATAGGTCCTACTACCGGAAAAGCCGCGCTTTACGGTCAGGCTGTTAAGAATGCTATGGAGATAGCGGTAGAAGAGATAAACGCTAAAGACGGGGATGTCAAATTCGAAGTGAAATTCGAAGATGACGAAAACGACGCAGAAAAATCAGTAAATGCTTATAATATCCTTAAGGACTGGGGCATGCAAATACTTTGCGGAACCGTTACGACAACTCCCTGTATTGCTGTTTCGACCGTAGCAAATAATGACAGTGTATTTACCCTTACGCCTTCTGCATCTTCAACAGATGTAATCGGCGGTTATCCTGACGCAGACGGCAACATGACAATTGCACGTAAAGATACAATTTATCAGATGTGCTTTTCGGACCCCAACCAGGGTACAGCTTCAGCTCAGTATATAAAAGAGCAAAATCTCGGCACAAAGATTGCTGTTATTTATAATAATTCAGACGCTTATTCAACAGGTATATATCAGAAATTCCAGGCAGAGGCTGATAAGCTCGGTTTGGAAATTGTAAGTGTTAAGACCTTTACAGATGATTCCGATACTGATTTTACATCGCAGCTGACAGATGCTAAAAACGCTGAGGCTGATCTTCTGTTTTTGCCTATATATTACACTCCTGCATCTTTGATACTTGCACAGGCAAAGCAGATGTCATACGCACCTAAAATCTTCGGTGTTGACGGAATGGACGGAATTCTTTCGCTAGAAAACTTTGATACCTCTCTTGCCGAGGGCGTTATGCTTCTGACTCCGTTTACGGCAGATGCTACAGATGAGCTTACTGTAAACTTTGTAACAAAATATAACGAAAAATACGGCGATGTTCCCAATCAGTTTGCTGCTGATGCATATGACTGTATCTATGCCTTATACAATGCATGTGTAAATCAGGGTATCACTGCTGATATGACAGCAGCTGAGATAAGTGAGAAACTGATTGCTGAGTTTTCAAGCTCTGACTTCACATTCAGCGGTCTTACCGGTGAAAATATGACCTGGTCAGCCTCCGGTGAAGTTACTAAGAATCCTAAAGGTATGGTTATTCAAAACGGCGTTTACGTCGGTCTGTAACTTAAAGTATTTATTGCAGAAAAGAAGCGGCGGTTATAACCGTTGCTTCTTTCCTGTGTATTATAGAATTTTTGAGGTGTAAACAGAAATGACTTTTCTTTCGAATTTAATAAACGGAATAAGTCTGGGAAGCGTTTACGCCATAATTGCGCTCGGTTATACAATGGTATACGGTATCGCCAAGATGCTTAATTTTGCTCATGGTGATGTTATAATGGTAGGGGCATACGCGTCATACTGCACAATGATATACTTGGGCTGGCACCCATTGTTATCTATATTGTTCTCTATCGTCGTCTGTACCTTGCTGGGAGTTATTATTGAGGCGTTCGCGTACAAGCCCTTAAGAAGAGCCGGTTCACTTGCGGTTTTGATTACAGCTATAGGAGTAAGTTATCTCCTTCAAAATGTAGCACTGCTAATCTGGGGCAGCACTCCTAAGGTTTTTACGTCCGTTGTAAACTTTGAACCATTATCTTTTTTCGGCGGAAAGCTTACCATAACTGCTGAATCGATTGTGACTGTCCTGGCGTGTATAGTAATTATGATATGCCTTACATTATTTACACAGAAAACCAAAATCGGTAAAGCCATGCGTGCAGTTTCGGAAGATAAAGACGCTGCGGAGCTGATGGGGATAAATGTGAATACGACCATTTCTATAACGTTTGCGGTTGGCAGCGCGCTTGCCGCGGTTGCCGGAGTACTGCTTTGCTCATCTTATCCCACTCTTGTTCCCACTACCGGATCTATGCCCGGTATAAAAGCGTTTACTGCAGCTGTTTTCGGAGGTATCGGATCTATACCCGGTGCAATGCTCGGCGGTATTCTTTTAGGTATAATTGAGATATTCAGTAAATCATATATATCTACATCTCTGTCAGATGCAATAGTTTTTGCTGTCTTGATACTGGTTCTTTTAATTAAACCGACCGGTATTCTCGGCAAAAAAATAACTGAAAAGGTATAATGGAGGGTAAGCTATGCGTAAGTTTAAATCGATTAACAAGTTTACCCGTACGGGAATTATATCATATCTTTTAGTGATTCTGGGATTTGCTATTATTTTTCCGCTGCAGCAGCTGGGACTTATAAACCATTCGCTCAGCGGACAGCTTGTTCCTATATGCACTTATATAGTTATGGCACTGTCACTTAATCTCACTGTCGGATTTTTGGGCGAGCTCAGTCTCGGTCATGCCGGTTTTGTCAGTGTCGGAGCGTTCAGCGGTGTAATTGCTGCGGCAGGTTTACAGGACAAGATTGCCTTTGAGCCGCTTAGGCTGCTTATTGCAGTAATAATCGGCGGCATTTGCGCGGGAATCGTAGGCCTTATAATAGGCGTTCCGGTTTTAAGACTCAGAGGTGACTATCTTGCGATAGTTACTCTTGCGTTCGGCGAGATTATTAAAAATATAATCAACTGTCTTTATGTAGGCGTAGATAAGAGCGGACTGCATATAAGTATGAATGATGTCAAATCACTTGGCATGGAAAACGGCAAAATAATTCTGAACGGTCCTCAGGGCGCTGTCGGAATTGACCAGATTTCAAGCTTTACGGCCGGTGTTATTCTTATTTTATTTGCACTGTTTATTATCTTGAATCTTGTTAACAGCAAGTCCGGACGTGCTGTCATGGCAATCAGAGATAACCGGATAGCAGCTGAATCAGTAGGAATAAATATATCAAAATATAAACTCATTGCCTTTATAACATCATCTGTGCTTGCCGGTATGGCAGGTGTTGTATACGCGATGAATTATTCGACAATCGTTGCCAAGAAATTTGATTTTAATACCTCTATTCTGATACTTGTATTTGTGGTTTTAGGAGGCATGGGTAATATTGTCGGCACTATAATAGCAACTGTGGTTCTCTATATGCTTCCGGAGCTTCTGCGCGAGTTTTCGGATTTCCGTATGCTGATATATGCTGTAATTTTGATAGTAGTAATGCTGCTGACAAATAATGAGAAAGTAAAATTGATATTGTCAAATACTACCGGTAAGCTTTTGTCAAAATCCGGCAAAATTATAAAATGGAAGGGGAGTGCAGATAATGGATAAAATGGTCCCATATCCTTCCAATTCTATAGTTCCTGAACGTGATCTTGACAAAAAGCCGATACTTGAGACGCATCATCTGGGCGTTGACTTCGGTGGTCTTACGGCTGTTGATGATTTTTCGATAACTGTAGGCAGGACTGAGATTTCCGGTCTTATCGGACCTAACGGAGCAGGTAAAACCACTGTGTTTAATCTTCTTACAAATGTGTATCAGCCGACACGCGGAGATATAATGCTGGACGGTATGACTACTGCAAGAAAAACCTGCTTTCAGGTAAACAAAATGGGTATTGCCAGAACTTTTCAAAACATAAGGCTTTTTTCTAACATGTCAGTTTTGGATAATGTAAAAATAGGTCTTCATAATTCAATTAACCAAAACCTGTTTTCGGCAATGACACACCTGTTTAATTATGGAAAAAGTGAGAAAGCCGCCCGTGATGAGGCAATGTCGCTCCTTGAATTTTTTGATATGCAGGATGTTGCCGACTCGGAGGCCGGATCACTACCCTACGGCGCTCAGCGCAGGCTTGAAATAGCCCGTGCTCTTGCTACTCATCCTAAAATAATTTTGCTTGATGAGCCTGCAGCCGGAATGAATCCGTCGGAAACATCTGAGCTTATGGAAAATATTCGCAGGATACGTGATAATTTTGGTATAGCGGTTTTGCTGATCGAACACGATATGAAACTTGTAATGAATATCTGTGAGGGTATATGCGTGCTTGATCACGGTAAGGTGATCGCCAAAGGCTCTCCCGACGAAATCAAATCAAATCCCAAGGTTATAGAGGCGTATTTGGGCAAAAAGAAGGAGGGAGATGCAAATGCTTAAAGTCGATAATATAAATGTATATTACGGTAAAATACATGCATTGAAAGATATCTCTCTTGAAGTTAATTCCGGAGAAATAGTTGCTCTTATCGGAGCAAACGGTGCCGGTAAATCTACCACACTTAAGACTATTTCAGGGCTTCTACACTCAAAAACAGGCAGTATAACTTTTATGGATGAAAACATTTCCCATACCGAGGCATATAAGCTTGTGTCAAAAGGAATTGCCCATGTGCCGGAAGGCCGTCATGTTTTTTTGCAAATGTCTGTTCTTGAAAATCTTGAAATGGGTGCATACACAAACGGCAGAAATATTAAAGATAATATTCAGAATGTTTTCGAGCGTTTTCCACGTCTTAAGCACAGAAAGAATCAGATAGCTGGAACTCTTTCCGGCGGTGAACAGCAGATGCTTGCAATGGGCAGGGCTTTAATGAGTCAGCCAAAGCTTATGATGATGGATGAACCGTCTATGGGTTTGGCACCTATATTGGTTGAACAGATTTTTGATATTATTCGTGATCTTCACAAAGCAGGTACAACAATTCTGCTTGTTGAACAGAATGCCGAAATGGCATTGAGAATAGCTGACAGGGCATATGTCCTTGAATCCGGGGAAATAAAGCTTTCCGGCACCGGCTCAGAACTCGCAAAGAGTGACGAAATCAAAAAGGCTTACCTTGGCGGCTGATTGAATAAAAAATTACGCAGACGCGTTGTTGCGCGTCTGCGTTTTTATATACATAGATGTTAGGAGAAAACTGCATTATCGGGGACACATTCCTCAAGGTTTGCCTTGTCACCATCTGAAATATTAAGACTCGGTATGCTTGAAGACCTGTCTTTGTCAAATATATAGCATTGCCCGTCTGTTTGGAATGTGTATGTGTATTTTCCGTCGTATGTCTTGCATATCAATGTATCATCTGTAATGCTGTATTCTCCTGTTGCGTAATAGCTGCTTAATGCGGAATAAAAAAATACAAATTCGTTGTTTTCTTTAAGTGCAAGATACGGCTTGACTGTTTCCTGTGACTGCTGATATACATATATTTTTTGTCCTGATGCCTGATCCTGAGCGTGCTGTGTGTCTGAGATATCCGTCATCTGCTGCGGATTGGTGAGAAAACATGCCGACAGCGCAAGAAGTATTACTGCGCCCAGTACTGAAATAAATACCCTTGGCCTTTTATACCGTATTATATTTTTAATACGTGACTTAATACCTGTTTCACAAAAACCAAGAGGATATATTCCGGCTTTGGTCTTGCAGCTGCCGAAGTGTAGCAAAGACAGTGAATAGCTTTTTCTTTTTTCTTCACTCATTGATTTAACAGCCTTTTCATCACATGCCAATTCCGTATCTTTGCAGTACAGTATATATGCTGCCCATATAAAGGGATTAAACCAGTATACGGAAAGCAGAATAAATGCCAGCGGCTTTAATATATGGTCTTTTCTTTTTATGTGCATGTTTTCATGTGCTGCTATATTGTCTATATAACACTTGGGCGTGTTGAAAGGTATATAAATTTTCGGTTTAAATATACCGAACAAAAAAGGAGTTGTAATGTTTTCGCTTTGGTATATGTTATCTTTGAGTTTTACGGCAAATGCAAGGCGGTGTCTTAATATTATCCAGTTGACGGCCATATAAAATATAAGACAACATAATCCGATTATCCATATTATAGAAGCGAAAAAGATTATTATCTGCAGGGGATTTGCACTGGCAATAGGATTCGGAGCAAAGCTTTTTGTGATAGCAGGATTAATAATACTGTTTATTATATTTACCCCGGTGTCTATTTGAGGATTCCTGTCGAGCATAATCGTGTCCGGCACAGTGTAGGTGTTTGGTATAAGGCTTACGGCACTTTGCACAAAACGGGGAATAATAAGCCGCAGTGCCGCTAAAGACCACAGAGCGCAGCTGATCCATTTTGGCATTCTTTTTATTATCAGACGCAAAATAATTACAGCAAGTATGACCCAAGTGGCGCTGATGCTGTAATTCAGCACATGTATAAAAATCTTTTCCATAATCACGCGCCTCCCTTGTCAATTATATCTCTGATTTGATTGATTTCCTTTTCGGTAAGCTTTTGTCTCTTGGCAAATGCGGCAATGAATGCCGGCAAAGAACCTTCAAACTTATTTTCCAAAAGATCATCTATTTCTGATATCTGAACTTGCTGCTTGCTTACCAGCGAAGTTACAATAGTGTTTTCATTTTTTATTATTTTGCGTTCCGAAAGACGTTTGATAACGGTGTATACTGTTGTTTTTGACCAACCGAGCTTTTCTTTGCAGAGTAAGGCCAGCTTTGTGCTTTTGATTGGCTCGTTTTCCCACAGTATAAGGCAAAATCTGTATTCGCTTTCAAAAATTTTAGGAATATTCATTATAAACTCCTTGGTCTAATATATTAGTACAAATTCATTCTAATGCATTAGACCAAAAATGTCAATATATATATTAAAAAAATCAGGCAAATGCCTGATTTTTATTTTGAAGTATATTAGTAATGATATTGATTTCGGTATTCTGACAATTGCTCATTCCAAAAATCGTAATTTTTATCGTTGCGTCTATCAGGAATTTTGTAGTGAGTGTCAATAAAATCACCTAAATATGTTGTTACTTTCATTGCGCCTTTTGCATTGCAATGCCAGGGATCTCTGTAATCTGTAGCGGGATCAAATGAAATAAGATCTGCATTTAAATTAAGATCAATAAACTCCAGTCCATATTCATCGGCTATATCATTGACAGCATTACATCGAGGAAGACTGTCATGTTCTTCAACAGCCGGAGCATTAAAAAGCAGTACTTCTATTTGCTTTTCTTTACATAAATCCAAAATCATGCGCAAATACTTTTCGGCAGTGGGGAAGATTTCATATTTTTCATTTGGAGAAATGGTGCGGTTAGGTTGACAGGGCGTACAATCTGTACTTACATAAGCACCTTTAGTACATGATGATATTGGTAAAAAATCAATTCTTCCCAGCTCTTTCCAACGCGAGTGAAATCTGATAATATTAAAAATGTATTCAGCCCGCGAGTCTTTATCGAACAGATCCCAAATAGCTTCATATTTAACTGGTGAAAATGACATGTTATCTATTTGAACATGAGCATACTCGGTAGTGGATATTTTTGTGTCGTAAATTACACTGGAGATATCAAGAACTATCATCTTAGGATTTTGAAAACGAAGAGCTTCCTTAAGCTGATAATAGGATTGAGGCAAAAGCTGTGCAGAGCTTGCAAAAACGTAAGATGCAATGCCGTATTTATCATACAGCTCCATAGGATATACTGAACACATTAAATGACTTGAGCCTATAAAAATAACATCTAAAGTATTTTTTGGTTCATTATAAAATGGAAGAACAATATTTGCCTCATTTTTATTTCGCAATATATAGGTAGCACCTGAAAACAGTACACAGAAAATAAGCATAAAGGCAATTGCCTTAATTATTCTTTGTATTTTTATTTTCATAACTGTTCTCCTTAAAATTGAAAGTAAATAAATGAGGATGAGGAGTATTCGGGCCCATATACGCCAAAAATTATAACCGAAAACAGTAATATAAAATAAATTATCCAGCGTAGTATAAGTGCTTTTTTAGCAATGACTGCGCGTATATCTATATCTTTGGCACGGAAAACATCAATGATTAAAAGTAAGATCAAAAATACGGCAGCAACTATAAGATCGGCTTTGTCTAAGCCGATTGCAGCAGGGGATAACAGAGGTGCAGACAGAGAAAAAATGCGGCCGATTATCCCAAATGCCTGTGACATGGTATCGCTTCTGAAAAAAATATATCCCATACATACAATAACAAAGGTTTTAAGAATTTGAACTGATTTGTAAATAGGATTGTTTCTGTTTATAGAGTGATTTTGAACAAATTTATCAAATACAGGGGCAAAAAGCGTGGAAAGGATTATAAGAATACCATAATATACTCCCCAAACTATATAATGCCAGCTTGCGCCGTGCCACATGCCCGTAAAGAACCATACACACAACAGAGCAATTACGGTTATAATCTTACTTGAGGCTTTTTTGCCGATAATTCCCTTTAATTTTTTGCCGAGAGATATACACCAGCCGGAACGCATTATTGGATAAAACAGATAATCACGGAACCATGAGCCGAGTGTTATATGCCAACGCCTCCAGAATTCCGGTATTGATGCAGAGAAATACGGTGCTTTAAAGTTTTCTGACAAGCGTATGCCCATTATTTCCGAAGCGCCTATTGCAATGTCCATATACCCTGCAAAATCTGCATATATCTGAATTGCATAAAACAAACAAATAAGTAAAATTTCAATCCTTCCGTATGACTGATAGTTAGGCCATACAGTATCAACTGCTATGGCAAGCCTGTCCGCAATTACAAGCTTTTCAAAAAAACCTAACATCATTCTTTGAAGACCGTAAGTCATTCTTTGGTATTCAAACGGATGACCTGTATATAAAGTTTGAGATAAATCTGAAAATCTGCCTATCGGACCTTGCATGATCTGAGGGAAATAGCTTACAAACAGCGCATATTTGAAAAAATTATGTTCAGCATTATTTATACCTCTGTAGACGTCTATTATATATCCGGTTACCTGAAAGGTATAAAACGAAATACCGACAGGCAACAAAATATTTAACATGGCAGGAGTAAATTGTATGCCGAAAATATCTGCAAGGGCAGATATATTTAAAACTGTAAAATTATAATATTTAATTGTAAACAGTACAGCAAAGTTAAGTAGAATAGCAATAGCGGTTATAAGTTTTTTTCTTTTTTCTATCAGTTGTTTAGCCTGTTTTCTCTCATCTTTCAACAGCGAAGAAACATCGATGCTTTCCGATACTTTTTCAATCCAAATTGCTGCCAGATAGGTAATTACGGTAGAAAAAACCAAAAATATTCCGTATTTGACACTTGCTGATAAATAGAAAAAATAGCTTGACAGCAAAAGCCATACCCAGCGGTATTTTTTAGGAAAAATAAAGTAGATAAAGACGACTGCTGTTATGAATAATAAAAATTTAAGAGAAGTAAAAACCATTTATGCTTCCTTTTCAATAATATCTGCCATATCACCAACGTTTTTCATGGCTACAACACTTTTCATATCAAATTTAATATCAAATTCATCTTCGACGGCGGAAATAAGTGTAATATGCATAAGCGAGTCCCAGCCGTCTATATCTGATGCAGTGGTATTGTCTGATACTGTAATTGTATCATCGTCAAATACATCTCTAAATACATTATTCAGTTTTTCGAAAATTTCTGCTCTTTCCATTATCTTTCCACCTCAATATACTTATTTTTATTTTGATAATTATTTAGATCCAGTATCCATTGACTGCTGTCGTCTGTCTGTTCCAGCATGTCAAAACCTAATGTTCCGTAAAACTCTTTCACCATTGTATTTTTTGCTGTTTTATAATAATATCCGCGAAGTTTTTTTATGCCTGATGATTTTGCGTCTGCCACAAGGCAGTCAAGCATCGCATACTCCATATCACGCTTGAGTACACGGCAACTCATAAGCCATAAGCGAATATGAAGCGTATCATTATCTTTTTCTCCTATAACGACAGTAATAACACCGTTATCACCGTATTTGTCTGATAATTTACCGTACAGCCGCATATACCGATCATTTTTGGCGATTTCAGCCATTTCGCTTTCTGATATGCGCCAGGTTGTAAGATTGAATTGATTTGACTTGTTGGTAAGCTGAGCAATTCGCGGAATATATACAGGATCAAAATCGCGTATAACAGCTTTCATATTAAGTGACAGTAAATATTCGCCGTAATCTGCAAATTGGGTTTGTTCAGCGGCTCTTTTTACATTTGCACGATACATTTCATTTCTTTTTACATCATCTGAAGAAAGCTCAGTTACCTCAAAAAACCTTGATCGGTCTAGTATTCTGATATAATTTTCAGGAGAGCCTATATCAGGGGCACAGGTATCAGGCAGACTTGCGGATACCATAGCACGTTCAGCAGGATTGTCATCAACAAATACAATACTATCCGAACCTATATTGAGCTCTTTTGCAATTTCAAAAAGATTTCTGTCTTTGGACTGCCAATTGGCTTTGATAATAATAAAATCATTCGGGCTGAGTGTACTCTCGGGATGGTTTAGTCCAGCTATTGCATTTTCATATTCATTTTTTGAATTTATATTTAAAGTAATGCCTATTGAAGATAATTCTTTTAAATACTGTTGAAATTCACTGTAAACCTGGCCCATGGAGGTTTCATGTCCTATTTCAATGCCTTCTACGCCGTCGTCGCCGACAATACCTCCCCAGAGTGTATTGTCAAGGTCGAGTGCTAATGCCTTTTTATTCTTTCCGTATACTGATTTAATTATCGCAGCAAGATTAAAAGCAAACTCTGGGATGGCATCCAGTGCAAGACAGTATTTGTACATATGCCAGTAAAACGGATCTGACCATTTTGAAATTCCGTAATCGGCTGAAAGATAATTGATATCATTAATATAAAAAGCGTCATGCGACGCCGCATAATCTGAAAATTTAGTGTTTAACCTGCTTATATAATTAGTATGACCCCGTCTGTCAGTAACATCGGTATTTCCAAGCAGTCTGTAATACGGCAATTCAAAATTATTCTGTATTATAACGGGATTATATTTATTTTTTAATGCCTGCCAAGCCTGTTCATAGCGAGAAAACTCGGTGTTAAGCATCTCATCGATTTTTTCATTATTATCGGTAATTGACGGATAATTTAAAATATTGCGGCAGCTTGTGTGAATGAATACTATGTCGGGATTGAATAGTTCTAACTCTTTAGGAGGAAACATGGAATCCTGCCACCATTGTCCGAATTCTGATTCATATAATGAAGGGCGTATACCAAAATCCAGCAAAAAGAGTTCAAGAATTTCAGCAATATCATGAGTTGTAGAACCTCCGAGTATTGCTATATTTTTGTCAATAAAGCTTTTATTTTCACTTAAAAGTTTCTTTTTAAGCGAACGCCGTTTTTTTAATATAAGCTGTGAATCAAAAGGATATTGTAATTCTTTAAGCATGGAGCTTCTCCTATATGAAAATTATAAAAATAGATTATATGGTTAATTATACATTTACAGCAAATCTAAGTCAAGAACAATAATAAATGTACTAATAATACCGATAGTTATTATTAGATAAAATTTTGTTTTTATATTAAAAATGATTGATTAATATCAAAAATTGCATTATTATATATCTGTAAACCGCATGATATTGTTATTATTAAAAAAACAGATCAATAATTTGAATTATATGGATTTTTAAAAATAAGGTTTACGTTCAGACGGAGTTGTGTTATTATATTTGTATTGGAGGTTTGGCCATGAAGTTAGATAAAATTATTGCTGTCAGAAACAATAAGACCATTTATCGCGACGGCGACAAATGTCTTAAAGTGTTTGATGTGAGCTATTCAAAATCAGATGTGCTCAACGAAGCTCTAAATCAGGCGAGAGTAGAGGAAACAGGTCTTAATATCCCAAGAGTTTTAGAGGTGAGTAAATTCGGAGACAAGTGGACTATAGTCTCTGATTATATCAGCGGTAAAACACTTGCGCAGCTCATGCAGGAAAATCCGGACAAAAAGGATCAATATCTGAATATGTTTACTGACCTTCAGCTTGAAATGCATTCGAAGACTTGCCCGCTTTTGAATAAGCTGAAAGATAAGATGAACAGGAAAATATCAATGACGGATCTTAATGCTACCGTTCGTTATGATCTACATACCAGACTTGATGCAATGCCAAAACACAATAAGCTTTGTCATGGTGATTTCAATCCGTCTAATATTATAATTACTGATGACGGACAGCCGTATATTCTTGATTGGTCCCATGCGACACAGGGAAATGCATCTGCCGATGCGGCAAGAACTTATTTGCTTTTCTGGCTTTCAGGTGATATAGCGGGTGCAGATAAATATCTTAAATTGTTTTGTGAAAAAAGCGGTACTCAATTACAATATGTTCAGAAATGGATGCCAATTGTTGCTGCTTCACAGACGGTAAAAGGTAACGAAAAAGAACGAGAATTTTTGAATTCATGGATAAATGTAGTTGATTACGAATAAGGAGATAAAATAAATGAAAATTACAGTTTGTATTGGTTCATCATGTCATATTAAAGGTTCACGTCAAGTGGTAGAGCAGCTTCAGTATCTGATACGTGAAAATGGTCTGAACGATAAAGTGGAGCTTGGCGGCACGTTTTGTATGGGTAAATGTCAGCAGGGTGTCTGCGTTACGGTTGACGATAAATTCTTTTCGGTATCTCCCGAAAGTGTAGATGAATTCTTTAATGTAAACGTACTGGAGAAGGCATAAGAAATGATAATTCAAATATGTGTCGGCAGTTCCTGCCATCTTAAGGGCTCACAGCGGATAGTCGAGCTTTTTCAGAAGGCTGTTGAAGAAAATAAACTGGACGATCAGATAACTCTTGCAGGTAGTTTTTGTGCCGGTAAATGCAATAGAGAGGGTGTTACCGTTACAGTTGATGATGAGATTTTTGCGGGACTTACCGAAGAAAAATTTCCTGCTTTTTTTGAGGAAAAAGTACTTGGTAAGCTGAAAAGCGAAGGGGTGTTCTAAATGGACTGTCTTACTCTAAAAAAATCAAATTGCAAAAACTGCTATAAGTGTATCCGTCACTGCCCTGTAAAATCAATCCGTTTTTCCGGCAATCAGGCTTATATAATCGGAAACGAATGTATTTTATGCGGTCAGTGCTTTGTTGTATGCCCGCAAGATGCAAAACAGATTGTAGATGAGACGGAAAAAGCCAAAGTGCTGCTTCAGAGTGGAGATCCGGTGTATGTGAGTCTTGCTCCGTCTTTTGTCGCTAACTATGACGGAGTTGGCATACAGGCAATGAGAGATGCTTTAAAGAAGCTTGGATTTAAAGATGCAGAAGAAACTGCTATCGGCGCGACTATCGTTAAACGAGAATACGACAGAATGCTCAATGAGGATAACAGAGATATTATAATTACCACCTGCTGTCACAGTATAAATTTGCTTGTGCAGAAATATTTTCCCAAGGAAATGCCGTATCTTGCAAACGTTTTGTCGCCAATGCAGGCACACTGTATGGATATCAAAAAGCGTTATCCCGGGGCAAAGTGCGTCTTTATAGGCCCGTGTGTTGCAAAAAAAGATGAGGCGTCATACTATGAGGGTATTGTAGACGCTGTGTTGACTTTTGACGAATTAACACGCTGGCTTAAATCTGAAAATATAGAACTCAAGCGCGAAATGGATCAAGACGAATACAGTAAGGCACGCTTTTTCCCGACTACCGGAGGCATTCTGAAGACAATGGAAAAAAGCAATCCGGATTATACATACATGGCTTTAGACGGAGTTCAGAACTGTATAGAAGCATTGCGGGATATAGAAAGCGGGAAAATACATAAATGCTTTATAGAAATGTCAGCTTGCGTGGGAAGCTGTGTAGGCGGACCAGTCATGGAAAAATTTCATCGTTCTCCGGTGCGCGATTATGTTGCGGTTTCAGAGTTTGCCGGGGATAAAGACTTTAAGGTGGATCAGCCCGATCCGCTGTCGATTGAAAAAACATTTACAGTAATAGAACGCAAGCTTCAGCCACCGACTGAAAGTGAAATAACTGAAATACTTAAACAGATGGGTAAGACCAAGCCGTCAGATGAACTCAACTGCGGGTCCTGCGGATATGATACCTGCCGCGAAAAAGCTGTTGCAATATATCAGGGCAAAGCCGAAATTTCAATGTGCCTGCCGTATCTTAAAGATAAGGCGGAGAGCTTTTCGGACAATATTGTAAGAAATACTCCCAATGGTCTCATTGTTCTTAATGAAAAGCTGGAAGTCCAGCAAATAAATAAAGCTGCTTTAAAAATAATGAATCTCAGGTCGGCATCGGACATACTCGGCGATCAGGTGGTACGTGTCCTTGAACCCAAAGATTTTATGGAAGTTTTAAGCAGCGGAAGAAATATACATGATAAGCGTGTATATCTTGCTGAATATGAAAAATATGTAGATCAGACAATAATTTATGATAAAGAATACAGACTGCTAATATGCATTATGCGTGATGTGACAGAAGAACAGTCCGTTCGTGATCAGAAAGAAAGCATCAGCCGCCAGACTGTTGAAATTGCAGATAAAGTAGTAGATAAACAAATGCGTATCGTCCAGGAAATAGCATCTCTTTTGGGAGAGACGGCGGCAGAAACAAAAATCGCACTTTCAAAATTAAAGGAGTCAATTTCTGATGAATAATCTGTGTGCAGATATAGGCTACAAAAGTATAAACCATATCGGCGAGCAGTTGTGCGGTGATCATGTTGATATTGTCGATCAGGGCGAAAATTCTACGGTTATTGTGCTTGCGGACGGTTTGGGAAGCGGTGTCAAGGCAAGCATCCTGTCAACCCTTACATCTAAGATCATATCTACCATGATGGCTCAGGGGCTGAGTCTGGAGGAATGCGTATCTACAATAGCAGCAACGCTCCCGATTTGCTCTGTCAGGGGTGTCGCATACTCTACGTTCACCATAATTCATCTTATAAATAATGAAACGGCAGAACTTATACAGTATGATAATCCTCAGATAATAATGCTTCGCGACTGTGAAATATATGATTATCCAAAAAGCGAACTTAATATTGACGGTAAAAAAATATATAAATCAAATATAAATTTGCAGGAAAACGATATTTTTATCGCTATGAGCGACGGGTGCCCTCATGCTGGTATCGGAACGGCATTTAATTTTGGGTGGAAGCGTGAGGATATTGCTGAGTTTATGGCCACTGTGGCTCATGTTGGATATACCTCTAAAACTCTTTCTACTATGCTGATAGACGAATGTAATCGTTTGTACGGAAACCGCCCGGGAGATGACGCTACGGCATGCGTTATACGCATAAGACGACGTGAACCAATGAATATACTTTTCGGGCCTCCGTCAAATAGGGACGATTGCGACCGTATGATGTCACTGTTTTTTTCAAAGGAAGGAAAGCATATTGTCTGTGGCGGTACAACTTCGTCTATTGCGGCAAAATATCTTGGAAAACCTATAAAAGCAAGCCTAAATTTTGAACAGAGCGACGTACCGCCGATAGCTGAGATTGAAGGTGTTGATCTTGTTACAGAGGGAGTAATAACTATCAATAAAGTTTTGGAATATGCAAAAGATGCGCTTGGTGAAAATAAGTTTTACGAGCAATGGAGTATTAAGCACGATGGTGCTTCTATGATATGCAGACTGTTATTTGAAGAAGCTACTGATATTAATTTCTATGTCGGCAGAGCAGTAAATCCTGCCCATCAGAATCCTGATCTTCCTATAAATTTTAACATAAAAATGAATCTGGTAGAGGAATTATCCCAATGTTTGAAAAAAATGGGTAAACGTATAAAGGTAAGTTATTTTTAAACTTGGTTTTGGAGGTAATATGAGAAAATTCGATACAAAAGTACAGCATTTGAAATATAAAGTCCTGCGTGAGGTCGCACGTCAGGCGTGGAAAGACACTCTTCTTGATAATTTGCTGGATATCCCTAAAACCATAGTTCCGGGAAATACTCCAACCATGCGTTGCTGTGTTTATAAGGAACGTGCGATTTTATCGGAACGTGTAAAACTTGCTATGGGCGGAGATCCTGAAAATCCAAATGTTATAGAAGTAATAGAAATAGCATGTGACGAGTGTCCAATGGGTGGGTATGAGGTTACAAATTCATGCCGTGGTTGTCTTGCTCATCGTTGCGAAGACGTATGTAAGCGTGATGCAATTACTTTTGATAATAATCATGTCGCTCATATAGATAAAAGCAAGTGCGTAGACTGCGGAGCATGTGCAAAGGTGTGTCCCTTTACAGCAATTATAAACAGGAAACGCCCGTGTCAGAACGCCTGCAAGGTAAAAGCCATATCTATGAACGAAAACAAAGCAGCTAAGATAGATAATGATAAGTGTATAGCCTGCGGTGCATGTGTATATCAGTGCCCGTTCGGCGCTATAATGGACAAGTCATACATACTCGACGCTATAGATATAATCAAAAAGAGCAATAAAAATGAAAAATTCAAGGTATATGCTCTTGTTGCTCCGTCAATATCAAGCCAGTTTACATATGCAAAGCTGGGCCAGGTTATCTCAGGGCTTAAAGAGCTTGGCTTCTATACTGTTATAGAAGCTGCGTTGGGCGCTGACATGGTAGCTTATGCGGAATCCACAGAATTAGCAGAAAAGGGCTTTTTGACCAGTTCATGCTGTCCTGCGTTTGTTGACTATGTACATAAAAATTTCCTTGACCTTGCTGAGCATGTTTCCCATAACCTGTCTCCGATGGCTACTATCGCAAAATATATAAAAGAAACGGACAAAGACTCAAAAATAATTTTTATAGGTCCGTGTACTGCAAAAAAGGCAGAAATACAGAAAGAAAACGTCAGACCGTATGTTGACGTCGTGCTTACGTTTGAAGAGCTTCAGGCTCTTTTTGACAGCAAGGATGTTGATATAACCACTTTACCTGAGGACGTGCTGGATAATGCCTCTTATTTCGGCAGAATCTTTGCCCGCAGCGGCGGTCTTTCTGACGCGGTGGCGCAGGGACTTAAAGAGCATGGAATTGAAGATTTT
The DNA here is from genome assembly GCA_944385895.1 of uncultured Clostridia bacterium. Taxonomy (GTDB): domain Bacteria; phylum Bacillota; class Clostridia; order Oscillospirales; family QAKW01; genus RGIG9041. The sequence continues at coordinate 119,132 of CALWYZ010000002.1, forward strand.
GAACTTAAGGCTGTGCCTTGCGATGGCATAGAGGAGTGCAAAATAGCTCTTCTCAAAAAGAGAAAAGGCGTGCTTGACGGTAATTTCATTGAGGGTATGGCTTGCATCGGCGGATGTATAGGCGGCGCTGGCTGTTTGACTCACGGTGAAAAGAGTAAGTCAGAAGTAGATAAATACGGAATGGAAGCATATGAAAAAACCATTTCAAATGCTATATCCATGCTGAAATAATACAGGAGCGTTTTGTATATGGTTAAATTCGGTCCGGGCGGAAATTGTGAGTTATTTTATGAAAGCGGCTACAAACATACTTTTCAGATGCCTGAATTTCTTGATAAGATGGGACTGGACGCCTATGAAATCCAGTGCGGCCGAGGTGTGCGTTTAAAGCAGGACGCAGCATTAAAATTAAAGCAACAAGCCGAAAAATATAATATAACTCTCTCTGTTCATGCCCCGTATTACATTTCTATGTCAAGTACAGAACAGGAAAAACGTGCAAACAGCATTAATTATATCCTTGAAAGCGCAAATCTTGCAAAGCTTACGGGAGCGCGGCGCATAGTTATACACAGCGGCTCATGCGCAAAAATTTCACGTCAAACCGCTTTGGAGCTTGCAACAGATACGATGAAGCTTGCAGTCAAGGCGATGGATGAAAACGGATTTGGCGATATTGCCATGTGTCCTGAAACAATGGGTAAAATAAATCAGCTTGGCACTTTGGATGAGGTTTTAAGTCTGTGTACCGTTGATGAACGAATAATCCCAGCAATTGATTTTGGTCACCTGAACGCAAGAGAACAGGGTTGTCTTTTTAATGCATCCGATTTTGAAAAAATTATCGTGAAGATCAAAAACCGTTTAGGTGATTACAGGGCAAAAAATTTTCATGTTCATTTTTCGAAAATAGAATATTCGGCAGGCGGGGAAAAGAGGCATCTTACTTTTGAAGACAAACAATACGGACCTGAATTTGAACCGTTTGCTAAAGTAATATGCAAATATTCTCTTAATCCGATAATTATATGCGAAAGTGCAGGTACTATGTCAAAAGATGCGCTTTATATGAAAAAAACGCTGGAAAATGTCTTAAAAACTGCCGATTACTAAAAAATGCTTGAAAACAGATAAATTGTAGTGTACAATAACTATTAGATTATTTTGGAGGTTTTATATATGATTACAGCAGGGGATTTCAGAAACGGCGTTACATTTGACATGGACGGTCAAGTCTATCAGGTTATAGAGTTCCAGCATGTCAAACCAGGTAAGGGTGCTGCTTTTGTCAGAACTAAATTCAAAAACGTAATTACCGGAGCGGTAGTTGAAAAGTCCTTTAACCCCACGGACAAATTTGAAAACGCATACGTTGAGAGAAAAGAATATGAATATCTTTATAATGACGGTGAGCTTTATTACTTTATGGATACCGAAACTTATGAGCAGCTTCCTCTCAACGCGGACAAGCTTGGTGATAACTTTAAGTTTGTCAAAGAAAACGATAAGGTGAAAATAATGTCTTACAAAGGCAATGTATTCGGTGTGGAACCACCTTTGTTTGTAGAACTTGAGGTAACTGATACCGAGCCCGGTGTCAGAGGTGATACAGCTACAAACGTTACTAAACCGGCCACTCTGGAAACCGGAGCGGTCATAAAGGTACCGATTTTCATAAACCAGGGTGAAAAGATCAGAATCGATACAAGAACCGGTGAATACATGGAAAGAGCATAAGGAGGTTTGTTATGACACTGCTTGAAAGAGTATCTTATATCAGAGGACTCATAGAGGGACTTGACATTGATGATAAGGATCCTATGGGTAAAGTTGTTTGCGAGATAGTAGATGTGCTTGATGAAATGGCAGCTACTGTTGAGGATATGGACGAATATATGGCCGAACTTGATGAATATATCGGCGAAATAGATGAAGACCTTGAGGCGGTAGAGGATTTCCTTGATGAGGAATGCGACTGTGCTGAGGAAGATGACTTCTATACTGTCGTTTGTCCCAACTGCGGAGAGGAGTTTTGCGTAGATGAGCAAACTGCACAAAAAGGCGAATTGAACTGTCCTAATTGCGGCGAGGATCTTGAGTTTGATTTATCAGACTGTGAAAACTGTCCTCATGACTGTGAAACGGACGAATAATATTCAAACTTGCTGACCGGAGCTGTTTTTACGGCTTCGGTTTTTATTTTGTTATAAACAGTATTTGTTCTGAATAGCATGGCATTAAAAATGAATGCTTTTATAGGGGGGAAAATATATGCACACGCTTGAAGCAGTAAAAGCCGGCTGTACAGTTAGGGTTATCAGAATAAGCGGAAAAAGTGAAATACAACGCAGAATAACGGATATGGGAATAACTCCGGGCGTTACAGTAAAGGTATGCCGCACCGCGCCTCTTGGTGATCCAATTGAAATTGAAGTTCGGGGATATAAACTGTCTATTCGTAAATCTGAAGCCGCAATGATTTCTGTAATAGAATAATATGTATTTTGTTTAAATTTTCAGGTAACTACTCTGAAAATTTTAAATTGACAGTGTAAAAAATATAACATAAATAAGACTTTTATTGCTTGCATTTATGCACTATAATAAAATTTGTCTCAATTAGGAATTTTTTTATGATTACTCTTTAAATTTTATTGTGTAAATGTTATAATCCATACAGGGTGAAATTAAATATGAGTGATGTTGTAAAAGTAATTATAGGCTTGCTGATTCCGTTATTTGGAACGATAGCTGGCGCATCAATGGTGTTTTTTTTAAAAAAAGAAATAAAGCCCAAGCTTCAAAAAGCTTTACTGGGTTTTGCTTCCGGAGTTATGATATCAGCTTCGGTATGGTCACTTCTGATTCCTGCAATTGAAATGACAGAAGAAAGCGGTGGCATATCCTGGCTGCCGGCGGCGGTAGGCTTCTTGTTCGGTATCGGATTTTTATTGATTCTTGATTCTGTGATACCGCATCTTCATGTTGAGTCAGACTCTACTGAGGGTCGCAAATCCGGATTAAAGAAATCTGCTATGCTCGTATTGGCTGTTACTTTACATAATATACCAGAGGGTATGGCTGCAGGCGTTGTGTTTTCCGGAATGCTTATGGGAAATAACGCAATCTCTGCTGCGGGCGCTTTTGCTCTTGCGGTTGGTATTGCAATACAGAATTTCCCTGAGGGAACGATTATTTCAATGCCTCTTGTAAGTACCGGAATATCCAAAAGAAAAGCATTTTTATATGGCGTGATGTCAGGGGTTGTTGAACCTATCGGTGCTGTTATTACTATTTTTCTGACATCACTTGTAGTTCCTGTTCTTCCGTATATCCTGTCGTTTGCAGCAGGTGCTATGATTTATGTTGTGGTTGAAGAGCTTATTCCGCAGTCGCAGGCCGGAGAACACAGTAATGTAGGAACGGTTGGCGTTGCCTTGGGATTTGCGCTGATGCTTGTTCTTGACGTGGCTTTAGGATAATAAAAAACCTCTCACTTAAGTGAGAGGTTTTTAAAATTGCTCGGGTACCTGCTGAGGCTGAAACGCTTCTGTCGGTTTGATATGTTTAATTACTGTAATTGCCGACACGGCAAAACACCCCAAAGCTAGTCCCGGTTTATGAATGTAAATCAGCAGTGGACAGGAAACTGCAGAAAAGACAGAGAATGTAACGATGCTTCTTATTCTGTGAGAATCAATTTTTACAATAACGGAAAAGAATATATAAATAGCTGCAAGTACTAATGAAATTTTGTTTGCAGGAAATAATGCAAGCAATACACCAAATGATGTTGCAATGCATTTACCGCCTTTGTTTTTGTCATACGGAGAAACAGCGTGTCCCAGTACAGGCGCGGTAATGACTAGGAAAAACAAAAAATCGTCATACCCGAATATTTTTTGAGCAGTATATACGGGCAAAAATCCTTTTAACATATCCAGAAAAAGGCAAGTGATACCTACCTTTATTCCGCAGTATTTGAAGACATTGGCGGCTCCCGGATTGCCGTCCGGGCTAACAGAGGATATATCCGTATTGCAAATAAGCTTTGGAATAATCCTGCTGAACATTATACCTCCACAAAAAAATGCGGCCAGTATTACTGCAATCCATATTAAAATTTGTTGAATGCTCATATTCTCATCACCTTTTCAGCGATATCTTTTGCCGCGTATGGGTTTATTACTTCTTTCTGCCTGATTTTCATACGCTCAGACTTTTCTTTGTCACAGGCAAGTATTAGTGACTCATTTACGGCATCTGAAATGCTTTTTGCATTGTAGGACATACCTTGATCGGCAAAAAATTTGGCATTACAGGTTTCACAGCCGGGTATAGCGTTTACATGAACTATCGGGACATTAGTCACGGCAGCCTCTGTACTGGACAGCCCTCCGGGCTTTGTAAGCAGAACATCCGCTGCTTTCATATAGATATTTACGTCTTTTGTAAAAGGCACGGCTGTTATACGAGTGCAGTTTTTGTGTATTGTGTCGATTTCTTTTTTTAATGCATCGTTTCTGCCGGTCATTGCAAAAATTGTATAATTGTCATCGGTCTCTTTTACAAGCTCGTCGCATAACTTCAAAAAATTTCCGCCGGCAATCCCTCCGCTCATGGCAAGCACGGTTTTTTTACGATCGGGAATATCGAGAGCTTTTTTTGCTTCAAATGCTGTAAGTTGGCTGTGAAATCTTGATAAGACAGGTATGCCTGACGGAATTAGGCTTTCAATCGGCAGACCTTTTTTATTTAGTTTCTGGCTTAGACTTAAATGCGGAATAAAATAATAGTCAAGGTTTGTTTCGCAAATAAAAGGAATAACTGTGTAATCTGTTAAAACTCCATAAAACGGTATGCTGCAGCCTGTTTTCTTTTTGACTGCGGTCAGTGATTCCATACCGTAAAGATGAGTTGATATGACCGCGTCAAATTTGTTTGCGGTTATAAAATCATACAGGTTTTGATAATATGTAGCGTTTGCATAATATACAGGAGATGTAATCCCGGTAGAGTCATAAATGGCACCGGCTTTATAAATCATTCCAAATGTTGACGGAGCGTTTTTTATGATTCCGTTGTAAAATGAGGAGACTAATTTTTGAGCGCGTTTACTTCTGAACAGTACGGGATCGGCAATATGACATGTTATATTGCGGCTTTCCAGAGCCTCTTTAACTGCATAAGCTGCACTGTTGTGGCCTTCGCCTGTATAGCAGCTTAAAATCAAAACGTTCATTTATTTTTCCCCTTGTAATCTGTTTTATGATTTTATTTTTAAGCAAATAACACAATATTTCAATAGACAAAGACTGTTATATGTACGATTTTAGGACAAATTTTAATATTTGTACACATTATGGCATAAATTTTATTGTGTATAAAATATAGTGTTATTGAAAATTAAAAACAGATCTGATATAATAATATCACTTTTATTTTGGAGGAGAATATGAAAAGATTAGCAAGATTTCTGGCATTTGCAGTTACAGTTGTAATGGTTTTTAGCTGTTTACCGCTGAGTGCCTGGGCGGATAATGATGTGCTTTTGTCGGTTAACGGGAAAACTATTTACAGCGATACCACAATATATGATATCTATGATATGTACGGAATAGAAAAACTGCAGACCGATTCAATTTTTGGCGGATATGCATATACGTTTTACGGTAATGATTACAGTGATTTTCTGTTTATTGAAACTAATGCGTCCGGTAAGATTGCAAGCTATTGTACATTTGGCGGGAGCTTTACTTCAAATGCGGGAAATTACGGTGAAAAAGCATCAAATGTCGTTTATTCTTTAAGCGGCAGTACGTTTACGGACTACGAAGACAACAATTGGGGAGTTGTAGGCTATTGTGCTCAAAATATAGAAGACAGAGAAGAGCCTATGACATTATATAACAGCGATGCAAAATACGCCGAGTCTATAGCAATGCATGCTGCCGCCATGTGGAATGCGGTTTCTAAATATTTTGGCAAAGAATCACAGCTTATATTTGACAGCCGTACTTTTTATATGAATAGACAACTAATGGAAGGCGGCAGCAATTTTTATGATTATTGTAATGCTGTAGGCAAAAATGATCAGTTTAAGCTTATCACATCTTCAAGTGCTTTGCCGTTTCTGATACAAGCAGGCGCGTGCTATCCCAATCCGGGAATGTATGCTATGTACGCAAGAAATTACAGTATACCATCAGACTCATATCCTGTTTTTGACTGTAACGAAATGGGAGGTATGATTATCGGAAGCCTGAGAAGCCTGTACTTTTCCGAAAGTCAGCATATATCGTATACCGAAAAAGAAAAAGAACTGCTTTCACGCGCAAGAGAAATTTACAATCAGAGCGTAGATATATACAATAGCAGTGAGCAGTATTTTGAAATATCACCTCAGGACAGTACTTTGCCGCTTGAACCGGGTAAAATTTACCTCAATAAGCTTCAAGGTGCGCTTGGATATATAAATGCAATACGCGCCGGTGCGGATCTTCCTTTATTAGAACTGTCAGAGCAACTGTCTGAGGGCTGTCAGTATAAAGCTATACTTACTTCATACTTGTCAAAAAATAATATTTCCAATCCGTCTCCACATTTTCCTCCTAAAATAGAGGGTATAAGCGATGAGTATTATGATATTGCACAGAGCGGTTCCGGTGAAAATCTGTATCACGGTGACATAATAACCAGTATAACCAATGCACTGAATGACGCATACGGCGATCCTATCACATGCGGCCACAGATATAATCTTTTAGATCCTAATTGGAAATATATAGGTTTTGGCTCCACCGAAGTTATTGGTCATCTTTCTATAGGCATACAGGGCGTACATAAAATGAGCGGTTATCAGCAAAGCGATGCAGAAATAGTTGCATGGCCGTCGAAAGGTGTTATGTTGGAAGAGGCAGGAGCGGGAAGCAACACAATGTATACTGCCAAGTTTGTAAAAAATTACAGCTTTACGGACAGTACCGGCGTAATATTTAAATGTCTCAATACTGGTGAAACGTATGAGTTTACAGCCGGACAGACAAATACAAGCGATCATAGGCTGCACAAAAGCGGGGCAATTATTTCTTATTACGATTCAAATATTGCAATGACAGTAGGCAACGTATATGAGATAACGCTTACAAATGTAAAAGACAACACTACGGGTGCTATTACAAATTATACTTATAGATCTGTCTATGAATCTGCTTTTAATTCACTTCAAGATAACGCGGCATCAGACATCCAGCTATCAGACAGTTCAATAACCGTGGCTGTAAGAAAATCTGCCAAACTTAACGCGAGCATTATACCCAGCAGCTGCAGTAATAAAATGATAGTTTGGGAATCAGATGACCCATCGATAGCCAGTGTTAATGAAAACGGATATGTGACAGGTCACAAGACAGGTACCGCTGTAATAAGTGCAAAAACCGATAATAATATAATCAAATACTGCACAGTTACGGTAGTCAGCACTCCGTTTACCGATCTTACGTCAAAATGGTATATTCCGTATATAGAAAAAGCGTATCAAAATGGACTTATGAGCGGCATGACTCCTACAACATTTGAACCATCTACAGGAATGACAAGAGGCATGTTTGTAAAAGTTCTGGCAAATATTGAGGGAGTATTCCTTGATAATAATATTCCCACAATCTTCAGCGATGTTAAGGTGGGTCGATACTATGCAGGGCCAATAAATTGGGCTAGCGAAAACGGGATAGTTAACGGAATAACGCCTACGGAATTTGCTCCGGAGGAGTCTATTACACGTGAACAGATGTGTGCAATGCTTATCAGATATGTGCAATTTAAAAATATAATACTTGATCAGAGTGTTGCTGCAGTAACATTTGAAGATGAAAATAAAATCTCCGATTATGCTAAAGAATACGTTAAAATTTGTCAGCGCGCGGGAATTATAGACGGGATGACCCCTACCACTTTTGAACCTAAAGGAGAGGCGACACGCGCTCAAGTGGCAAAGATATTCTCAGTATTTTTGGACTATATGGCTTAAGTTTAAAAAACCGGCATTTGTATGCCGGTTTTTTAATTAAAATCTTTACAAAACGGTTTACATCAATATATGAAAATGTTATAATAATTAAATAATTATTTAAAAGGGGAATGGCTTTGCCTGAATTGGATTACAAACAATATATTTGCGGATTAAAGGAATTTTTCTCGCGTACAAAAACAACGCCGAAAGCGATGATTGTAACATATGGCTGTCAGCAGAATATAAGTGACAGTGAAATAATAAAAGGAATGCTCAAACAAAGCGGATACGAATTTTGCGACTCATATGATAAGGCGGATCTTGTTGTGTTTAATACCTGTGCCGTAAGAGAGCATGCTGAGCTTCGCGTGTACGGAAATATCGGCGCACTCAAGCCGGTGAAAAAACAGCGTCCGAATCTGAAAATCGCTGTTTGCGGATGTATGATGCAGCAAGAACAGGTACAAAAACAAATAAAACAAAAATACCGTCATGTCGATATGGTTTTCGGACCGTCACTCATATATAGGTTTCCTGAAATGCTGTATAAATCTATTACAGAAAATATCAGGATATTTGACCGTTCGGAACATCCGGAAATCGTTGAAGGACTTCCTGTGCAGCGTGCTGATAACAATAAGGCTTGGGTAACCGTTATGTATGGGTGCAATAATTTTTGCACTTACTGTATCGTTCCTTATTTAAGAGGTAGGGAAAGGAGCAGAGATCCTCAAAATATTATAAACGAAGTAAAGGAACTTATCAGCTGCGGTTATAAAGATATAACTTTGCTAGGACAAAATGTCAATTCATACGGTAAAGATCTTGAAATGGATTATGATTTTGCCGATTTGCTGAAAGATCTTAATGATTTAGAGGGCGATTTTTGGCTGAGATTTGTTACAAGTCATCCAAAGGATTGTACTAAAAAGCTGATAGACACAATGGCGGCTTGCGATAAAGTATGCAAACAGCTTCATCTTCCTTTTCAGTCAGGAAGTGATAGGGTGCTCAAGGCAATGAATAGAAATTATACTTTTGATCAATATGTCAGTCTTACAGACTATGTGCGTGAAAAAATGCCAGATATTGTCCTTACAGGCGATGTGATTGTCGGGTTTCCGGGTGAGACTGACGATGAATTTGAGGATACTGTACGGCTTGTCAAAAGGGTGGAATTTGATAACCTGTTTACGTTTATTTATTCAAAGCGCAGCGGTACACCGGCCGCCATCATGGATAATCAGATTGATGATGCTGTCAAGTCTTGGCGTTTTGACAGATTACTGTCTGTACTTCATCCTATCTCAAAAAAGAAAAATGATGCTTATTTTGGCAAAACCGTAAAAGTTTTTGTTGAAGGTGAAAGCAAAACCGACAGTAATGTTCTTTGCGGAAAAACAGAGGGAGGCAAGACTGTGGATTTTATGGCAGATAAATCTTTAATAGGCAGTTTTGTCAATGTTAGGATAATTGAGTGTAAAACCTGGAATTTGATAGGAGAGTTAATATAATGGATAACAACACAACCAATATAACGGAGATAATAGAAAAAACAAAAGAGTTGGGAAAACTTCTGGAAAACAGTAATCAGGTAAAGGCCCTGGCAGCAGCCAGAGCCGCATATGAGCAAAATGCGGATATACAGGAACTGAATGGTCAGTTCAATATACATAAAATGTCGATCGCAGCTCTGTCAAGACAGGAAAATCCCGATGAGGAACGAATTTCCGGCCATGAGCAAAAGCTTAAGGAAATATATGACAGCATTATGTCGTCAAAAGTTATGACTGAATATCAAAAGAGTACTCAGGCTGTAGAACAGCTTGTGTCTGAGATTAATAATATATTGAATTTTTACATTACCGGACAAACTCCGCAGGGCTGTACAGGTTCTTGCGCCACATGCAGCGGGTGTTCAGGAAAGTAAAACAGAGGTAGTAAAAATGGCTAAAATTTCTCCTATGATGGAACAGTATTTCAAAATAAAAGAAGAATATCCCGATTATATACTTTTGTATAGAGTCGGGGACTTCTATGAAATGTTTTACGATGATGCCGTTACCGTTTCTGCAGAGCTTGATATGACATTGACAGGAAAAGACTGCGGTCAGGAAGAACGCGCACCCATGTGCGGAATGCCATATCATTCCTGTGAAGGATATATTGCACGTCTTGTCGCAAACGGTCATAAGGTGTGCGTGTGCGATCAGGTTGAGGATCCTAAAACCGCAAAGGGTCTTGTAAAACGTGAAGTTGTCAAGGTAATAACTCCCGGAACCGTTACAGACAGCAGCATGCTTGATGCCTCCAAAAATAATTTTCTGGCATCGCTTATGATAAGATACGGAACCGCTGCACTGTGTTTTGCCGATGTTTCTACAGGGGAAATGTTTCTTACATATATAGCAGATTTTACAGAACAGGATATCATAAATGAACTTTGTAAGTTTACGCCCAGCGAAATTTTGATATCAAACGAAGGCATAGCGCTTTCCGGCGTTACGGAATACTGCAGTAAACATTTAAATGCGCTTTTGTCTACTTTCAGTGATTCTCTGGATATAAGCCAGATATCCCAGTCCATTCTTAAGCACTTTAAAGTACATACACTTGATGAGCTTGGTGTTGAAAATGAACCTGAGCTTATAGCGTTGTATACAACCCTATCGTATATTGCCGGTACTCAGAAATGTGATATCAGCTATATTAACAAGCTTGAGGTGTACTCTAAAGTTCAATTTATGGAAATTGATTTTAATACTCGCCGCAACCTTGAAATAACTTCAAGTATGAGACATGGTGCAAAGCAGGGCACGCTGCTGAATGTATTGGATAAAACCAAAACATCGATGGGTACGCGTAAGCTCAAGAGTATGCTGGAGCGTCCTCTTGTCAAAGTAAGTGAGATAAATAAGCGACTTGATGCAGTGGAGGAGATGAAAAGCCATACTATCGAGAGAGACAAGCTTATAAACTGCTTGAAATCAATCCACGACCTGGACAGGCTTATGACAAGGTTCATGCTGGGCTCAGGCAACGCGAAGGATCTTAACGCTTTCAAAAATGCATTTGAAGTTCTGCCGGATATAAAGCAATCATTGTCAGAGCTTGATTCTCCATTGCTTGAGAAGATATCCGATGATATAGTTGAACAGAGCCAGCTGTATGATATAATAAAAAAAGCAATAAAGGAAAACCCGCCTTTTACCATTAAAGAAGGCGGCATGATAAATGACGGGTATGACAGTACAGTGGATGAAAACAGACATCTGCTTAATGATGCCAAGGATTTAATAGCCTCACTTGAACAAAAAGAAAAGGAAGCTACCGGAATAAAGTCTCTTAAAATAAGTTATAACAGAGTTTTTGGTTATTACATAGAGGTCACTAAGATGTATTATGATCTTGTCCCTGACAGTTATATCAGAAAGCAGACACTTGCCAACTGCGAAAGGTTTATAACCCAGGAACTGAAAGATCTTGAAACTAAGATACTATACGCCTCTGAACGCCTCAATAGCCGTGAGTATGATTTATTTTGTTCTATACGAGACGCTGTCAAGTTGCAGTTCGCTAACGTTCAGAAAACAAGTCAGGCTCTGGCAATGCTTGACGTTATTATTTCTCTGTCGGTTGTTGCACAGCAGAACAATTATGTCCGTCCGGATGTTGATCAGGGTGATGAGATAAATATTATAGAAGGACGGCATCCGGTGGTTGAAACCGTTCTTAATGATACTCTGTTTGTTCCGAACAATATGCATCTTGATTGTCAGAGCAATAGAGTAATGATATTAACAGGTCCGAATATGGCCGGAAAATCTACATATATGCGGCAGAATGCCATGATAATCCTAATGGCTCAGATTGGCTCGTTTGTGCCGGCAAAGAATGCTCATATTGGTGTTGTTGATAAGATTTTTACACGAGTGGGGGCATCTGATGATCTGGCAGCAGGTCAGTCTACATTTATGCTTGAAATGCTTGAGGTGGCGTATATACTTAAAAATGCGACTTCAAGGAGCTTTTTAGTCTTTGATGAGATAGGCAGAGGCACCTCCACATATGATGGAATGAGTATAGCAAAAGCTGTGGTTGAATATGTTGCCGATAAAAAGAAAATCGGGGCAAAGACTTTGTTTGCAACGCATTATCATGAACTTTGTGAACTTGCAGATACGGTTGATGGCGTCGTTAACTTTAATGTTGCTGTAAAAAAACGCGGCGACGGCATCGTATTTCTCAGAAAAATCATTCCGGGCGGAACAGATGACAGCTTTGGGATCGAAGTGGCCGCACTTGCTGGTATTGATAATTCTATTGTAAAGCGTGCTAAAGAGGTGTTACACGAACTGGAAACTAGCGGCAAAGTTAAAATCATAACAAAATATGAAAGTCAGAATGATCAGCTCACTGTTTCTGACCTGAACTCAAATGAAATAATCGAAAAGCTTAAAACAATAGATGTGAGTACTATAACTCCTATTGAGGCTATGAGCATACTATATGAACTCTCAAATAAAGCTAAGCAGTAAACGGAGATTGAAATGCGCAAAATTAAGGTGTTAAATAAAAATTTGTCGAATATGATAGCTGCTGGAGAGGTGGTTGAACGACCGGCAAGTGTTGTGAAAGAGCTTGTTGAAAATTCTCTTGACAGCGGCGCCGATAATATAGTCGTTGAAGTCAGAAACGGAGGCAAGACATACATTCGCGTGACGGATAACGGGTGCGGTATGACCAAGGAAGATGCCAGGACTGCATTTTTAAGGCATGCTACAAGTAAGATTACATGTGAGGCAGACCTTTTTAATATAAGTACTATGGGCTTTCGCGGTGAGGCTCTTGCAGCTATTTCCGCAGTATCAAAAGTTGAACTGATGACCGCTGTATCTTTAGACTATTATGGAACAGATATAATTGTGGAGGGCGGAGAAGAAATCAGCTGTAAAGAATTAGGCCTTCCCGAGGGAACGACAATAATCGTGCGGGATCTGTTTTATAATACTCCCGCACGCATGAACTTCCTTAAAAAAGATGCGACGGAAAACGCAAACATTGTATCTCTTGTAAACAAGTTTGCAATCGGTTATCCCAATGTCTCGTTTAAGCTTATTGTAGATAACAAGGTGACGCTTGCTACCGATAAAAGCTTGGAGCTTATTGAAACGATATATTCAGTGTTTGGCAAAGAAATCAGTGACAACCTGATTAAAGCTGAGCGCCTTGAGCAAGACGTTTGTGTATCCGGTTATGTCGGAGTTCCCAGATGCAGCAGATCAAACAGAAATTTTCAGTTGTTCTATGTTAATAACAGAATCGTTAAAAGCAAAACATTGACCGCTGCTCTGGACAGGGCATATCATAATCTGCTGATGAACGGCAAATATGCAGTAAGTATTCTTTTTATAAGTCTTGCATATGACAAGGTGGATGTTAATGTTCACCCAACAAAAAATGAAGTTAAATTTTCCGACGAAAAGAAAATATTTGACGCGGTTTATTATGCTGTGAGAAATGCAGTCGATTCTGAGCCCCAGCTTAAAAGAAACGTTTTGGAGTTTTTGGAAAAGTCTGATAAGGTCCCCGTAAAAGAATTTGACTCTGAATCAAAACAACAAAACATGCCTTTTGAAAATATCCGCTTTACAGATCTAAAAAGTGAAAGTAAATCAAACCCCGACAATGCCCAAAATGATGAAAATAAAGATATACCTGTTGTTACGGTGTCACCGTTTAACAGTATAAATACCAATCGTTATGTTAATACAACTCTTCGTGACAGCGGATATTTTGTCAGGGAGACTAAACTTGATCCCGATGAATTATCTGAAAAATTCAGTCTTGAAAATACAGATGACTCCTACATACTGAAGCCTGAAATTCCGTATAGGTATATAGGTGAGGTATTTAAAACTTATATAATCATAGAGAGTGGCAGCAGTTTTTATCTTGTGGACAAGCATGCTGCGCATGAGAGAATACTGTTTAACAAAATATACGATATGTATAAAAACAGTGAAAAGTACAGTCAGCAGCTGATTGCGGGAATACCGGTCACTCTTTCGCCAGAGGAAGCTGATGTTGCGCGTCAGAATAAAGAAAAGCTTGAAAAACTCGGATATGAGTTTGACGCTTTCGGAGATTATGATGTCATACTTAGAACAATCCCATATGTTATCTCTCCCGGAGATACCGTAGCGGCGTTTATGGAAATGATAGATATTCTCAGTGAGAATAAAAATCTTGATATGACAGAGTTTGAAAACGCAACACTGAAAATGCTTTCTTGTAGAGCCGCTGTAAAGGCGGGTTTTGACAGCAGTGATGATGAGCTGGAAAGTTTTATTGAAAAACTGTTGCTTGAAGGTAATGTCAATTATTGTCCTCACGGCAGACCTATTATTTGTGAATATACCAAGGAAAGCGTTGAAAAAGCTTTCAAAAGGATACTTTGATATGGCACGGGATAAAATAGTTGTCGTCTGCGGTCCGACGGCTTCAGGAAAAACCTCGCTTGCCATAGAAATTGCAAAGCGCTGTAACGCCGAAATAGTTTCGGCGGATTCTATGCAGATTTATAAGGAAATGAATATAGGTACCGCAAAGCCCGATTTGAAAGAACAGCAGGGTATACCTCATTACATGCTTAATGTTGCATCTGTTAGCGAACAATACAATGTCTCACGCTATGTAAAAGAGGCTAATGAGTGTATTGAAAAAATACTTGCAAAGGGAAAAAACGTAATAGTTGTAGGCGGGACCGGTCTATATATTGACAGCCTTATAAATAACATTAATTTTTTCGAAATCGAGAACGATTTTGATTACCGCAAGTATCTTGGTCAGCTTGCTGAAAAAAACGGAAACGGGTTTGTTCATGATATGTTAAGTACTGTGGATAAATCGGCAGCAGACCGACTTCATCCAAATGATTTGAAACGTGTTATTCGTGCTTTAGAGGTATATAAAGTGACCGGTAAAACCATATCGCAGATTCAGTCAGACAGCATACGCCAACGAAGATACGAACCGGTATTTATAGGTCTTGATTATGAGGACAGATCCGTGCTGTATAGTCGTATCGAAAAGCGCGTCGAACAGATGATTCAAGATGGTTTGGAACAAGAGGCACGCGGCCTTTTGAATTTAAAACTTTCGGAAACTGCCTCTGCCGCAATAGGCTACAAAGAAATGTTTGAGTATATCCGGCAGGAAACAACACTTGAACAGGCAG
The DNA here is from genome assembly GCA_944385895.1 of uncultured Clostridia bacterium. Taxonomy (GTDB): domain Bacteria; phylum Bacillota; class Clostridia; order Oscillospirales; family QAKW01; genus RGIG9041. The sequence continues at coordinate 134,383 of CALWYZ010000002.1, forward strand.
TTTGCAGCATTTGTCAGAGAACTCGTAATTATGCAAAAAGACAGCTTACCTGGTTTAGAAAAAACAGCGAGATAAATTGGTTTTATCCGCCAAAATATCAATATAATGTTCAGAAAATTACCGACGACGTTTGCAGCATCGTGGATTTAAAGGAAAATAATAATGAAGCCGAAATTTAATTTTATAAAACTATTGATAGCACTTTTTTCCGTGTTTGTTTGTTTGGTTATAGTTTATCAAATATATTGTTATTTTTATGTGTCTGTTGCCACCGAATATGCCACTTTAATAGAGTGTGAAGATACCGAGACGGTTTCGGGTTACTTTTTGCGCGATGAATCTGTTATAAAGTCAGAAAACTCAAAATACATCGATATCACGGTCAACAGCGGAGAAAAAGTATCCAATGGCGGTGTTATCGCAAATGTTTATTCCTCTGAGGATTCTGCAAAAACACAGTCGCAGATACGTGACCTTCAGCTTCGCATAGATGAAATCAAGTCGGTAATATCAGCAGCTTCCGGATATAATACAGGCAGCGAGTATAAAAATGAAATCAAAAAAGATGCAATAAACATTTCACGCTATTTATCGCAAGGGGATATTTCAGAAGCTTTTGCCGCCGCATCGGATTTTACGTCAAATGTAATTAAAAGTAAAATTTCAAAGGGTGAGATAACAAATTATACTGATAAATTAAAAGAGCTGGAAAATCAGATGTCCGTGCTTGTGTCTTCGTCAGCTCCTGTGGCAAGCTATATAACTGCTGCTAATTCCGGATATTTTGTGGAGAAGGCGGACGGTCTTGAAAATCAGCTGTCGCTTGCTCTTGCTGATGATATAACAGCCGAATCATTTCAGAATATTGAAGAAAAATGCACGCAAAACACCGCTTATACTGAAAATTATATAGGCAAACTTGTGTCAGGTTCCATCTGGAGAGTATGTTTTAAAACAGAAAGTGAAAAGTTTGATAAAACCGATGCCGGTTCAACATTGTATATTCATATACCATCCGTTACGGACGATAAAATTAAATGCACCGTTTCAAGCATTTCAAAAGATGGTAACTATACATATGTAGTGCTTGAATCAAATGTGATTTCAGGAGATATTCTGGCACAAAGAAGCTGTCAGATTGATGTTGTTATTGATACTTACAGCGGTCTGCGTGTAGATAAAAATGCAATACGAAAAGTTGAGGACGTTGAAGGGGTTTATATACGCTCTAACGGTATTTTGAAATATCGTAAAGTTAATATACTTTACATAAGCTCCACATATGTGGTTGTGGAATATGACGTATTAGATACATCGGGACTTCAGGCGTACGATGAGGTCGTGGTTAAAGGATCAAATCTATATGAGGGGAAGGTGGTAGCTTGAACACTGATTTGAAACAAAGAATAGAGTCGCTGCTTGAAGAAACGGAAAACAAAGGCGTAAGACTGGTAGCGGCCACAAAAACTGTTTGTCCGGAAATAATTAACGAAGCTGTTTCTTACGGAATAAAAACCATCGGGGAAAACCGAGTACAGGAGTTGCTGGAAAAGTACGATAAAATTGATAAAAGAAATATTGAAATCCATTTTATCGGCAAGCTTCAGACAAATAAGGTAAAATACATCATTGACAAGGTTGATCTAATACATTCAGTTGACAGTCTTAAGCTCGGTCAGGTGATAAATAAGTATGCAGCTGAATACGGCAAAATTCAGGAAATACTTATTGAAGTCAATGTGTCGGGCGAAGAAACAAAAGGCGGAATAGCACCTGATGAATTGGAACAACTGCTGGTCTCTCTCTCTAAACTTGACAATATAAAAGTCAGAGGCTTGATGTGTATACCAAGTGTGGAAAAAATTCCCGGAGAAAATAAGCGCTTTTTTGATTTATTATATAAATTGCTGGTTGACAATAATAATAAAAATATAGATAATATATATATGGATATCTTATCAATGGGTATGTCCGGTGATTATTTAACTGCAATTTCAAGCGGCGCTACAATGGTAAGAGTCGGCACAAAAATTTTTGGTCAAAGAAATTATACGGAGGTTTAATTATGAGCTTAATCGATCATTTGAAAAAGTTTGCAGGGGTTGAGGGCGAAGAGGAAAACGAGGACACCAATTATGATCCCATAATCGACATGCGTAAAGATGAACTCAAAGAACAGAAGCCCACAGTAGATAAAAAAGATAAGAATTACATGAATATAAACACAACAGCCCAGCTTCAGGTTGTACTTGTCAAACCTGAGGAATTTGAAGATGCACGCGAAATAGCGGACAATCTCATTTCCAAGAGGACAGTGCTTCTTAATATTGAAAATCTCAACAAAGACCTTTCAAGACGACTTATAGACTTTTTGAGCGGCGTTGCCTATGCACAGGGCGGAAATATTAAAAGAGTTGCCAACAGGACATATATTATAACACCGTATAATGTTGATATACTTGGTGATGTACTGGACGGTTTGAATCCGGATAGCTTTGAGTTTTGATTATGAGTTTGCTGATTTATATTAATCTTATTGCACGTATTGTAGTCTCTGCTTTTGAACTTGTGTTGGTTGTGTACTGTATATCAAGTTGGGTGATACGCGATCCGTTTAATAAATTTATGCAGGTTTTGGGAATGATCGTTGAACCGGTAGTTGCACCTGTTCGCAATATTCTGCATCGTTTTTCGTTCTTCAGAAACATTCCTATTGATTTTTCTGTTCTTGTTGTTTTTATACTTTGTAACATTTTGATGGGTTTGCTATGACATGTTGGATGAAGCATCTTTACTTATTGCAAGAATAAACGATATTGTTGATTCTGCATATCAGAAGGATAGAGCCTTCACTCATTTTCTGAGTGAAAGCGAGTTGGCGGTCGCATTGCCGATTGTCGTTAAAAGCGGTCTTTATTACAGTACATTCGGAGGATACGACCAATCGGACAGGCGCGTTGTCGGTATTTCTCTGTCGGGATGTCCGCAAGAGGACAGCTTTCCTATAACAACGTTATATTTCAAGACTGATCAAAAAAAAAATATAGGTCACCGCGACGTTTTAGGAGCTCTGTTGGCTCTGGGCATTAAACGTTCACTTGTAGGTGATATATTTTTCAGTGACGGCTTTTGTTATTTCTTTGTTGAATCCAATATATCGGATTTTGTGATAAATAATTTTGATTCTGTTGCGGATTTATCAGTCAAGGTACAGAAATTTGACGGTAAAATTCAATATAAGAGAGAATTTGAGCAGATGGTCTGCATTGTTATGTCAATGAGACTTGATTGTATTGTGTCAGCAGTAGCATCATGCTCCAGAGCCGAGGCGGAAATGAAAATATCGTCAGGAACGGTATTTGTAAATTCCATGTCTGTTAAGAAAAAAGATTTTATACTTAAGTTTGGGGATATTTTGTCGGTAAGGCGTTTAGGTAAGTATAAACTTGATTATGCCGCCGGCGCCACAAAAAAAGGTAGGATCAAATTGAATATTTTAAAATACACTTAAGGGGGTTTAAATAATGCTGAAACCTGAAGAACTCAGAAATCGCGAATTTGAAGTAAGCGTACTGGGTGGGTATAAACGAGAAACGGTCGATATGTTTTTTATGACCGTTGCGGATGACTATGAAAAACTTTATAACGAGAACAATGAGCTTATACAAAAGCTCAAGGTATGCGTTAATAAGATAGAGGAATACAGAAAAGACGAGCAGTTTTTGAAGACTGCTATAATTAATGCCGAAAAATTAAATGAAAGCACTTTAAAAGATATAGAAAACCGTGAAAAAGAGGCGGAAAAAAGCGCTAAGGAAACTGCCCAAAGCATTTTGACCGCTGCACGGGAAGAAGCGGAAAATATAGTCAAAAGAGCAAGAATAGATTCAGAGGAATCTATCAGAGCTTATGAAATTAATGCGGATCGGAAAATTTGCGAGATAAAAAACAGTGTACAGGCAGAGGAAAAAAAGCTTGACCAGATGAAAAAAGAAGTGTCGGATTTTAAAGACAAAGTATTTAAGCTCTATAAACAGCATTTGAATTCACTCAGCAAATTGCCGTCTGTTGAAAAAAATCAACAGCAGGAAACAGCAGAGCAGCCAAGCGATTCTGAAGTTAAAGAATATGAAGACCTGCCTTCAAATACCGAACAGACTGCTAACGATGTTGATGCTCAGCCTATAACTCAGTCACAGACTCCTGTTAAGGAAAAAGAAAAGGTGGCTGTACACTCTGCAAAGACAAAAAATACAGAAAAAACAGCTGAGTTTATAATTGACAAGAAAAATAATACTCCCAAAAACAAAAAGCTTGGCGAAATGTTTGATAATAATTTGAAATTTAAAGATTTGAAGTTTGGAACAGATTTTGATTTAAACAAAGATGATTGATGGTAATAGCTTGATTAAAAACAAATTGATAATGCGGCGTATTTTGCTGTCAGGATTAACTGCTTTTATTGTATTTATTGATCAATTCACAAAACAGCTTGTCGAAAATAATATGGAGTTGAATGATCAGCTGACGGTAATTAAAGGCTTTTTTGAACTTTGCTATGTACGTAACAAAGGCGCTAGCTTTGGTATGCTGGCAAATGCGAGATGGATTTTTTTGGTTGTCACGATTATTGTTATCATAATACTTATCGTCTTGCTGTCACTCGATTATTTTAAAAGCAAATTTGCAGATATATCGCTTGTATTTATACTTGCTGGGGGTATCGGCAACATGATTGACAGGATTTTCCTGGGAGAAGTAATAGACTTTTTTCAGTTTCAGATAAAATTGTTTGATTTTATTTTTAATGTTGCCGATGTGTTTGTATTTTTCGGAACTATTATGTTTATTGTTTATTATTTTTTTTATTACGACAGAAATAATGAAAAAACCAAATATGAACAGCGAATCGAAGAAAATTGAATTTACGGTTGATGAACAAGGCAGCTTTACTAGATTAGATAAGCTGCTTTGTTTGCGTATACCTGAATTCACAAGAAATAAAATTGTCACTATGATTGACAGCGGAAATGTCACAGTTAACGGATATCATGTGTCAAAGAGCTATAAAATAAAGCAGGGGGATAATATAATTGTAAGTATTCCAAAGCCCAAGCCTTTTGAGGCAGTAGGTGAGGATATATCACTTGATATCGTGTATGAAGACAGCGATATCATAGTCGTCAATAAGCCCAAGGGTATGGTTGTCCATCCCGCACATGGAAATGAAGACGGGACTCTTGTAAATGCGCTTTTGTATCATTGCAACGGTTCATTGTCCGGGATAAACGGAGTGATGCGTCCGGGTATAGTTCACAGGATAGATAAAGACACAAGCGGTCTGCTGGTTATTGCAAAAAATGACACTGCACATAATGGGCTTGCGGCACAGTTCAGCTCTCATTCTATTGTCAGAGAATACAGAGCTATAGTATACGGCAACATAAAGAATGACATAGGTAAGATAGATAAACCTATTGCCAGGCATAAAACTGACAGAAAACGCATGGCCTGCCGTCCTGATCTGGCAACTGCAAAACATGCAGTTACACATTATAAGGTTTTAAAGAGATACAACGGCTTTACGTACATCAGTTGTAAACTTGAAACTGGCAGAACTCATCAGATTCGTGTTCATATGGCAGATATGGGACATTTCATTATAGGCGACAGTGTTTACGGCAGAAAAATCGACAAAATAAATATAGATTTTGAAGGTCAGTGTCTTCATGCCAAAACATTGGGCTTTATCCATCCTAATACCGGAAAAAAGATGCTGTTTGACAGCAGACTGCCTGATTATTTTCTGAAATTACTAGATAAAATAAGTAAACTGTAATATTTTGGCTTAAAAAAACAATATTAAATTTTTGCTAAATTTGGCTTTTTCTATTTACAAAACAGTTTAGTTTTTATATTATTATATAATAAATAGTAATAATATATTATTATGCTAAAGGAGTTTAAAATGGAAGAACAGCTTGTGTACAAAAGAATATTACTTAAGTTGAGCGGTGAGGCGCTTTCCGGTGAAAAGGGAAGCGGTATAGATTTTGACTATGTATTGAAAGTATCTCAGACCATAAAAAAATGTGTTGAGATAGGCGCACAGATAACTATAGTTGTTGGCGGAGGCAATTATTGGAGAGGCCGCAGCAACAAACATATGGACCGCACGCGTGCAGATCATATCGGTATGCTTGCAACAGCTATGAACGCTTTGACTTTGCTTGACGGACTGACTCAGGTGGGAGTTGACGCCAGAGTTCAGACTGCCATAGAAATGAGACAGATAGCTGAGCCCTACATCAGAAACAGAGCAGTCCGTCACCTTGAAAAGGGCAGAGTGGTTATATTCGGATGCGGTACCGGAAACCCCTTCTTTTCAACTGATACGGCGGCCGCGCTGAGAGCTGCTGAAGTTGATGCTGACATAATATTTAAAGCTACAAATGTTGACGGTGTCTACACTTCTGATCCCAAAAAGGATCCATCGGCTAAAAAGTACAGCGAACTGAGCTTTATTGATGTTCTGAAAGATGAACTTAAGGTTATGGATATGCCTGCTGCTGCAATGTGCAACGATAATAACATTCCGATTTTAGTCTTTGACCTTTCGGATCCTGAAAATATAATTCGCGCCTTAAGAGGCGAGAAAATAGGAACAATAGTACACAGAGGAGGAACAACCCATGTCGAGTAAGTATCCTGAAATTGAAGAAAAAATGAATAAGGCACTAGGTGTCCTTAATGAACAGCTTCATACCCTGAGAGCCGGCAGAGCAAATGCCGCGGTCCTTGACAAAATAAAAGTCGAGTATTATGGCACTATGTCAAAAATTAACGAAGTTGCTGCTATAAGTGTGCCCGAACCGAGAATGTTGGTTATTCAGCCTTGGGATGTGTCACTGATTAAGGAGATAGAAAAAGCTATTCAGGCATCAGATGTAGGAATAAATCCTGCAAACGACGGTAAGGTTATACGTCTTCTATTTCCCCAGCCCACTGAAGAGCGTCGCCGTGAGCTTGTAAAAGAATCTAAAAAATACGGCGAAGATACTAAAGTGGCAATTAGAAATATAAGACGCGATAATATCGAAAAATATAAAAAAATGGAAAAAAATCATGAAATCACTGAGGATGATTTGAAAGCCGCAGAAAGCGATATACAAAAAATGACTGATGAATATATCAAAAAGATTGATGTGATAATTACGGAAAAAGAAAAAGAAATAATGGCAGTTTAAGGAGCAGCATATAAATGCCGATTTTTAAAAAAAATAAGTTTTTAGCAGACAGAAGCTGTCTTCCCAATCATGTCGGCATAATAATGGATGGTAATGGAAGATGGGCTAAAAAGCGCGGCCTTCCGAGAACGGCGGGTCATGCCGCAGGCGTCAAGGTTTTTAAAAACATAGTTTTCTACGCTAAGGATATGGGACTTAAAAATCTGACTGTATATGCATTCTCTACTGAAAACTGGAAACGTCCCAAAAAAGAAGTCGATAAAATAATGCAGCTTTTGGATCAGATGATAGATGAGGCTCTGGACGATTTTATGAACCAGAAGGTGCGCGTCAGATTCTTGGGTGACAGAGACAAGATTAACGAAAGTCTGCTGAAAAAAATGGATCTTGTAATGGACTTGACTAAGCAGTTTAATAATACTACCCTTTATATCGCCTTGAACTACGGCGGAAGACAGGAGATTGTTTCAGCAGTAAGAAAAATTGCTGATAACCTGTCAAAGGGAGAGTTACGTATCCAAGACATAACACCACAAAGTTTCGGCAAGTATTTGTATTATGAGGACATAGACAGTGTGGATTTAATAATACGCCCAAGCGGGGAACAGAGAATTTCAAATTTTCTGCTGTGGCAGTCGGCTTATGCCGAGCTATGGTTTTCTGATGTGCTTTGGCCGGATTTTAAGCCTGAGCATCTTGAAAAAGCAATTTATGATTATCAGCACAGAAACAGGAGATTCGGGGGAATATGAAAAACTTTTTAACAAGACTTTTCACTTCATTTTTAATTTTGGCTATTTTTGCCGTTATGGTAATAGCTTCGTTTTTTGATACCATATTCGAATTGACTGTTTCACTTCTGTCCATGATGTGTATTTATGAGGCCATAAATGCTATCGGTTTTGCAAAATTCAAGAGATTTATGATACCGAGCATGATTTATGCATTTTTGGTTCCTCTTTCGTTTTTACTTACCGAACAGATGAATAAAAGTCCGTATTATCTTATAATAATTTTGACTTTTATTTATATGATTTCATTTATTCTTGTATCAATGTTGAATTTTAATAAAATAAAATTTAATGATGCTGCTACAATTATGTTTGTATCCCTTGTCATAACTTGCTTTTTGTCAAACATAATATTATTGAGGCAAGTGCCTGTGCACGGACTATTCTATATGTTGCTTGTTATTGCTTGCTTTTCTTGGGCGACAGATGTATTTGCATACCTTATAGGTATGTCAATAGGCAAACACAGGTTTGCGCCCAACATCAGTCCCAAAAAGACAATAGAGGGTTCTGTAGGAGGCACTCTTGCATCTGTTATTATTACTTTTATTGCTTTGTTGATTTATAAAAATATAACCGGTACAGATTATAATTTGCCGCTTACCTTAGGATATGCGCTGATATGTTCTTTAGTAGGCCAGATAGGTGATCTTGCGTTTTCCTATATAAAACGCAGTTACGGGATAAAGGATTTCGGTAATATACTTCCCGGACACGGTGGTGTTCTGGACAGACTTGACAGTCTTATATTTCTGTCACCGTTTTTCTATATGTTGATAACGTTTAAGGAATTTTTGTTTTAAGGTTATTATATTATGACGACTGTATCAATTTTAGGCTCAACCGGCTCTATCGGAAGGCAAACGCTTGAGGTGTGCAAAGATCTGGATATTAGGGTGAATGCAATATCTGCAAAAAGCAATATAAATCTGCTTGAAGCACAGGCAAGGCAGTTTAATGCAAAGCTTGTCAGTGTTTATGACGAAAAATACTATAATGAGCTTAAAACACGTTTAGCTGATACCTCATCAAGTGTTCTTTGCGGTCAAGAGGGCAATATTGCCGTTGCACAATATGAATCGTCTGAAACAGTTATAACTGCAATGTCAGGCATGATTGGCCTGATTCCCACAATTTCAGCAATAAAAGCACGTAAAAGAATAGGTCTTGCAAACAAGGAGACTCTTGTATGTGCAGGACATATAATTATGCCCATGGCAAAGCTCTATGGTTGTCAGATTATTCCGGTTGACTCAGAGCACAGTGCAATTTTCCAGTGCCTTAACGGCAGGATGGGCAACAAAATCAAAAAGATAATTCTTACAGCATCCGGAGGACCTTTTTTCGGCAAAACACGCAGCGAATTGACTGGTGTTTCAAAAGACGATGCACTTATGCATCCTAATTGGTCTATGGGTCAAAAAATTACCATTGACAGTGCCACTCTTATGAATAAGGGATTGGAAATAATAGAGGCAAAATGGCTATTTGACGTTGATGTTGACAATATAGAAGTTATAGTTCACAGAGAAAGTATCGTTCATTCGGCCGTTGAATTTGAGGATAATTCTGTTATTGCTCAGTTGGGTGTTCCTAAAATGTATTTGCCAATAAAATATGCGCTCACATATCCTAAACGCGTCGAGAGCAAATGTCATGAGTTGTCTCTTGCCGGCAAGACTCTTCATTTTGAGAATCCTGACCGTAAAACTTTTAAATGTCTTGATCTTGCAGTTTGCTCTCTGAAAAAAGGCGGAGTGTATCCGGCAATAATGAACGCTGCCAATGAAAAGGCGGTAGAGCTATTTTTGAATGATAAAATAAAATTTCTTGATATTGCAGATATTGTTGAAAACACTATAAACAATATTGATATTAAACCTGATAATACTGATATAAGCTCTGTATTGTCTGCTGACAGTCAGGCACGTGATTTTGTTATAAGATTGGTAGGAGAACAGATATGCAGACAGTTTTGAATATAGTAGTTACACTGCTGGTTTTCGGTGTTTTGATTCTTGCTCATGAGGCAGGTCATTTTTTTGTTGCAAAAGCATGTAAAGTAAAAATAAACGAATTTGCAATCGGGATGGGTCCTGCCATATATAAAAAGCAGGGCAAAGAAACTCTTTACAGTATTCGCATTTTACCGATCGGCGGCTTTGTTCAGATGGACGGAGAAGACGGCGAGGGTACTGATGAAAATTCGTTCAATAAAAAACCGTATTGGAAACGCTTTTTAATTCTTGTGACGGGTGCCGTTATGAACATTTTATTAGGGTTTATATTAATTTGTATTATAAACTCTCAACGAGCACTTTTGCCTACTACCATTGTTGCTGGCTTTGATGAAAATTCTGTCTCGAATTCATACGGCCTTCAGGAAAACGATGAGATTTTAAAAATCAACAATTACGGTGTAAAAAGTTATCTTGACATATCGTACGGACTTGCAACTGCAGGTGCTGAACCTGTGGACATCACTGTTCTGCGCGATGGAAAGCAGGTTGTTTTAAGCAATGTCGAGTTTCCTGTAATAACGGACGAAAATATTGGTGAAAGCTATACACTTGATTTTATTGTATTTGGTGAAAGGCGCTCTTTTATCAGTACCGTAAAATACTCTTTTGATTGGACTGTTTCAATATCAAAATCAATTTATTCATTTTTTGGTACACTTTTTACCGGAAAAGCTGATTTGAATCAGGTTTCCGGACCTGTAGGCACAACTACAGCAATAGGGCAGAGCGTTCAGTTGGGACTTGACTACCTGCTGCTTGCTGTGGCTTTGATTTCTATAAACCTGGGTATCTTAAACCTTCTGCCGTTTCCGGCGCTTGACGGAGGACGTATTCTATTTCTTGCTATAGAGGCGATACGCAGAAAGCCGATGAGTCAAAAAATCGAGTATTCTATAAATGCAGCAGGTCTGATACTGTTGCTCACTTTGATGCTGGTTATTACGGTTAAAGATGTTATTCATTTATTTTAAAAGGATATTGTGTTTTGAAAATCGTAAAAATAGGAAATCTTACGCTTGGTGATAAGCGTGAAATATATGTTCAGTCAATGCTTTCAACCCGTCGTGAAGACACGGAGGGTGCAATCAAGCAGGCACAGGCTCTTGAAAAAGCAGGCTGTCATATAGTGCGTCTTGCAATACCTGACAAGGAATCAGTAAAAACTGTATACGCTCTTAAAAATAATATATCAATACCTGTAGTTGCAGATATACATTTTGATTATAAGCTTGCGCTTGAATGTATTGCGGCAGGCGTAGATAAGATACGTATAAATCCCGGAAATATAGGTTCCAATGAAAAAATCAGAGCTGTTGCCAATGCCTGTGTGGCAAATGGTGTCCCGATCCGTATCGGTGTTAACGGCGGTTCTCTTGAAAAGCATGTGCTTGCTAAGTATGGCGCCCCTACCTCAGATGCACTTGTTGAAAGCGCTCTTTATCATGTCTTACTGCTTGAAAGATTTGATTTTCACGATATAGTTATATCAATAAAATCCTCTGATGTAAAAACAATGATTTCAGGCTATCGTAAGCTTTCTGAGAGATGTGATTATCCACTTCATTTGGGTGTGACTGAGGCGGGTACTCTGCGAATGGGTATAGTAAAAAATTCTATAGGAATTGGTTCACTTCTTGCTGATGGAATCGGTGATACCATTCGAGTTTCACTGACTGCCGATCCTGTTTATGAAGTGAAAGCCGGATATGATATACTGAAAGCGTTGGGACTTTGTAAATCACATGTTCAGTTTATTTCATGCCCCACATGCGGCAGATGCCAAATAGATCTTATCCCTCTGGCGGAAAAAATAGAAACTGCACTTGAGGACTGCAAAAAAAATATTAAGGTTGCAGTAATGGGCTGCGCTGTGAATGGTCCGGGAGAGGCTAAAGAGGCAGATATAGGTATAGCCGGCGGCAAAGATGAGGGCTTGATTTTTAAAAAAGGTGTTATTTTGAAAAAAGTTCCGTACTCAAAACTTTTTGATGAATTTATGAAAGAAATAGATAAAATATAGGGAATACAGATGGCTGACAAAAAACTGCTTACATTGTTTAATAGGTGCAAATTTGATGATGATGAATTGAAACTTTATAATGACGCAAGGGTGACTCGTGTTGCTGCGAATACGCAATATCGGGTACTCAAGGTTGACATAATTTTTACAAAATATGTTTGCCCTGATTCATTTCTGTCATTTTCAAACAAGGTGAAGTGTGCATATGATCTTTCTGAGTTTAATGCAAAATATTCATTTGAAAATGTAGAATTTTGTCGTCAGCACTGGAAAGACCTTCTGTTTGATATCAAAACTCGCAATCCGGCTGCAAACGGATTCTTAAATGATTCTGAATTTGAGACAGACAGTAATAAAATAGTTGTTACCGTACATCACGGCGGTGTTGATATATTAAACGAAATGAAAGTAGGCAAAACTATTTCCGAGCTGTTATATGAACGGTATAATGTCAAGTATACAGTTGAATTTTTATCATCGGGCAAAGAGGAAAATTATTTGCAAAGTAGCTTTTATACAAGTGAAAATGTAATAATACCGCCGCCTGCAAATCATAGTGAATCACATCGTAAATATGAAAAAAAGACTGATACAGTAGGGGTGCAAGCAGCAAATTATAACATAACCACACCATTCAGACTGACTGATGACAAAATGATTGTCGGAAAAAGGCTTTCCGGCACTTTTGTGACACTTAAAAATTCTAATCTGACATATACTTCATCAGTAATGGTGGTAGGTCAGATATTTAAGTATGATTCTAAACCAACATTTGATAAAAAAAGTGTTAGATGTTTTATTTATCTCTATGATTCCACCGATTCTATAATTGTAAAATTGATTGTGCCGTCAGACAAGGCGGGTGATATAGAATCTGAGCTGAAAACTGGAAAGTGCATTGCGGTTAGCGGTGATATAACATACGATAAATATGAAGAAGATTATGTACTGAATGCAAATGCGATAGCAAAAGCGGAAAAGACTTTGCGAAGCGACAATTGCCAGCAGAAACGAGTTGAACTGCATTTGCATACTAATATGTCTTCTATGGATGCCACAAACGATATAAGTGATTATGTAAAGACTGCTGCGGCATGGGGACATACTGCTATTGCGCTTACTGATCATGGCAGTCTGCAGGCATATCCCTCTGCCCAAGCTGCAGCCCAAAAAAATAATATTAAGCTCATTTACGGTGTAGAAGGTTATCTTGTAGATGATTGTCTGCATGATGAATATATTGTATTTGATATTGAGACAACAGGTCTCAGTTCAAATAACGACAGAATTACCGAAATAGGAGCATGTCGTGTCCGTTCTGGCAGGGTGACCGATATATTTCAGTCTTTTGTCAACCCGCAAATCCCTATTCCCCGGGAAATAACTGAGCTTACGGGAATTACCGATGATATGGTTAAAGACGCTCCGGTCATAGGCGATGTATTGAAAGATTTTATTGATTTCTGCGGTGAATATCCCACTCTTGTTGCTCATAATGCAGGGTTTGACTGCTCATTTATTAATGCGGCATGCAAAGAAAACAATTTTACATTCAAATATAAGCAGATAGATACAGTTCCGCTTTGCAGAAAGGCTTTCCCTGAGCTTAAAAAGGTAAAGCTTGACATTGTAGCTGAACATTTGGGCTTTTCTGATTTTAATCATCACAGAGCAATCGATGATGCAAAAATGCTGAGCAAGATATTCCAAGTGCTGTGTGAGAAAGGCGTTGTAAATATTAAAGGCAGTGCCTATAAAAATCCTGAGTTTGATTATAAATCAAAGGATAATAATAGATATCATATTATCCTTTTAGCAAAAAATAAAACAGGTCTGAAAAATTTGTATAAACTTGTCACTTATTCGGAGATAGAACATTTTTACCGTAAACCGCTGATGTATCGCAGTGAAATTTCCGACTTGCGTGATGGACTTATTATAGGCAGCGCCTGTGAAGCCGGAGAACTTTACAGGATGATTCTTGCAAACAGCAGTATTGATGAATGTATCGATACTGCCATGTTTTATGATTTCATGGAAATTCAGCCGCTTGGCAATAATATGCACCTCATACGTGACGGATATGTAAAAACACAGGAGCAGTTGCAGCAAATAAATAAAAAAATAGTCGAAATTGCTGATAAGCTCAAAAAGCCGGTAGTGGCGACAGGCGATGTTCACTTTCTTAATAAAGAAGATGAATGTTTCAGAAGAATTTTAATGGCTGGGCAGGGATTTACCGATGCTGACATTCAGCCTCCGCTGTATTTTAAAACTACTGATGAAATGCTTGAAGAATTTTCTTATCTCGGACAGAGTGATGCTTTTAGAGTTGTAGTTGAAAATACCAATCTTATAGCTGATATGATAGAGCCTATTATACCTATTCCGGACGGTATGCATGCTCCGGAGCTTGAAGGCTGCGAAGATGAGCTTAGAGAGATAGCTATAACGAACTGTAAAAGGCTTTACGGTGACCCGATACCTGAATATGTTGAAAAGCGTCTTACAAGAGAGCTGGATTCTATAATTAACAACGGTTATTCCGTAATGTATATGATCGCTCAGAAACTTGTCAAAAAATCAAATGATGACGGTTTTTCTGTCGGCTCGCGTGGGTCTGTAGGCTCATCATTTGTTGCATCTATGCTGGGTATTTCAGAGGTCAATCCTTTGGTACCGCATTACCGTTGCCCTAAATGCTGTTACAGCGAGTTTTTCCATGATGGTTCTGTCGGTTCCGGCTTTGATCTTCCGGATAAGGACTGTCCGGTATGCGGTACTCGTCTTAAAACAGACGGCCACGATATACCGTTTGAGACGTTCCTTGGGTTTAAAGGTGATAAAGTGCCTGATATCGATCTTAATTTTTCAGGGATTTATCAAAGTAAGGCCCACAAGTATGTTGAGGAGTTATTTGGAGAGGGGTATGTTTTTAAAGCCGGAACTATAGGTACGATCGCCGACAAGACGGCATACGGTTTTGTTAAAAAATATCTTGAGAGCAAAGAAACAGTATGTAACAAGGCAGAGATACAAAGACTCGTAGAAGGCTGTATAGGTGTCAAAAGAACAACTGGTCAGCATCCGGGCGGTATGGTGGTAATCCCTAAGAAGTACAGTGTTTACGATTTCTGTCCTATTCAGCATCCTGCAGATGATCAGAACAGTGATATTTTGACGACCCATTTTGATTTCCATTCTTTGCATGATACAATTTTAAAGCTTGATATACTGGGTCATGACGTTCCTACCATGCTTAAATATCTCAACGATATACAGGATATGAAGTTTGAAGATATTCCTATGAACGACAGAGATGTATATACACTTTTTACAAGTCCTGAAAAGCTCGGTGTCACACCTGAGGATATCAACTGTGAAACCGGAACACTTGCGCTTCCTGAAATGGGCACTAATTTTGTACGTCAGATGATGATAGAAGCAAGACCTGAAAATTTTGCTGATCTTTTACAGATATCCGGTCTTTCGCACGGTACAAATGTATGGACTGATAATGCACAGGAACTTATAAAAAAAGGCGTATGTGATATAAGTCAGGTTATAGGAACGCGTGACAATATAATGGTATATCTCATCCATAAGGGCCTTGACAGCAGTCTTGCGTTTAAGATAATGGAAATCGTTCGAAAAGGAAATGCTTCAAAACTGCTTACCGAAGAAATGATTTCAGAGATGAAAAAGCATGATGTTCCGGACTGGTATATAGATTCTTGTATGAAGATAAAATATATGTTTCCTAAAGCGCACGCCGCGGCATATGTGATTTCTGCATTAAGGCTGGGCTGGTATAAGATAAATCGGCCGCTTGAATTTTATACGGTATATTTTACTGTAAGACCGGACGGCTTTAATGCTTTAGATGTGATGAAAGGTAAAAATCACCTTGTCGAGCTTATAAATAAGCTGCGGTCTCAGGGAAAGCTTAAACAAAAAGATGCAGAAACTGTGACAACATACCAGATAGTGATTGAGGCAATGGCACGCGGCATTGAGTTTTTGCCTGTAGATGTATATAAATCTGAAGCATTTGATTTTAAAATAGAAAACGGGAAAATAAGAATGCCGTTTGCCGTATTCAGCGGTGTGGGCGGCAGTGCTGCTGAGAATATAGTAAAATCACGGCAGGGCGGACCATACATATCTCAGGAGGAGTTCAGAACACGTTCTGGAGTATCCTCCAGTGTCATGGAGATGTTTGAAAACGCAGGCGTTTTCGGCGGTATTCCGAAGACTAGCCAGCTGTCACTTTTTTGAGCGGAGTTGTTTTGATGTCTGTTTTAACTGAGTTTTTAACTGATCAAGGTATTGAATACAGGCTGAATGTTTCCTTAAAAGAGCTGTCATCTTTTAAAATAGGAGGCAATGCAGAAATAATTTGTTATCCGAAATCAGCAAATAAAACATCATTATTAATAAAATTTTGTAATGAAAGAAATATAAAGTATTTGCCGTTTGGCAAGTGCTCTAATGTATTATTTCCGGAGAGCGGTATAAAATCACTTATAATCAAGACCGATAAGATGAACAGTACCGGTTTTGAAAACGGCTTGTTTAGTTTTGGTTCTGGTGTTATGCTCGCAAAAGCTTCAAAATACACTATTGATAATGGATATAAGGGTATGGAATTTGCTTACGGGATTCCGGGCAGTGTAGGCGGAGCTGTGTATATGAATGCCGGAGCGTACGGCGGAGAAATGTCACAATGTGTAGAAAAAACCGAGTATGTTGACAGTACAGGCAACATCTGTGTTATTGAAAAAGATAAACATGATTTTTCTTACAGACATTCTTTTTTTTCCGACGGACGGTATGTTATTACAAAAACATTTGTAAAACTTGAAAAAGGTGATGTTGATTCGTCTTTGCAGCTTGTTGAGCAGTTGCAGAATCTGAGAAAGACAAAACAGCCTCTTGATATGCCAAGCGCAGGCTCAGTTTTTAAAAGACCGGAGGGCTATTATGCGGGCAAACTGATAGAAGACTGCGGACTCAAGGGATATAAGGTAGGAGGTGCCATGGTAAGTACCAAACACTGCGGCTTTATTGTGAATTTTAATAATGCAAAATCGGAAGATGTAAAAAAACTTATATCCGTTATAAAAGACACTGTACTGGAAAAATACGGAGTCAAGTTGGAATGTGAACTTAAATTTATCGAGGATTAATTATGGAAATTGTTATTATTACCGGAATGAGCGGTGCCGGCAAATCCGCGGCTGTAAACGTATTTGAGGACTTGGGCTTTAACTGTGTTGATAATATGCCCCCTGTTCTTATCTCAAAATTTATTGAAGTATGCTCTTCCGCCGGCACAAAATTTGATCGTCTTGCAATGGTCGTTGATATGAGAACAGGAATTCTTTTTAATGATCTATTTGATGAAATTATTAAGTTCAGACAAAGCGGCGTGAATATTAAAATACTGTTTTTAGAAGCATCAGATGAAGCGCTGATAAAAAGATATAAAGAGACTCGCCGCCGTCATCCTCTAATTAAATCGGAAGGATCGCTTATCGGAGCTGTAAAAGCGGAAAGAGAAAAGCTTTCATCTGTAAGGGCTATTTCCGATTATGTTATAGATACTTCCTTTTTAAAGACAAAAAATCTTCGCGATCAGATCGTTCAGAAATTTAGCAGCTCCGAGACAGCACTTCAGATAACAATAATATCATTTGGCCAGAAATATGGTCCGCAGCTGGATGTGGACATGCAGTTTGATGTGCGTTGTCTTCCCAATCCTTTCTATATTAGCGAATTAAAACAGCAGACAGGAATGGATTCGGATGTGTATGATTATGTTTTCGGTTTTAATTCTGCAAAAGAATATTACAGACGTATAATCGATCTTGTTACTATGCTGCTTCCTCAGTTTTGCTATGAAGGGAAAACCAATCTTACAATTGGCTTTTGCTGTACCGGAGGTAAACACAGAAGTGTGGCATTTGCTTTAAAATTGGGAGAAGATTTAAGGGCCAAAGGCTATAGTGTCACTGTTATTCACAGAGATATAGATAAATAGATTGGATTGATGTTATGTCTTTTTCTTATGACACAAAATGCGAATTATGTACTATAAAGCTGAAGAATGATTGCTGCAAACTTTCCCAGCTTTACGGTATGGTGTTGTTTGCTCAAAATATCGGCAGTGATTCACTGAAAATCACAACAGAAAATGTGCTGATAGTAAATTTATTGAGTGAGCTTGCCGAAAATGTCGCGGGTGTATATTTTGTTATAGATGAGACGGTTAATCTATATACTTTGGAAATCAAAGGCGACGCCTTGAAAAAGCTTTATGATATTTTATATATCACTGTCAACGGTAAAATAGATCTTTTAGTCAGCGGAGTATTAACTGAAAACGACTGTTGTACTGACGCATTTTTACGCGGTGCTTTTCTTATCGGCGGATATACTTCAAATCCAGAAAATAGTTATCATTTTGAAATTTCAACGCCTTATTATACTCTTGCAATGTCAATGAAAGATTTTATGCAGCGTCTTAATTTTCCCGTAAGGGTAATTGTGCGCAAATCCAACTATGTACTGTATATAAAAGACAGCGAAGAAATAGAGCGGCTTTTATACCGCATAGGAGCAAAAAAATCGGCGTTTGCATTTATCGATATGAAAATTCAAAAGGAAATGAATAATTACAGCAACAGAGTAAATAATACAAAGCTACATAATATTGAAAAGACGATAAATAAATCTGTTGAACAGGTCAAAGCCATAAAGAAAATATCGGAAAAGATAGGCTTAGACTCGCTTGACAGTGATCTTATGCTGGCTGCAAGACTTCGCTGTGAAAATCCTGATAAATCTTTAAATGAACTTGTTTTAATAAGCGGTAATAAGTTCAGCCGTTCCGGACTGAGCAGAAGACTTAATAAGCTTACAGAAATTGCTTTGAAACTCGGAGATTGATAAATGAATGATTTTGTACATCTGCATGTTCATACCGAATACAGCTTGCTTGATGGTGCTGCGCGTCTTGACTTATTGCTTGAACGCGTAAAAAGTCTTGGTCAGAATGCGGTGGCAATAACTGACCATGGCGTTATGTACGGTGTGGCGGAGTTTTATAAAAAAGCCAGAGAAAAAGGCATTAAGCCTATAATAGGCTGTGAGGTATATGTTGCGCCGCGTTCGCGGCTGTATAAAGAGCAAGGGATTGATACAAAATATGGGCATCTGATTTTGCTTGCTAAAAATAATACTGGATACGCCAATTTACTTAAAATAGTTTCTGATGCGTTTATCAACGGTTTCTATTATAAACCCCGTACGGATATGCAGATGCTGTCGCAATATTCAAGGGGTATTATTGCTTTATCAGGATGTCTTGCCGGTGATGTGCAGCGCTTAATATTGAACGGGCAATATGATGATGCTGTTTCTAAAGCTCTTGAATACCGTAAAATATTCGGTGATGATTATTATCTTGAACTTCAAAATCATTCTCTCGAAGAGGATGAAACGGTCGTCAGCGGACTTATCAAAATCTCACAACAAACGGGAATTGAACTTGTTGCTACAAACGATGCACATTATATTGATAAGCCTGACGCATATATTCAAAAAGTGCTTATGTGTATAAGCATGAACAAAAGCATATATGAGGAAAACACCGCTGCACTTAAAACAGACGAATTTTATATTAAGTCTTTCGGTGAAATGCAGCAACTTTTTTCAAGTGTTCCTAAGGCTATTTCCAATACAGTAAAGATTGCTGATATGTGCAATGTCACTCTTGATTTCGGACATATGCATGTACCGCACTTTGAATCGGGACAGGCTGTGGACAGCTTCGAATATCTTAGAGATCTTTGCTATGACGGTCTGAAAAAGCGTTATGGCAGCATTGAAGCTTACAATAAAAGACTTGATTATGAGCTGTCAGTTATAAAATCAATGAATTTCTCTGATTATTTCCTGATAGTAAGTGATTTTGTGTGCTATGCAAAATCGCATGGTATAGCTGTAGGACCAGGACGAGGAAGCGCAACCGGATCTCTTGTTTCATACTGCTTGGAAATAACCGATATAGATCCTATGAAATACGGTCTTATATTTGAGAGATTTTTAAACCCCAGCCGTGCGTCGATGCCTGATATCGATATTGATTTCTGTGTTGAAAGAAGACAAGAGGTATTAAATTATGTTATTGATAAATACGGGAAGGAAAGCGTTGCTCAAATAATTACCTTCGGAACTCTTGCGGCGCGCGCGGCTATAAAAGATGTCGGTCGGGTGCTTGAAATACCGTATTCAACTGTTGAAACTGTTTCTAAGCATTTTCCGCTGAAACCGGGAACAACAATATCATCCGTGTTACAGACAGATAACGATCTAAAAAAAATATACGATGAAAAAGAGGAAGTGCGGAAATTAATAGATACCGCTTTAAAAGTCGAAGGTTACCCCCGACACGGTTCTACACACGCCGCCGGTGTAGTTATAACAAATGGTCCGGTAAGTGATTATGTACCTCTTTCAAAAAATGACGATATTATAGTAACTCAGTTTCAAAAAAATGAAATTGAACAGCTTGGTCTTTTGAAAATCGACTTTCTTGGGCTCAGAAACATAACGGTTATTGACAAAACCGTAAAGCTTGTGCAATCTGTTAAGCCGGATTTTAAAATTGAAAATATACCTTTAGATGATTCAAAAACTTTTGATATGTTAAGTTCAGGAAATACTTTTGGTGTATTTCAGCTTGAAAGCCCCGGTATGCGTAAAATGCTGACAAAACTCAAGCCTCGCTGTATTGACGATATTATTGCGGCTATATCTCTTTACAGACCCGGACCTATGGAATCAATACCGAGATATCTTGAAAACCGTAAAGATCCAAAAAATATCGTATATAAGACAGAAAAGCTTAAACCTATACTCAGTGACACTTTTGGATGTATAGTATATCAGGAACAGGTTATGCAGATAGCACGAGATATTGCAGGTTATACTTACGACAGAGCCGATGTGCTGAGGGCTGCCATGAGTAAAAAGAAATACTCTGTTATGGAAAACGAACGTGGTTTGTTTATTGAAGGGGCTGTTAAAAATAATATACCAAAGAAAACAGCTGAATCTATTTTTGAGGAAATGAGTGAGTTTGCAAGCTACGGATTTAATAAGTCACATGCTGCAGGCTATGCAGTTATCGCATATCGCACGGCGTTTCTTAAGGCTAATTACCCGTCAATGTTTATGGCTGCTCTTTTGACAAGTGTTATAGGCAATATATCAAAAATCAAGGAATATATAACAGAGAGCCAGAGGCTTGGTATTTGTGTGGCCGCGCCTGACATCAATAAAAGCAAAAACATTTTTTATGCAGAAGAAAACACAATATATTATAGTTTAAGTGCTATTAAGAATGTGGGTAAACGCCTTGCCGAAAAAATAACCGAGGAACGTGAACTTCATGGTGAGTTCAGTGATTATGCAGATTTTATTTTTAGAATGGGCAGTCAGGATCTAAACCGCAGAGCAGTTGAATATCTGGTGAAAAGCGGTGCTTTTGATTGCTTTGGATATTCGAGAAGGCATATGCTTTCGGTGTATGATAAAATCATGACTGATGTTATTAATACTAAGAAAAACGAATCGGAAAATCAGATTAGTTTTTTTGATACAGAGAACGAGACGTATTTTAATCCCGATTATTTTTCCAACCCGCTTGATGAGCTGGATGCTTCAAAAAAACTTGCTATGGAAAAGGACAGTCTTGGTCTGTATATCTCTGAACATCCGCTAAAGCAGTATGAAGAAATATATAAAAGCGGAGAATATACTCTCATATCTGATATAGATAACAGAATTAAACACAGAATAAAGATATTGGGCCTGATAGATTCAGTAAGAATAATAACCACAAAGCAGCTCAGAGAAATGGCATATGTTTCTGTTGAAGATATTACATCCAATATTGATGTTGTGGTTTTTCCGTCCACTTTTGAAATAATTAAGTCTCAACTCGACATTGGTGCACTTGTAGAGGTGGAGGGTGAGTTGTCCTCAAGGGATGAAGAGGTTTATCAGATTAAATGTTCATCTTTGAAGTTTTTGAATAAGGACAGTATTCTTAAACGCCGTCAAAAGCTATATCTTAATTTTATTACAAAGCAGTCCCATACTTATTTTAAGGTTTTAGATCTTTTGCAAAAGTATCCGGGAAATACTACATGTGTTTTACATTTTTCTGATACTGATAAAACATTGACAACAGCAAATAAACTTACAGTAAGCTTAGAATTTTCGCTTATAAAAGAACTGGAATCTATACTCGGCAAAGAAAATATTGTTATAAAATAGTTGATTTTTATATTAGCATATTGTAAAATGATTTGTAATGGATTTATGGAGGTTTTAAGAGTGAGTTGTGAAATAAAAAAAATAGGAGTACTTACCAGCGGCGGTGATGCGCCGGGCATGAATGCAGCAATTCGAGCAATTACCCGTACCGCTCTTTCAAAGGGCATTAAAGTGGTTGGCATAAACAGAGGATACCAAGGACTGATTGAAGGCGACTTTATAGATTTAGGATATACAAGCGTTTCAAGAATAATAAATAGAGGCGGAACTATCCTATATTCCGCAAGATGCGAAGAGTTCAGATATCCCGAAGGAATAAAAAAAGCTGTTAATATGTGTAAGCGGCACGGAGTAGACGGAATTGTTGCAATTGGCGGTGACGGCACATTCAGAGGAGCTGCTGATCTTTCTGCAATGGGCGTGCCGTGTATAGGTGTTCCCGGAACTATTGATAATGATATAGGAATCAGTGAATATACAATAGGCTTTGATACTGCTGTCAACTGTGTAATCGATATGGTAGACCGTCTCAGAGATACAATGGAATCACATCACAGGTGCTCTGTTGTAGAGGTTATGGGCAGAAATGCCGGATATATCGCACTTTATTCTGCAATTTCTACAGGTGCAACCGCTGTAGCAATACCTGAGGTCGAGTATAAATATGAGAATATCTTGAATAAGATAAAGGATTCTCAGGCTGCGGGAAAAACCCATTTTATTGTAATAGTTGCAGAGGGAATAGGACATAGTGAGCAAATAGCTCAACAGATTGAAAAAGATACCGGAATAATTACGCGTGCTACTGTTCTTGGTCATGTGCAGCGCGGAGGTTCACCTACTGCAAGCGATAGAGTGAATGCGACCAAAATTGGTCATTATGCAGTAGAGCTGATCGCAAACGGTTATAGTAATAAAGTCTGTGGTATACAGAAGGGTGAACTTGTCAATTTTGATGTCCAGGAGGCTTTGAAAATTAAAAAGCCGTTTCCGATGGATCTTTATAATATCTTTATTGAAACAAGCAAATAATTTTAAAAACACTATTGAAATTTTCTTCTCTTTAAGTTATAATCAATACATTATTTGTAGTTTTATTTTGGCTTTTGACAAGCGATAATAAGTCGTTTGTCAAAAGCCGGAATATATTAGCCGGTGTGATGGAATTGGCAGACGTGACGGACTCAAAATCTACTTCGCCGTTTCATACCACTGTGGCGGAAACCCTTGATTTATCAAGGTCTTTGACAACTCAATATGTAAATGGTTTTTAATGTCCCTCCACGATGTCCCTCCGATTTCTCGGATAGGACATCGGGAGTAAGACTTAAAAATATAAATGCCGGTGTGTCGGAATTGGCAGACGAGACAGACTCAAAATCTGTTATCCGCAAGGGTGTGTGGGTTCGAGTCCCACCACCGGCACCAGAAATCAATGGCTCGCAAGCCCAGTAATATCAAGGGTTTGCGGGCTTT
>CALWYZ010000003.1 GCA_944385895.1 uncultured Clostridia bacterium
TGTGGGTTCGAGTCCCACCACCGGCACCAGAAATCAATGGCTCGCAAGCCCAGTAATATCAAGGGTTTGCGGGCTTTTCCTTTTTTACTCTGTCCCTCGCAAATTGCGGGGGACTTTCTTTTTTTGAAATGTCCCTCCTATTTTCGGGCTGTTTTTGGGGGGGGACATTTTTGCTCATTCCGTAGGGAAAACGGAAATAATCGCATTTGCCGAAGCAATCTTTGAAGAAAAATCAAGGTGGGTGTAGATATTCGAGGTTGTTGAAATATCACTGTGTCCCAACCATTCCTGAATCTCTTTCAGGCTTACCCCATTTGCGTAAAGCAAGCTCGCACAACTATGGCGTAGGTCGTGAAATCGGATTTTCCGCAAGCCATTCTTTTTGAGAACCAACGGAAAGTGCTGTGTGATGTAGCCCGGTTTGATAAGCTCTCCAATCTCATTGACATAGATATATTCCCTGAAATCGTTGCAGTAGCCTTTTCCGCACATTTTCCGATTCATCTCCTGTTGTGCTTTCAGGCGGTAAAGCAATTCCTCGAACGGCGGGATAAGCGGCAGCGAACGGTAGCTGGATTTCGTCTTGGTTCTGTCTTTCTGAATGATCTGGCTTTTGCCGTCGAGGGTCACTTGGGTAACAGTATGACGAATCGTGATGGTTTTCTGCTTAAAGTCAATCGCATTCCATTTCAGCCCCACGACTTCGCTGCGACGCAGGCCATAGAAAGCGCCGAGAATAACGGCAAGCTCTATCGGGTCGCCTTTGACAACTTCAAATAGTTGTTCAAGTTCCTCTTGATTATAAATACTGCCGACGAATTTTTCTTTCTTCGGCCGTTCAATCCGATCGGACGGATTGCTGTTAATCAAGCCGATTTTTACGGCGTATTTCAGTGCCTTGTGAATATTGGCGTGGCGGTGAATGACCGTGTTTGCCGATACCTTTCTTTCTTTCATTTCGTAGGTGTAATAGTCCTGTATATGCTTCGGCGTCAAATCACATAAAGCAAGCCCCGGAAAGAACTCGTCAAAGTATACGACAATTTTGCTTTTGATACAGAACGAATAAGAAGCGTAGGTCGGTTTATCCAAATTGGGCTTCATCATCTCCAGCCAGTCGAGCATAAAGGTTGTAAACGGTATTTTTGCTTCGTCTTGTGGATTCGGATTTTGCGGTGTATCGTTCTCCTTTGCTTCTTTTTCTTCTTGCAGCTTTTTCAGTTCAAGTTCTTTGCTTTGGCGGGCTTCCATAAGCATTGCCTCTGCACGCTTTTTATTGCCCTTAACTGGCAGCCCGGTCGTTTTTGACGGGGTTTGCCTTTTGCCGTTTTCGTCCGTATAGCTCAATACAATGTGAAAGTAGCCTCTTTTTTCACGCAGATGTCCTGCAACCATAAAATGACCTCCTTTGTTTGGTGCAGCATAGATTCATCTGCCATTGACAGAATCATTATAGCAGATAGAACCCTATCGGCCAAATGTGCAAACGAGGTTCTACGCAGGAGATTTATCTATAATTTCCAAATATTCAAAAATGCAGATTTTCGGTATGCGATAGCGGCGGCCAACCACAAAACTTTTGATTGTCCCATTTTTCAAAAGGCGGTATGCAGTCTTTTGACTGATACCGCCCAACATTTCACACATCTGTTCCACATTCACAATATCGGGATAATCGCAAAACACAAGTTGGTATGCTTCCTGTGATTTCATTGCCCCTCCTATCTGGCCTTTGGAATGACCTCATAATCAAAGCCCTTTCTGCTGTTGCAATAAGTGCAGGTATCTTTTTCGGTTTGTGCCGGGTCGACCCGCCGCAAAGCAAAAGCACCTGAACCATAAAAATTGTTGGCACAGGTGCTGCAAAGGCAAAGGATTAACTTTTTCGGTACGCTGTCGATCAGACCGATACTGACAGCCAGAGCGTGGTTGATACCCTGTATATGCTTTTCGGGCAGATGGCCGATAAACTCATTCAACCGACGTTTATCAACGGTGCGTAGCTGCTCCAAAAGAACGATAGAGGGGAGTTCCAGACCGGCTTCTATACCGATATAATAGTGAGTAGGTAATTTCGGCTTGGCGTCCTTTTTGCTTGTGATAGAAGCGATTATTACCGTAGGGCTGTGTTTGTTGCCTACATCGTTTTGAATAATAACAACGGGGCGATAGCCCTCCTGCTCCGAGCCGATACCGTGGCCTAAATCAGCATAATACATATCGCCCCTTAAATATGTGCGGTTCATAATATTAAGACCTCCCTTGAATTTTTAGGCGGTATGCCGCCTATGTAGAGGTCAAACGGAGAACAGAATTAAGGTCGGGGAAATGCAAACATATCCACGTTTCAAAGACCCGTCCAACCGTTTGACCTTGTATTTTCAGACAATCCTATTTGTCCTCGACACCCCGGATTGTTCTTTGTTTCGGGAAGTCATCAAGCGGCTGGCGGCTTACCAGCTCCACGGGAATCTCACCCCCGGTAGGTTCTCTACCGGCTGCCCTCATTGGTTGCGACGGTTTTATCACGCTCGACCTGTGACTAAACAGGAGTATCGTTAGCCCTATTGCCTGTCGTCGCCGTATCGGGAGCCGCCCGATATTGATAGCCGGCTGGTTCTCGCTCCTTGTCGGAAAACAAAAAGCCAAAGACCAAATCATAAAGTGTAATCTCGTTGCTTTTGATTTCCGCAGATCGTGGCGCAGCCGCTAATGTGGCTTATGCTCATCACAATAGCAATAGGAATGTGCTTGATGAATGGGTATTTAGTTGTCAAAGGACAAGCCCATTCACCGCACAAAGCAGAAAACAGGCAGAGACTTTTACCTCTCCACCTGTTTCCTCACTCAAAGTCTAAAACACAGGGTCTATTTCAAAAAATTTTTTAGATTTTTCAAGGCGGCATAGATGGATTCCTGTACCGTCTGATATTTGCACCCCTCCATATCTGCAATTTGGGCGTATGTAAGCCCTCCGAAGTAGTACAATATAAGCCTGCGCCTTTGTGCTTCGGGCAGTTTCCGAATGGCGTTATACAGGGCTTCATATTGAAGATTTCTCAAAACGGCGTCCTCCACGGATTCGGGGAGTGCGGCCGCACGGTTATAAAGAGAGATTTCAGTGAGCTCCGAATGTTCGTAATGCCGATCTACCTCGTTGAGAAAAGAAAGGTCGTCCAGTTCAAAGCGGTCCAGAAGCTCGAATAGCTCTCTATCTATCGTGATTTCCTGTAATACCCCTTGTCCGTCCCGAAAGGAAAGAATATGCTTGTCCTTGATTTTGGTAAGGGTGTAGGGGTTATATTTGTCTTTTCTTCGTTTTGGACGTTTCTCGTCCATAGTCGTTTACCTCCGATCAATCTGAATTTTGAGAAAAATTCAGATTGTCGGGGGGCTACGACAGCCAACGCCAAAAGCAGGCTTGTCCTGCGTTCTGACAAAAAACGACGCAAAAAAATCCGCAAAGACCGTCAAGCCATTGCGGATATGGGAAAAACAAACTCTATTATGTAGAGATTTGAGTTCTACTTTTGGAGCATAAGAATGCCACGAACATCCAAGGATTTTTTTAACAAATTATCTCCACGACTACGTGGCGCTATGTAAGTAATTGCTGCTTCGGATAAGCAGCAGGGCGGTCACAGCGGACCAGCACATAAAAATCCCTCCAAACTCAAAACGGGTTGGAGGGATTAGGTAAGCGTGACGATACACCCCGCCAAAACCTCGTTTTTTTTATTGGCGGGGTTACACTTTGGGTTATATGCTCTGCGCTAACCGATTACTGTAATCAAGCGTTTATCATTTCAATAATCCTCGCAATTAAATCACTTGTAGACTTTGATATAAGTGGGATATTATATAAGTCAGCTTGATTTTGCACAGAAAATCTCACGTCGTTTGTGAGTAAGATAAAACCAATTTGAGGATATTTGAGATGAACTTGTTTATAAAGTTCCAAACCAGTGCCATCTCCCATATTCATATCAGAACATATTACGTCCACATTTTGAGTTTCGAGAAATTGTTTTGCCGATATTACGCCATCGGCTTCCAAGACAGAGATACCTTGTTTTTTTATCAAATCTGCCACTTATTTCCGAAATAGACCGTCGTCGTCTACGAGTAAAATGGATTTCATCGGAACACCTCCTGCATATGAGCCTTTTAGCGATTTATGCTGAAATCGTACAATATAAATGTCACAGAAATGTCCGTGCAATCCCAAGTTTCGACAGAAAAACAGGCTGAAATGTTACAAAACGCGGACATTTGAAAAAATATTGCCATAGAAAAAGAACCGGGACGGTTGCAAACCGTCCCGGTTCCAAAAATCAAAGGTTATTCTGTCACTCTGATTTGTTCTACAAGAGAATGCTTTTTCAGGCTGCCGGTAGTATAAGAAATCAATATCATCTGAACGATCAGAAGAATCGCCAAATATAGCAATATTACCGGCCACGGGAAAGAATAGAAGAAGTACGGATTTGCTGATCTGGCCGCCTGCACACATATAAAACCAAGCCCTGTACCTAAAACTAATGTTACAAGCGTAGCAAAGAGTGAGTATAGCAATCCCTCGTAACGCAGCATTTTGATTAACTGCTTTTTGCTTAAACCTATCGCCTGAAGCATACCGATTTCTTGCTTTCTTGATAAAAAGTTGGTAATCGTCGTATTAACAAGGTTGATTAGAGAAAAACATACGACCACAATAGCTACTATCAACATTGCGCCAAAGACGGTGTGCTGATTCGTATTATAGTAGGCAACGCTTTCCTCCAAGGTGTCTAAAACAAAATCGCTATTCCCGTCTATGAGTTGATATAATGCAGCTTCAATCGTATCAGATTTATCCGTTTCAGTCGTTACCGATACAGTTCCAGTACAATCCATTCCGCAGACTTCATTCATAAGCTCCGTCGGCATAGCAAAACACATATCAAACGCCGGGTGACTGAAATCGCTGACAATTCCCATAATCGTATAATTTTGGGTCATTGTCTGTCCCGACTTCGTTAGAAAATCAACTTCTACAACATCGTCGAGCTGTGCAGATAGCGATAAATTTTTCGCTGTATCATTTATGAGAATTATGCCATTTTGCGATACTAATTCATCGTAATCAACGGTTCCAGCAATTAAGTTGTCCTCCAATGCGGAAACATCTTCTTTTGCAAATCCTTGAATCCAGTCGTTATTGTAACCATTCACATGATATTCCGCGTCCGTGTAGTACCAGCGTTTGGTTTCTGTAACGCCATCAATAGATTCTACTGCATTTATAAAATCATCGTTCATCAAATCCTTTTGCTGTAATCCAGCTAAAGAAACATCGGCGGTGTCCCACGATTGATTTGCATTGAGTTCAATGTTAAATTCCCCGACGGGAAAATCCCTGCTTTGGGCTTCTGCGAGACCGTTATATGAAAATAACATCGTTGAGATCAGCACCACCAAAACCCCGCCAAGTGAAAGCGAAAGTATTGTCAGCGTAGATTTTGCTTTCTGTCTGGACAAATTCATTTTTGCAAGGGATAGAGGCGATATTTTGCGGTGCAGTACAGAGCTTTGTTTAAGCTGCCCTTGATAATCCGAATATCGCAATGCTTCCATAGGAGATACCGTAGCTGCTTTTTTTACAGGTGTACGAATGGAAAACATTACAATGATGAAAGCGAAAAGCCCAACCCCAATCGTTACACATAAAGCCGTCAGCCAATACCAACCGTCCGGAATCAAAAAATATCCAATAATGTTTCCGACAATTAAACCTATGGGAATACCAATAGCGGCGAGTAATTTTCCCTCTCGATAAACCATCTTTTTGATTTGCCGTTTGGTCGTTCCAATAGTGCGAAGCTGCCCGTAATTACGGATATTGCTTGCTACTGAAATATAAAAAATCGAATAAATAACAATACCGGAGCCAACGAAAGTTATAAAGCCGATCAAGAAATAAAAGGTCAGATCAGTTCCGCCGCCGCTTTCCCTAATATTAAAAAAGTTGGAACGCACAATAACGCTGTCGTCGGGAATTTGTAATTGCCTTGCCAGAGTGTTTGCGTAATCGGTGGCTTCTTCTTCGCTGATTCGTTGGGCGCTTTTCAATCCTATATAGAAATCAAACGCAGCATTATTTCCGTACTGCTGTTTAACTAACTCTTTTGATATAATGGCTGTATAGAGTCCAATATCGCCTGATTCAATTTTTAAGATTCCTGTTAATTTGAAATCGTGAGTAGTCCCGTCAGAAAAGGGAATTTTGATTGTCTGCCCCAATTCATTTGAATAGCCCAAGCTATCCAAAAAGGATTCCTGCACTAAAATTTCATCTTCCGCAGTTGGCAAACTTCCTGAATAAGACATATTTTGTGATTTCAGCATATCAGCATTTGCGTAGGTGAAATTAACAGTTGTATTATTCACCTGTTCAACAAATACAGTGGCAAATTCTCCAACCCAATCAATTTCTTCTTGATTATATAATGCTTGCCCTTGTTGTTCAGAAATAGCGTGAAAAACAATTTGTGCGGTATTTTTATTAAGGTTTTTTGTTTCTTGTGGTACACCGAAACCATAAAGCATAATAGCGGATAATAGAGCAGTCGCAAGCGCAATCGTCAAAATAGTAAATATATTTCTTTTTCGATTCGCTGCTACATTTCTATTTGATAGGCGTTTCACAACGGCGCTGGTATCATTCTCAAAAGGCCATGTCATAGAATTTCACCTCCTTAACCTGCAATTTTTCCGTCCTCAATGCGGACAATCCGATCAGCAAGGCGGGCAATATCGTTGTTGTGGGTTATCATTACAACGGTCTGATGAAATTCGGCGCTGGTACGTTTGATAAGACCGAGTACGTCGGCGCTGGTCTTGCTGTCAAGGTTGCCGGTAGGTTCATCGGCAAGAATGATCGCCGGTTTGGTAATCAAGGCGCGCGCAATCGCTACTCGCTGCTGCTGACCGCCAGAAAGATTATTCGGCATATTTTTCAGTTTGTCATCCAGTCCGAGCATTTTCACAACATTATCCATAAAACGCTGATCTACCGTATCGCCGTCCAGTTCCACCGGCAACACGATATTTTCATACACATTCAAAATGGGAACGAGATTATAGTTCTGAAAGATAAAGCCGATGTTACGACGGCGAAAGATGGTAAGCTGTTCGTCATTCTTTTTTGCCAATTCCTCGCCTCTGACAATTACGGTTCCGCTTGTAGGCGTGTCAAGCCCGCCCATCATGTGCAGCAGGGTAGATTTGCCACTGCCGGACGTACCTACAACCGCTACAAACTCGCCCTCGTCTACGGAAAAATTTACTCCATCCAGAGCGTGGGTAATGTTCGGCTCCGTGCCATAATATTTTTTCAGATCAATCGTCTGTAAAATGCTCATAAAATTCAATCCTTTCTTTGCTTGTTGTAAATGCGGAACGCTGTTGCGCCGGTGGTCGCCAACTGTTATTCGTTCATCTTCGTTGATTTATGAATAGTAATCATATACCAGTAAACCGATTAACATAATCAGTGTAATGGAGCTGTCATACTAAGTGATTAGTGCGACAGCCCCATTCTGCCTTATTCAAGAACTTGAGGGTTTTTTACATAAGAGCGAACTACCGTACCACAATTTTTACAAATTACATGAACCAAATTTTCGCCTTTAAGTGTCAAAGTTTTATTTGGCTGAACTTTTGCATAAGTGGATTGAATCCCCTCAACAACATCTTTGCCCCCGCACCACGGGCAAACATACTGTTTTTGTTCAATCATATAACACACTTCCTTTCTGGTTGATAAGGATATTGTAAAGCCCAAATGTCCGCGAAATGTTACAGCGGCTCAAAAATTTTAATGAAAATCGGGGTAAAATGTTACAACGTTCGGACATTTCCCTAAAATTGTGGCGGACAGCATTTTGAAGCTGTCCGCTATCAGCTTAACGTAAAGGAAGCATAATAGAAAAGGCAGAGCCTTTCCCTGATTCTGATACCACTTTGATGTAACCGCCTTGCTGTGTGATAATCTCACGAGCCAAATACAAACCAATACCAACGCCCGGTTGTTCATGTACTTCTTCCTCCCGATAGAAGCGGCGGAAGATAGCGGCTTGATTGCTTTCGGAAATTCCTTTGCCGGTATCGGTTACTTTTATTTCGAGATACATTTCCCATTGTTCTACGATCACGTCGATTTTACCGCCTGCGGGTGTGTACTTTACGGCATTATCCAATAAATTAAAAAGGGCTTCGGCCGTCCATTTGCTGTCGTGAGCGACCGTCAGATCTTCAGGGCAATCTACCGAAACGCCAATCTGTTTATTCTCGGCGGCATAAACAATTCCACTCATAGCTTGTGCCACGGTATCATATATTCGTCCTGTTTTCTTCTCCAAGCATATTACGCCGGTTTCCAGTCGTGAAGTCTTAACAAGAGCCTGAAAGAGAAAATCCAGTTTGTCCGTTTGTACCCGGATTCCACGGATAAAGTCGGTGCGTTCTGCTTCAGAAACCGACCTCGTGAGCAAAGTGTCCGTTACCATTTTTAGATTGCTAACCGGCGTTTTTACCTGATGGGAAATGTCTGATACAAGGGTTTGTAATTCCTGCCGTTCTTCATTAACTTTGCGTCGGTTCTCCTGCATGATCTGATAAAGACGGGTTAGGCGGTGGCTGATACGAGCAAAGAGGGTTTCGCTGTCGTCCACCCGTTTGGGTTCTTTGTCACCGTCAATCATATTATCCAGCGTTTGGCATAAGTCAGAAGTAAATAGGGAGAGCAGTTTTGCAAAAGTCTGTGTAAGTATAAAAAACCATATGAGAGCACAAAGAATGAGTGCTCCTCCGGCTGCTAATACTGCAATTTCAAGCGTTATTACAAATAGGGCAAGGGTAATGATTACCATAGAAAGCAACGTCCCTATGCAAATCCATCGGAACAGGCGCTTAACAGAGAGGTTTTTCATTTTGCTTCGCCTCCCGTCCACTGATAACCCATACCGTAAATAGTCTTAATGTAGGGCGTACCGCCGTCCGATTCAATTTTACTGCGAATACGGCTGATCGTCGTTGTCAGCGTATGTTCATCGACAAATTTCTCATCTACGTCCCATAGTTTTTCTAAAAGCTGTCCGCGGGTCAAAACCTGTTTGGGATTTTTACGAAACAGATTCAGCATTTTATATTCCATTGGAGAGAGGGTCAGAGGTTTTCCGTTCAAAGAAGCTGTTTGCTCCGAAAAATCAAGAAATAACCTGCCGTCATCGTAAATATCCCTTGCAGGTTTATGATGTTCCAGCATAGAAAACATCGCTTTGATTTTTCTTTGCAAAGCTCCTATAACAAAGGGCTTGGTAATGTAATCTACCGCACCTACTTCATAGCCCCGTATCTGGTCGCTTTCCTGATCGTTCGCAGTCAGAAAAATCACGATAGTATCAGGGTGTTCCGGCTTAATCAGCTTGCATAAGTCATACCCGTTCCCGTCTGGCAGGTTAATATCAAGCAGAACTAAATCAAATTCTCGTGAACGCAGGGATTCCGCAGCCGTTCTTGCGTTCAGCACAGAGGTTATTTCATAACCGTCTGCTGTCAAATTATAGGAAAGCATTTTATTCAAAAAGCTGTCGTCCTCAACAACTAAAATGTGTTTCATATCCTCATTTCCTTTACTTTTTATAGGTAGTATATCAGGCAAATGTCCGTGAAATGTTACAGTGAACCTTTTTTGTTTTCTTTTCTTCTTGCGTCCACAGGTTTTTGAGCCGCTTTCGGAATCAGCCATATGCGGCTCAAATTTATAGCGCCATCAATACGATTTTCTTTACATAGTTTCTGTACCCGGCGTTCAGATAATTCCCATAATTTTGCGGCTTCCTGCACTGTCATATAATCAAACATAGTTGACCTCCCATATTCACTAATACTCATATTATAGTCGGTCAAACGAACAATATCAACTGTGCAAATTGAACCGCCATTTCTATACATAAGACATTAAATCTCTCAATACAAGAAATTACACATCGTTTTATAGGAACTATCGTCTCTGTATAATAGATGTATCAATTCTAACAAGCATAGGCGGTGAGTGAATGAGTGAAACATTTGACTTTATGGCATTGGGACAAGCTATTAAAAAAGCCCGTGAAGCAAAGGAAATGACGAGGGAGCAGTTAGCGGAAATTCTTGATGTTGCCCCAAGACATATACAGTCTATTGAGAACGAGGGGCAATATCCGAGCTTTCCGTTGTTTATCCGTCTTGTTACGATGTTTGATATATCGGTGGACCAGTACATATTTTCAGATAAGCAGACGGAGAAAACAACTTTACGCCGACAGATTGATTCAATCCTCGATACATTCGGAGATAAAGAACTCACGATTATTGAGGGAACGGCCAAAGCGATATGTAAAGCAAAAGAACCAGAGGAATAAACCTCTGGTATTCTTTTGCACTTTGTTAATAAGCCGGACAGCCGTAACCATAAATCACGCTGCTGCCGATGGGGTAGCTGTTCTGCCGGCACTCGTCGCCTGAATTGCCTTCGACGGTGTAGACCGTACCGTTTTCGACACGCTCGACAATTCCAACATGGTCGGTTAGACCGTCGCCTTCCCAGTCAAAGAAAATGATCTGGCCTGCGGACGGGGTAAAGCTGCCGTCCTGCCAAAGCCCACGTTCCTTGAACCAATTAGAGCCTTGAATACAGCCCGCAAACTTCGGAATAATACCGGCGTCGATATAACCGCACTCGTTTGCCGCCCACGAGACAAAACAAGCACACCATTCTACACGGCTTGAAAAACCGTACCACGACCAATAAGGTTCGCCGCCGACATTGCCGATCTGCGACAAAGCGACAGAAACAATTTCGCCGTCCTCGGTATAAATACCGTATAGAACCGAGCTCCACATACTGCGGTTTTCTTCAGCAAGTAATTCGGCAAGCTGTTCTCGCTGATCTTCATTAAACCCGTACTGATTCGCCATATCTTCGGCGGTCTTATGTTTCACCGTGATATACAAATAGGTGCGAGTTACAGTAGTAACTGTTTCAACAATATTGCCGTGACCGTCATCGGTTTCGGTGACAACTTCCTCGGTCTTGGTTTCGGTTCGTGAAGATATTTCATTCATCTGCCAGAAAATATCTTTGAGAATGGCTTTCTTTGAATCGTCTATTGTGACGACCTCCTGTGCGTTATCGGGGTCGGTAGTGGTTTTGACCGCATAGACAGAAAGCACTTCCGGCCAGACGGCACGGGAGCCGGACATTTCCAAAACGTCATAGGAGATATTCGCCTTTGTGGTGTCAATCTGTGTTTGATAATCGGCATTGATCTCCTGAACGACGTTCTGCATCGTATACCCTGAACCACTGTCCTCGCTCGAAAAGAAAATACCGAAGCAGGAGCCGATCAGCAAAGCAATTAAACAAATGATGATAATTACTAAAACGGCAATCCAGCCACCGGCAGCGATGGCGGCAATCAGCGCCTTTGTCCCGGCGATAATCGCCTTGACCGCAAGGGCTATGGCTTTGGCAACCGCTTTTGCGGTAACTACGGCGGCTTTGGCGGCGGCACGGGCAGCGTGAGCCGCCGCCCTCGCTGCTCTCGCTGTGGCTTGCGCTGTCTTTTGGGCTACCTTGGCCGCCTGCTGTGTGGTCTTGATGGCAGTTTTCGCGGTTTGTTCGGCGGTCTTAATGGTTTTCTGCGCTGTTTTCACCGAACCCTTTGCTGATTTAATCGTAACCTTTCCTGTGGATTTCGCCGTCTGCTTGATATTCTTTCCGCTGCGCTCAAGCGTCTTGATGGATTTTTTAGCGGTATCGGCAGAGTGGCGCAGCCCGTTTGCGGTTTTCTTCTGCGCCTGCTTTTTCGGAATGTCCGCTTTTTTCTGCCGGAAGTGTTCTTTCGCTTTGGAGATGTTCTCTTTGGTCGTGCGAACCCCACGGCGGCCTTGCTTGTCAAATTGATGGACGGCTTCACGGGCGGCGCTCTCGGCGCCTCTCGTGATACGGTCTGCGGCGTATTCATTCGGTGAATTATCCGCAGAATAGAGACCTTGTTCCGCTTTGTCTTTGGTACGGATATAGGCGTCTTTCATTCGTTCGGCGGCAATCGCCGATTTGTCGATTGCCTTGACCGTACCTTTTACAACATCTCTCGTCTTTATATCAGGCATTATCACCCACCTCCCCGTCAGGGGCGGCGACCTGTTTTGCTACGACGACCATTCTGCCGTTTGTCCTGCTGTATTCGCAGGTGGAAAGCGTAATCAGTTTGTCGCCGTATTCGGCGCCCACGCCCGTATCATAGATAGAAAGTTCCTTACATTTGGAGATATAGGCGTCAAAGTCCTCCGCAGAATCGGCAAGGGTAAAATGATAATACTTGAATCCCTGTTCTGAATAGGCGGTGGTTTTGAACGCTGCGATCACTTCATATTCTCCGAAACCGGAAAGAGTATCGAAACGGATAATTTTGTGTTCCCGGTAAAAATCTTCATCGGCATATTTGCAGAGATCGGAGAACATCGAGCCGTTGCTCATATGATGGCCGTAAATCACGCAGTTGTCGGAAATTCCGAGGTCGCAGTTTTCCTGCACATAGGGAACGCCGTAGGCGCTGTACTGCTTGTCAAACCCCCGTTTCAGATAGTAATTCGGTTCGTCGATGGTCTGCATAACGGGATAGTCGATATTTGTTCCCTCAATGGAAATCCAGCCCACAAAATCGGTGTTCTGTTCGTATACCGCCGCATATTTCTCATAGGCGGTTTGTATTGTGGTTTCGGTTTCGGATTCCTGCGGGGCAGCCTCCGGCGTTTCTTCCTCGACCAATGCAGAAATGGTTTCAAAGGTTTCGGCGCTCTTTTTGTCATCAAGATACTGCCGGCAGAGCATAAAGCCGGAGAAAAGGAAAAGGGCGGCGCAAAACGCCGCCCCCGCAAGTATCAGTTTTATTTTCATAGATCGTCCTCCTGTTTTATCTCGCCTGCTCTTTGATAACCGGCGCTTTGGATTTTTCAAGGCGCTGCGTTTTAAGCTGGTGCAGATCAGATTTTACCGACTGTTTTTGCTTTGCCTGTTTTTCGTTTTGCTGGATTTTATCAATCAGCCTATCCGCACTTCGCTCCATTTTGGAAAACTTGTCTCCGCAGGCTTCCAGAAAGCCCCGCAGTTTGGCAAGCAGGCCTTTGTCCGCTTCCAGATTACCGGCCTGTTTCGCCGATCTGCCTAAAAGGGCGCGGCCTGCGTTTTTCATATGCCCGCCGACTTCGTGCAGTTCCCCGCGAATTACGTCAATCTGACCGGCGCTTTGGCGCATAGACTGCGACATATGAGAAAATCCGCTTTTGATTTTGGAAAGGACGGTGGAAACCCGCATAGCTTCCACCGCCCGTATCAGCGCCGATTTTCCTTTTTCCTTACAGGTTTTCACCGCATTTCCGGCGGCGTCGATCAGCCGTACCTTTATAACGGAGACCATTGTTTTAGCCTGATGGATTTTATCTTCTGCCTTTGCAATGATCTTGCCGCATTGATTACGGATTCCCCGGTCGTGCAGGCGTTTTACTTCTGCGTGCATTTCCTGAATTTCATTCATCATCACGGACAGATTGTATTCCATACTCTCGACATATCCCACAAGAGATTGTACGTCCTCTTTCTGCTTGTGCAGCCCGTTTTTCTCCAACACTTCGTATAAATCGAGGATTTGCGGGTGGACGTTCAAACTAATTGTTTGAGATTCCATTTACGGCACCTCCCATAACGCCCTCACCGGGCTTGGTGGTAATGAGCCTGTAAAGCTCGGTGTTTTTGGGAAACTTATTCACGAACGGGACAAGAGAAGCGCCGTATTTCATCAAGCCGCAGCCTGCGTCCGCATTGGTGATATAGCTCATCTGCTCGGTGGAGATATTCAAAAGCTCGGCAAGTTTGGCGCGGTCAGAAGCCGCCTGATTCAACATCACCACAAATTCCGAGTTGGATAACATCGTGCTTGCCTGCACCGAATCCAGCAAATATTCGACATTCTGCGTAATAGCGCAGGGGTGGGTGTTCCTTTTACGGAACTGCCGCCACGCCGAATTGAAAAAGTTGGCGCTGTATTCATTTTCATAAACAACGTGGAACTCGTCGATAAACAGATGGGTACGCTTTCCCTTTTTCCAGTTTGTCGTAACACGGTTGAGCATAGCGTCGGTGATCGTCAGAAGTCCGGCAGGCTTTAACTGTGCGCCGAGGTCGTGAATATCATAGGAGATAATGCGGCTCGAAGTATCTACGTTGGTTTCGTGGGCAAATACGTCAAGAGAGCCGGAAGTGAACAGCTCCAAAGCAAGGGCGAGGTCGTGCGCCTCCTGTTCGGGCTGTTCCAGCAGCTTTTCACGCAGAGTGCAGAGCGTAGGAACTTTGCCGGTCTGCGCCTGCTCCCTGTAAACAGCGTCGGTACAACGGTCGATAATGGATTTATGATGAGCGCCTACGCCGTTTGGGTCGATCTGTTCCACCAGCGACATAATAAACTGCGCTTTATCGACAATCGGGTTGTTGTCGCCGTAGCCCTCGACCATATCCATAGCGTTGATACGGTCACGGCCGCCCGCCGCAATATGAATCACCGAAGTGTCCTTTCCGATGGCCTGCACAAGCGGCGTGTATTCTCCCTCCGGGTCGCAGATGATAATATCGTCCTCGGTGGCAAGCGCCAGAAAGATAATGAGCAGTTTGGCAAAAAACGACTTGCCGGAGCCGGGGATTCCGAGCAGGAACATCGACTGATTCAAAAGGTTTGACATATTGCAGAGAATCAGATTGTGGGAGATGGCATTTTCTCCAAAGAAGATACCTCCCGGCTCCCGAATCTCCTGAACCTTAAACGGCATAAACACCGCAAGGCTTTCGGTCGTTAAGGTGCGCAGGGTATTGATTTTCCGCAGGCCAATCGGGAGAGCCGTATTCAGTCCGTCAAGCTGCTGGTACTTCATCACGGCAAGCTGGCACATATGTTTTCGGGCAGTTGCCAAAATCGCCTCGGTGTCGCTGTCAAGCTGTTCTTTGGTGTCGGCGACGTGAAGCAGCGTAATCACGGCAAACATCATTCGCTGATCTCTTGTCGTCAGATCATTCAGAAATTCCCGGAGCTCGCTTCGCTGCTGCTCCATATCATACGGAACGATGGAAGAAAAATTTTGATTGGCGTTCTGCCGTCTTTGCCAGTTGGTAATATTCGTTTCAATCCCTAACAGGATTCGTTCGACCTCACGCACCGCCTCGTCGGTCGGCACAGGAATAACGTCAATCGACAGCATCATATTTCGGTCAATGTCGGTAAGTTCCGTAACCATATCGTCCTTTACATACGAAGCGTAATCTTTCAAGAAGATAACCCTTGCGTATTTCTCGCCGAGCTTTAGATAATCGCTGTGCTTTTCCACGCTGTCAGGGCAGATATAGTCCTTAAAATCGTGTCCTCGTTTCATCATTTCTTTGGCGTCAAAATGAAAAACGGCTTCCTCGCCGGGGCGATAGAAGTCGTGAAGCACTCGCAGCTTATCGGTAGCGCCCAGTTCGGTACATTTGGAGCCAAGGGCGGCAAAGTGGGAAGTCAAATCCGAACCCACACGGGCAAAGTAGGACCGGGCCTGCTCTATATCCTTTTTTATTATGGAGATCGTGATATATTTTTCCTGCATAATACCGTTGCCGGCCGTTGCTTTTGCAAGCAGCACATCGTTGTATTCACGGCGGTATCGGTCCAAGCCGTCCTCCCGCATAGGCAATAGAATTTCCTGTTCAAAATCTTTGCGGTTCAGCCTGCGGTTGTTGATCGTAATTTTTGTTGTCGCTCCGCTGTCAAAGCTGTTGAGAAGCTCGGAATAGGTCAGGAACATTGATTTTTTATCTTCGGGGCTTGCGACGAGATAGTTTATATCCGAAAATTTATACGTCTTTGCGAAACGGTTGCCGACCTGAAAAATCCCGTCCTCCCAGATACGCCGGATGGGGATAACGTCCTGCACCTTGCGGGGGACACGGTATCGTTCCTTGTCCTGCGTAAACGCTTGCTTTAATGTTTTCATCATATTGGCTTAACCCTCCCTTTCGTGTTTTTCGATAATCGGTTTGAGCATTTCATAATAGTAATTGACCGGCTCAAAACGGATTTCCCGTGGTTCCAGCATTTCAGAACGCAGCCACGCCCATAAAAACTGTTCGGCTTTCATTCCGTGATAGGTCACAAATCCCATAGCGGCGAACGGCGCCGCACCGAGAATACAAACCCAACTCACGGTTTCCGTCCCAACATAGGGCTTTAAGAGAAAATACAACCCCACGGCGACAGCAACCGCTAAAATAGCGAAAATAAATTGCCGCAGAGACAATCCGAAAAAAACGGATTCCGTATAATTGCGTATTTCACGATTGATCTTTACTTCCAAAGTCTGCACCTCCCGTTAGCGTTCCTGCTCGTCCTTGTGTTTCGGTTTTGGCTGAATTTCACGGGGTGTCCGGCCGTCAAGGGGCTTGATAAAATCAATCTGTCCGGCCGCATAAATCGCATGGTCGTTTAATTGCCTCTGCCATGCCTTATTAGAGGGCGACCAGCGAAAACCCCAGCTTTTCAGCTTGTTCCGCTGTTCCTCGCTTGGCTTTTCATCGAAAAGAAGCTGCAACCGATTTTCTTCCTCGTTGGCAACGGCTTCGCCGCCCTCGAACTGCCAGCCGACAAATCCTACCTCCGCACGGCTTTCCAAAGCGGCAATACGCTTTTTCAGGCGGTTGATTTCAGCGTTGTTGTTGAATAGCTCATAAGGGGCATAAGGGGCGGTTATCCACGAGTAGCTGTTTTTCACAGCCTCGTCAATCTCTGCCGCTTTTTCATCGGAAATGCCCTCAAAGCCTTTCATCGTACCGTTTTTGCGATAGTAGGCGTTGACTTTTTTCATATGACTTTGGAAGTTTTGCAGTTTTTCCAGCTTTTCTTTCAGCTTCGTAACCGCTTCGGGGTCGTCGCTGGAAATGGCGGTGTTTTTCTCGGCGGCTTCCGCCTTGCTGCGGTAGTAGTCCGCTTTTTTACCGGCTTCCACGGATTTTTCCATTTTGCCCCACGCACGGTCACGATAATTTTTGTCGGATTTATAGGAATAGTGATCGACTAAAAGCGGCTGCCCCATAGGGATAGCGTCGATCATCTTGCTTGATTCCTGCGAAAGACGGCTGCTTTCCTGTTCAAACTTTTCCGCTTTTTCGTTGTAATAGTCGATTCGTCTTTGCTTTTTTTCTTCATATGAGTTCATAGCATATCGCTCCTTTAACATAAAAAATAGCTTCTTGCGAATCTGTGCAAGAAGCCTTATAGTCCCATCATTTCACGCACAACACGGTCGGCCATTTTCACAGCCCCGACTAACACGATCATATTAAAAATCAGTTCTCCAATATAGCTCCATACCTGCGTAACGGCCGCAGCGTTGGGGTCAACCACGGGCGGCGCCGAAGCAAAGAGAGAGAAAATGATACAGCCGAGGACGATGATTGCACCCTCCAAACATACCGCCGCATAGGATTTGATAAAGGATTTTCCCACATTCTGCGTCGGTTCTCCCGCAAAAGCCGAGAGAGGGACAGGGGCGATAGCGGTATAGAGGTACAATTTGAAAAACCTCCCATACACAGTCATTATCATAATGAACGACAGTACCGTAATGAACAGGCCGCCGATCAGCGTCACCGCCCATAAAGGGATAGATTCAAAAAATCCGCAGCTTTCAATGGCGGTTACGATTTCGGCCGGTAAAACGGTCTGTGCAGCCGAGCCGAAGCCTGCGGCGGTCATTATGGTGCTGATAAGTCCTTGTACGATATTGAATAAGGCCATCATCAATTCCAAACCATATGTGACGGCGGCTTTTGCCAACACAAAACGAATGAAAAGTTTTAGAGCGTGCTCCGGCTTTTTCAGTTCTGCGAACGAACCGCAAGTTTTCATTACGCCAATGACAAAAAACAGCACAAGCAGGGCAAGACCAATCGCCTGCACCGCACCGTGAATATTGACAATGACGCTCCAAATCGTCCCGCCTTTGAATTGCTCCGGCGATTGCATGATAAGCTGCCATATCTCGGCTAACTTTTGGTTCCACGTTTCCAACGCATTTTCGAGATTCTGTACAACCCAGTTATCACTCAAAACAGATTCCTCCTTTCAGGCAGATTAGGGCAGGCCGTTTATTCGGCCTGCCCCTCCTTGCCGTTTTTTGATTATCGGGCGTCCCGATCTGGCGGGGTATGAATGATTCCGTAAACGTCGTCCACAAAGTAGCGCCCGACAAAGGGATTGAATATGGCGTGGCATTTCACGCCGCCCACCTCGGCCAGATAGTCGTTATCGCCCAAGCGTTTGAGAATCGTCGCTTCACCGAGGACGTGTTTTTCTCCCTGTTTTAGAGAGTGGATATAGCACTCACATTTTTCCATTTGGAATTGTCCTCCTTTCAGCCGGTAATCAGGGTAA
This sequence comes from uncultured Clostridia bacterium, assembly GCA_944385895.1. GTDB lineage: Bacteria > Bacillota > Clostridia > Oscillospirales > QAKW01 > RGIG9041. The sequence continues at coordinate 18,540 of CALWYZ010000003.1, forward strand.
GAATCTCTTTGGCAAATGTGATGACAATGCCGCCCGCCAGCGTCAGAAATCCCTGTGAACGCTGGCTTGGGTCGTGAGATTGAAAGGACAGGCCAACCTGCACAACGCCCCAACCGAGCAGAATCAATCCGACCGCACGGATAAGCCCGAAGATAAAATCACTCAAATTATTTACAACGGTCAAAGGGTCACTGGCGGCAAAAGCAGTCACGGAGCAGCCAATCGTAAAGGCAAAGGTCAGCACTGCCAAGCAGTAGAAGCGGAATCCCTTTTTCACCTTGACGGGCATAGGCAGTTTCTTCGTGGGCTTGTTTTTGGTAGAGTTCTTCATTTTGCATATCCTCCTTAATTGAAAAATAGAGCTTCTATATCTTCGTCGGAAAGAAGCTCGTAATCGGTTTCTGTTTCTTCTATATCGGGAATGTCCGCAGGAACCGTCCCGACAAGGGAGAGAGTTGCCACGGCGTTTTCTGTTCCGCCGTGCTGATAGGGTTTTGCTTTTCCGTCTGTGGTAAGCGCCACGTTCGGGTGTTTCAGAATATCAAATTTTTCGTCCATAATGGGCGGTTCGCCACGGATAAATAAAAGGGCGTAGCGGTTATCCAGCATACGAACCTCGTCAGGCGTCATCAATTCACGGCCTGTAATCTGATAGTTCGTACTGTAATTCCCGTTACGCCCCGACGATTTACCGTAGGTGTTGGTGTCGATGGTCGCCTTGCCGAGATAGGATTCGGAGATCAGCTTGTGGGTAGAGGTTTCGTTGCCACCGAGGTAAAGAAACTCATCGCAGTTGCCGAGTATCGATTCCCATTCCTTTTCAAATAACGCTTTCAAGGCCGCTATATTTTGCAGGATAATGGAAACGAACACCTGTCTTGATCTCATCACGGCCAAAATTTTTGAAAAATCTTCCGGCAGCGAAACATTGCTGAACTCGTCCATTAAAAAGTGAACAGGGACGGGCAAAGCGCCGCCGTATTTGTGGTCGGCAAGATAAAATAACTGCTGAAAAAGCTGCGTGTATAAAATACTGACGAGGAAATTGAAACTCGTATCGTTATCGGGTATGAGTGCAAAGAGCGCCACTTTCTTTTCACCGAGGGACGGCAAATCCAGTTCGTCCGTAGCGGTCAGAGCCGCCAGAGAGGACAAGTTGAACTTTTCCAGCCTTGCCGCCAATGTGATCTGAATGGATTTGAGTGTTTTTGCAGAGCCGGAATGATAGTCCTTGTAATACTTCACGGCGATATGGTCGGGATTCCTCATTTCAAGCCGTTCAAACAGTTCATCAAGGGGTGAGGTGTATTCGTCCATATCTTCCCGCACATCAGCCGCCCGCAGCATTTCCATTACCATAGGAAAATTCTGTTCTTCCGGCGGTGCTTCATATTTCAAGTAGAAAATGAGTGCTAATAGAAGCATAGAAGCGGCGGTGTCCCAAAACGGGTCGTTTGATTGCGAACCTTTGGGCGTCGTGGATTTGAACAGGTTTGTAACCAAACGCTGCACATCATTGTCGTCCCGAAGATAGATAAAAGGGTTGTAGCAATGGCTGCGTTCCATATTCAGAAGATCAAGGACACGCACCTCATATCCCTTTTGTGTGAGCAGATAGCCGGTGTCTCGTAAAAGTTCGCCTTTGGGGTCCAGAACAACATAGCTGGTGTTGGCCTGACAGAGATTCGGTTTTGCATAGAACCTCGTTTTGCCGGCTCCGCTGCCCCCGACCACAACCGTATTCAATGAACGGCGGTGCTTTCGGCCGTCTAACCCCATACGGACATTTTGCGTAAAGATTTTATTGTCCTCGAATTTTGTCGCCCGGTATTTCTTGTTCACGGTTTTGGCGCTGCCCCATTTCGCCGAGCCGTGTTCTTCGCCCCTGCGGTAGTTGCGGCGGCTTGAAAGGAATATCCCGATAGCAAGCCCGTAAACGCACAACAAAAAAAGGACAGTCTTTAAGCTGTCCTTGCAAAGTTCAATATGAAACGGGTCGCTCATCGCCGCAGGAAACCGGGCAACAATTTCGGGCAAGCCCCCGTGTGCGGCGGGGGCAATGAGCAGCCCAAGCCACACAACGGGGAGAATCCCAAACAGGCAGAGGACGAGAGGGTTATTCCCGCGCTTCATCGTCCCTGCACCTTACTTTTTTTGTCGGGGCTTCAATCGCTTTTAAGAGAACTTCGTCCACAATATCGGTAGGGCGTTCTTCTTCCAACAGATCGTTTCGCATTTCATTGAGGGCGTTAATAACAACGCCGTGCTCGTATCGGTCAAGGGTTAAAACCCGTTTTTTCTGTTTTTCCATACTCAACGCTCCTGTTCATTCTGCCGGGGCGCTTTGGTTTTTTCCAGCGACCGAGCCATTCTTGCGGAAATATCATAGGCGGTATCTCGGATTTCGGAAAGTTCAGCGCGAATTTCCTGCGGGTCGTCGGTTTTCAAAAGATCAGCCGGATTTTCAAATCTGTAACCGCCTACGTCCATACCGAACTCCTTGCCGAGAATATATGAAACGCAATATGCCTTAAAGCCGGCGTTTTCCGGGATATATTCATCGCCTGTCAAAGCAAGCTCCGCTTGTGCCAGAGCCTTTGACAATTCGCAGAATAAATCATTAGCGTTCATTCCACGGCAGACAAAAATAGCCTGCTGGTCGTGGTCGTACAAAGCGGCCATACCTCCGGGAAGTTCATCGACGGATTGAATCGGTACGGGGCGTTTGTAGATCAAGGCGTTCAGCAAAGCTCTTTGGTCGTAGGAAACGGGCGGCTGTGCCCGCATACGGGAAGTGGTCTGCGAAATGTCGTACACCCTTTTAATGTTGTACGAAACGCCAATACTACCGTCATCACGGGTGTATTCGCCGTTCGATTCAATAATCTTGATCGGGCGGCTAAACTCCTGCCGCTTGATATACACACCCTGATCTCTCCAAAACTCCTTGTCGCCGAGCCTGCGGGCGTCCGGCTTTGTTGCCAGAATCAAAAGGGCGTTGGTTGCGGAATAATGACGGAAATTCGCCTGTACATCGAGATAGTCACGAAATTTGCCGCCGTCTGTGCAGATTTCATCGGCGGTGGCGTCCGCAAGGGCGTAAACCTCGTCGCGCTCGGCCTTTTTCTTGGCCGCCCACGCCTCTTTGTCAAAATCTTCATTTTGCGGGGCGGGGTCGAAAAGATCATCAAAATTACTCATAAATTATCTCTCCTTTGATTTCTTACTCTTTTTTCGGGACGGCTGCTTGTGGGTAGTCGTCTGCTGCTTTTGGGGCTTTTTTGATACGGTGGGTTCGGGAGCAGCCGGAGAATCCGCCTCTTTCTGCCGGTTTTCCCGAATTTCCCGCAATTCCTCACGGACAGAGGGGCGTTCTTCGGGAGATTTAGCAGTACCCTCGGCGGTTCTTCTTTGCTTCTTTGAGGTAGGCTCGGACGGACGGGATTTCTCCGTCTTTGCCGCTTCGGGGTTTGGGGGTGCGTTTTCCTCCTTTCTCACGGGAGCGCCCATTAAATCATCAAGTAATCGGTCGTCCTCGGCTTTATCCGGCTGTGCCTGTTCAGGAGCAGAGGGGGCGGTTGTCTTGGCCTTTTCGGATTTGGTCTGCTCAATGTCCCGTTTGACAGAATTGATAGAAACAGTATCGACCGTAGCCAGCTTGAACCGTTCTACAATGCGGTTGATTTTAGAAGCGTCCTCGGCGCGAACCATAACGTCAACCATACCGTCTGCTGATTCGCCCTTACCCCGCAGGGCACAGTAAACAACGCCGTACCGCTTGGCTTCGGTTGCAAACTGTTTCAAATGCTCCTCGCTGACGGTAAAGACCTTTAATTCCTTGCCGCTTTTCAGCATAGCCGTTAGGCGTTGCCTGCCTTTGGTTTTGTTTTTATCCCTGTTTTTCAGGACAGCGTAAATCATAGCGGCGATATTCTTTGCCGCAGAGCCGGTCAGCTTTAAGGCAACTTCCGTACCCTCTAAACTCAACCTAACGATTTGTTCTGCTGCGTCGCCTGATGTGTTCATTCTCACGATTCTCCTTTCTTTGATTCTCGTCCTCACGAACGGTTTTGATTTTTTCTTTGATAATACCAGACCGAACGGCGATACCGTCGCACAGGGCAAGTTCTTTCCGCAGACCTACAAGCTCTTTGGAAATAGCGGCAATGCCTGATTTGATTTCTGCGGCCTTGCCCTCGTCGGCTTTTACTGCTGCCGTCCGGGATAGCCGATACAGTTCTTTCCGGCTGGTAACAAGGGATTCCATTTTTTGCTCGATTTCGCTGCGGTATGAAAAAAGCTGCTCGGCGGTGTCAATGCGGTTTTGCACAAGTAGTTTTGTTTCTTCGGATATGGCGTCCAGTTTACGCAAATCCTCCCGCAGCAGGAAGTGAAGCCGTTTCGGGCTCGCCCGTGTCCTGTCTTTCGGGAAGATACCGAGTAAATAGCAGTAGTAAAGATAAAGCGCCCGAAAGCCTGTGATCTTACGGGCAGTTTGCAAACTGCCGTTTACCCGGTATTGCCGTATCTTGTGGGACGGTTCAGGCCCCGGCCGTTCGGGGCGGCTTTGTGCGAGAATCCTCCTGCGGATTGCTTCGATGGAATAATCGTCACCGAAATTCCGTATCAGCCGCACAAATCGTTCTTTTCCCGGCGGCCGAACGGAAATATCCTTGCCGGTTTTTATCTCATAGCCCTTTTTCCGCAGATTTTCAAAAAACTGCCGTTCGGTCATAGATTGCCGGATAGCTTCGTCAATATCAGCTCGTATCAGCCCCCGCCAAGTGGGGCGCTGCTCTTGTTCAGCACGCCATTCGCCGTAGTGCTTTGATTTTCCACGCTGCGGGTGCTCAATTACCGACAAGCCATATTCCCGGCAGAGTTTGTCGGAAACTGTTTGCATATCGTGATAGTCCTTTTTCGTGCGGTGGTATTTGATACCGTCAACGAAAGAAACGGTGTTCAGCACGAAATGATTGTGCAGGTGATTTTCTTTGTCAAGGTGTGTGGCGACAATGACTTGATAACGGTCGCCCCACAAGCGGGCAGCCAGCTTTTTGCCGATCTCGTGCGCTATTTCGGGGGTGGCCTCGCCGGGGGCAAAAGATTGATAGCCGTGATAGGCCACCGTCCCGCTTTCTTTCCCGAACCGCTTTTTTACAGCAAGCATTTCATCACGGGCGGTCGATGGAGAGCAGTTGATTCCGCTTACAAAGCGGTGAACTACCGTACAATCCTCGTTGTGGGTCTGCTGTGTCTTTTCGGAATTGACGGCATAGCGGATAACATCAGACAGGTTTTGACCGTCCTGTTCGGTCATATCTTCCTGCGTATAAAATTGAGGGTTTGCGGTTTTATCGGGATTCTCCACATAGATCACCACTTTGCCGAGCCAGCCTTTCACCCGCCAGATTGAAGTGGTTGCCATTATTTCATCGAACGGGGCAGGATAACCGCCTCGGTGATCTTTTTAACGGCAACATCGAGTTTTCGGCAAGCCTCATCATACCTTTGCACATCAAGGACATTCAAGGTATGGGCTTTGACGGCAATCTGATTGAGGTTGTTGCCGATACCGTGGAGCTCCCTCATCATTGAAAAATAGTCGGGCGGTGGGGCGTCCTGCGGAATAAGTCCATTTACCAAGTGCCGCAAATACGCCTCACGGGACAGACCGCTTTTCTTGACCCTCTTTTGAAGCGTCTCGGCCTCCTTTTTATCCAGCCAGAATTGAATGTGAACATTTCGTTTTCTCATAGATTCATCGCCTCCTTGTTCAGCTCGTTTTGAATTTCAGCAATCCGTTTCCCGACCGCATATACAACGGGAATCGTCACGCCGTTTCCCGCCTGTTTGTATAGCTGCGCGTCAGAGTTGACGGCGGCCGCCTTATCAAACATATCGTCGGAAAATCCCTGTAACCGCCAGCACTCACGGGGCGTCAGCTTTCGGATTCGTCCGCAGCCGACAAAAGGCGTACCCTGATTACAGGAAGTGTCGAGGGTTTGGGCGATTTCTTTCCCGACACGCCCGCGGCGGGTCTTACTTTCAGGAAAAGCAAGATTGACGGAATCGCCGCACTTGGCGAGTTGATGACCCTCTTTTGTGGCGCTCTTGACCGGCATAGCTTTCTCGCAGGAATCGCAGGCACAGAGATATACGCCGTGTCTGTCCTGCGTGTTCAGGCAAAAGGCGGGCTCTCCGCACTCTTTGAAACGGCGGCCGCTCTGCCTTTTCTTTTCCCGGTCGGGAGTAAGGACAGCACGGCAGCCATAAAAAACGCCGGAGCTTTCGCCCCGGTTGCTGATACCCATTTTGCTATATCCGGCGGTCAGGCACTTGGTATAGTCCTGCGGCTGAATTTTTGCTTCACCTCGTTTCAGCGGAACCAGCGCCGTTTCCTCGGTGCGGTCCGGGCATTGGCTGCCCAAACAAAGCACGCCGGAATTGTCGCAGCTTCGGTTGGTAACGCCGCCGTCGTATCTTGCTTTCAGGCAGCGGGCGTTCTCGGTAATCTTCGGATTGCCTTTGCACAGGTCGATAAAATACATTCCCGTTCTGCCCGCAAAGCCGCCGCCCTCGCTCATCAGCGTACAGCTTATACCCGCAGGGTCGTAAACACGCTTGCCCTGTGTGCCGCCGATTAGTTGGATAAGAGCCTTTCCATCGCTCGCTGTGACAGGAAATACTTTTCGTCCACCTCCGGCTCTAAAATGTCGATAAGCGACAAGGTAGATTCTTTCCCGGTTTTGCGGAACGCCGTGGAATCGTGAATTAAGAAGTCCGTATTCGAGATGATAGCCGATTTCGGCCAGCGCACAGAGAACGGTCGTAAAGTCCCACCCTCGATTAACGGAGAGCAAATTTTTAACATTTTCAAGGACAATCCATTCGGGTTGATCTTCGGCAGGCGTGCCTTTGAGCAGTCTAACAATTTCAAAAAAGAGAGAGCTTCGTTCTCCGGCAAGCCCTCTTTGTCGGCCAGAAACAGAAATGTCCTGACACGGGAATCCTCCCGCCCATAGGTTGACCCTCGGCAAGTCGGCGGGGGCGATTTTGGTAACATCTTCTGCATACCATTCGTCCTCCTTTATATCGTGTATGGCGCGGTAGCTGCGGTCTGCGAATTTATCAATTTCACAATGGCCTTTGCAGACCATACCGCAAAGCTCAAAGCCCTTGCGGAAACCGCCGACACCGCTAAAAAAATCTAAAAAGGTTATTGGGTTCATTCGTCATCAACCTTTCCCCGCAGGCGGCCTATTTGCAACAGGCTCATAACCGTAATGCCGACAAGTCCGCCGATCAGAAATCCGATGATGAAAAAGAGAAATGCAAACATAGCGTAATCTTCCTTTCCTTATATACCTTATATAATAGAAATATCGCCCGCCTTCTTAACCCGCCTTCTTAAAAGGGAGCGATGAAAGAGCAGGGGTTTTAGGGGCTCGCCCCTAACAAGTGCCTTTGTGGTATCACAAAGGCGATGCTTGCTGGTATATCGCATAGGGTTCGTCCCTGCGGCCGAACATTTTGCCACCAGCCGAAAATAGATCAGCGTTCATAGTCACGGCTTCGCTCTTTTGTTCTTGCGTCGAAATCCACGCCAACAAAAGCCTCGGCGTCGAGGATATATTCGCTGTCGTTCCATTTCTGCTCGACAAGTTCCTCTGCCTGTTCTCGTGAAGCCGCCTCCACCTCAACCGTTTTTTGCAGGGTTTCGGTAATCGTAACCTCATAAGTTTTCATTGCTTTGCTCCTTTCTCCGTGGGATTCAAAAATCGCTGCGGCGTTATCGGATTGCAGAGACAACTTGATACCGCACTCATCTTCCAATGCAATCAATAAAGAACACAATTCCTCGGCGCTTTGTATACGGGGGACGGCAAGTGCCGAGGGAGAAACGCCAAGCACCTGTGCCAGCAGGCAGATCATACTTCGTTTTGGCTTTCTCGTGCCGGATTCGTACTGTGCAATTCGTATGTCGGCGCTTTCCGCAGAAAATCCTACGGCCATACCTAACGTTTTCTGCGTCATACCCCGCAGAATACGAAAATGCCGGATTCTTTTTCCTGTATTTAATAGTTCCGTCATTTCTATCTCTCCCGTGTTTTCTCCTTTCGCTTTGTGATAGGCAATCCGAGCCGCATACATAGAAAATCGTTGTAATCCTTGCCCTGCGGGGGCGGCTTGCTCTCCACCTCAACCGCATACTTTTTCGGCAGCAGGGTTTTGATGGTTTCGGCGGCTTGTTTGCCCGTCAGGTCGTTATCCAACCGCAAAATCACCTTGCAGATATGCGGGTGTTCTTCCAGATACCGTACAAGGGCGGCGGGCAGGGTGCTTTCTGAAATGTTCTTTTTCGGACGGTAAACACCGGCAAGAGAGAGCAGGTGATCGCTTCGCCAGTCTTTGCCGTACTGTTTCAAAAGCGTTCCATAGGAAAGCAGATCAACCGCCGATTCAAACAAATGCAGCCGGCCGCTTTCTCCTGCTGCGGGAATCCCAAAAGAATAATGCTTGTCGCTTCCGGTGGCGTCTCCGATGAAATCCGAGCCTATCCCACGCAGGTTTGCATAGCGGGCTTTGCCGTCCTTATCCATACCGATAAACACAACGTTGTGATGAGGATAGCTTTCATACAGCCGTCCCGTGCTGATACAAAAATCTATCAGATCATAGTCGATACCTCGGTGGTGCAGATATTCGACGGCGTGGGTGGCACACCGGCTGACCTGCGGCAATAGCAAAACTTTCGGCTTTTCTTCCTTTGGGGCAGGTTCATAGATGGGCGGCGAAACCGCCGTGCTTCCCATAATTGTCTCGACCGCCTCCGTAAACGGCATTTCTTTTACCTTGATAAGATAATCAAGGGCAGAGTAGCCGCCGATCCCACGGGAAAACCAGCACCATTTTCCGTTGGAGATTTTCAAGCTGTCGTGTTCACGGGTGCAGTAGGTGTTGCCGCCGAAATGAACAAGCTCCTGCGGCTCATAGTTTTTAAGGTAGGTCAGCAAGTCCATTGCACGGGCTTTTTCCACGACTTCCGGCGGGATATATGGCATACATTTTCACCTCCATTCTGAAATAAAAAAAGCCGAGGGGCTTTCAAAATGAAAACCTCTCGGCTATGTAAAGAAATTCAGATATAGAAAAACGGCACGGAAAATCCCGTGCCGCCGCCGATCAAAATGCTCCGACCTTTTTCAGATAGGAAATGCAGTCAGTATGTCCCCTGAAATAGATGTGCTCCCGTTCCATACTTTCGAGCCGGAATTGAAGCCTGAAATAATTTGCCAAAACTTCGTGTTCTTCGGACGATAGGGTGAACCCGCCCGCACCCTCTATAACCTTTTGGATAAAGGGATTTTTTGCTTTCAAGTCGGATATGCTTTGGTACAGAGAGTAGTATTCCTCATTGCTTTTTCGCAAATCAACCGTTATATCGTTTTCGATTTCTTCAAAGGAATCCGCTATACGTCCGGCTAAATCAAAATATGAACTGTTTTCGCTCATAAAATCACTTCCTCGCTTTTTTATTATACTATACCCAACAGGCGAAACAATATCAAAGGTACGAAACCGCTTGCTTCCCCATACACCGCCAGAATTACGTTTTATTTTTAGAAAAATGAACCATACCCGTATAATACGGATATAAATTATTATAATGCACCCTGCCCGTGGTTACAATATATTTGGCTAATTTCTTAAAGCAAAGGGGGTGCAGTATGGAACTTGATTACAAGGCAATAGGCAAGCGTATCAAGATCGCCCGCATTAAAGCCGATTTAACCCAAGAAAAACTTTCTGAAATGGTAGGCGTTTCGCCCACGCATTTAAGCAATATTGAAACAGGGACAACAAGGGTCAGCCTGAACACTATTATCAACATTGCCAATGCTTTGCATATAACAAGTGACGACCTGCTTTGCGATAATGTGGTAAAGGCAAAGGTTCAGTTTGAAAAGGATATTGCGCTCATATTAGAGGACTGCGATGAGTATGAGATTCGCATAATCCGTGATATGGCGGCGGCAACAAAAGAAACGCTGCGCCGTGACGCTCATCTCCGCAAGCTCGCCGATCAATAAAATCATACTCTATTAAAATGTAAGGGGCAAGTCTGAAAAGACCTGCCCCTTTATCAACGGGCAACATCTTTGTTTACTTCGGCTTTAGAGGGTGTGGGGCGGGTACAAACATTCGGGCTTTGAATACGGTATTCTTCGGGTATGTTCTCGATATTTCCGTCGTAGACTTCAACAAAACTGCTGCTATCCATACGGATATACCCTGTGTCGGTAAATGCTCCGGTTTCACTCATATAAATATCTTCGCCAAATCCATAGTAGTCAATATAATCGGCAAGAGGCCCCATACGGCTTGTATCATAACAGCCGCTTTTTTCGGCCCAATAATAGCCGAGATCATATTCGTCTGATATTCCCGGCAAAAAATCGAAACAATCCAGATTTTCGGTTAGATTGATTAAGTCTTTTACACTGTCAGCACATTCGCCCAAATCAAAAACCGCTTGCCAAAACTCCGTATTCTCATTTAGTGTTATCAGCTTTCCGGCAAGATAATTCAGCTCGCTCAAACTTTCATATTCTCCGCAAAGGTCATAAAGATTTGGAATATGAAACTCATAATCGCTGATAAACCATTCCTCATAGCGGCGGCCAATGCCGATTCTCTTAAATACCTCCTGCATTTCGTCATTAGTAATGGGAAATTTGACCCATTCGCCGACGAGTTCACCCTCGTTGTATTTCCCTAAATTCGTAATGAACGCCTCAAAAGCACAATCCCTTGAATCAGATAAGTTATTCATCGTCCCGCCTCCTTATCGTTCCTGTACGGCTTCTTGTCGCTGGCGTGGAATGGGAAAGCCGTGTACTCTGGCAATCTCGTCGCCAAGCCTGCGGGTGATTCTCGTAATATCTTTGCGGGTCGCTGTGCCGTAGTATAGCTTTTCTTTCAGGTTGTCGATCTGCGTTTCGGTAACACCGCCTTTATAAACACGGTAGAGATAGTGGTTTGTCCCGTCGTGATGGATAGCGTCGCAGCGAAAATCGCCGTTTCTATCTACAAACCAAGTTACATAGTCCGTGTCCGAATACAGGCAGTCACGGATATTGCCACTTTGGATTTCCTTATATCCCATACGTCGGCCGTTCCAAAGCCCCAAGTCCCCGACAACGAGAATGGGGCGGGATAGCTGAATATCCAGATTGCTTCGCTCATCGTCCAGATAGTCGCCATTGATCTCATACATCAAAACAATACGCTCGTTTTCGGATAGTTCCGGGTACTGTTCCTCTAAATAGTCTTTCCAGTCGTCATAGTCAAGGTCGTTGCTCCAAATAACGTGTCTGCCGTCATTCATTGTAATCGCCCTCGCTTTCCGTCATCAAATATTGTCCGAACTCGGTAAATGCGTACCAGTTCGTGCGGTCAAAGCGGCTCTCGTTGAAATGCCCCTTAATAAGAACACGCCCTTTTATCAGCCGTTTCAGCGCATAACGGATTTCGTCATAGGAAAGGTACGGAAAGAACCCCGTCAACATCTGTACCGAGCAGCGAAACCAAACCTTGCCTTCGTGTAACTGCGGCTGCCGTATGCTCTTGCCCTCGATACATTCCCAAATGAACGCCGCAAGCACAGCAGCATTGATACCGTACTTTTGCGCTATGTCAGAATGGAAATAGTGAACCATAGTCGAATCCTCCTTATCTTTTTTTTCGGGTATGTAAAGAGGGCGGCTGCATTAGCCGCCCTCGATCGTTATTTTTTACGGCTTCTGATCTTCAGGAAAATCAAAGCGCCTATAATGAAAACGACCAAGCCGATAGCAACGATTGTTTTCACGTCCATTATTCAGTGTCCTCCTTTTTAGATTTCTTCTTCAAACCGATCACACTGAGAACCGCAGCGCCGGCCGCAGAAACGCCGAGCAGGGAGAGCCAAAGGGCAGGATTCCTGTCGTCGCCTGTTTTCGGGGTGTCTCGGAGTTCGTTGTGCATTTCCACTGTGGTAACAGCACCCTCAAATACGCTGGCTGTCTTATCCGCAGGGAGTACATAGGCGGCAGAAGCCCCGTCCGAAACTTCGGATACGGTGTAATCGCCAATGCGGAGATTTTCGATGAAGATTTCCCCGTTTTCATCGGTAACAAAGACCTCGGAATAACCATTTGAGCCGGTCACTTGGAACGAGAATCCCTCCACCTTGCCGTCCGAGGAAGTCTTGACGATTTTCAGAGAGCCGACCTGCGGGGTGTTGACAAATCCCTTGCCCGCTTCATTTTCGACGGTGACGGTCTTGCCGTGTTCAGTGATCTCAAAATAATAGGCGTTCTCGTCCAGATAGAAGCCCTCCGGCGCTTGCTGTTCTTTTACAAAATAGCCGCCGTAGGTGAGATCGTGCATTTCATAAACGCCTGTGCTGACTTCGGAGAGTTCGCCGATTTTTTCGTCGTTCCCGTCAAAAGCCTTATCGCCGTTACTGTCACTGTAGACGGTAAACTTTGCGCCCGTCAGTTTGTTATCGGGATAGTCCCTGTCGGTTTTCGTGAGCTGCACGTTTCCTCGAATCAGCGTGTTTTCGATTTCCACCTCAATGATGGTGCCGTCCTTATCAATGGTGACGGCAAAGGATTTTTCCGAAAGCACAAAGCCGGCCGGGGCTTCAATTTCATGCACGACCCAGTTCCCGAAAGGCACATTTGCAAACGAAAAGCTGCCGTCCTCGGCAGAGATGGCGGACATAATCGCATTTTCGGTAATGAACTCGGTGCAATCCGGTTTGAAAAGGCCGATGACAGCGCCGCCGAGGGCGTTTCCGTTCTCGTCTTTTTTCAGACCGTGAATTTCACCGTAGATCAGGTTGTTGCCGATTGCTTCGCCGTCATTGGCCTTGATCTCCACAAGGGCGGTGTCCTGTCCCATATAAGAGAACTCAAACGGGTACTTTTTGTCGGAGAGGATATAGTGCTCGTCGGTAGAAAGCTCCTTGAAATAAAAACTGCCAAACGGCAGGTCGGTCTTGCAAACGGCGTGGCCGCCTTCATCTACGGAGAGAATTTCAAGCAGCCCGTCCGCAGGAATCACCGAGCCGTCTGCTGCGGTTAAATCTTCGACGGCAAACAAACCAAAAGTAACGGCAGTAATCTCACCGTTTGCGCCGATACCGAACTGCTCATTTTGCTCTAAAATCTTGTCGAGGGTAGCGGCTGCTTTCTGTCGCTCATTATAGAAGCTGGCGGTTGTTTCGGTAATCTCGATTTCCTGTCCCGCATAGGTGAGTTCTGCGGTGTGAACTTCTCCATTCAGAACCATTCCATAGGGGGCAGTAATTTCACGGATTTCATATTTTCCAAGATAAAGCGGTTCGCTCTCGGCAAGCCCTGTGTCGTCTGTGGTTACAGTGTCAACCACTTCGCCGGCAGTATAGCGCAGCGTACCGTCCGGCGTGACAATATCCTCGGCGGCTGTGATTTCATAAACTGCGCCCGCAAGCCCCTGTACGGAATAGACGGGTTGATATACGCCCTCGCTTTCCGTAACAGAAGAAAACACCTCGCCGGTCTTGCTGATCTTGATAATGCCTTTCTGTGCAACGTTTTCCTTGATAACCTCAATCACGGCAATACCGCCCTCGTCGGTAGAAGCGTCCTGAACCACATCAAAATACACCGGCTCGCTGTTCACAACGTACCCGTAGGGAGCATAGACCTCGACCAGCGAATACCCCGTGCCGTATTCCAGCTTTTCGGGAGTGATTAACCAGCCCTCGTCATTGGTATAAAAGGTGTCGATGGTAACAGGTTCCGGATAGGTGAAACTCTGCGTAATCAATGTTCCGTCCGGGCGGTAAAGCTGAAAGCCTGCTCCTGCATAGGGAATAATTTTGCCGGTTTCGGCGTCCACTTTAATGATCTTGATATACGATTCAAAATTAGCATTATTGGCAAGGTAGTGGTAAACCTCACCGTTCTTGGCGATATACACATCAAAATCGGGCAGAAGTTCACGACCGTCCCAACCTTTTACTTGATGGACGGTATAAATACCATATGGCAAATCCTTTGTTTCAGCAAAGCCGTTTTCATCGCAGATGAGATAATCACGCTCGGTATCTTTGGCGGCGTCGTAGCTGCTCGCCGCTTTCAAAAATACCTCAAATTCGGCTCCGGCCTCCGGCGTTTCAAGGCCGGTGTCGCCGTCATCGGTGTGCTTAATCAGGGCAATTCTGCCTTTGATGATTTGTTCGCCTACATCGCTTGCGATGGCGTTGTATTCCACGGTGTAGTTTTTGGCTTCGGCGCCGATGTGGTAGACGGATTCATCAAGTAGATAGCCCTCGCTTGGCTCAATTTCACGCAGCGACCAGTCATCGCCGCAGACATAATATTTCGTCACGAACTGTCCGTTCTCATTAGTGGTGTAGGTGTCGATAAGCTGTTCGCCTTTATAAATCCCGTAGGTGGCTCCTGCAAGAGAAGCGTCGCCCTGCGGCGTGCCGGTTTCATTGTCGCTTTTGGTGACGGTGAGATTCCATTTTTTCAAAACATTGTGAAAGCTCTTATTGGTAACGGTGTTCCACTCGACCGCCGCTGTCTGATTTTCAGGAACGACGTAGCGGATAGCGGTATCAACTTCTTCCAGAACATAGCCCGTACCGATCAGCACATCGTCAAAACGGGCAACGCCTGAACTGTCGGTCACGGCGTATTCATCGACTGCAAGACCCGAAAGAGAAGTGCCGGACAAGCGGAACGTAACGCCCTCATTCAAGCCGTCCTCCGAGGTTTTGGTAACGGTGAGGTCGCCCCGTTTCAGCACGTTATTGAAATTCACCGTTGCGACCTGTCCGCTGACGACGGTAACACGGCGAACCTCCTGCGGCTCGTATTTGTCGTAGCTTTGTTCGGTGACGGTATAAACGCCGGGGGTGAGGTTGCCGATTTGGATTTCACCGTTGGGGCCGGTCTGCACAGTCTGATTCACGCCATTTCCCGTAACCGTAAAGGTGATCCCCTCAACCTTGCCGTCCTCGCTGGTTTTCACAATTTTAGCGCTGCCGTAGCTTACCTTGATATTTAGATAGCCTTTTACGGGGTCGTTCACCGTCTGCGCGTAAGTCACGGTGTCCTGAATCCCACCGTCAGGGCCGTAAACGCCGTCCGTCCAAGTGATGATTCCTCGTCTTTGAGCAGTTTTCTCGGCGGTGATGGTAACGGTATCACTCGGCGCTTTCTCGGCAGTAATCGTCAGCTTATTGCCATTAACGGAAAAATGGATTCCCGAATCGCTTGCTGAAAATGAATAGTCGGAAAGGACATTGTTCTGATCGGTCAGCGTGGCGGTGTATTTCTCGCCGTCCCATTCCAGTTCGATATTCTGCGCTTTCCCTGTGGATTTTGCAAAAAAGCTCGGCAGTTTGGAATGGTTCTGTACGCTCGCTGCCATTGAATCGTAGTAACGCATAATCTTGTCATAAAGGGGGTGGTCCGGGCTGATCTGGTCGAGGATAGCGTCTTTGCCGCCTGTACTGACTTTATTAAAA
Source organism: uncultured Clostridia bacterium (assembly GCA_944385895.1). Classification (GTDB taxonomy): domain Bacteria; phylum Bacillota; class Clostridia; order Oscillospirales; family QAKW01; genus RGIG9041. Next base: position 34,114 of record CALWYZ010000003.1, read on the forward strand.
TCTTCGTCACGTTCTCCCACGACGGTTTCCCAAATCAAAAGCTGCGTGGCGACTGCGTGGGCCAGTTTATCGCCGCCCTCGTTCTGCGAACGCCAAGAGGACGAAATTGTACCCGTATAGCCATACTGAAAAATTCTGCCGATAAACAGCTTTATATCATCGGGAGAAATGGTGCTGTTATAGGACGAGGGGTAATTATCCCAAAAATCTTCGCCCTTTTGCGTATAGCTGTCGCCGGTTTCCTGCGGAACGCCGACCTCAATGCAGTAACAGATATTGCCGTTGTACGCACCCATTGCGCGGACAGTCGTAAAACGAGAACTGCCGGACGACCAGCCATTCATAAAGGTGTGGCTTTCGTGCCCCCATTCTGCGCCGTAATTTTCGTCGCCGTCACGAGGGAATGAAACAAGGTAAACCTCGTCGGTTTCTTCGGCGGCATAGGCGGTCGTGCCGAACCCAACGAGGGTAGTAACACACATCAGCGCCGAAAGAAACAGCGACAGAAAGCGTTTGGCTTTTTGCATTTTCATCTGAAATCCTCCTTAAAATGAAAAAACGCACCGTTTTTTCGGTGCGTTCTCAAAGTGAAATATTAAATTTTAGGCATAGCCGATATACAAATCATAGCTCCCGTCGGAGCGTTCCTCCACCCATATCCAGACATCGGTTATGTCACCGTCACGGCTGTAACGGTTCAGTCGGCTTTGAATATCCCGTTCCAGATACAGGCTGTGCGAACCTGCGGTGATCGGGTTGTCCCAACAGGCAGTAGCGTCCGGCGAAAGATTCAGCCCCACACTCTCGGCATACCCCATAGCATAATCAACCCACATCTGAATATCAAATTCCGGGACGGCGGGTTCTTCGGCAGGCTGTGGCGTGCTTTCTTCTTCCGGGTGCATTTCTTCTGTCTGCTCTGCTTGCGGCGGTGGCGTTGTCTGCGTCTCAACAGATTTTGCGGGTTCGGTTTGCGGTGAACTGCTTTCTTCTGCGGGCGGCGATTGACTTTCTGTTGTCTTGCTCTCCGCCGCAGCTGATTCGGTTTCAACCGCAGGTGATTCCGTTCCTGCCGCAGCCGTGGATTCTTCGGAACTTTCTTTACTGTCCGAATAAGAAACAGTCTGGTTTTCCTCCGGCTCCCGGCTTTCCATAGCCCCGCTTAATTCCTCATTGCTCATTGCCGATGATTCACTCACGGTACGTGCTTCGGCGGTCTGTCTCTCTGTATTTGCACAACCAGATATTGAAACAAGAAACGCCGCCAAAAGAGCGATTCCGATTGCTTTTTTCATTCTTCTCGACCTCCTTTGCAGCTTCATTGTACGGATAATACTGAATTTCTGCAAAGGTATGAGAGAACGTAAGCATTTGAAAATACTCTTTTTTCGGGTAGTACAGGTAGTTTTGAGGGGGTGAGGTGTGGAGAGGGGGAACAGCCGAACGCCGGATTCCTACCTTATAAAAAGGTATGGTTATCCCTTGTTAGGAGAGTTCTACCGTTCCATATCTCTTTGGCGCTCTCGTTTTCGATAGAGCTCCAATGCTTTGATAATGGTATCTTCAATCTTCTGTGCGGGCGTCCCCGGCGCAAAATACTTGCTGATACGTTCCTTTGGTATTTTGAGTTGCTCCCGTTGGTTGGGCTTTTCCTCCTGCATAATGGAGAGAATCACCTCGTCGGTCAGCTTGCCGTCCTTACTAAACTCTTTCATTTTGATTGCCTGTGCCAAAGACGGGGTGCAGTCCTCGCACTCCATTGTGCTGTATAGGGATTCTTGCTGTTCTTTGGAGAGATAGGAAAGCTCAACGGCGGGACGGAAAGCAATCTTCCCGTCGTCTACCATTTGCAAGACGGGCGGGATAAGCTCGGTCAGGCGGATATATCTTTGGATTTGAGTGTTACTGTCGGGAGATTTTGCTGCTAAAAGTTCCCTTGAAGTTTTACCCTCGAAATTCTGTCCCACTGGGACAGAATTTTCTTTACTCGGTCTGCCTGCTTGCCTTTTCATAGCCTCCAGCTTCATCTTATAGGCAAATGCTTTTTCGGACGGTAAAATCTTTTCCCTTTGCAGGTTGCTGTCCACCATTACGATAGTCGCTTCGTCATCGGTGAGACTGCGGACTATACAGGGAATTTCCGAAACGCCTGCCAGTGAAGCCGCAAACTTTCGCCTGTGTCCTGCGACCATTTCATAGCCGCCGTCCTCTTTCGGTCGGACGAGAGCAGGAACTAAAACACCGTATTTCTTGATACTCTCGACCATTTCAGCCATATCATCGTCCTGCTTGACCTTAAAAGGGTGATTTGGGAAGTCAGAGATTTCGGCGGGATTCAGCTTGATAACTTTTTCAAGCTGTGCCTCCGCACGGCTTTCATCGGTAGAGAACAGGTCATCTAACGGTGTCATTCCTAAATCTCTCGGTTTTACGTTCAATCTCCAACACCTCCTTTGTCAGCGCACGGTATGCGGTGGCGACTTTTCCGTTTTTGTCGTGTGCGTAGATACTCTTGCCCCGGCCGCTTGTTTCGGCGGCTCTTACGGAGAAAGGTATCTCCGTACCGAACACTTTGATTTTCTCGCCGTAATGGGAGCGCAGCGACGTAATGATTTCCTTTGCCTCATTGGTTCGGCTATCAACCATAGTGAACAGAATCCCGTCGATTTTCAGCTTGGGGTTGATCTGCCGCTTTACTTTGGAAATGGACTGCATAAGCAAATCAAGACCCTTTGCCGATAGGAACGATGGCTGCGATGGAATAATAACGCTGTCGGCTGCGGCCAACGAATTGATAGGCATCATTCCGAGAGAGGGCATACAGTCAATGAGGATATAGTCGTAATGGGGCTTTACCGCATTGATATATGTCCGCAGCACGCTTTCACGGCTCATAGCGTTTATGAGCCGGATTTCCATACCCGACAACTCAATGTTTGCAGGCAGCAGGTCAACGCCCTCGCCGTGGTGCAGAATGCCGCGACCGTCAGGAATCGGGGTGTCGTCAATCACGTCCTGCATAATATCCGCAAGCGTAACGGGCAGTTCGTCCGGCTTGGCGTAACCGAGAGAAAGCGTCAAAGAAGCCTGTGCGTCCGCGTCGATCAGCAGTACCCTTTTGTTTTCCTGTGCCAGCCCGATACCGAGATTTGCGGTCGTCGTGGTCTTGCCCACGCCTCCCTTTTGGTTCGTCACCGCGATAACTTTGCAATTCGCCATTTGGGTTTTCCTCCTTTACATAGATTTAGCCGCCTGCGGCGATGGCAGACGGCTATGTACGCATATGAAAAAAGCCGCTTGTTCCATTACGGAATAAACGGCCTTTTCGGATAGTCATATGTAGTTTTATCTTCTGACCGGAGCATTGGCAACCTTTACGATCAGCTCATCTACACAGTCGGTATATCTGCCTTGACGAAGTAAAGCATTTTTCAGGCGCACCAAACTTTCAATGACAATGCGGGTTTGCTCATAGTCAAGATAGAGGTAATATTTTTTGTTCCTCACAGTATCGCCTCCTTATGCTCTTATTATAGAAAGGCAGAAATCGCTCTGCAAATGTAAAAAGAGATTTTTTCAAAACTACTTCCTTTATATAGATTTAGCCGCCTGCGGCGATGGCAGACGGTTATGTACGGATATGAAAAAAGCCGTTTGCATTTTCGGCAAACGGCTAAAATTCAAACCTGCACTTTCAATTCATTTTTGTATTCAGCATAGTGGGCGCTCAATACATAATCAATCACATATGGTTTAGGAATAAGGTATGTATGCCTTATGTAATAGTGTTTAACATGGTTGCCCCTCATTAGTTTTCGGGCTGTTCCATCGCCGATACCGCCGAGCATTTCTCGAAATTCCTGCAAGGTAACAACATCGGGATAGCTGGCAAACAGATTTTCATAGTATTCACGTTTTTTCATAGCGATACCTCCAAATGATTTTGTTGTCAATGGCAGAGAAGTATGCTATAATTTTGACAGTTTAATTGATTGGTACGGGTAGTGGATTCAATATCTAATACGCCTGCCGATTAGCCAAATGTCCCTCGGAGTGACCTCCGATGTTCAAATTTGCTCTCAAAACGAGCAGTTCCAGAAAAGCTCGACAGAACAAGGTTTTTCACATTAAGTTGCCCGAAATCCTTGATTTTTGGGCTTTTTTTGAGGGAGATAGGTTCCGATAAAGTCCGCCAAATGGATTCGGTTTCAGAGTAAATGGTAAAACTCAAAATCCGTTGATGGCGACATCGTGTGGGTTCGAGTCCCACCACCGGCACCAGAATAGATAAACCTGTTTCAAAGATAAAATGAAACAGGTTTTTATTTTTAAGTTTTACTGCCATACTGATAAGATAGCATATTTCTTATTCCTTTTTACAGGCAAGGATATGGATCCGATTTTTGCTCCGGGCTTTTTTGTTTCTTTGTAGAGCTTTAATCAGAAAATCGTCGGATACATCTTATACAAGGATCCTACATATCTAACAAATTATAACAACGCAAGAACTTTTATAAGAAAGCTTGATCGTGATGAATTTACTCAGGATAATCGTTAAGTTTTATCTTGACAGCTTATAATTATATTTTTAAATAACCCCATGACTTTAAAAGAAAGTCATGGGGTTATTTAATTTCTATATACAAAAAGACGTCATAACAAATCAACTTTGAAGCGATACGTCAAAAGTTATCATAAAAATATGGATGATTTTCAAGTTTTGAATTTGAACTAACACACACTTTTGCACTCATAATTTACATCCATTACAAATTTAATATATGATTAGTATTAACTATTTTAAATAATGTTTAATGCTTGATTTTATTTAAAGCAAAAGATAAAGTCATCTAAGCCGGTTAGAGATAAATATTAGCTTGATTTATTCTACAAAATTTGGTAATAAAGCTAAATCTGCAAAGCTGTGCCATTTCAAGTGATCTATTTGTATCTTTTTATGGCTTAACTTATAAAGCTCTTTATCATGCTTGACTTGATACATATCAGCATCGATTTTAAAAATATTTTCTTTTACTTCCTTAATCTTATAACAAGGATTTACGTTGTCGGTTTTAATATATGAAAAAACACTTTTTTCAATATCTATTATTAAAATAGGACTTTTTGTAATATTTTTCTGTTCATAGTATATATTTGGCTGCAAAAAAATTATATTTCCTTTTGGACTGACAGAAATATTATCACAAAAAGTAAAGCCATCTGTTATGTTTAAAAATAATGTGGGATTTCTTTTATTCTTAATTATTGCTAAGAATCCTTCATAATTACACATTGTTACCTCTACAATTGAATATATACAACAAATTGCATCACTTTGAGGAATCTCTATAAAATTGTCATAGACATATGGAATGCTATCATGAACTTCCCAATTAGGGAGTTTTGTAAAGTCAAAATTCCAATCAGTTTTTTCCATAAGCTCACATCCTATATAAAAATAAATTAAAACATTATTTAAGAAATAGCACTCATCGACCTTATTATTTTATATTAATACAACATGTACAACATAAGAGTGCAGCTTTTGAGTATTGTGCTAATCAGTCATATTAACGTGTCTGTCATAAAAGGTATATTTGTCTAATTATCATTGTAATTAAAGGAACCATAACAGTATCGTTTATTCCTGCGTCGATAAAAGAACAGGCAAAAAAGGCTAAATAAGATCTGCCTGTCAAACTGGAATTTATTTGTTTGAGAATATGATTTCTGTAAATACAATCGGCAAACAGTGCTAAAAAAATACGAGTCCCCAATATTATTAAAATTGTCCACAAAATAACATTACGTGAAATATTAGATAATATTTTATCCGTACTTGTAGGTTCCTCTTCATATGTAACTGTATAAGTGTTGGTGTAATCCAGATCTATATCGTTTGAAATGTCATTATAAAAGTAACTATTTACAAGCTGGTCTTTATATGCGCTTAATGCAATTATTATTATACAGGCTGATAATAAGTTGCTTATAAGCAAATAAATTGCCGCATTTTTATACATTTTACGAAAGCTCAACCAATTTGCACCGAAGAAAAATGCCGCCCAGTTCCAATTTATAAAATATTTTTTGTTTTCATTTTTTGCATAAATATCTACATAACGTGAAGAATTCTTGTCAATAAATAAATGCAAGTCTGATTTGTTTATACCGTTGAGCATATCGTTACTTGAATCTGCTTCTTCATGTGTCCCGTTACCAAACCCTTTGTAATATTTTTCTTCTGATATGTAATCGGGTGATGTCTATACAATAATCATTTATTATCTGATTTGTGCTTTTTTATCTAATTTTAAATTTTTCTCATTATTCCTAATATTTAAATTTAAATGTAAATAATAGAGTCACTTTTGATAAAAGCTAAATATAAACAAAAACAATCCCATGACTTTAAAACGCAGTCATGGGGTTATTTAAAAATTTTATTATCAGCTGTCAAGATAAAACTTAACGATTATCCTGAGTAATTCATCGCGATCAAGCTTTCTTATAAGAGCTCTTGCGTTGTTATGATTTGTTATATACGTGGGATCCTCGGATAAGATATATCCGACGATTTGATTTAGCGGGTTGTATCCCTTTTCTTTCAAAGCGTCATAGACAGCTGTTAAAATCTCTTTTGTCTGAAGTTCGTTTTCTCTTCTGACACTGTACTGAATAGTATTATTCTTGTCCATTAAAACTTACCCGCCCTTTCTGTTTGATATTAATATTTTAATTCAAAAATAGGATAATATCAATAGTTTGATTGTAAATATTTTGCTAACTTCTGATAGACGCGCCTATTTCGGCAAGAGCATTTATGATTTTATTGATCTTACTGTCAACTTCCTGATCGCTGAGAGTTCTGTCTTGTGCACGAAATACCATTGCATATGCAAGGCTTATACAGTCGTCTGAAATTTGTGAACCGCTGTAAACATCAAACAGTTTCACACTTTCCAGAATATTTCCTGCGCGATTAACAATGATATCTTCAATTTGAGCGGAGTTAATATCTTTTTTGCATACTACTGCGATGTCACGTGTGATAGCCGGGAATTTAGGCAGAGGCTTATATGTTTTTTCGGTTACAGAATTAGCAAAAATAACATTGAAATCCAATACTGCAATATATGTTTTTTCGCCGAAACCGAATTCTTTGCAAACCAGTGGATGTATTTCACCTACAATACCTATAACGCTGTCGTCTTTTACAATATCCGCCGTGCGTCCCGGGTGGAAAGTAGGATTTTGTGTTTGAGGAATATATTTGCATCCGTAAACTCCTGCTATTTCCAATGTCTGCTGAACGATACCTTTTAAAGTGAAAAAGTCGTATTCTTTTCCGTAGCAGCCGATACAGAACTCGGTTTTTTCATCAGGGAGTACATCTATACCGTCATTTTTTATATACACCGTAGCAGGCTCAAACATACAAACAGATTCATTTCGGTTGTTGTAGTTGAGCGCCAAAGTAGACATCATTGATGCAACGGACGTAGTACGCATTATGCTTGTATCTTCACCGAGAGGATTTGAGATAACAACACTGTCTCTGCGTATATCATCAGCAGGATAATGAAGTTTATCGTAAATTTTAGGACTTATAAAAGAGTAGGTACATATTTCAGAGGCACCCTGTGCGATAAGCGTTTCAGTTATTGTTTTCATAAGAGTCTGCTCACGTGTCAGCATACCCTGAGTGGTTTCCATATTTACAAGTGTTGATGGTATTTTATCATATCCGTAAAGACGAACAATCTCTTCTGCAAGATCCGCCTTTTCCTCGACGTCATCACGAAAACTGGGTACTGTCACATTCAGATCGGCATCCACTTCAAACTCAAGACTTTTAAGCGAATCTACCATAAATTGCGTCGAGATATCAGTGCCTAAGAATTCATTGACCCATTTTGGTTCAAGTTTGATTGTACGACGCGTGCGGTTGTCCATATTTACATCAATCACGCCGTCTGCAATCTCTCCGGCGTTTAAAAGCTCAACAAGTTCACATGCTCTGTCAAGAGCAGCCATAGTAAGACATGGATCAAGACCTTTTTCAAACTTAGACGACGCGTCTGTTCTCATTCCAAGCTTTTTAGATGTGTGTCTGACATTTGCACCGTTGAAATTTGCCGATTCAAATACGATAGTCTTTGTATCGTCTGTTATTTCACTGTTTGCACCGCCCATTACTCCTGCGATGCCTACGCTTTTATGTGCGTCTGCTATAACAAGCATGCTGCTGTCAAGTTTGCGCTTTTGATTATCAAGAGTCATAAATATCTCATTATCGTCCGCGTTGCGTACAACAATAGATTTCCCGTCAAGGCAAGCATAGTCAAAAGCATGCATTGGCTGCCCGTATTCAAGCATTACATAGTTTGTTATATCGACTATATTATTGATAGGCCGTACTCCGCAGGCATGAAGACGGTCTCTGAGCCAAAGCGGGGAAGGGGCGATTTTTATGTTTTTTGCAACACGAGCCGTATATCTAGGACAAAGCTTAGGATTTTTTATTTCAACGCTGAGATAATTACTGATATTATCGTTTTTGTCAGTGGTGAACTTAGGAGTGTGGCGTTTAAAAGTGAGACCGTATGTGGCAGATACTTCTCTTGCAAGACCTATTACAGAAAGGCAGTCGGGACGGTTAGGTGTTATTTCAAATTCAAATACGTCATCGTCAAGCTGAAGAGCCGTTGTGATATCCTGACCTATTTCTACAGGGAAGTTTATAATAAAAATACCGTCTTCAATAGCGTCAGGAAAGTTGTGAGTCGTCAGACCAAGTTCACCAAGAGAACATAACATGCCTTCTGATACCACACCTCTGAGTTTTCCTTTTTTAATAACAGTTCCATTTGGAAGCACGGCGCCGTCCAGACATACCGGAACTACAGCACCTTCAAAGACGTTTGTGGCGCCGGTTACAATCTGCTTTTCGTTATCACATCCCACATCAACCATACAGATAACAAGTTTCTGTGCATCAGGATGTTTTTCTATTTTTTTGATTTTGCCTACAACGACATTTGATATATGATTTTTATAGTTGTCAAAAGTTTCAACTTTTGAACCGGACATTGTCATTTTATCTGCAAAATCCTTGGGATCAGTTTTTATATCTACAAAGTCATTAAGCCAGTTGACAGATAAATTCATAAGTATATTCCTCCTTAAAACTGATTGAGAAAGCGTTGATCGTTTTCAAACAGCAAACGCATATCATTGATATTATAACGTCTCATAACAATGCGCTCCAGACCCATACCGAAGGCAAAACCACTGTAAATATCAGGATCTATACCGCAATTTCGAAGCACCTTCGGGTGCACCATACCTGCGCCTAATATTTCAATCCATCCTTCGCCTTTGCACAGTCTGCAGCCGCGTCCGCCGCAAGAAAAACAGCATATGTCCATCTCTGCTGACGGTTCTGTAAAAGAAAAGTGATGAGGACGAAAACGTGTAACTGTATCATTTCCGTAAAGTCTTTTTGCAAACAGATCAAGAGTGCCTTTAAGATCGCTCATTCTTATGTTTTTATCTATTACAAGACCTTCTATCTGATGAAAAAGCGGGGAATGGGTAGCATCAACTTCATCAGATCTGTAAACTCGTCCGGGAGCTATGATTTTTATTGGAAGTTCAGTGCTTTCCATAACATGGACCTGGACAGGTGAGGTTTGTGTTCTTAACAGAACATTTTCTGTTATATAAAAAGTGTCCTGTGTATCTCTTGCAGGATGATCCTTGGGCATATTAAGAAGCTCAAAATTATATTTGTCATATTCCACCTCTGGGCCAGATGCTATTTGGAATCCCATACCTATAAAAATTTCTTTTATTTCATCCAGAACAAGGCTAAGCGGATGTTTCTTTCCGAGCTTTTTTATTTTGCCGGGCATTGTTACGTCTATTTTTTCTGCTTTCAACTTGGAACGTATTTCAGCCTCGCTCAAATCTTTCTTCTTTAGTTCTAACGCAGTTTCGATATCGGATCTGACTTGGTTTGCAAAAGCGCCTACAACAGGGCGCTCCTGAGCGGAAAGCGCGCCCATACCGCGCAAAACAGCGGTAAGCTCACCTTTCTTTCCTAAAAACTTTACGCGTATATCCTCGATCTCTTTTAAATCAGAAGATTTATCAATGAGATCTTTTGCTAAAGCACGTATTTGTTCAAGTTTTTCTTTCATTTGCACTCTCTCCTTCAATAAAAAAACCGTCCCGATCAAGGGACGGAAAATAAAGACCGTGTTACCACCCAAGTTCCCGTAAACGGGCACTCATTATCCGCTTAACGCGCGGTACGGCAAAAGCTGCTCCGGTGCGAATATGGCATCAGCTTCCGTTTTGTCGCGTCTTTCAGCCGATGAACGCGGCTCTCTTTTGCAGCAAAGCTGAGCTTTAAACACTTTCATTGCATTTATCACATGATAGCATATTATTTTTATAATTGCAAGAGTTTTTCTTGAAAATAATTATACGTTGTGATATCATATCATTATATTGTTTTGGGAGTGTTTGCTGTGGAAAAATACGTAGAAATGTCACTTGAAAGAAAACAGACATTTGCAAATAGAGTGGTAAGCCTTATCGTCTCAGTACTTCCCGTGCTTGTATGCAGTTATATTTTTGTGCTGGTAGTGTCTTTGAGATATACGTCGTTTTTAGCACTTGCGATTATTATTTGTGCGCTTTCACTGTTCGCTTCATATCGCATATTCACCAGTTTTAATATAGATTGGGAATATATCCTTGTTGATGACGAGATCAGGTTTTCAAAAATTATTAATAAAACCAGAAGAAAAGAAATTATTACTGTAAGCCTTCAGAAAACCGAAGCAGTTGCGCGCGTTGAAGATAAAGAACATAATCAATATCTAAATAATTCCAATTATAAAAAGTATATTTTTAAAAGTAACACTGACAGTCAGTGCTGGTTTATTGCCGCAGCCACCTCGAAAGGCGAGAGAGTATGTGTAGTTTTTGAGCCGGATGAGCGTATGTTGGAAACTATAAGGCTTACTGTTTTGAGTAAGTTTTTCAAATGACCGGAGGAATAAAGTTATAATGGTATTGACTTCAGTTCAAATAAAATCTGCCGACAGCCTTTTTATGAGAAATAACAATCTTACAGAGTATGAGCTTGTTAAAAAAGCGGCGCAAAGTATATATGCTTCATTTGTCGAGAGCATAGAAAACATTGATTCAAAAAAAATATTAGTTCTTTGCGGAAACGGACTAAACGGAGCTGATGGATGCGCCCTTGGTCTGATTTTAAAACAAAACGGTGCAAATGTTTTTCTGTTACCGGTTGGTGAACCAGGAAAAAATGACACAAGACAAAGATATTTTGATGAGTGTGTAAGCGCGGGCGCTGGCGTTGTTTACGATATTTTGAATGATTATGATATTGTGGTAGACGCGGTATTCGGAATCGGCTTTTACGGAGGACTTGATTCATCAGTAGCAGAGGTGTTGTCAAAAGCGTGCAGCAGTACAGCATTTAAAGTCGCAATCGACGTTCCAAGCGGCGTATCAGCTGACAGCGCATATGTTTGCAAAGGAGCTTTTAAAGCTGATCTGACTATTGCCGTATGTGCAAAAAAACCATGCCATTTACTTTATCCTTCAAAGGAATACTGTGCAGATGTAACTGTTGCAGATATGAATTTTGGACCTGAAATATTCAATGAAATAAATCCCTATCTTTTTGAACTTAAAAACAGCGATTATAAATCTCTTATACACAAACGTGATGATTCACTGCATAAAGGCGCATTTGGCAGAGCGGGACTGGTTGTTGGATGTACAGCATATCGTGGTGCGGCTGTACTTGCCGTTAAAGCTGCTCTGAGCTGCGGCGCGGGAATAGTAAGCGCGTTTATTCCCGATACCATTTATGGATCATTTGCTTGTGAATGTATCAGTGCCGTTATTAATTCTATGAAAAGTAAAAACGGTGGAATTGATGATAAATCATTACTTCAGAAAATCGAAGGTTGTACAGCCGTTCTTTGCGGCAGCGGACTTGGACTTACTGACGGTGCGGTCAATGCTGTCAAAGCGGTGGCATCAACAGATTTGAACGTAATATTTGACGGGGACGCTATTACAGTTATTTCCAATGACTTATCACTTCTGAAACGTTCGGGAAATACTGTTATAACACCTCACATGGGAGAATTTGCACGATTATGCGGTAAGAGTATTGAAGAAATAAAAAAGCAGCGTATTACACTTGCAATGCAGTTTGCAATACAAAACAGATGTGTTTTAGTTTTAAAGGACAGCGTAAGTGTTGTTGCACTGCCTGATGGCCGTGCATTTATATTGTCAAATCCCACATCGGCGCTTTCAAAAGGCGGAAGCGGGGATGTGCTTGCTGGAATGATTTGCTCTTTTATAGCTCAGGGATATAGTTCTGCAGCAGCGGCGATAATAGCAGTTTGCCTGCATAACGCATGCGGGCATTTGGCGTGCCGAAAGATGAGCAGCTTTTGCGCTTTGCCTGAGGACTTTATAAGAATGCTTCCTTTACTTTTAAAATAGGTGAAATTATGAATATAATAAAAAGATGCTGGGCTGAGGTGTCTGTTGACAATCTTCTGTCTAATCTTAATAGCATCAGAAAACTGATTCCGGATAATACCAGAATAATGTGTGTTGTAAAAGCAAATGCATATGGACATGGTGATAAGATAGTTGTCAGAGAAACGGAAAAAGCGGGAGTTGATTGTTTTGCAGTCGCGTCCGCTGATGAAGCCGCGCATTTGCGTGAACTTGGCTCAAAAGCCGAAATTGTTTTGCTTGGCGCCTGCCTGGATGATTGCTTTCCGTATGCCGCGATGTATGATATTTCCCTTGCTATCTGTGATTTGGACTTTGCGATCAAATTGTCTGATTATGCGCTTCACGCCGGTAAAAATATAAAAGTTCATGTCAAACTTAATACCGGTATGTCACGTGTAGGTATTGACTGCCTAGATATTAAACAGGCCCAGGCTGCCGCGGATATTATTGAAAAAATATCTAAAATGCCGGGATTGGACATGCGAGGTGTTTTTACCCATTTTTCCGTAAGCGATGAGGATGACGGTGAAGAATATACACGTTTTCAGCTTGAAAATTTCAATAATGTTCGCAGTATACTTCAATCCCGTAATGTTAATGTTCCGGTATGGCACTGTGCCAACAGCGGCGCAATTTTAAATGCACCCGAAACTCATATGGATATGGTGCGCGCAGGGATACTGCTGTACGGTCTTTACAGCGGACGCGGCGCTAAAGAGTGTTTTAAACCGGTACTGTCCATTAAAACTGCAATAACACAGATACGCGAAATAGAAAAAAACACATCTGTCAGTTATGGCAGAACATATGTTTCTGACGACAGGCGCAAAACAGCTGTTATCAGTATAGGATACGGAGATGGATATCCACGATCTGTGTCGGGCAAGGGGAGAGTGCTTGTCAACGGCAGATATGCTGCAATACTGGGAAGAGTCTGTATGGATCAGACTGTTATTGATGTTACGGGTATTGACTGTGACGTTGGAGACATAGTGACCGTTGTGGGCATAGACGGTAAAAACAAAGTCACAGTTGATGAAATTGCAAAAATAGACGGAACAATAAATTATGAAATAGTTTGTAATATTTCTCAGCGTGTGCCGCGTGTCTATTACAGAGACGGCAAGCAAATCGATATAGTAAAATACTTATAAAAAAACGGCTGAATAACAGCCGTTTTTTATTTTTAATCAAGCATGTGAGCTTTATCTGTTTTCATAGCCAATAAGGAAAAACCGGTGCCCAGTACCGTTACTGCAGTCCAGGTTGCAGATACCGCATTCCAGCCGGAGCTCTTTAAAATAACAGGGAATAAAAGGCTTGCTCCGGATGCTGATATATATGAGGTGAAATCAAAAAAGCCTGTTATTCCCGACAAAAGCCCGGTATCCGTAAAATGAAGAACATATATGCTGAATATCATATTACATGCTCCTGTCATTGCTGCGCTGGCAAGAAAGAGAGACGATATTGAAAGCGGTGCAAAATTAGTCTTGCATAAATATACAACAATAAACATAATTGAAGAAAATGCAAAAAGCAGCATGCACATCAATTTTTCTCTGTATTTTGCAATTCGCGCAAAATACATTGTAACAAAAGTCCCTAAAATATTTGTGAGCGGAAGTATTGTTGAAATGGCCGCGGCTGCCTGACTGCTTACCGAAAAGTTTTGGGAAATAAATGTCGGAATCCAGAATGAGACAGCATTTCTTATAATTCCGTACAGCAAAGTTACCATTATCATTGAAAAGAAGCCTACATTAATGAATAATTTTTTTAAGTCATATTCGCTTTTTTGATGTCTTTGTACTATATTTGATTTTAGCATTCCGTTTTTTTCCATGCGTATACTCAACACATAATATATTACGGCTATGATAATTAAAAGGCCGCCGGAAATTGTAAACGGAATTACATAATTACTGACAGATGAGCCCAATAACGCCAAAAGATAAGTGATCAGCGTTCCTATAACAGATGCGGCAGTCATAAGGGTTATGAGGATACGTCCGGTTTTGCGCTCGGTATTTTCACCTATAACCTTTGACATTGGTCCCCAAAGCATTGAACAAAAGAATCCGCATGCACCCCAACCGATAATTCCCAGAATATGTGAACTGCAAAAAGGAAAAATTATAATCATAATACCAGGAACAGCAAGGCCTAACGGTACCATAAACTTGGCATCGATTATGTTGCCCAGAAACCCGTTTATAAGCTGCCCGATGCCATAGCACAGCAGCAGAGCACTTCCCATTGTACCGAGAGCACTTTCACTGAAAATTTCAAGCTCGGTAAGCTGCGGCATTACAGCGCTGAGAATATTTCTTCCAGTATAGCATCCGGCATACGCAAGGCAGCAAATTGCACCTATCCATACCGCGTTTTTTGATTTAATAGCTGTATTCATAATCTAATCCACACTTTTCGTATTTACTATTTCAAGATGACAGTTGCTTTTTTTACAAATTTCTTTAAACATTTCACTTATCGGATATTTATCATCGGTGATGATAACATCAATTTCGCTGATAGGGCAAATGTGATAAAAACTATGTTTTCCGAATTTATCACTGTCGGCAAGAAAATAGCATTTTTGAGCGACTTTGCAAAGCCCCTCAGTAAACACACCATGTCTTATATCCCACGAAGTTATTCCTTGTGCATTTATGGCGGTGGCACCTATAAATGCCTTATCAACGACAAAACGCGAAAGCATTTCATTTGTTAGCGGACTGTACGCACAGTCCGTATCAGAATCTATATCTCCACCGAGCATGATTATCTGCCCGTCAAAATCTCCGTTTTTGCGTTTGTTTGATAATATCTGTGCGATATTAAGAGAATTTGTAATTATTATCACACCATGCACTCCGTTTATTTGTGCAGCAAGGCTTTCCGTGTCGGTACCTGTATCCATTGCTATTATATCGTTATCTCTTATCAGCTGTGCGGCATATTTGCCGATAGCAAGCTTTTGCTCATGGTTTTTTAGCTTTCGTATATCATAGTGGTCTTCTCTTATCGGCCGCTTTATGCAAACCGCTCCGCCGTGTACTTTTTTAATTTTTTCTCTTTTTACAATTTCGTTTAGATCACGCCGTATTGTTTCACCTGAGACTTTAAACAAATCCGCAAGCTCAGATATGTATGCCTTGCCTTCAGTATAAATTATTCTTATTATTTCCTCTCTTCTTTGATCTGTCAGCATAATTTCACCTCGCATAAAAAAATAATAGCATAAAAATCCACACAAATCAACAGTTATCAAAATAAAAATAGTTGATTTGTGTGGATTTTCAGATTTAAACAGAATCAAGATAAGTTATGGGTATTATTTTTAAAATTTAATTGTGAAATTATTATACCGCAGAAAATAATTGCGCATCCGATATAGTTTTTAAGTGTAAGAGGTTTGTAATTCCACCCTGTGAGAATGACGCCGAGAACCAAGGCCTCTCCCAGTGCGCTGAAAATTGATTCAGTAGATAGAATTATGGATGCTGCGGTAGGATCAGCATCTTTCTGACCCAATATCTGACATGTATACGCAACGCCTACAGACATTAGTCCCGCATACAGTATCGGAAATTTTGCGGCCATAATGTTTGAAATGGAAATATCTTCAAAAATCAGTGCACATACCGCACTCAGAAATCCGCATACCAAAAATTGTGTCATTGCAAAACGCAGCGAGTATATTTTCAAACTGTAATGGTCGATCACAATTATGTGAAGTGCCCACATGACAGCACCTGCAATAAGGGCAAAATCACCCGGACCCACAGCGTCAAATCCGTCGCTGAAGCTTACAAAATAAAGACCTATTACTGCCAGGATAGCACCAAGCCATGTGTTTATCGATGTTTTGTGCTTTAAAAAAATACCTATTATCGGGACGATAACAGTATATAGTCCTGTCAAAAATCCCGCTTTGCCTGCGCTGCCTGTCAGCATTACACCGAATTGCTGGAGGGTCGATGCGGAAAAGAGAATTATACCTGCGGCTATTCCTGATATCATGGTGGTTTTTAAAGTGTTTTTGTCATGGCTGTTTTTTTCAAATAACAAAATAACAGGAATAAGCGATAGTGCTCCGAGTATAAATCGAATACCGTTAAAGGTAAATGTATCGACTTGATTTGCGCCTATAAGCTGGGCGACAAAAGCAAATCCCCATATCATAGCTGTAAGCAACAGCAGCATTAAAGATTTATATTGTTTTTTCATGTTATCCTCTTTTTGACATTTTCCGTGGTATTATAGCAAAAAAATATCAATAATTCAATATGCGAGTAAAAAACAGTTGAATTATTATCAGAGTATTATATAATTATTAAAACAGAATTTGGCAGAGGTGTACTATGATTGCAATAATATGTGCGATGAAAATTGAGGCACAGGCTATAATTGACGAAATGGAAGACATAAAAACAGAACGAATTTCGGGCATTGAATTCAACAGCGGGGTGTTTTGCAAACAGCAGGTTGTTGTCGCCGTTTGCGGTGTAGGAAAAGTTTTTGCGGCTCTGTGCACGCAGACTATGATAATGCGTTTTGCTCCTCATATTATATTTAATATTGGTGTAGCAGGCTCACTTTCTAACAAACTTAACTGCGCGGATATAGTAATTGCCACAAGTGTTGTTCAGCACGATATGGATACGACGGCTGTCGGCGATACTTTGGGACTTGTATCAGGTATAAACAAAATAAATTTTGAATGTGATGCGGGTACTGTACGCCAATTAAAGCAAATAGCTCAAAGGTCATTGCAAGTGGCATGTGTTGAAGGTGTTATTGCAAGCGGTGACCGTTTCATAGCCAGTAAAAAGGACAAAGAGTTTATAAACATTTGGTTCGGAGCGGTCGCATGTGATATGGAATCGGGAGCTGTTGGGCAGGTATGCTATGTTAACAAGACACCGTTTTGTATTATCCGTTCTATTTCAGACTTGGCAGATAATACATCAACTTATGATTATAACGAATTTTTGACTGTCGCTTGCGAAAATTCTGTTACAATTATTAAAAATTTTCTAAAGAGATCATGAGTTAAAATAATCAAAATTATGTGAAATGAACAATAAATATTGACCGTCCGAGCAAATTGTGCTAAAATATTGCTGATACATGTTTATATGGCATATTTTACAAATTGTTAATATCTGATTTATAACTTGTATCAGATTTTATATTATTATAATTCTAAAACTTACGGAGGTATTTCCCGATGGGAAAAGGACAGCGTGCGCGTGCTGAACGTGCTGGAAAAAGAGAAGAAATGAAAATAAAGGCGGCTAAATTAAAGCGCCGCAAAAAAATCAATAAAATCATCGGCATATGTGTAGCCGCTTTTATTGTTGTTGCTATAGTATTTGCAGTCGCGTACAATGCGATTGCGGCTACAGGATATTTTCTCAGAAACACTGTTGTTATGTCGTCTGAAAACTATCAAGTAGATAACGCTATGATGACATACTATCTGAAAAATGAATATTATACATTTGCAAACCAGTATTCAAATTATCTTTCAATGTACGGCCTTGATACATCTAAAAGTCTTAAAAAACAGGAATATGGCGATTCCACGTGGTTTGACTATTTTATGAATCAGGCCAAAAACCAGGTCAATGATATTTTGCTTTGCGCTGAAAAGGCAAGAGCCGACGGTATGGAGCTTGGTGAAGAGGAAAAAGCTGATGTTGATGAAGCTATTGAATCGATGAAATCATACGCAGATGAAAACAATATTACTTTTGAAAGTTATCTTAGCAGTGTATTTGACAGGGGTATTAATGAAAACGATGTACGTCGAGCACTTGAATTGTCTGCAATAGCCTCTAAATATTATAACCAATACAGTGATTTTCTTGAATATACAGATGAGGATCTGCAAAATTATTTTAATGAACATAAGCAGGATTACGTAAAAGCGGATTATATGAAGTATACCTTTACAGCAAGCATAGCTTCTGATGCAACCGATGAGGAAAAACAGCAGGCCAAAGACGAAGCCAGAGCCAAGGCGCTGAGTTTATCTGAAAGTAAGTCAGTAGAGGAATTTACAAATTCCCTTACCGCTTATCTTACACAGCAGGAAGAACAGTCACGTGCAGAGCAAGATTCTGCCGATTCTGAAGAGGAATCTGATACACCCACAGTGGAGGAGGCAGTTGCCGAAGCTATTGAAAATACTAAAAATGTAATGTATTATCCGGAAGAGGACAGTGAGAGCGAATCCGCAAAATGGATGTTTGCCGACGGAAGAAAAGAAGGCGACACATATCTTGAGGAGCCTGATGAAGATGCAACAACATTCAATTATGCAGTTTATATAATAACCAAGCCTGCATATTTTGATGATTATGAAACAGTCAATGCTCGTCACATCTTGTTTACTACCGAGACTTATGAAACAATAGAGAAGGCAACGGAAAAAGCCGAGGAAGTACTTGCTGAATTTAATTCCGGTGATAAGACTGAAGACAGCTTTATTACTCTTGCTAAAGAAAACAGCGAGGACTCTACTGTTGAAGAAAACGGCGGACTTTATGAAAACATAAGCAAAGATACTTCTGCATATCCTGAAAGTTTTATAAACTGGTGCTATGATGAGTCCAGAAAGCCCGGAGATGTTGGCATTGTGTCAACAGACAGCAGTGTTCATATTATTTATTACTGCGGTACCGGTGAGATAGCTTGGAAGAGTTCGGCGCGTATTGGCAAGAACAACGAGGATTGTGAAAGCCATAT
Source organism: uncultured Clostridia bacterium (assembly GCA_944385895.1). GTDB lineage: Bacteria > Bacillota > Clostridia > Oscillospirales > QAKW01 > RGIG9041. Next base: position 53,458 of record CALWYZ010000003.1, read on the forward strand.
TGACAGTCTTGCACAAACATATACCGTAACGTCTAAAGACAGCCAGATAAAGAAAATCAAAGCATAAGTTTATTAAACAATTAATAAGGCAGACATATTAAATATATGCCTGCCTTTAGTTTATATTGAATTTTCTTATTGCTCTTTCAAATATTTTTTGTGACGGTAAGAACAATACCAAAATAAAAATGACATTTGAAACTGCATATACAGCCGTAAATTTTGCTGATGATATCAAAGCTGCTGCATATCTTGACCAGCTGAATGTATTGTCCAGCCATATAGCGGTCCAGATATCCATAATGAATGAGAATAATACTCCCGAAAAAGCAGAAAAAATTATCAAAAACCATCTGTGCTTTTTGAGCTGTGGTGCAAACACACCTGCCAAAAATCCAATTGTACCCCATGCCAACATTTGAAAAGGAGTCCATGGTCCCTGAGAAAAATAAAAGTTTGAAATCAGAGCGGTAAGACTCCCGGTCATAAATCCCGCTTGACTGCCAAAGTATATTGCCGTAATAATAGTTATTGCAGTTACCGGCTTAAAGCCGGAAAGGGGTATAAATATAAATCTTCCTGTTATGCTTAGAGCGGTCAGGACCGCAATTAATACAACCTTGATTTCACTGTGCTGCTTATATTCAAACGAAATAAAAAAGGCGGCACATACAATAACGGTGATTCCAAGGCTTATAAATGAATATTGTTTGTTTTTAAATACGCTGTTTCCTATATAAATAAGCAGCGGAACGCAAATTATCAATAAGGCGTAGGATATATACTTTTTTATTTGCACTTGGCTTTTTTGCATCGTTTCACCACATCTTCAAATAGTATAGTATTGTTAAAAATCCTGCGTGAGATTCTTGCACTGGCAGTAGTGTAAAAATGATTGCCTGAGAAAAATTGTGAGGGTTTGCCGACACAAGCAAAAATTCCGTTGAACAGTAGTGCGCATTTATCTGAATATGCGGCTGCAAATTCAATGTCATGTGTTGTTATCAAAACTGTTTTCCCTTTTTCTTTAAAAAGCTTTAATATAATTCCTAATTTCTTTTTATAAGCTGCGTCCATGCCTTTTGTCGGTTCGTCAAGCAGAAACACGGCAGGATCGGTGAGCATGAGCTTTGCCAAAGCGCATTTTTGTCGCTCGCCGCCGCTCAAATCATATGGGTGTATATTAATTAGATCTTTTATTTCAAATAATTGAATTGTTTCATCTATAAGTTTGTCTTGCTGCTGTCTTTCAATATCTAAAGAGCCTGCCAGCTCATAAAGATCATCTGCAACGGTATCTTTTATAAACAAAAGTTTCGGATCCTGAGGCAGATATGAGATAACTCCTTTATACAGTGAATTGTTTTTATATTCTAAAATATTTTTACCGTTTATTTTGATTTTTCCTTTATATGGACGCTTTAGTCCTGAAACCAAATTTAAAATTGTTGTTTTCCCGCTGCCGTTTCCGCCAAGAATACTGAAGATCTCGCCTTGTCTTACCGTTAAATTGGCTCCTTTCAATATATCTTTGTCGTTTTTTGAATATCTGAACCAAATGTTGCTGGCTTGTATGACTGCAGGCAATATACTTTTATCAGCTGTGTTTTCCTCTTCACTCTGATCCGGATAATAATGCTTTTCTAAAAAAGTGATCCCATCCTTTACGGAAATAGGACATTCACATTCTATATCAAGCATGCTCCAGATTTTTGCTGCAGTCGGAAAATTGTCGTATATGTCATGTCCTTTCATCATGGTACAGGCGCATCTGGGAGTGTCACAAAAAATCAGCTTGCCACGGTCAACTATGAGCAGTTTGTCTGATATTGGAAATAAATCTTCTGTGCGATGCTCAGCGATAAGTATGGTTGTTCCCAGCTCCATATTAAGTTTTATAAGAGTTGACATAAAATCAGATGATGAAATAGGGTCAAGCTGGCTTGTCGGCTCGTCCAGAATCAGTAGCTCCGGCTCAGTGATCATAACCGATGCAAGATTTAAAATTTGCTTTTGACCGCCTGACAGCTCATCAGTGCTTTTGTCAAACCATTCCTGTATGCCAAAATAGCTGGCAAATTCCGCAGCCCTTCTGTGAATTTCGTCACGGCTCAAGCCCATACTTTCCAGCCCGAAAACAAGTTCGCTCCACACCTTGTCTGTAACAATCTGCAGTTCTGGATCTTGACCTACATATCCTATTTTTAATGAAAGCAAATCTGAGCTTTTATTAAGAATATCAACTGTATCAAATATAATTTCACCTTGAGTTTGCCCGGCAGGACTGAGTTGTCTTTTCAAAAGACGCAGCAAAGTCGATTTACCGCTGCCCGTTGCTCCTATCAAAAGATTTATACTGCCGGCTGAAATTGAAAAGTTTATATCATCAAGAGCTTTTGTTCGGTTGCCTGTATATGTAAACCCTAAATTTTTGACCTGTAGTATTTCCATAATAGATATTCCTTAAGTTCAATAAAAAACGGTATGAATGCCATGACAGTAAAGATAATCACTGATGTTAACGATTTCAAATTAAAATTTTGCAGTTTTATTTTGGGATAGTATTCAAAGTCAGTATATCCTTCAATATTCATAAAAGAAAAAGTCAGAAATAGCACAACTGACAAAATAAGTAAAATAAGATCGTATTTTTGGATTTTGTAATATGAACAGCTTGTCCTTTTTATGCCTTTGCAGCTCCTTGCCAGTATACTGTTTACAGTGTTTGCAGCGTTTTCAAACGACCATTCTATCAAAGCCAAAAAGCATATGAGAAAAAACTTGATTTTTTCATGACCGTTTTTGTATGAATACATCCCTAATGCACGTTGCGCTGATAAAATTTCCTGCCATCTGCGCTTTAACATTGGTATGTACCTGAGCGTTATTGTAATGGTCAAGGCCGTTTTAGGCAGCTTTCCTTTAAATAAAGATACATATTTTTCTGTTGTCATAACTGAAGAATATGCTTGACACCATGCCATAACAGCAATTATGCTTATTCCTAGTCCTGCGCCGAACATCAGTGATTCAAAGGTGATTTTGAATATTCCGATTTTAATTAAAACTGTTTGACCGTAATGAGAAAACAACGGATTTGTCAGTGTTGTAATCACTAAAATTATAATATAGTATTTGATACTTTCTTTGAGTGTATCAGACTTTCCCAAGGCAATTAAATATAAAATACCGCCCAGCATTGAAATCATCTGCAATATGGGATTAAATGTAAACATGACCGACAGCAGAATAAATGTAAACTGCGCCGTTAATACCGCCGGATGTATTCTTGTGTATGCCTGCATGTTTCACCTACGTTTAAATTATTCATTTAATTATAATATTGCATCAAACAATTGTCAAACTATATTGGTTAACTGGTTATTTAAGTGTACTGCTTAAAAAATAAAACTTTAATGAGAACATATGTACAGCAGAGCGCATTTATGATAAATAATACTCCTGAATAATCAAAACAGTTTGACAAATTAAAAAATAAAATCGCGCACTGTATACAGCGCACGATTATAACGCGGCAATCAACCGCTGGAGCTACTGGCCGGACTTGAACCGGCGACCTGCTGATTACGAATCAGCTGCTCTACCGACTGAGCCACAGTAGCAAAAGATATCTATTATTTTAACATATAAATTAAAAAAATCAAGCCTAATATTTAAAAAGCTTGCATTTTAGTAATATTAATATTAAAATATTATTCAACATAAATATTTGATATTTTATTGTTAGGGTGAAAAGATATGAAAACCGACTTTAAGAGTACAGATCTCTTGAGTAAAATAAAATCCGAAATGAAAAACATGAGTAAAGGTCATAAAAGCATCGCATCATTTATTCTTGAAAATTATGATAAAGCAACTTTTATGACTGCTGCAACTCTCGGTGAGAAGGTGGGAGTCAGCGAGTCAACAGTTGTGCGTTTTGCCACATATCTTGGATTCAGCGGATACCCCACTCTGCAAAAAGCTCTGCAGGATATTGTGAAAAATAAACTAACCACGCTTCAGCGTGTGGATATCACAAATAATCTTATAAAGGACAATGATATCCTTCAAAGCGTGATGAATCTGGATATAACTAAAATCCGGGCGACTCTTGACAGCATTGACCGTACTGAATTTAACCGTGCGGTAGATGCAATATCAAATGCACAAAACATTTATGTGCTTGGCACTCGCAGTTCTTTTGCGCTCAGTCAGTTTATGACTTTTTATTTAAACTATATGTTCAAGAATGTCAGAAACGTAAACAGTAATTCGTCCAGTGGCATATTTGATCAGATATTCAAAATTTCCAAAAACGATGTTTTTATTGCAATAGGCTTTCCTAGATATTCAATGACAACTATTAAGGCAACTCGGTTTGCAAAAGATAAAAATGCTACCACAATAGCCATTACCGATATGGCAAATTCACCACTCAGCGAAAATGCTGACATTACATTAATAGCACGAAGTGACGTTATATCATTTGTTGATACTTTGGTAGCTCCCTTAAGTTTGATAAATTCATTGATTATCGCATTGGCCGTAAAAAATAAAGATGATATTCCCAAGACATTAAACGAGCTGGAAAACATATGGCGTGAATATGAGGTCTATCAATCAAAAAATGAGTAAAAGTGTAATTGTTATCGGTGCGGGTCCTGCCGGCATGATGGCAGCAGGAACTGCCGCTGTTTATGGCGCAAAAGTAACATTGATTGAAAAAAATAAAATTTTGGGGCGAAAACTTCTTATAACAGGCAAGGGCCGCTGTAATGTGACTAATTTTTGTGATTTGGATAATGTTATTAAAAATATAACAAGCTCTAATCCGAAGTTTATGTACAGTGCTTTAAACGAATTCAGCTGCTATGATACCTACGATTTTTTTGAACAGAGTGGGGTCCCTCTTAAAATAGAAAGAGGTAACAGGGTATTTCCCCAAAGTGATCTTGCCTCAGATATACGCGATGCGCTTAAAAGATTTATTTTAAATAATAAAGTAAAAATCATAAATGAAAAAGTTGTTTCGGTAAAATCAAATCCGCTGTCTGTTCAAACGGAAAATGCTGTATACCATGCAGATGCGGTTATAATAGCAACAGGTGGATTGTCTTATCCCGCTACCGGCAGTACGGGTGACGGGTTAAAATTTGCGTCAGCTTTATCACATAAAATAATTGAACCTCAGCCGGCGCTTGTTCCTTTGCTTGGCTCTGCTGAAATTTGCCCAATTCTTACCGGTTTGTCTCTTAAAAATGTTAATGTGACATTTACAGATGAAAATAATAAATGCGTTTTTGAGCAATTCGGAGAAATGCTTTTTACCCATACAGGAGTATCAGGCCCTGTTATATTGACAGCGTCTTCAACGCTGGATTTTAAAAATCATAAATATATCCTCAGTATTGACTTGAAGCCGGCACTTTCAAGAGAAGAACTTGAGGCTCGTATTTTAAAAGATTTCAGTAAATATATTAACAGAGACTTTATAAATGCTCTTGATGACTTGCTTCCAAGATCAATTATACCTGTTATTGTCGCTAAATCAAAGATACCCGAAAGACAAAAAGTCAATAATATTACAAGACAGCAAAGAAAGTGTCTGGTTGAGACGATCAAGTCATTTAAAGTTGATATTTTGGGTAAAGCCGGTTTTGATGAAGCAATAATAACTCTTGGAGGCGTAGACACTTTAGATATTGATCCTAAAACAATGCAGTCCAAGCGTGTAAAGGGTGTATACTTTGCAGGCGAGGTCATAGATGTTTCGGCTAATACCGGAGGATATAATTTACAAATAGCATTTTCCAGCGGATTTTTAGCAGGAAAAAGCTGTATCGGAGGATAGATATGGGTTATAATATTGCAATTGACGGCCCAAGCGGTGCCGGAAAAAGCACTTTGTCAAGAGCGATTGCCAAAGAAATAGGATTTATATATGTTGATACCGGAGCGCTGTACCGTGCGGTTGGTTTTTTTGCGTATCAGTCTAAAATCAACGCTGACAATAAAGATGCAATAGCAGGTATGCTTTCAAACATAGAAATAGACCTTAAATTTTTACATGACGAACAGCGTGTGTTTTTGAACGGTAAAGATGTATCAGACAATATACGCATGCACATTGTAAGCGATTTTGCGTCTAAAGTGGGAGCTGTCACTCAGGTGCGAGATTTTTTGCTGGATATGCAGAGAAGATTGGCCGAAAAATATGATGTTGTAATGGACGGCAGGGATATAGGCACCGTGGTACTGCCCCACGCTCAGCTAAAAATATATCTGACAGCAAGTGCACATGATAGGGCGCAAAGAAGGTACAAAGAGCTTTTGGAAAAAGGTCAGTCTGTTTCTTTTGACAAAATCCTTGCAGATGTTATTGAGCGTGACAAACGTGATATGAGCAGGGAAATAGCCCCCTTGAAAATAGCAGACGATGCTGTGGTTGTGGACACCACAGGAAAGACTTTTGAACAGTCATTAGATTTGCTTACCAGATTGATAAAGGAGCATTTAAAATGAATTTTTACAGCTTTGCCAAAGGCGTTATAAGACCTATAGCTTTTATATTTTTTCCCGTTAAGGTACACGGTGACAAGGACGCTTTGCCCAATGACAGAGGAATTGTCTTGTGCGCAAATCATATATCTTTTCTTGATGTTATCTTTTTAGGACTTACATTTAAGCGTCAGATTCATTTTGTGGGAAAAGAAAAATACGCTGAAAATTTAATACTAAAACCTTTGTTCAAGCATCTTGGATCATTTGGTATAAACACAGAAAAACCGGATATTGACGCAATAAAAAAGTGTATAAACGTAGCTTCCAATGGGCAGGTGCTCGGAATATTTCCGGAGGGCACAAGAATTCTAAACGGCAAAATATCTAATCCTATGCCGGGAGTTATAATGATTGCGCAGAAATCCAAGGCGCCTATATTTTATGCAAGAATATGTCCTAAATACGGAAAATTCAGATTGTTTTGTAAAACAGATGTCTACATAGGCAAATGCGTATCGACCGCGGAGCTTGGTGTTGTCAACGGCAGAGGCAGTGAATATAAGGAAGCATCAAAAAAACTGATGCAGATGGTTTATTCGTTAGGTGAGTAATGGCAGTAGAAGTAATAAAAAATGCCGGATTTTGTTTTGGCGTTTCAAGAGCGATAGAACTTTTGAAAAGTGAAATTGAAGATCCGAGTAATACCGATGTTTATACTCTTGGTGAAATAATACATAATCCGGATATAATAGATGAGTTTTCTAAAGCAGGTGTAAAAATTGCACAAAATGCGAGCGATGTACCGCCTGGCGCCACAATAGTAATTCGTGCGCATGGTGTAACGGTTGACGAAATGAAAATTTTGAATGATTCGGGAGTAAAGGTGGTTGATGCCACCTGTCCGTTTGTCGCAAAAATTCATGACATAGTAAAAAAAGAGAGTGAAAACGGTAATATTATTTTTATCGGAGGTGATGCTGCTCATCCTGAAGTAGAAGGCATTAAAAGCCGTGCAAGGATTAGCAGAGTGTTTAGTAATTGTGCTCAACTCAAAGATTTACTGTCAAAAGAGCCGGATTTATTGTTGAAAACTGCTACATTTGTTTGGCAAACTACTTTTAATTTAAATGAATATGCTAAATGCAACAAATTTGTTAAAAAAACATTTAAAAGCACGAAAATTTATGATACAATATGTAATGCGACAGAATTGCGCCAGAAAGAGACTATGGAGCTTGCCAAAAAATCAGATGTTATGATTATAATAGGCGGCCGTAAAAGCTCCAATGCAAACAAGCTATACGATGTTGCAAAACGTTTTTGCAAAAATACTTATTTTGTGCAAAACGTAAAAGAAATACCAATTAAATTTATATATAATTTTAAAAATATTGGTATTACGGCCGGTGCGTCAACGCCTGACCGTATAATTGAGGAGGTAAAACAATTTATGTCTGAACTGACAAACAACACAACGGTTAATGAGGATATGACCTTCGAGGAGATGCTTGAGAATTCCTTAAAAAAAGTAATTGCTACGGGAGACAGAGTCAAAGGAATCGTAGTAGGCGTTAATCCCGCTGAAGTGAAGGTCGACCTTGGAACCAAGCAGTCAGGATTCATAACTAAAGAAAATTTTTCTGCTGATTCGTCAATTGATTTGACAACAGCTGTTAATATAGGCGATGAAATTGATTGTGTAGCTTTGCGTGTAAATGATGTTGAGGGCACAATTGCATTATCCAAAAAACGCGTTGACTCGATGAAGGGTTACGAGGAAATTGAAAAGGCTTACGAAGAAAAAAGCGTACTTGAAGCCGAAGTCAAAGAGGTGACGTCCGGAGGTCTTGTTATCATTGTTAACAATGTACGCGTATTTATACCCAAGTCTCTTACAGGTAAGCCGGCATCTTTTGACCTTAATTCTTTAAAGGGTGAAAAGGTTCAATTCAATATTATCGAATTTTCACAAAACCGCGGACGTAAAAAGATAATCGGCTCAATGAAGGCGATAGAGAATGAAAAACGCAAGGCAGCAAGAAAAGAATTTTGGGAAAATGCTGCTGTAGGTGACAGATTTGAGGGCACAGTAAAATCTCTTACAACATTTGGTGCGTTTGTTGATCTTGGCTGTGTAGACGGGCTTTTGCACATAACTGAGCTGACATGGAAAAAAATAGGTCATCCTTCTGAAGTTGTTAATGTCGGAGATAAGATATCTGTATATATAAAGGATATTGATAAAGAAAACAAAAAGATTTCTTTGGGATACAAAGATCCCAATGCAGATCCGTTTGTGCTGTTTACTAATAATTATAAAGTCGGAGATACAGTTAAAGTTAAAATTGTCAGCATAATGCCTTTTGGCGCTTTTGCTAATATAACTGATGGTGTTGACGGTCTTATACATATATCTCAGCTATCTGATAAGCGTGTTAACAAACCATCTGATGTTGTTGCTGTTGGTGACGAAGTAGAAGCTAAAATTGTTGATATAAATACTGAAACAAGAAAAGTCGGTCTGTCTATGCGTGCTCTTATAGAAGAGGCTAAGGCTGCTGAAGAAAGTGCTGATGTAGCAGCTGATGTCGCAGATACCGTAATTGTAAGCGATGATACAGAGAATGTAACGGTTGCTGAATAAATGCAGACGACAACACCGTTTCCGGCAATGATGAGTCATTGCAGCAAACAGAGGCTAAATAAGTATAATCTGTTTTGAATTTAGCTAAATATAATGCAGCCGCGGCTAAAAATGCCGCGGCTGCTTTGATTTTTTGAATCAGATAGAATGATTAGGAAAATTGCTTTCGGAAAAAAGCTTTTTTCTATATTTATTTGGAGAAATACCTCTTGACGACCTGAAAATACTGATAAAATAACAGATATCATTATATCCGCACTCAAACGAAATATCAGAGACGCTTTTATCGGTAGTAAGCAGTAGTTTTTCGGCTTCATTGCACCGAACAGCGTTTAGGTATTCTCTAAAGCTTTTTCCGATGATTTTGCAAAATTTTCTAGAAAAGTAACTGTAACTGAGTCCAATCTCTTGTGCACATGTCATAGCTGTGATATCAAACATATAGTTTTTGTGTATGTAGTCTATAGCATTGTAAATAGACGTTGTAAGATCACTTACTGTATTGTAATTTTCCGCGCCGCTGTTATTCCATTCTTTAAGTACGCATAGCAAAAGCTGCATGCAATTTATTTTGATATTCAATTCAAAAGCATATTCCATTGCTTCTTTGGATGATATTATATTGTTTAAAATGCTATTGATCTCACTGCCTTTAAGTTCATCAGCCCGCCAGATGGTGCGCTTGTTTTCTTTATTCAGCTTGAAAGGCATAATATATTTATAAGGCGAATGATCAAATTGACTGTACAGCATGAATGGATCCAGCTTTAAAACGTAGTAACCGTTTTCTTTACAGCTTTGAGAATACAGACTGTGTATATCTCTTGAAAGAATAAGCAACAGATCACCTGGGTGAAGGGTATACTTTGTTTGATTTATGAAAGCAGTGTAAACACCGTGCATTACAAAAATAAATTCAACTGATTCCTGAATGTGTGCTGCTGCTGTTATACTGTTTGGTGCTGCCGGCTGATAAAACACTTGATATTCAAAGCGTTTGCCGTCATATAGCTCGCCTTCAACGCGGTAATCAAGCTGCATATTATTATCTCCTAAAACCGATATATATTTTTTAAATTCTAACATATCAAAAATTAAAAGTAAACTAAAAGCAATAAAATAAAAGCAGGCCTTAAGGCCTGCTTTTATTTAAAAGAATTTGTCTTTTATTCCAAAGAAGAAAATAATCAATATAATTACCGGAAGTATATATTTCATATAAATACGCAGCCAGCTTGCCATTTTAAGACCTGTTCCGGTATTCGCTTCCTTGAGGAAGTTATCCCATCCCCATCCGTGTTTTGAAACACAGAATAGAAGGTATATAAGTGATCCCAACGGAAGAAATATATTGCTGACCAAAAAGTCTTCAAGATCAAGAACGGCAGAGTTGTCACCAAACGGCTTGAATCCCGCAAGCAGATTATACCCTAGTACACACGGCAGCGACAAAACTATCATTAATACTATGTTAATTGCTGATGCCTTTTTTCTGCTCCAGCCGGTCATATCGATTGTACATGAAATAATATTTTCAAAAACCGCTATAACAGTTGACAACGCTGCAAAAGCCATGAATATAAAGAATAAACTTCCCCATAGTCTGCCTGCAGGCATATGATTGAAAATATTGGGTAGGGTCACAAATATTAAATTAGGTCCGCTGTCCGGATTGACTCCGTACGAAAAACATGCGGGAAATATAATAAGGCCTGAAAAAATAGCGACAAATGTGTCCAGAACAGCCACTCTGACAGACTCTCCGGGCAGAGTATGCTTTTTGTCAATATAACTGCCAAATATTGCCATTGCGCCGATTCCCAGGCTGAGAGTAAAAAACGCCTGATTCATCGCAGCAACGAAGGTAGTGCCCACTCCGATTTCTTTCATACGTTCAAAGTCAGGCAATAAATAGAACTTAAGTCCTTCAGAACTGCCTTTCAGTGTCATGCTGTTGATAGCCAAAACAATAATTAATGCAAAAAGAGCAAGCATCATGACCTTTGTAACTTTTTCTACCCCTTTTTGTATACCGACAGAACAGATGCCGAATCCTACAATAACAACTAAAATCATCCAAAACGCCATAACAGCCGGCTGAGAAAGCATGTTTGCAAATATATTTTCTACCTGCTGGACATCTGCACCTTCAAAGGCACCTTTTGCAGTGAGATAAAAGTAATGAAGCATCCAGCCTGAAACAGTGGTATAAAACATCATAAGCAGATAATTTCCGATAAGCGCCATGTACCCGTGTAAATGCCATTTCTGTCCGGGCTTTTCAAGAACCATATATGATCTTACAGGGCTTTTTCTGCTAGCTCTTCCTATGGCAAATTCAACAGTCATCATCGGAATTCCCATTATGATTAGAAAGAATAGGTATATAAGTACGAATGCTCCGCCACCGTACAAGCCGGTGATATATGGAAATTTCCATACGTTACCGATTCCTATTGCACAACCTGCTGAAATTAAAATAAAGCCCAATCTTGAGCTTAACTTTTCTCTTTCCATATTTATCTCCTTAAGCAGTAGTTGATATAATTATACCATGTCGATATTTGTTTTACAATATTAATTTTTATATTGTATACTTATGATTTTAGTGATACAATTATTGTACAAATTAATTATTTCGGAGAGTATTTATGAGCAAAAACATACAATCACTTATGCTGTATACAAACGGTTATAATTATGAAATACTGAACGATTTTATTGCGCTGTCTAAAAAATGTTCTGATAGTGACGCCTGCAGGGCATTTGCCGGTTCAGTCGCCTCCAGGATTTTGAGCACAGCGATAGAATTTGGTTTTAAATCTGACGCATGGCAGAGCTATATCACATTGCTGATAATAACATCAGACAATGTGTTTAGCAGATGCTGTGAGAGAAGAAAAATACAGGATTGTACTCTTACAGATTTTGCAATGAATGATATAAAAATTCTTTATGATCTGTTTTTTTACGATTTTTCTGAAATGGAAAACAATGTTGCTTTAAATTATTTTTCTTCCCTTAAGAATTATAGGGAAAACACATGTGTATCATGCATAAAATTTCCCGGTGCCTCGCAGAGACTTAATATGTTGACTTCAAAACTTCAGATGTGTAAAAATGCTGATGAGTTTTTCGATTGTATCTGTAAATTTTATGAAAAATACGGTTTTGGGAATATAGGTCTTAATAAAAGTTTTAGATTTGATTTTACTGCCGGACATATTTCGTTTGAGCCTGTTATAAATTCGGTTATTACTGATTTAGAGGATATAATAGGTTATGAGAGTCAAAAACAGCAGCTTTATGCAAATACCAAGGCGTTTATTGACTGTAAGCCGGCAAATAACGTATTGCTGTACGGTGACAGTGGTACTGGTAAATCAACAAGCATAAAGGCTATTGCCGATGAATTCTATGAAGACGGTTTGCGAATGATAGAGGTTTATAAACATCAGATTGAGCGTCTTCCGTCGCTTATTTCATTCCTGTCGCAGAAAAATTACAGATTTATAATATATCTGGACGATCTGTCCTTTGAAGAAACTGAAACCGAGTATAAATATTTAAAAGCCGTAATTGACGGCGGAACACAATGCAGACCGGAAAATGTGCTTGTCTATGCCACATCAAATAGACGTCATCTTATTAAAGAAACCTGGAAAGACCGCGCAGATAGTATGTCGGATGATATTCACAGCGGCGATACATTGGAAGAAAAACTTTCATTGGCATCAAGATTCGGGCTTACTATTTATTATCCGAAGCCAGGCCGTGACGAGTACATGAATATAGTTGAACAGCTTGCCGTCAAAAACAATATCGATATAGATTTAAAAACTTTATATGATAAAGCAAGAGTTTGGGAAATGCATCACGGAGGCATTTCAGGCAGGACTGCGGCACAGTTTATCGCATATCTTTTGGGTAATCAATAATTGTATATAAATAGCAATTTTATTATATTGTCAATTTTGAATGATTGTGATATTATTTGATTAATCTTATTAAAGGAGCAGGCTTATGAGATATTACGAAAATCTGGCAAAAACAAGCGAAAACAGACTGCCTCAGCGCAGTCATTATATTCCGCAGAATGAAGGAGCGTATATTCTGCTTAACGGTAAGTGGCGTTTTCATTATTATACAAGAGATATTGATCTGGAAGATAATATTACTCAATGGGATGAGATAGATGTTCCTTCATGTTGGCAGTCACTGGGTTATGAAAACCCCAATTACGCTAATGCTGAATATCCATATCCGATAGATCCGCCTTATGCGCCCGATGAGAATCCATGCGGTGTTTATGAACGTGAGTTTGAAATAACCAATATTGATAATCGCACATATTTTGTGTTTGAAGGCGTTGCATCTTCCGGCAAACTTTATATAAACGGAAAGTATGTAGGATTTACAACAGGAAATCACCTTCAGGCAGAATTTGATATAACTGATTTTGTCGTAAAAGGTACCAATACAGTTCGGGTCGAGGTGGTAAAATGGACTGTAGGAAGTTATCTTGAAGATCAGGACTTTTTCAGATTTAACGGTATATTCAGAGATGTTTATATTCTTTCAAGACCCCAAGGGCATATTGTTGATATAGATATACGCACCGAAAACAATCAGGACATAATTATAAAATTTGATGGTACAGCTGATATAGAGCTTTATGATAACGGCAAGCTTCTTGAAAAGAAATCCGCAGCCGGAAATGCCGTTTTCCATGTTGAAAATCCGACTCTTTGGAACGCGGAAAAGCCATATTTGTATGAACTGAAATTTATCTATAAAGATGAAGTTATAGTACAAAAAGTCGGGTTCAGAACAATAAAAATCTCAGAGCAATATGAGCTTCTTATAAATGATGTTCCTGTTAAAATTCAGGGCGTCAACCATCATGATACACATCCAATAAATGGCTGGGTTATGACCAATGAAGAAATACGTCATGATCTGGAGCAAATGAAAAAGCTTAATATTAACTCAATTCGTACATCTCATTATCCGCCAACGCCTTATTTCCTTGAGCTGTGTGATGAAATGGGATTTTATGTTACGCTGGAAACAGACCTTGAAACACATGGGTTTGTATGCAGATACGGTAATGAAAAGCTAAGATGCGGATACGATATGACATCAAATGACTGGCCTTGTCAGCGTCCTGAATGGAAGGCAGAGTTTGTTGAACGTATGCAGCGTGCAGTTGAGCGCGATAAAAATCATGCTTGTATATTTATGTGGTCGACCGGTAATGAAAGCGGGCACGGCGCAAACCATAAGGCAATGATAGAATGGACAAGGGCGCGTGATAATACTCGTCTTATTCATTGTGAGGACTTATCCAGAATGTCTGATGAAAAGAATCATCCTGAATATTATAATGAGAGATATGTTGCGGATGTATATTCACGTATGTATCTTTCGGTCGATAAATGCCGTGAATACTGTGAAAATCCGGAAAAGAAGCAGCCTTTGTATCTTTGTGAGTATTCTCACGCAATGGGAAATGGTCCGGGAGATGTTTATGATTACTGGATGCTCGCTGACAGTCAGCCGAAATTCATAGGCGGATGCATCTGGGAATGGGCGGATCATACCGTAATTCAGGATGGTGTTCCAAAGTATGGCGGTGATTGGCCTACGGAACTTACACATATGGACAATTTTTGCTGTGACGGTATGGTCATGTGTGACCGCAGCTTTAAAGCAGGTTCATATGAAGTCAAAGCTGCTTATCAGCCTGTTCGTGTTTCTCTTGATGAAGGAAAGATAAAAATATGGAACAGAACATCATTTACTAACCTGAATGAGTATACCTTTAAGTACGAGGTAGTATGTGATGGTACTGTTCTTACTTCAAAGGAGACAACGCTTGATGCCGCGCCCGGTGAATCTGTATGGCTGGATATACCCTGTGAATTGCCGCTGTCTTGTAAATACGGATGCTATATAACTGCAAAATTGTATGATAAGACCAATTATGAGGTGGCAATAGATCAGGTGGATCTAGGAGTGTTAAGAGAAACCATAGGCAATATTTCGACTGTTGCACCTTTAAAGGATGACGGTAAATTTATAACCGCAACTGGTGACGGCTTTGAATATACTGTTGAAAAGCTTTACGGTACATTCGTATCATTAAAACTCAACGGAGTTGAAAAGCTGGCCTCTCCTATGCGTCTGACCACTTTCAGAGCTCCTGTTGATAATGAGCGCCATGATAAGAATATGTGGATACGCAACGATCGGGTTTATGCGGAAAATATGAACGCAATGTTTAATAAGGTTTACTCGTGTGAAATCAAAAACGGGAGTATCTGCGTAAAAGGCTCACTCGGAGGCGTTTCGAGAATACCATTTTTGAAGTACGAGAATGTAATAACAATCGGTAGTGACGGCAGGATTGATTTTAACGTTCATGCACAAACCCGTGAAGGCTGCTGCTGGCTGCCGCGCTTTGGATATGAATTTTCTATTTGCGAGAAAAACGCAGGTTTCACTTATTTCGGCAAAGGTCCCGGAGAAAATTATTGCGATTTAAATCATTATGCAACATACGGGTTGTGGACATCAACCGCAGAAAAAGAGTATTTCCCGTATATTATGCCTCAGGAGCACGGCAACCATTTCGGCGTACGTATGCTTGAATTGGATAATGGCATGAAATTTGTGGCTGACACTCCGTTTGAGTGTAATGTGTCACAGTATACAAGCGAGGCTTTGTTTAACGCAAAGCATATAAATGAAATTGTAAGCGACGGTACAACTCATGTAAGAATAGACTATAAAAACAGCGGTTTGGGTTCTCATTCCTGCGGACCTGAACTGATGAATCAATACAGACTGTACGGCGATGATATCAGCTTCAAATTCAGCTTAAAAATATAATTAATTAAAATAATGCCTGCAATTAATGCAGGCATTATTTTATGTTAATGAACAAATATTGAATATAAAATGGCGTAGTGCTATACTAATTAATATAATATTATTTAGGAGGCAGCTCTTTGAATATTCCATGCCAAATTAAAACTAAAGATGTATTTGAGTATTTTGTTGAAATCTGTTCAATACCCCATGGTTCGGGCAATACAAAACAAATCAGTGATTTTTGTGTTGAGTTCGCAATACGACACGGTCTCAAATACCGTCAGGACGAATATAACAATGTTATTATAAGTAAACCTGCCTCACCTGGATATTCGGCCCACCCCAATGTTATACTTCAGGGACATCTTGATATGGTTTGTGAAAAACAAAGCGGATGTGACATAGACTTTAAAAATGAAGGGTTGAGGCTGCGTTGCGACGGAACATATATTTTTGCAGATGAAACTACGCTGGGCGCCGATGACGGTATAGCGGTTGCTATGATTCTTGCTATCCTTGCTGATAAGGCAGCTGTCCATCCTCCTTTGACTGCTGTATTTACAACAGACGAGGAAGTGGGAATGACAGGCGCTGCAAATATTGATTTGACAGATATTAAAAGCAAAATTTTGATAAATATAGACTCGGAGGAAGAGGGAATACTGACAGTCAGCTGCGCAGGCGGCTCCAAATGTGAGATAAGCATACCCGTTAAGTATACTTCATGTAAAAATAATGTCTTTGATATCTGCGTATCTGGTCTTATGGGCGGGCATTCCGGCACTGAAATAAATAGCGGCAGATTTAACGCCAATGTACTGATGGCCGGTCTATTGGCATTTTTAAAAGAAAAGCACAATATCAGAGTTTGTTGTGTAAACGGCGGATCAAAGGATAATGCAATTGCACGAGAGTGTTCTGCAAGTATTGAAATTGATTCAGATATGGATACTGTTTGTTCTTTTTGCAAAAGCTATTTTTCCGGAATTGACCTGAAAAACGAAAAAGATTTTAACTTTAAAGTAAGTGAGTCTAATAAAATCAACAGCTTTGATGATAAGACCTCAAATTGTGTTATTGGATTTTTGAGTTCTGTTCCAAACGGTGTCATTAAAATGAATGACAATTTGAAGGATCTTGTACAAACTTCATTGAATCTGGGAAGAGTTAGGTGTAAAGACAATAAACTTTACGCGGTTGTTTCTGTGAGAAGCTCAGTTGATGAAGAAAAAGAAGAGCTTGTTTTCCGCCTTAGGGAAATTGCAGATAAGTTTTGTGCGACAATGAAAGTTAGCGGTGAATATCCGGCATGGGAGTATAAGCATGAATCGCGGCTTAGGAATATAATGACAAGAGTTTATGAAAATATGTTTTTTGTAAAACCACAAATCAAAGCAATACATGCCGGCCTAGAATGCGGGCTGCTCTGCGGCAAAATCAGTGGTCTTGATGCAGTATCCTTTGGACCTGATATTCTTGATATTCATACACCGCAAGAGCGCTTGGATATAAAGTCCGTTGAGAGGATGTACGACTATTTAATTAATGTTTTAAAGGAGCTTTAAATGGAAAACAGAATAGAAAAGTTAAGGGATATTTTAGAGGAAAACGATGCCATATTGATAACAGACGATGCGGACAGATTTTATGTAACAGGATTCAATTCTTCGGCCGGTACGGTATTTATCACTCGAAAATCAGCATATTTTTTTATTGACTTCAGATATTTTGAAAAAGCAAAAAAAACGGTTAATGATATAGATGTAATTTTGGAAAACGGACTTAAAAGTCAGCTTAGAAAAATAATTTATGATGAAAAAATAGAAAAGATTTATGTAAGAACGGAAAGCTTAAGTGTCAGTACATTCCTTTTATATAATAGCTTTTTGGACGGTAAGCTGTCAGATGGCAATAAACTTGATAAGACTATAAAAAATCTTCGCAGCATAAAGTCAGCTCATGAAATAGAAAATATTAAAATCGCGCAGCAATATACAGATAAAACATTTGAATACATACTGGGTAAAATAAAAGAAGGCAAGACGGAAAAAGAGATAATGCTCGATATGGAGTTTTACATACGCTCACTTGGAAGCGAAGGTGTATCTTTTGATTTTATTGTTGTTTCGGGCAAAAACTCATCTCTTCCGCACGGAACGCCTTCAGATAAGCAAATTCAGAAAGGCGATTTTATTACCATGGATTTCGGAGCTGTATATAATGGCTATCGTTCAGATATGACTAGAACAGTGGCTGTGGGATTTGTAAATGATGATCAAAAGATTGTATATAACACTGTTCTTGAAGCCCAGAAAAAAGCATTAAAAGAAATAAGAGCAGGTAAGATATGCAAACAAATTGATGCTGTGGCAAGAGATTTTATTGATGGATGCGGATTTCAAGGATGCTTTGGTCACGGACTTGGACACAGCGTAGGTATAGAAATACATGAGGATCCATGCTTTAATACCAGATGCGAGGTGCAGCTTGAAAGTTCTATGGTCATGACGGTTGAACCCGGAATTTATATTCAAAACGGTTTTGGAGTGAGAATCGAGGATATGGTTGTTGTAGCTGAAAATGGATGTGATAATCTAACAAAATCTGAAAAAGAACTTATTATTTTATAAAACATTTAACCGCGTTTTTATATAAACGCGGTTTTTTACAATATAAAGTGTATAGCCGGAAATTTTACCATTTATATTGATATATTAAGTAATAAATGATATAATAATATATTATTAAAATAATTGGAGTAAACATGTCATATACATATTGGAATATTAAAAAACAGGATATTAACTGCGTTAAGAAGCTTTCCGTTTCTCTGGGATGCTCTCAAATAGTGTCTAGGCTCTTATATAACAGAGGTATTACTGATGTGCAGCAAGCAGAGCGTTTTTTGGACCAGGAATGCTGCGGCAGCTATGATCCTTTTTTGCTAAGCGATATGGATAGAGCTGTTGAAAAAATTGTAAGCGCAATAAAAAATCATGAAAAAATATGTATATACGGTGATTATGATGTTGACGGAATTACATCTGTAAGCGTTCTTTATCTTTATCTGAAAAATTTTACATCGCTTTTAGAGTATTACATACCAGACAGATTTACTCAGGGTTATGGCATGAATGAAGATGCTGTCAAAACTATCAAAGAACGCGGATGCAGTCTGATTATTACCGTGGATACGGGAATATCTGCGTTTGATGAGGCTTTTGCGGCAAAGCTGCTTGGTATCGATATGATCATAACAGACCATCATGAATGTCAGATTCAGCTTCCTGATGTATATGCTGTTATCAATCCTAAACGACAGGACAATGTCTATCCGTTTAAGTTTCTTGCCGGCGTCGGAGTGGTTTATAAGCTTATCAGTGCTTTGGATGTATATATGCATACTGAATATCGCGATGATAATATTGATCTTGTTGCTGTAGGGACGATAGCTGATATCATGCCTCTGTTGGATGAAAACAGAAAAATAGTTTCAAGAGGACTTGCCAAGATGTCGTCTAAACCGAATCTTGGATTGAAAATGCTTACAGATTTATGTGTAGGCTCCTCCGCTGTCACATCTGCAAATGTCGGCTATGCACTTGCTCCGCGCATAAACGCTGCCGGACGCATGGAAAATGCACAGACAGCAGTTGATTTATTTGTTACCGATAATTCAGAAAACGCAAGAAACGTTGCAAAATATTTGTGCGATCTTAATTTGCGTCGTCAGCAAATTGAAAATAAAATTTATATTGAAGCGGATCAAATTATAAAAGAGCATGATCTTAATGATAAATACAGTGTGCTTGTGCTTTGGAAGCAAGGATGGCACAACGGTGTTATTGGTATTGTGGCCTCTAAACTCAAAGAAAAATACCACAAACCTGTTATACTTTTTTCTGTTGATAATAAATCGAAAGGATCTGCAAGAAGTATAGCTCCGTTTAATATTTTTGAGGCTTTTAAAAGCATGACAGACATTCTTATCCAGTACGGCGGACATAAATATGCTGCGGGCGTATTGATCGAAAATAAGAATTTACATGCTTTCAGAGACAGGATTTGCAGTTATTTTGATAATTGTGATGAAAAAGATATTGATAACTATAAGATAGATGTTGAATGTGAACTTTTGCCGGATTTGATAAATATGGGCACTGTGATGAGTATTTCACTTTTACAGCCGTTTGGTAAACTGAATGAAGTTCCGTTATTTTGTGTCAGGAATGTAAAAATCACTGGTATATTTCCCACCTCTAATAATCGTCATTTGCGCATAAAATTTAACGTCGGTGATAGAAATATAACCGCGTTTTACTTTGGAATATGCTTTGATGATTTTGATTATCGTGAAGGCGATATTGTCGACATTATATGCGAACTTACCGAAAATGAATATAAAAATACTAAAAATGTTCAATTTATAGTACACGACCTGCGTTTGGGTGAAAACCAGATCAGATGTCTTGCCGGCAAGCGTCTCTTCTGTGATACTTCCGATGATATTCTTCCGGTCATGCTTCCGTCAAGAAATGATATTGCCGTAGTATATAAATACTTGCGTAAACATTATCTTAGCGGGAAAAAGCAATTTAATATAGATAATATTGCTAATATTATATGCAAAGACTGTCTTGTCAGTCTTAATTATGAAAAGGTGTATTTTTCAATAAAAATTCTATCTGATCTTGAGATCATCTCTGTTGATATATCTGATGATGTTTTTACAGTCAACGGTGTTTCAGATGGGAAAAAAGTATCTTTGTGCGATTCCGGTTTGCTTATGAGGGTATATGAAAAGGCAGGTGTTGAATTTGGAAATTGAACAGCAAAAATATAATGAATTAATTGAACTTATCAACTCTTCTGATAAGTTTTATGACACCCAGCTTATAGAAACAGCATATGTCTTTTCTAAGCAGCATCATAACGGTCAGTACAGGCAGTCAGGCGAGCCGTATATTTGTCATCCCATTGAAGTTGCAAAGATAATTGTAGGGTTGGGTTTTGATAATGACAGTGTTGTTGCATCATTATTGCATGATATTGTCGAGGACACTGATGTAACGCTGGATGAACTTAAAACAAAATTCGGCTCAGAAATAGCTTCGCTTGTAGACGGTGTCACAAAGTTGGGAAAAATTGCCTATTCATCTAAAGAAGAGCAGCAAATGGAGTATCTGAGAAAAATGTTTTTTGCAATGGCTAACGATATAAGGGTCATTGTCATAAAACTTGCAGACAGACTTCATAACATGAGAACACTCGGCGCTTGCGATAATGATAAACAGCTGCGTATTTCGCTAGAAACAATAGAAATTTTTGCTCCGCTTTCTCACAGGCTTGGTATGCGCAAACTCAAAATCGAACTTGAAGATACGTCATTGATGTACCTTGATCCTGTAGGCTATAACATGATCAAGCGTAAACTTGAAAGTACAATTGTAGATAAAAACAAGTTTATTAACAATATTTGCGATCAGATAACTGACAGATTGAACGAGTACAAGCTCAACTTTAAACTTGAACATAGAATTAAGCATATTTTCAGTATTTACAAAAAGATTTTTACCCAAAATAAAACATTTGAAGAACTCTATGATATCTATGCATTCAGAATCATATGCGATAACGTAAATGATTGCTACTATATTCTGGGACTTATGCATGATCTTTACAACCCGATACCAGGAAGGTTTAAAGATTATATTTCTACGCCAAAGCCGAACATGTATCAGTCACTCCATACTACTGTTATCGGCAAGGATGGAATACCGTTTGAAGTGCAGATAAGAACATGGGAGATGCATAAGACTGCCGAATACGGTATAGCCGCTCACTGGAAGTATAAAGACGGTATATCAAAGAGCAATGTTGAATTTGACTCTAAGCTCACTTGGGTGCGGAATATAATCGAAACCCAGGATGATCTTTCCGGTACGGAAGACCTGCTAAAGTCTCTTAAAGTTGATTTGTTCAGTGATGAGGTGTTTGTGTTTACTCCAAAAGGCGATGTTGTTAACCTGCCTGCTGGCTCAAATGTTATAGATTTCGCATATGCTATACACAGTGCAGTCGGCAACAGAATGATCGGCGCAAAAGTTAACGGTAAAATAGTTAACCTGGACTATACTTTATCCAATGGTGAAATAATAGAGATAATAACCACATCATCCGCTAACCACGGTCCGTCCAGAAACTGGCTTAAAATGGTTAAGACCAATGAGGCAAGAAGCAAGATCCGGCAGTGGTTCAAAAAAGAAAGACGCGAGGAAAACATCAGCGAGGGCGTGTCAGCACTTGAGCATGAGCTTAAAAGCCTTGGAGTTTCACTTGATGACCCTCTAACAGATCAGCAGCTGTTAAATGTGTGTGAAAGCATGCATTTTTCAGATGTGGACGATATGTATGCCGCAATAGGTTATGGCGGTACATCGGCACAAAAAATCGCCGTTAAAGTACGCGATGCATTGATAAGACTGAAAAATACTGAGGAAATACGTATAGTTCCTCAACCTAAGAAAAAGGTCAGCGATGGTGGCGTTTCTGTTGAGGGCATTGATAACTGTCTGATAAAGTTTGCAAAATGCTGCAATCCTCTCCCAGGCGATTTTATAATCGGATATATAACCAAAGGTTATGGAGTATCTATTCATAATATTAACTGTCCGAATGCTAAGCGAGGTCTTGAGCAAAATCCTGATAGATGGCTGAAAGCAAGCTGGGAAAACAGTGAATCAAAGTATTTTGCGGCAATGATAAATATAGAGGCTAAAAATGCTGTCGGCGTTATGGCAAAGGTAGCTTCAGCGCTTGCTGACATGAAGGTAAGCGTTCGTAATTTCAACGCCCGTGATAACGGTGATGATACTGCTACTATTTCAGTGGCAATGGACGTTAAAAATGTTGATCACCTTAATTTTATCATTTCCAAATTAAAAAAGAACAAGCTTGTTATTGATATCACAAGAATTAACCATTAAGAGGAGCATTATGAGAGTAGTTTGTCAGGTCGTAAAAAACGCAAAATTATATTCGGATGGAATTATTGTATCTCAAATAGGACAAGGCTTGCTTGTTTATGCTGGCTTTAGTGAAAATGAAAATAACGATAAGCTTGTAAAGACCATCAAAAAAATCTGCGGACTTCGGGTATTTGCCGACAGTAACGGAAAGCTTAATCTTTCTCTTTCGGATATAGGAGGACAGATGTTGTTTGTTTCTAATTTTACTCTTTATGCCGATTGTTCCTCAGGTTTTCGTCCGTCTTTTATGAAAAGTGCTAAATTCGATCTTGCCTCCCGGCTGTATGACCATTGTCTTGATCTTATTTCAGGCTTTGGAATTGATGTTAGTCCCGGTGCCTTTGGCAAAGAAATGATAATTGAATCAACAGCGGACGGACCTATAAATATAATAATTGACAGCGAGGATTTATAATGCTTGAAGTTAAAAAACTTGTGTTGGGAAAAATGCAGAGTAATTGTTATATAGTTTACGATACTGATACTTTTAATGCGGTTGTTATTGACCCCGGAGCGGACGCAAAAGAAATTATAGACTGCATAAAAAAGCTCGGTGTAAAGATTTATCATATAATTTTGACGCACGCGCACTTTGATCATATGGGTGCTGCCGATGTTTTAATGAAGGAGTTCAATTGCAACCTTTTGGTATCCAAAGATGATTTGAAGCTTCTTACAGATCCTGCGTTGAACTTATCTGGACAATTTGGTTCTTATGTTACCGTTTCAGGCGATAATGTACAAGCAATTTGTAACCAGAGTTTACATCTAATAGGTCATGATTTTGAGTTTATAAATACACCCGGCCATACTGATGGTTCAATTTGCATTAAAGTCGGACAGTTTCTTTTTACCGGTGATACTCTTTTTTATATGTCGATAGGTAATGATTTTCCACCCTATGGAAGCATACAAAAAGAAATTTCGTCTATTAAAAATAAAATTTTTACTTTGCAAGGGGATTACATATGTTATCCCGGCCACGGACCTAAGACCACACTTGATTTTGAACGTCAGAACAATCCGTATCTGGGCGGTGGCGGTTATGGATATTAAAGTTTTCGGGCATGAGTTTTTTTATGATATAACATCAATGTCTATGCTATTTTTTCCGGGCGAAAAGGTAAACTTTGTCAATCGAAGCAGTAATGAAACTCATATTATATCTCGTCTGGAAAATAAAAATAATGCGCTAAAAAGCATTACAAAAATCAGATTTAACGGCAAATGGTATTTAAGCCAGAAAACTGCGGGTTTGGATTGCGATAAAAAAAATCTTGTAAAGCAAACATTTTATAAGGCATGTTCAAAGGCAACCGGTATAACATCACAATGGGGAATACTCACAGGTATCCGTCCGATGAGTGTTTATGAACGACATAGAAAAGCCAAAGACGATTTGAAAAGCATAATGAAGACTGAGTATTTTTTGTCTGATGAAAAAGTCAGTTTATTATCTGATATATCTGCTATTCAGCACAATATTATCAATGCAGACGCTGCTGATGTCAGTGTATATGTCTCCATACCCTTTTGTCCGGGGAAATGCAGTTATTGCTCATTTATCAGTGTTTCAGCAGTCAATGCAGACGCTCTTTTGCAAAAGTATATTGAATATCTTTGCAAAGAAATATACAGTAAATCAGAGCTTATTCGAAGATATGGCCTGAATGTAAAATCTTTATATATCGGCGGAGGAACTCCTGGTATATTGAATGAAAATCAAATATCAACACTTATGCGTATACTTGACAGCTGCTTTGATTTAGGCGCAGTTGAAGAGGTGAGTTTTGAGCTTGGAAGACCTGAAACAATCACTCAGAAGAAACTAGAATTGCTAAAAGCATTTAATGTGGATAGAATATGCATAAATGTTCAGACCACAAATGATGACATTCTGTCCCAGATTAACAGAAATCATACATCAGATGATTATTTTAATGCCGTTGAGACAGCTGAAAAATACGGATTTAAAAGTATCAATACTGATCTTATAGCGGGTCTTCCGCATGAAACGGTAGACTCTTTTTGCAGATCGGTGGACGATGTCATAAACACAGGCGTAAATAATATCACGGTACATACTCTGGCAATTAAACGTGCATCCGCGCTGCGTGATTGCAGAGATAATTATAATCCGAAGAATTTTGACGTTGTTAAAATGCTGGATTATGCTTATAATAAAATCAGGGCAGAAAACTATGTGCCGTACTATATTTACCGACAGAAAAATTGCATTTCAAACGGTGAAAATATAGGCTTTTGCAAACCTGATAGTATTTGCAAATACAACGTATATATGATGGAAGATGTTCACAGTGTTATAGCTTGCGGATCCGGCGCGTCAAGCAAAATAATTAAAAACGGAAGGGTAAGCAGGGTCATAAACGTGAAATATCCTATAGAATATGTTAAAGAGTATGACAAAATAGTCAAAAATACGGAAACAATAAATAGAATGTTAAAGGCTGATTTTTGTGATGAATAAACATGATGCGCAAATTAGAATAAATGAGCTTGTTGAGGAACTAAACTTTCATAGCAGAAAGTATTATGTAGAAGATTCTCCCGAAATAAGTGATTATGAATATGACATGAAAATGCGTGAGTTGAAAAGTTTAGAGGCTGAATATCCTGAACTTATACTTGCTCATTCACCCACACAAAGGGTAGGTGATGTTCCGCTTTCGGAGTTTACGGCCGTGCATCATGAGGTGCCTCTGAAAAGTCTTCAGGACGTTTTTTCGTATTCAGAACTTGAAGATTTTGATAGACGTGTAAAAAAAGTCCAATCCGACCCTGAATATGTCGTTGAGCTTAAAATTGACGGCTTGTCCGTAGCGGTTGAATATAAAAACGGTATTTTGGTGCGCGGTGCGACACGCGGCAACGGAATAGATGGGGAAGATGTGACTTTAAACATAAAAACAATACAGAGCCTACCTCTTAAGCTGGCAGAAAATGTTGATATAACTGTAAGAGGCGAGGTCTTTATGCCTGTAAGCAGCTTTAACAAACTAAACCGACAGAGGCAAAATGACGGAGAGTCTGTTTTCGCCAACCCTCGCAACGCCGCCGCTGGATCACTCAGACAGCTTGATAGCTCCGTTACTGCCAAGCGCAATCTTGATATATTTATATTTAATATTCAAAAATTTGATAACGGTACTTTCAAAACACATTCAGAAAGTCTTGATTATTTAAAATCATTAGGCTTTAAGGTCAGTCCGTTTTATAATAAATTTCATGATATTGAAAAAGTCTTTTCCGAAATAGAGCGGTTTGATAAAATACGTAACGAACTTGGTTTTGATATAGATGGCGCGGTTGTAAAGGTTAATGACTTGTCATTGCGTGAAGAGCTTGGCGAAACCGTAAAATTTCCAAGATGGGCTGTTGCATATAAATATCCGCCGGAACAAAAATCAACAAAGCTGTTGGATATTTTGATAAATGTCGGCAGAACAGGTGTATTGACGCCAAATGCAGTGCTGGAGCCTATAACTCTTTCCGGTACAACAGTATCCAGGGCGACTCTTCATAATCAAAATTTTATACATCAGATGGATATCCGAATAAAAGATACGGTAATTGTACAGAAGGCGGGAGAGATAATCCCTGAGGTTGTACGGGTAGTTCCTGAAAAACGCTCGGGAAATGAAATAATATTTGAAATGCCGCTGAATTGTCCTGTATGCGGCACCGCTGTTATTACTGATCAAAGCGGAGTGGCAGTGCGCTGTCCTAACCGACTTTGCGAGGCGCAGATTTTCAGAAAAATCGTACATTTTGTTTCAAAAGAAGCAATGGATATAGAAGGTCTTGGTCCTTCAATTGTACAGCAGCTAATTGATGAATCACTTTTAAAGGATGTATCTGATTTATATTCTTTAAACGCACAAAAGTTGATGAATCTTGAAGGATTTGCGCAGGTGTCTGCAAATAATATTGTTGAAGCGATAAAAAAATCCAAAAATGCCGGTCTTGACAGACTTATATATGCTCTTGGCATAAGAAATATAGGTCAGAAGGCGGCAAAGCTTCTTGCGGCACGGTTCAAAAATATAGACGCACTGATGAGTGCGTCTGCAGAAGAAATAATATCTATTGAGGATTTTGGTGACATTTCCGCCAATTCAGTAGTCAACTATTTTTCAGACGAAAATAATCTTGAGCTTATCAATAAACTTAAGGAATATGATGTTTGTATGCAATACAATCAAAAAATTGATGACTTAAGGTTTGAAGGTAAAATATTTGTTTTAAGTGGTGGTCTGGATACTATGACAAGAGCACAGGCGACACAGCTGATTGAATCATTCGGCGGTAAAACCTCCTCTTCTGTTTCTGCAAAAACCAGCTATCTGCTTCTTGGAGATAAACCCGGCAGCAAGCTTGAAAAAGCAACCAAACTGGGTGTTAAAATAATAGATGAGCAGCAGTTTATTGAAATGATAAAGTAATGCTTACTGCCGTTGCTGTATAACTGTTATAACACATCCGTGTTCCAAATATGTTTTTACGGAAAAATTTTCACATATTTCAGCTGCCGAGAAATCTAACGGGAAGGTGAGTCCTGTACCTGCTAATTTAAGATAGGCCTCTTTTATGGTCCAAAGCTTTAAAAAATCCAAATCAAAATTATCCGAAGACAAAAGCAGGCTTTTCTCGGCTTGGGTAGCGGTGCGTCTGAGCAGATTTTTATTTACTGTTCGTATCGCTTCAGCATCAATACCGACATCTTTTCTGTCAAATGCGATAAAAACATGGTTTGATGTATGTGTTATGCTAAATTTTAAATCATCTTTAAAGTAAGGCTTACCATATTGATTGTATTTGAAATTTATTTGGGCAATATCAATATTGTAATATTCAGATAATATTTTTTTTGTAAAGAAGTGGGCAATAACACTTTGAGGATTTAACTGTCTAATTGATTTGTGACAGTACTTACTGAATTTATCCAAATCTGCTGTGCTGTATTTGTTTATGTCGTAATGGTAAATTTTCATATTTTGTTTTTCATTATAAAATTTTAAATAAAAGTATTGAATTTTTTTTGACAATGGTATATAATTATTTAAGATATTCCTCCTTAGCTCAGTTGGTAGAGCATGCGGCTGTTAACCGCAGGGTCGTTGGTTCGAGTCCAACAGGGGGAGCCACATTACGGCAAGTCTTTTGGCTTGCCGTATTTTTTTTAAAAATACAGCTTACATTTACAAAATGCCGTTTCTTTTTTCAAAAAAACATTCAGATTTGTGGGCAGTCCCAAAAAACAGCAGGGCATTGATATCGTACAATTTAGCCGGATTGACGCTGAATCTAATTTGTTTTAGATTCAGCGATATTTTTTTGAAAGCTACATATTTATGTTCACTGTTTACGATTACCAACATAATAATTGTGCTGCGCAGGTAATTGAAAATAGTAATGTACAATTATGACAATGACTGCTGAAGCGCTTCGTCACGAAACTGACGGATATACAATTCAAAATAATACCCATGCTTTGACATTAGCTGATCATGTGTGCCGCGCTCTACGATTTTACCGTCTTTAACAACCAGTATGATATCAGCTTGCCTGATAGTTGAAAGTCTGTGTGCTATCACCAATGAAGTTCTTCCGTTCATAGCTACTGTTATCGCATTTTGAATTTTTTGCTCGGTAACAGTGTCAATTGATGATGTGGCCTCATCAAGAATAAATATTCTGGGGTCACAAATGAGAGCGCGGGCAAAGGAAAGCAGCTGCTTTTCGCCTGTTGACAGCAGATCTCCGCCTTCGCCGACATTTGCATCATATCCGTTCATTCGTTCTATTATGCCCTCTGCGGCAACACTTTTGACGGCATTCATCATCTGTTGTTCTGTTGCGTTCTCATTACCGTACATCAGATTTTCACGTATGCTGCCGGTAAACAGATGCGGACTTTGTAAAACATATCCTATATTGGAATGCAGCCAGCTGAGTGATCTGTCTTTTACATCTTTGCCGTCAATAAGAACCCTGCCTGAAGTTGGCTCAAAAAATCTGCAAACAAGATTTACAAGAGTGCTTTTACCTGCACCTGTTTCTCCAACAATAGCACAGTTTGTGCCCTGAGGTATTTTAAGATTAAAATTTTCCAGCACATTTTCATTTCCATCAGGATAACAGAAGGTGACATTTTCAAATTCAATATCTCCGTACAGCGGCTCCCAGTTTTCACGTTTTGGATCGAATATACCGCCGTATTTTTCAATGACATCAGGACGATCTTTAACTTCAGTTTCAGTATTCATCAGATTTATAAATCGTTCAATATTGACCTGCGAATTTATCATATTTGAAATGGTACCAACAAGATTGTTAAGTCTGTCAATCAGATCTATAACATATGACAGGAAAACAGAAAGAGTGCCTACCAGCATCACTCCTCTTAGCGTTATGACTCCGCCTCTCCACAAAACAAGCGCAAAAGCAGTTGAGGAAATAAGCGAGAAAACTGATACATAAAGTGAACGCCAATGTGCCATTTTGACTGATGTTTTCATCATATAGTCAGAAGATTTTTCAAATTTACTCTGCATCAGATCTTCTATTACAAGTGATTTTGCAGTTTTAGCACCCATTATGCCTTCATTAAGCTTACCGGTTACAACAGAATTAGCTTCACGCACCTTGTGATATATGTCGGTAAGGCGCCTTTTGAAAAACATGGAAATAAATACAGCTACAGGCACTATTGCCGCTACACATAACGCCAGCGGCGTATTTAGCATAAACATAGAAACAAGCGCGCCGACCACATATGTTATGCACCACATTATATCAACAAATGTCCATGACAGAACAACGGAAATTCTTCCTGTATCGCTCATTATACGCGCATGTATATATCCTACATTATGTGCGTTATAATAAGATGCAGACAGCGTTTGCAAATGGTTGAACGCAGCGTTTTTCAAATCTCTTGAAGTATACATTTCAAGTTCGCATGCGGCATATGAAGAGATAACATTAAATATAGAATATGCTATAAGCAGGAGAGTATAAACTAACGTAAATTTTATAATCACATACTTGATAGAGCTGAGAGAGTCAGCTTCGTATACGAAATTATCAATAGCATACTTTTGAAATAGCGGAAAAATAATTTCGCATATGCCGCCCAGCGCTGCAAATATCACCAGCCTCAAAAGATTCGGCGTGTATGGCTTTAAGTAGGGGATAAGATTGGGTATGCCGAAAAAGCGACGATTTGTTGTTTTTGTATTTTCCATAATTAAACCTCCGCAACGTCTTCCGGCAGTGTCATCTGTAAATGATAAATTTTGGAAAATTCTCCTCCGGATTTCAGCAATTCATCAGGAGAACCATTTTCGATAATTTTACCGTTGCTTAACACAATTATTTTATCTGCTTTCATCAGTGATGTCAGGCGGTGAGAAATCAAAAAAACAGTTGAGTCATTAAAATTTTTGCTTAGATTACTGCGTATTTTCGCATCGGTTTCCGTGTCGACTGCTGAGAGCGAGTCATCAAGGACAATAACAGGAGAATTTAACATAAGCACTCTGGCAATAGCCGTGCGCTGTTTTTGACCTCCCGATAGTGTAATGCCTCTTTCACCAACAACAGTAGAATAGCCCTCTTTGAAGTTGTTGATGGTCTTTTCAAGACATGATATTGCTGCGGCAGTTTTTATTTTATTCATATCCGGATTTTTTGAAGTTATGGCAATATTCTCGGCAAGAGTACCCGAAAATAAAAACGGTTCCTGCATGACAGTTCCGATATTTTTTCTCAATTCGCCCAAATCTATATCTTCAATATCAATACCATTTATTGTTATTTTACCGCTCTGAGGTTTACAAAGTCTTGTGAGAAGCAGCATTATAGTCGTTTTTCCGGAACCTGTGGCGCCAATTATTCCCAATACTTGGCCTTTTTTAATTTTAAAGCTGATATCCTTTAAAACAGTGGTGCTTTCATATGAAAAGCTCACATTTTTAAATTCTATATCTCCCGGCACGAAAGTGAGACGCTTACCTAAATCTTGTTCAGCTTCTGAATTCATAATGTAGCGTATACGGTCGACGGCCACACCTGCTTTACTCATATCTGAAATCATTCGTCCCAGCTGACGAACAGGCCATATTAGCATAGTATTATAGGAAATAAAAGAAATCAGGTTTCCGGGAGTTAGAGTTTGATTCAGACAAGCCACAGTACCTATTACAAGAACGAGCATTATCTGAGCTCCAGCGACAAAGTCCGTAGTTCCCCAATATACCGACAGCAGTCTGCACAGATGTATCCATTTTGATGTATAGTCCTCGTTTTGCAATTCAAATTTGGCTTTTTCATATGCTTCGCGGCCAAAAGCTTTTACGACTCGTGATCCGGTAAGGTTTTCCTGCGCTATTGATGACAGTACTCCTTCACTCTCATCACATTCGGTAAAAAGCCTTGAGCTTTTTTTATAAAACACATAGGAATAGCTTACAACTATAGGGATTGTAATCAATGTCAGTAAAGCAAGCTTTTTATGTATTGAAAATACGCAGAATAATGAGACTCCAATAAGTATGATAATATTAAGAAGCCTTGTGAGCTGATCGGCAATAAAACTGCGTATCGTTTCCGTATCGGTAGTGCATCTTTGAATTATATCACCTGTACGGTTTTTCATATGCCATGAAAGGGGAAGGTGCAAAACCTTTTTAAACAGCAGATCTCGTATATTTTTAATCAGGCTTTCTGCACCCTTGGAATTGAAATAACCGCTTAAATATCTGAAAACAGTGACAGAGACTCCTACAATTGCGCTTATTACTGCAATTATCCATATATTTTCTTTTAAATATTCGACACCGCCCAGCAAATCCACTATTTTTTTGTATTCTGGCGGTCTATCACCGATAATGCTGTCGACAGTAACGCTTACAATTCGCGGAGTTATCATCTGCAGTATAGAAAGTAAAAACGATGATAAAACACTTATCACGAAAAATCCTGTGCTGCCCTTTAAAAAATGTACTATCATGGCGGCACGGCTGAATTTTTTTGCTTTTTGTTCCATAGATATTACAGCCAATGGCCGTTCCTCCATTTTTAAGTAAATGCGGCAGTAACATACTGCCGCATTTGGCTATTTAAATTCTTTAATAATCTTATTTATATAAGTTATAAATTCATCAACACTCAATGTTCCGATATCACCATCTTTATGAGAACGAACCGAAACAGTGCCGTTTTGCATTTCCTTATCACCGATTATAAGCATAAACGGAGTTTTCTGCATCTGGGCCTCTCTGATTTTATAGCCTATTTTTTCATTTCTGTAATCGACGTTGACACGCAGTCCTGCATTTTGCAGTTTATCACAAAGCTCTTTTGCAGTATCAGCCTGTGCATCACTTATCGGGAGAATTATTACCTGAAGAGGTGCCATCCATGTCGGAAGAGCACCGGCGTATTTTTCCAGTATGAGAGCAAGTGTTCTTTCATAGCATCCAATAGCTGTTCTGTGGATTATATAAGGATTCTTTTTAACGCCGTCTTTATCAACATATTCCATTCCGAATTGAGATGCAAGCATCTGGTCTATCTGGATTGTGATGAGAGTATCTTCCTTGCCGTAAACATTGCGTATTTGTATATCAAGTTTTGGACCGTAGAATGCGGCTTCGCCTATGCCTACGGAATAATTTATACCCAGATGATCTAATATTTTCTGCATGATGCCCTGAGCTTCGTCCCACTGCTCTTTTGTGCCAATATATTTTTCTGTGTCATTAGGATCCCACTGGGAAAATCTGTATGAAATATCCTCAAAAAGTCCTACACATTTAAGCATATATCTTGCAAGTTCCAGACAGTTTTTAAATTCCTGCTCAAGCTGTTGGGGGGTGCATATTATATGACCTTCGGAAATTGTAAACTGACGCACTCGAATCAGGCCGTGCATTTCACCTGAATCTTCGTTTCTGAAAAGAGTGGAAGTTTCACCCAGGCGCATAGGCAGATCACGATAAGAGCGCATTCTGTTCAAAAACACCTGGTATTGAAACGGACAGGTCATAGGTCTGAGTGCATATACCTCTTTGTCTTTTTCTTCGTCGCCTAAAACAAACATCCCGTCTTTATAATGATCCCAGTGTCCTGAAATTTTGTATAAATCGCTTTTGGCCATCAGCGGTGTCTTTGTAAGAAGATAGCCGCGCTTATACTCTTCGTCCTCAACAAACCTTTGAAGTATCTGAATAGTTTTTGCGCCCTTTGGCAGGAGTACCGGAAGGCCCTGTCCAATAACATCACAGGTAGTAAAGTATTCCAGTTCCCGTCCAATTTTATTATGATCGCGTTTCTTGGCTTGTTCCAGCATTTCAAGATGAGCCTCAAGATCAGCGGCTTTAGGAAATGCAATACCGTAAATACGTTGAAGCGCTTTATTTTTACTGTCGCCGCGCCAATATGCGCCTGTTGATGACAAAAGCTTGATCGCTTTTATTTTTGAAATATCATACAAATGCGGCCCTGCACACAGATCTATAAAGTCGCCTTGTTTATAAAGTGTTATAGTTTCACCTTTTGCTGCGTGCTCGGCAATGAGTTCAAGCTTGTACGGCTCGTCCTTCATGATTTCCGAAGCTTTTTCCGGAGTGACTTCTATTCGCTCCATTCTATATTTTTCTTTTACAAGCCTTTTCATCTCTGCGGTTATTTTTTCAAGATCTTCGGCATTGAACGGATTTTTTGTATCAAAATCATAATAAAATCCTGAGTCAATTGCCGGGCCTATGACAAGCTTTGTATCAGGATACAAATTTTTCACAGCTTGGGCAAGCACATGGGAAGCGGTATGCCAAAATACTTTTCTGCCTTCAATAGAGTCCATTGTAAGCGGTTCTATATTATCGCCGTCATTAACAGCAGCATTAAGCTGTTGAGTTTTTCCGTTGAGATTGCAAGCAACGCATTCACGTGCCAAGTCCTTATCAATTTCAAAAAGTACATCAAATACGGTTTCTTTATCGGTGTTTACTGCTTTACCGTTAATATTGATTTTTTTCATCCTTTGCACCTTCCAACTTTCAGTATTTCTATATTATATTATCTTTATCTTATAATTTCAATAGGAATACTATAATTAATTACAATTCTGTTTTTTAAATACAAACAGATTTATCTTGAAAAATATCGTAAAATGTAGTATTCTTTATACGGTGATTTTATGAGAAGAGATAAGTATAATTATTATTTGGATATTGCGGAGGCCGCCATAGCCAGAGGAACGTGTCTGAGAAGAAATTTCGGCGCAATTATTGTTAACCGTGATCAAATAATATCAACCGGTTATTCAGGCGCTCCGCGCGGCAGAGTCAATTGTTGCGATTACGGACAGTGTATAAGGGAAAAGCTTAACCTTCGCCGTGGAGAAAGGTATGAACTTTGCCGTTCTGTACATGCAGAAGCTAACTGCATTATTTCCGCTTCCAGAAATGATATGATAGGCAGTACTTTGTTCCTTGTGGGCAAGGAGGCATCAACAGGCGAGTATGTTAAAAATGCCAACTCCTGCACTATGTGTCAAAAAATGATAATAAATGCCGGTATAGAAAAGGTGATAGTGCGCGATGACAGAGACAAATACAGAGTAATATCAGTACAGGACTGGATTGACAAAGACGAGTCGCTCAGCGGTATATCAGCATATTCATCTGAACAATAATAAAACGCATTCTCAAATGAGAATGCGTTTTTGGTTTTTTACTTTTTACAGCCGCAGTTTTTGTAATCGGGAGGGAAGAACTCGTTTGTGGGGAATGAGAGCCTTTCAAAATAATTGCACGGTTCTTCTTCATCAATAGGTCTGCATTCTTTATCAGGCAGACAAAACTCGGCCGACGGTACAAGCATTTGCACTTCTCTTACAATTCTCACAATACTGAAGACGCCGATAGTAACAATAAGATTTCTTTCGCTGTTTGATGTAAGACCCTCGTCAAAACAGCAAAGCACGCATTCCGGTATTGATTGTAAATCTGTCTCACAACAGCATATTTTACTGTTTGCCGGAACTGTTTTTGCATTAAGAACAATAGGATCTACAACATCGACTTGAGCAATAGGAAGATTTTTAGTGGATTTAGTATGTCTAATATTATTATCTTCGCTGCTTCTTGACGAATATGTTACGCTGTTTCCCTCGCTGCCGAACAGTATTACGGTTTTGTTGCAGGAGGCAAGACCTTCAACTATTATCGGTCTGCCTACGCCTGTGTAAACTTCAAATTCAAGCAGGAAAAAGAACATTATATTTACCGAATAAAACCCTTTGTTAAACGGTACCGGATCCAGATCTACTGAAGTCCAGATCAGTTCTGATTTGTGAGTCCTTACGTTTATTGCGTTGTCAATAACTTTTTGATCCTGCGGATTTAAATATACTCTCAAATCCGCAAAACAATCTTTATCTTTACATGTATCATAAATACGCTGGACATTTATGCACACTTCATCTTTGAATTTGCAGTCCGCTATGTTGGAATTGTCAACCTTTTCCATAAATTTCCTCCTGTAAAATTATTGCTTTTAAAGCTCTCATAACCATAATATGTTTTTTATAAAAAAATGGTTAAAAAAACTTGAAGTTCAAAAATTTATATGATATACTATATAAAAACTATATGTTTTAAAGTGTTTTTCGGTGCTTTTTAACATATAAAAGCCCTGGAAGGGTAATATGTATGCCAAAATGTGGCGGAACGGAGTTTTTTATGAAATTTAAAAAATTGATTTCACTTATGTTAATTGCGGTTCTGGCTGTGTCTTTAGTATCTTGTAAGTCAGGCTCGACTGCAGCTAAGGATACGGTTACAAACTTTATGACTGCTCTAGCTACATATGATATGAATGAGATGAGCAAATACATAGAAGATTTCCCGGATAATACAGGTACTGCATATAAGCATGATATTTATACCGAGGATTATTACAGAGATTTATATGAGGCTGCAAATACTAAGCTTTCATATTCTATTACATCTGCTACCGCAAACGAAGTTAAATTAAATGTCACAATGCCGGATATTTATACTCTTTATCAAAACACGTTTATGTCTGTTCTTTCGCAGGCAATGTCTGATGAGAATATGCAAAACTATGTTCTTGATGAGGAAAACGATCCTCAGCTTCTTATAATTGCTCTTATGATAAATGAGATCAATGAAAACGGTATCGATACCGTCAATGAAGAAATTACTCTTTCAGTGGGCAAGATAAACGATGAGTACAGAATAAAAACCGATGATCAGCTTAAGCTTCTTCTGACAAGCAAGCTTTCATTGGCACAGACTGACGCGGCTGCCAACGCTGCTGATCAGACAATAGAAGAATAAGATATATTATTAATGCACGGGAATGTAACGTTCCCGTGTTTTTATTTGCATTTTTGTCAATAATATCATTAAAAGAAGGATGATATTATGTGGGTAAAAAGAAGCGGAATAATATATATTTTAATTGTATTGATGTTTGTGCTGCTGGTTATCAGAATATTTTATGTAATGTTCGGAAAAATCAGCGATAAAACCGAAGCTGCTGCGGGCAGCAGAAGCGCAACATTGGAGCTGTACAGTTCAAAAGGCGTCATATATGATAGAAATATCTGTGCGCTTGCGGGCAATCAGTTTGCATATTATCTTGTTATAAATCCGAGAGGTTTCGACAGAGAGAATATTGATTATATAGCGGGACTTACAGGTACCGATGTACAGCAGTTGAATTCAAAGCTGCAGAAAGAAAGTATTTTTATTTTAAAAAGCTATTTTGAACCAAAGCAGATAGACGGAGTATATGTATATGAAGGAATAACGCGGTATTCTGAAAACCCTACTGCTTGTCATCTTTTGGGTTATCTCGATTCCGAAGAAAAGCGTGGCCTATCGGGAGTAGAAAAGGCGTTTGATAATGAGCTTTCGGCTTTTGCGTCAAAGACTACAATAAAATATTCAACAAATGCTCTCCAAGGAGTAATAGCCGGGCTTGGTATTGAGGCACAAAAAGATACCGAGGATACAACTAACGGAATAATTCTGACTATTGACAGAAATCTTTCGCTCTTTACAGAACAGAGTATGGAAAAATATATAGAAAAAGGTGCAGCGGTAGTGATGAATTGCAATAACGGTGAATTGCTTGCTCTTTCATCAATGCCAGAGTTTGATGCTACGAATATAGAACAATACATTGATTCCGATAACGGTGAGCTAATTAATAATGCTATGGTCAATCAAACTGTAGGATCAGTTTTCAAAATGATAATAGCTGCGTGTGCAATTGAAAACGGCCTTTCTGATTTTACATTTGAATGTAAGGGCGGTATATCTGTTGCAGACAGAGTTTTTTCCTGTCAGAATCAAAAAGAACACGGACATATGACGCTGAAGGAGGCGTTTGCTCATTCCTGCAATTCCTATTTTATAGCACTGGGTCAATTACTTGGATATGATAAAATCATTGAAACGGCACAGCTTTTTGGCGTAGATAGCAGTATTGAAATAATAAAGGACATGAAGTCAGCTTCGGGTATTCTGCCAAAGGAAACAGGTGTACTATCTATTGCAAACTTAAGCATAGGTCAAGGTGAACTTATGATCTCACCACTGGAAATTGCACGCATAACTGCCGTTATGTGCAATGGCGGATATCTTGTTAATCCTACTGCATATTACGGTACTTATATAGACGGACAAATCGGAAATATGAGCAGTTACAGCTATAAATCGAGAATTATAAGCAGTGATACTGCACAAATGCTTAAAGAAATTTGTCAATACTGTGTAAGTGACGGTACGGGCGTTTCAGCAAGCCCCCAAACAGGTTCTGCAGGCGGGAAAACAGCGAGCGCACAGACGGGCAGAATTGGAGATGACGGTCAGGAAATTCTAAACACATATTTTACAGGATTTTATCCTGCAGATGAACCTGAATATGTAATTACGATTTTCGCGTTGGATGGGCAATCAGGCTCTGCAACATGTGCTCCGGTGTTTAGAGAAATCTGTGATTTTATATCGGAAAATTATTGACATAATAATTTTATATGTTATAATCTTTAATATAATTTTGTTGAAACATTGAAGAAAATCTTAGCTTGTACGGCATTTTCCAGAGAGAAGGTTTCAGGTGAAAGTCCTTTATTTGCCAGAGCTGGGGGCTGTTTTCTGAGTTTTAACCGCATGACAGCGTTAAGGTTAATTTAAGAGGCACATTGTGCAATCGGGGTGGTACCGCGGATTATTTCGTCCCTGTTTGGCATTGTGCCTGTTTTTATGGAGGATTTATGAAATACATAGGACTTAATGAATTAAGAGAAATGTTTTTGTCTTTTTTTGAGGGAAAAGCACATCTTCGTCTTGACAGCTTTCCGCTTTTGCCTATTGATGATGACAGTCTTTTGCTGATAAATTCGGGCATGGCGCCAATGAAAAAATACTTTTTAGGAAAAGAAACTCCTCCCTCAAAAAGAGTGACGACATGTCAAAAATGCATAAGAACTCCTGATATTGAAAATGTCGGCAAGACCTCAAGACACGGCACTTTTTTTGAGATGCTTGGTAATTTTTCATTTGGTGATTATTTTAAACATGAAGCGACTGCCTGGGCATGGGAGTTTATAACAAAGGTATTGGAAATCCCGGTTGACAAGCTGTATGTATCTGTATTTCAAGACGATGATGAGGCAGTGGAAATATGGACTAAGGAGGTTGGAGTTCCTTCGGACAGAATAGTGCGTCTTGGCAGAGAAGATAATTTTTGGGAGATAGGCAGCGGGCCTTGCGGCCCCTGCAGCGAGATATATTTTGATCGTGGGGAAAAATACGGATGCACAAATCCAAATTGCGCTCCCGGTTGTGACTGTGACAGATATGTTGAATTCTGGAATCTTGTTTTTTCTCAATATGACAGTGACGGTGAGGGTCATTATACCCCCATGGAGCATCCGAATATTGATACAGGCATGGGACTTGAAAGACTTGCCTGCATTATGCAGGGAGTCGACAACCTGTTTGAGGTAGATACTGTTCAAAATATTTTAAAACATGCTTCAAAGATAGCCGGCGTTGAATATAAAAAAGATGAAAAAACCGATATATCTATACGCGTTATTACTGACCATATTCGCAGTGTTACATTTATGCTTTGTGATGGTATCAAACCATCAAACGAGGGTCGCGGATACGTTTTAAAGCGTTTATTGAGGCGTGCGGCGCGACACGGCAGACTTTTAGGTATAAATAAACCGTTTTTATACGAGCTTTGCAGTACGGTAATAAAGGAAAATGAAAAAGCATATCCAGAGCTTGTGTCAAAACAGGATTATATTGTTAAAAGCATTAAAAATGAGGAAGAGGTCTTTCTTAATACTATTGATAAGGGCATGGAAATGCTTGAGTCGTTTATGAACAAAAACACAGGCTCTGTTATCCCAGGAGATGTGGCTTTTAAACTTTATGATACATATGGTTTCCCGGTCGATCTGACTGCTGATATAGCGTCTGAAAATAATATGACTGTTGACGAAGAAGGCTTCAACAAGCTTATGCTTGAACAAAGAAAAAGGGCACGAAAGGCGCGTGAAGATAATAATATAATCGGTTGGAAGGACGACGCACTTGATTACCTTAAAGAGAAAAATTCTATGTTTGTCGGATACACTGATTATGAGTGTGATTCTGTTGTTGTTGCAATGCTTAAAAAAGGCAAAATAGTTGATAGTGCTTGCAGCGGAGACGATGTTGTTATTGTCCTTGATAAAACACCGTTTTATGCTGAAAGCGGCGGACAGGTCGCTGATACGGGTACCCTTTCATTTGAAAATGCAGATGTAACAGTCAGTGACTGTAAAAAAGATGCTCTTAAACATTTTCTTCATATATCGCATATTGAAAACGGTTGTGTAAAAACTGGAGATAAATGCCATGCTGTAATAGACACAGACAGACGTAATGCCATAAAGCGTAATCACACTTGTGCTCATTTGCTTCAGGCTGCACTTAGATATGTGCTGGGTGATCATGTTCATCAAGCCGG
The DNA here is from genome assembly GCA_944385895.1 of uncultured Clostridia bacterium. Taxonomy (GTDB): domain Bacteria; phylum Bacillota; class Clostridia; order Oscillospirales; family QAKW01; genus RGIG9041. Next base: position 93,598 of record CALWYZ010000003.1, read on the forward strand.
TTCATATGTAGATGATGAGCGCGTGCGTTTTGACTTTACACACTTCAGCGCACTGACAGATAAAGAAATTGAAGAAATAGAAAATATAGTTAATAGTAAAATACTCCAAGACATAGCTGTTGAAAATTATGAGACTGATTATGAAAATACCAAAGGTGCTATGGCACTTTTCGGTGAGAAATACGGAGCGCGTGTCAGAGTATGCAAGGTGGGAGACTTCTCTTACGAATTGTGCGGCGGTACACACATTGAGAGTACCGGTAAGATAGGACTGTTTAAAATAATTTCTGAGGGTTCGGTATCTTCCGGTGTAAGAAGAATTGAAGCGGTCACAGGTTACGGGATTTTAAATCTTATAAGCCAATACACACAGCTGCTGGGCTCTGCTGCTGCAGCATTGAAAGTAAACGGCTATACAGATGTACCTGCTAAATGCGATGCTCTAAATGCTGAACTTAAGGCTGTGCGCAGTGAGCTTGCCAAAGCCAATGAAAAAGCGGCTCTTGAAAAAAGCACGGCACTTTTTGACAATGCGTGTGTTGTTTCGGATATAAAAATTGCGACCGAAAAATTACCTGATACCGACTCTAAAACCGCAAGAACGATTTGTGACGATTTAAAATCTAAATTCAATGATTTTATTGCTGTCATTGCTGCTTTGAATGAATCTAAAGCAACTTTGCATGTAGTCTGCTCAAAAAGTGCTGTTGACAAAGGCGCTCACGCAGGAAAAATCATTTCTGAGATAGCCGCACTTACCGGAGGAAAAGGCGGCGGTAAACCGGAAAACGCCACTGCGGGAATCGGGGATACGAATAAGATTGATGCGGCGCTTGCGGCAGCGCCGAAAATTATAGAAAAATATTTAAAGTAGGTGATAATATGAATGATTGTTTATTTTGTAAAATTATAAACGGTGAAATTCCTTCGTCTAAGGTATATGAAGATGAATTTGTTTATGCATTCAACGATATTAATCCTATGGCTCCTGTTCATATACTGGTAGTACCGAAAACTCATATAACAAATGTTCTGGATATAACGTCTGAAAACAGTAATATAATAGCGCATATTTTTGAAGCTATTTCCAAGATTGCAAAACAGCAAAAATTAGAAAAAGGTTTTCGTGTAGTTTCAAACTGTAATGAATATGCCGGTCAAAGTGTTTTTCATCTGCATTTTCATATCCTGGGCGGTAAACAGCTTTCACTGCAAATGGCATAAAATCAAGGCTCGGAAAATTTCCGAGCCTTGATTTATATTTTAGCAACGCTGTCGCTCCATTTACGTATATCATTTTCATCCACTTTCAAATCACCCAGGCCTGTCGCCATTTTTATTTCCGGTCTGTTAGAGCCATGGTAGTCACTGCCGCCGCTAATCAAAAGCTTGTTTTTATGACAAAAGCTCTTCAAGACTTTTGTCTGTTCTTTTGTGAATTTTGAATAGTAGCACTCAAAACCATCCGGTTTATATGTTTTCAGTATATCATCCAGTCTGTTATACACCTTTTGAGAGTACATGAATACATGCGCTACAAACGAAAGACCGCCGGCCTTTTTTATTATGTCAATCACATTTTCGGGTTTTGGATACAGGTCTGTCAAATCGATAAAAAGAGGGCTTTCGGGGTTGTTGCATTCAAGCCTCATATACTTTCCGTAATCATAAAAATTTTCGGTGTCTGTAAAGAATTTTTTATTGGATTCATACTGTATCAATGAGGCGTAAATGGTATGCCTGACAAGCATTGTCTCTGGATCAAATTTGTTGACATCTATATCTACTTTGCATCCGATTTTTGCATATTTGTCAAGGGTTTTTTTAAGAATAATAGTCTGCAGTTTTGAATTACCTATATAATTTTTTTCGGTAAATTCACGGATAATATCAATATCGATACCGTATCCGAGAATTTCTGCAATTTCACCGTACATTACTGTAGTGAGTTCAACTCCGGGTATGATCAATCCGGTAAATTTGCGTCTGACTGATTTATCTTTAATACTGCTATATGCGCCTACTCTGTTATGATCTGTAATAGATAACAGCTGTAAATTTTTGGATTCTGCCTGTTCCAGTATCATGGCGGCGGTGTCAGTTCCGTCTGAAAAGATTGAATGTGTGTGTAAATCTATCATTTTTTCCCTCCGTAATCAATAACATAATTATAGACCCAATGCGTTATGATTTCAAGCTTGTGATTGACATAATTTTTAATTATGAGTATAATAATTAAAAGATGATTGTCGGAGGAAAATTAATTGAAAGAATATTCAACGCGACAAAGAAAGTTGTTAACAGATTTTTTTAAAAGTCACTGCGATGAACAGCTCACTGTAAAAGAAATTGCGCAGTTCAATGAGATTTCAGATAACATCAGCAAAAGCGCCCTTTACAGAAATATGAAAAAAATGCTCTCTGACGGTGTTATTCAGAAGTATGCCAAAGACGGGGGAAGAGAGTTTGTCTATCAATATATCGACAAAGATAAATGTGCATGGCACCTGCATTTAAAGTGTACCGGCTGCGGAAAAATCATTCATTTAGATGACGATGCAACTGAATATGTAAAGCTGCTTATAAAAGATAAAAACAATTTCAGCATAAACGAGCATAAAACTATACTTTACGGCTTATGTAATACTTGCAGTCAATAAATGTATTGACTTTTAAAAAATAGTGTGCTATTATAAATAAAAATTAAAACCTGTGATTAAGAGTAGTAACTGTTATTTATGCCTAAAGAGAGCTACAGACGGTGTGATTGCGGCGGCGGATATTTCAGCGAATGGACTTATGAGGGCGGTCGAAAGCTTAGGTGAGTAGTAACCGACGTTTTGTGCACGTTAACACACAGCTCATATAAATGTATGAGACAGAGCGGATGTTTTTACATCAAATTGGGTGGTACCGCAGGATTAACAGTCTTGTCCCTTTGCAGTGGGACAGGACTTTTTTATTTTAAGGAGAATAATCATGTTTGTTTTAGTACAGCGATGGTAAATATTTATAATCTTACCTAAAACTTAAAATTTATATTAATGGAGAAATTACAATGAAAAATATTAAATTATTGATCGCTACAATTATTTGTGTAATGTTATTTTCACTATTCGGATGCTCTGAATCCGGAAAAGAGACTATAGGTATAATACAGTTTGGTTCACATGGATCACTTAATAATTGCTATGATGGCATTATAGCTGGTCTTACGGAAAGTGGTATTAATCTTGATGATTACAATGTTGAATATGTCAACAGTAATTTTGATGCAAGCGTTTCTCAAACGCAGGCAAATAATCTTGTAAATAAAAATGCGTCTGTAATAATAGCTATCGCAACCCCGTCAGCCGTTGCTGCTGCAAATGCAGCAGCGGATTCACAGATACCTGTTGTATACTGTGCTGTTACTGACTCAACCGTAATGGATAATTACGATAATGTTACAGGCTCATCGGACATTCCTGATTTTTCAAAACAGCTTGAAGTTGTGACAGCATTCATGGGCAGACAGGATATAAAAATAGGCGTATTATATTCAACCGAGGAATCAAGCTCACCCGTACAGGTAGAAAGCCTCAAACAAGCCGCCGCAGCTTATCAGGGTATGGAAATACTTGACAGTGCAGTCGCTGATATTACAACAATAGACGCTAAAACAAACGAGCTTATTGACAGAGGTGCAGACTGTTTTGTAAATCTGCTTGACAATACAGTTGTAGGCAAGCTGGAGACAAATATTCTACCAATAACCAATGAAAAGAAAATACCTGTTTTCGGTTCGGAAATTGAACAGGTCAAAGTCGGCTGTGCCGCAAGCGCATCTATAGAATATATCAATGTAGGAAAATCCGCAGGAAAATCTGCAGCCGAAATACTTGAAGGAAAAAAGGCATCTGAAATACCTGTTTCACGCATAACAGAGCCGAATAATTATTATAATTCAGAGGTTTGCTCAATGTTGAATCTCACTATCCCTGCAGATATTTCTATGACTGATGTTGCCGAATAATTAAGAGGAAAGTGTATTATGCTGTTTTTTTCAACGACAATTGACGGCCTGCAAATGGGACTGTGTTTTGCAGTTTTAGCATTGGGAGTATATATCTCATATTCCATTCTGGATTTTCCTGATCTTTCAGTAGACGGAACATTTCCGCTTGGAGGAGTATTTTGCACAATACTCATGCTGCATTTATCTATTCCTGCATTGCCTGCGATAATTTTAAGCTTTTTGTCCGGATTTGCAGCAGGAGCTTTGACCGGGATGCTTCATGTAAAATTCAATATATCAAAGCTGCTCTCAGGAATAATTGTAATGACAGCGCTGCTGTCTGTAACGCTTGCATTGACCAAACTGCTTACTAAAAACGGTCAGACTACATCAATTTTTTCTTTTCGAAGCGAATCTATTGAAGGTCTGTTCGGATCCGAATTTTTCACTGCATTTGGGACTGCATCAAAGGATTATATAGTAATTGCTGTATTAGTTGTCATCGTTATTGCGGTTAAGATAATTATTGATATTTTTCTGAAGACGAAATTGGGATATATGCTGAAAGCTACAGGCAGTAATGAAAAGCTTGTTATATCATTAGGCAAAAATTCCGGCAACTACAAAATACTCGGTCTTGCACTTGCCAACGGGTTTGTTTCTGTGTCAGGCGCATTGTATGCAAATATGTATATGCAGTATGACAACACATGCGGCAGCGGCAAAGTTGTAATGGCTTTGGCATCTGTTATAATAGGCGTTACGGTTTTTTCAGGTATTCGTTTTATTAAGGATACTACTGCTGTTATTATAGGCGCCGTTATTTACTCTTTATGTTTGAACTATCTTGTTCTGGTTGATACAGGCGGAATATATCTTAAACTGTTGAATGCCGTCTTGTTTGCAGTAATACTGATATTTAATGACAGAATAAGCAGTATTGTTGCAAGTAAAAACAGGCTTGCCTCGAGGAGTGCAAAAAATGATTGAGCTTAAAAACATAGTGAAAATATTCAATGCTGCCACAGTAAATGAGACTCAGCTTTTTAAAAACTTTTCTTTATCTGTTAAAAAAGGTGAGTTTTTATCAGTTGTCGGCTCTAACGGCTCAGGAAAAACAACTCTTTTGAATATAATCAGTGGTTCTCTTCCGATAAACGGCGGAGAGGTACTGCTCGAAGGGGAAAATATTACAAAATTGCCTGAGTATGTACGAGCCAGGAGAATAGGACGCGTATTTCAAGATCCGTCTGTCGGGACTGTTCCTAATATGACTATAACCGAAAACCTGTCATTGGCATTAAATAAAGGCAAACCGTATATGCTCAAATTTGCAATAAACAGAAGAAAAAAATATCAATTAAAAGAACTTGTGTTGCAGCTTGGATTAGGACTTGAGGATAAAATGGATGTACCTGTCGGACTTTTATCAGGCGGACAGCGCCAAGCGTTATCACTTATAATGAGTACATTAACGCCCGTTGATCTTCTGCTTCTGGACGAACATACCGCGGCGCTTGATCCGAGAACTGCTGAAACTATAATGAAACTAACCGATGAAATCGTCAGAAAAAAAGGACTTACGGTTATAATGGTTACACATAACTTAAGATATGCCGTTGAATATGGAAGCCGGCTTATAATGATGGATAAAGGGAATATTGTTATTGATAAGTCAGGCGAGGATAAAACAAACACTTCAGTAGAAGATGTGTTACGTGTATTCAATGAAATAAGCATCGAATGCGGCAATTAATAAACACGCCCCTCATTATGGGGCGTGTTTTGCTTTTTTTGTTTTTGACGCATAATATATTATTATCAGCATAACAGGCAGTGTTAGAAATAAAAGCTTATATACGGCAAATGCAATCAGATATGCAAAACAGCATTGATAGCATACAATAAGAGTGCCATATCTGAAACTGTTGATTTCACGGTAAATTGTCGCCACAGCCGCAATACATGGTACACAAAGCACATTGAAAACCATAAATGAAAAAGCGGAATTTGCATTTAAGATTTCCTGTATTACAGCACTTAATTCATGACCTTTAAAAAGAATACTGAGCGTGCTCACCGTGTTTTCTTTAGCAATTATCCCGGAAATAGCGGACACTGTAAATCTCCAGTCGCCCCAACCAAGAGGCTTAAAAACAGGTGCAATATGCTTTCCGATTTGTGCCAGTATGCTGTTATCAATTTCACATTTTACCAGTACATTATTTGAAATACCGTAATTTGAAAGCAGCCATATCAGTATTGACGCCAGAACAATAACTGTACCGGCTCTTGTAAGAAAAGATATCACTTTCTGCCTAACATCTCTAAGTACTGCTGATAATTTAGGAAGATGATAGGAAGGCATTTCCATTATAAAAGGAGATGTTGATGCGGATAGATATTTGAAATTTTTAAATATTAGAGCGGTCAAAATTATTGAAAGTATGCTAATAATGTATATGCTCACCGCAGCCAGCATTCTGTGCTTAAAAAATGTGGAACATATTAGTGATATAAGCGGAAGTTTAGCACTGCAAGGCATAAATGTAGTTGTTGCGATGGTTATTAGTTTGTTCCGTCCGCTTTCGATAGTGCGTGAAGCCATGACACCCGGCACACCACAGCCGGTGCCGACTATAATAGGAATAAAGGATTTTCCTGTAAGACCGAAACGGCTGAATAATCTGTCGGTTATAAATGCTATTCTTGTAATATAACCACAGGATTCCAATACAGACAGACATAAAAAAAGTATAAATATTTGAGGTAAAAATCCAACAACTGCACCGGCTCCCGAAATTATACCATAAGTTATAAGATCATTTATTTCATCAGAGCAATTAGTTTTAGAAAGTAAATTCTGTACAGAAGATTTCAGCCCGGGTATCCAGATACCGTATCTGCTTTTGTCAGGCAGAGTCGATTTGAGAGCGTTTTCATAATCTTGCCTTGTAGCAGCTATTTTTTTAGTGATTTTTCCATTCTGGTCGTAAATATAGATATTTGCAAACTTAAGACTGCCGTTGTCATTTTTGCTGAAATATTCAATTATTTTAGTATTTTCGGTGTATGAATTTAGATCTCTTTCATATTCGTGAGCGCCGATGTTGAAAAGAAACCAACCCTGTCCGAAAAGACCATTTGTTATAAATTCCGAAGCATTTTGACTGAAACTGCCAAGAGCTAATGAATAAATCAAAAACAAAACACAGATAAAAATAGGGAACGCCAAATATTTATTTGTAACTATATTATCAATTTTATCCGTCAATGTATTTTGGCGATTTTTATTAGATACGACGCATTTATTGTAAATAAATTCAACCATTTTATAACGTTGAGTTGCTATTATATTTTCACTGCTGTTTTGAAAGGCTTTTTCTGCTGTGTTGATAATACTATCTATTTTTTTTAATGCATCCGCTTTGATCCCAAGTTTGTTTGCGGCGGAAAAATCTCGTTCAAATAGCTTTATAGAATACCATCTTGCAAGATTTGCTGAGTTTGCTGCAGTATATTTGTATATTTCATTCAGAGCTTTTTCAGTGGTTGTATCAAATTTTAAATTTACAGCAGAGTTATTTATTGTAAGGCGTATAGTATTTTTAAGCTTTTGTAAGCCTGTTTTATTTGCAGCCGAAATTTTTACAACACTGCAGCCTAGAAGATCCGACAAAATTTCTGTGTCTATTTTTTTACCCTGCTTTTCTAAAATATCCATCATATTAAGAACGATAACAGTGGGTATGCGAAAATCCAATATTTGCGTAGTCAGGTAAAGACTGCGCTCCAGGCTGCAAGCATCAACAATATTCAAAATTATATCAGGACATTCATTCTCTAAATATTGTTTAACGATTACTTCCTCTGAGGTATAAGGTGAAAGTGAATAAACTCCGGGCAGATCGCAAATAAAAACAGACCTGTCATCGACAAGTCTGCCTTCTTTCTTTTCTACGGTAACACCCGGCCAGTTGCCGACAGTCTGGTTTGAACCTGTAAGAATATTAAATAATGTGGTTTTTCCACTGTTGGGATTACCTATGAGGGCTATTTTTAACGGCATTATTTCCTCCGTGGCATTATTTTTATAAAATCATATGCAACGGAAAGAGAAAATATAAGTTATTTCAAATAAAAACAAACTGTATAAGTAGCATATAGCAAACGGTACCTGTCAGGATACTTAAAAGTGTGTTCTTTTTCCATAAATAAAGACCCACTACTACCGCTATTGATATAAATTCAGGAATGCCATAAGGAGCGCTGATAACCGAAACGTCCTTAAGACAATAAATAATCAACATTCCCATAACCGAACATGGAAGTACTTTGCTTAAGAATATAATAGGCTTTGGTATCTTTCTGTCACCCGGAAATAAAATAAATGGAATAGCTCTTGTAAATATAGTGACCACAGATACAACAGCAATTACAAAAACATCATTTAGAATATTATTCATTTTTGCTTGCCGCCTCTCCTGTGATTATACCATAAATGCATAAAACAGCTATGATTGACAACATAGATGGAATAAGAAAATTCTGAGATTTAAAAATCAAAAGGCATATTACAGAGCATGCAATACCTGTTATAGCAGGGAAAATATTGCTTTTTGAATACAGCTGTTCAATAAAAATAACCACAAAAAGAGCTGTCATGGCAAAGTCGATACCTGCAGTATTAAAGCTGATAGCGGACCCTAACAGTGCACCCAGTACGCTTCCTAATATCCAATAGCTTTGATTTAGTATAGAAATATAAAAATAATATTTTTTCTTGTCTGTATTTTGAGGATTGCCTCGACAGACAAGAGCATATGTTTCATCGGTCAGTGAAAATATAAGATATGGTTTTACTTTTCCCATACCGCGGTATTTTTCAATCATTGATAAGCCATATAATATATGTCTGGCGTTTACAAGAAGTGTCATAACAGCACAGGAAATCAATGAGGCGCCGCCTGCAAGCAGGTTTACGGCAACAAACTGCATTGAGCCAGCATATATTGTAAGACTCATAATAAAAGCCCAGATAAAGCTATATCCCTTATCATAGAGAAGTATACCAAAAGCTGCGCCCAGCACAATATATCCAGCCATTACAGGCAGGGAGTCAAAAAATGCCGTTTTAAAAGTATTATTGTTCATCTGTCATTTTGTCCTTTATTTTAAGCATTGCAGATTAGAGTATAGCATAAATTATATATAACTTCAATGTATTATGGTTGATTTCATATTACTTGACATTATCTTATGTTTTTGATATAATATATAATATTAGCTATGGAGGTAATAAAAATTATGGATTCAGATGATTCAGACTGTGATGACCATCGAATATTACGGTGTATGAACAACTGTGCATTTGTACATTTGCTTCTGTAATATGATTTTTTTCAACTATTGAAAAACATATTTCGGAGGTAATAAATATTGAATAAAATAATAGCACAGATAATATTGCAAATAGTTTTGATTTTTTTAAATGCAGTTTTTGCATGTGCAGAAATTGCTGTATTGTCGATGAATGACAATAAACTTGAAAAACTTGCTGAAAGCGGAGATAAGAGGGCCAGGCGCCTTAGCAAGCTGACTTGTCAGCCGGCAAGGTTCTTGGCTACTATACAGGTTGCAATAACACTTTCGGGCTTTTTGGGCAGCGCGTTTGCCGCTGATAATTTTTCAGACCCGATAGTGTCTGCTCTTAAAAACGCGGGTGTACCTATTGGTATAGAGACGCTCAATACAATCGCGGTAGTAGTGATAACTATAATCTTGTCTTTTATAACGCTTGTTTTTGGTGAGCTTGTACCTAAAAGACTTGCTATGAGAAAAGCTGAAATGCTTGCACTGGGTCTGTCCGGCACGGTAAGATTTATTTCTATTGTGTTTGCGCCTCTGGTTTGGTTACTTACAGCATCAACAAATATGATTCTTCGTATGCTTGGTATTGATCCCAACGCTGAAGACAGCGAAGTAAGCGAAGAAGATATTCGTATGATGGCAGAGGTCGGCACTGAAAACGGTGTTCTTGATGAGCAGGAAAACAATATCATTCAGAATGTATTTGAATTTGATGATATTTCAGTCGGTGAAATAATGACTCACAGGACTGAAGTCATCGCTCTTCGAAAGGAAGATTCCGTTGAAGAATGGAACAAAACCATTTTCGATAGTAACCATATGTATTATCCGGTATATGATAAAAATGCCGATCAGATCATAGGTGTTTTAGATGCCAGAAAATACTTTAGACTTAAATCACTGTCAAAAGAAACCATTTTTGAAAATGCTGTAAATAAACCGTTTTTTGTATCTTCTCAGACCAAAGCTGATGAGCTGTTCAGGATGATGAAAGAAAGCAAAATGCGGTTTGCAGTTGTTGTTGACGAGTTTGGAGGAACAGACGGTATTATAACGCTAAGTGATCTTATCGAACAGCTTATAGGAGAATTGGAAAGCTCTGCTGATGAAATAATTAAGATTGATGACAGTACATACAAAATATTGGGTAGTACTGAACTGTATAAAGTAGAGCGAGAGCTTAAATGTGATTTTGAAAGCGATGCTGCAACCCTGAACGGTTGGATAGTTGAAAAATTAGGAACCATTCCTCCGATAGGCGAAAGCTTTGAACACGAGAAATTTGAATTCGAAATAGTATCTACTGATGAAAAATTGGTACGTGAGGTCGTGGTCAAAAAAATACCAGATACTGATAATCAATAATTATATAACAGTCGGTTAATCAACATTTCCGGCTGTTATTTTTGTTAAGCGTAAAAATGTTTATTTGTGCTGCTGGTACATGTGTCTATAAATTAAAAATAATCATTGTTAGCACTTGAAATGTTAAAATAAATGTGATATCATACATATGCTCAAAGACTGTGACGGAGAGAGTAAGGCAATACGGAACTTAAAGCGAGCAGGTGATAGTGTAAGTCCTGTAATAGTACGGTTGTTCTGAAAATCACTCCCAAGTTGCGGATTGAAATAACAGTAAATCTTGCCGGTTATTCACCGTTATCTGAATCGTACATGGTTGTGTGCTGTAATAGGTGGTTATATAAGCGAAGGCTTTTGTCCTGTTATGGACAAAAGCCTTTATTTTTTAGAAAGGAGAGGTTATATGTATAACCAGGTGCCTACTAATCTTAATTTTGTTGACAGAGAAAAAAATATTGAAAAGTTCTGGCAGCAAAATAATATTTTTGAAGAAAGCATAGAAAGCAGGGCGAAGGGAACCCCTTATGTCTTTTATGACGGCCCTCCGACAGCTAACGGAAAACCTCATATAGGTCATGTGCTCACTCGCGTTATAAAAGACCTTATACCGAGATATCGCACAATGAAAGGATATATGGTACCTCGTAAGGCGGGCTGGGACACACATGGATTGCCTGTTGAGCTGGAAGTGGAAAAGTCGCTTGGTCTTGACGGAAAAGAACAGATCGAAAAATACGGTCTGGAGCCTTTTATCAGCCATTGCAAGGAGAGCGTATGGAAATATAAAGGCATGTGGGAGGACTTTTCGCGTAAAGTAGGCTTCTGGGCGGATATGAATAACCCTTATGTAACTTACGACAACTCGTTTATTGAGTCTGAATGGTGGGCGTTGAAAAAGATTTTCGAAAAAAAGCTGCTTTACAAAGGTTTTAAAATCGTTCCTTATTGCCCCAGATGCGGCACACCGCTTTCATCACATGAAGTGGCACAGGGATATAAAAACGTAAAAGAGCGCTCAGCAATAGTTAGATTTAAAGCAAAAGGTGAGGATGCCTACTTTCTTGCATGGACAACTACGCCCTGGACATTGCCGAGCAATGTCGCCTTGTGTGTAAACCCTGACGTGGATTACTGTAAGGTAAAGGCTGCCGATGGCTACACTTATTATTTGGCCAAGGCTCTTGCTGATAAAGTATTGGGAAGTCTGGCAGATGATAATAACGCAGCGTATGAAGTACTGGAAAATTATAAAGGAAGCGAGCTGGAATTTAAAGAATATGAGCCGTTATTCGAATTTGTAAAGCCTGTATGCGAAAAACAGGGAAAGAAAGGTCACTATATAACATGTGATACTTATGTAACAACAGGCGACGGTACCGGTATTGTTCATATTGCTCCTGCATTTGGTGAAGATGACGCAAATGTAGGTAAAAAATATGATCTTCCGTTTGTACAGCTTGTTGACGGAAAAGGAAATCTTACTTCAGAAACTCCTTATGCTGGCATGTTTGTAAAAAAGGCCGATCCGGTTATACTTGAGGATCTTGATAAAAGCGGTCTTTTGTTTTCAGCACCTAAATTTGAACATGATTATCCGTTTTGCTGGCGTTGTGATACACCGCTTATTTATTATGCAAGAGAGTCATGGTTTATAAAAATGACAGCGGTACGGGATAAGCTCATTAAAAACAATAATACTATAAACTGGATCCCCGAAAGCATAGGCAAACGCCGCTTCGGAGATTGGCTTGAAAATGTTCAGGATTGGGGAATATCCAGAAACCGTTATTGGGGTACTCCGCTTAATATCTGGGAATGTGAATGCGGACACCTGCATTCAATAGGCAGCATAGAGGAGCTAAAATCGCTTTCCGATAACTGTCCGGAAGATATAGAGCTTCACAGACCTTTTATTGATGCTGTTACTATCACCTGTCCGCATTGCAAAAAGCAAATGAAGCGTGTGCCTGAAGTTATTGATTGTTGGTTTGATTCAGGCTCTATGCCTTTTGCACAGCATCATTATCCTTTTGAAAATAAAGAACTGTTTGAATCACAGTTCCCGGCTGATTTTATATCCGAAGCCGTAGACCAGACCCGAGGATGGTTTTATTCTTTGCTTGCTATATCGACTCTTATTTTTGATAAGGCTCCGTTTAAAAACTGTATAGTTTTGGGTCATGTTCAAGATGAAAACGGCCAGAAAATGTCAAAATCCAAAGGCAATGCTGTAGATCCGTTTGAGGCTCTTGAAACATTCGGCGCCGATGCGATAAGATGGTATTTTTATACTAATTCAGCGCCATGGCTTCCAAACAAATTTTACAGCAAGGCTGTCATAGAGGGACAGCGCAAGTTTATGGGCACTCTGTGGAACACATATGCCTTTTATGTTCTGTACGCAAATATAGATGAATTTGATCCTACAAAGTATAATTTGTGTGACTGTAAGCTTAATGTTATGGACAGATGGATACTTTCAAGGCTCAATAGTACAGTTAAAAATGTAGATGAATGTCTTGATCAGTATAAGATTCCGGAAGCTGCAAGAGCTTTACAGGAATTTGTAGATGATTTGTCAAACTGGTATGTCCGTCGCGGTCGCGAACGTTACTGGGTACAAGGTGAAACAGAAGATAAAACCGCTGCATACATGACATTGTATACATCTCTTGTTACTATATCAAAAGCGGCTGCACCGATGATACCTTTCATGACTGAGGATATATATCAGAATATAGTTCGTACCGTTGATAAAAACGCTCCTAAAAGTATTCATTTATGCGACTTTCCTACAGTTGACCAACAGTATATTAATCCGGAACTTGAGTATGCTATGCAGAAGGTTTTGGAAATAGTTGTGCTTGGACGAGCTGCAAGAAACGGTGCAAATATTAAAAATCGTCAACCGTTAGCGGCTATGTATGTTAAGACGGAAAAAGCACTTGATGATATCTATATAAATATTATTGAAGATGAACTTAATATAAAGAGTGTTGAGTTTACAGATAATGCTGATGATTTTGTTTCTTACAAATTTAAACCTCAGCTCAAAACTGTAGGACCAAAGTATGGAAAGCAGCTTGGTGAAATACGCACTGCTCTTGCTGAGCTTGACGGTAATGCAGCTAAAATTTCGTTGGACCGTGACGGTAATATTACGCTTCATCTTCCGTCGGGAGATGTAACTCTTTATGCTGAGGATCTGCTGATCGAGACTGTTCAGAAGGAAGGATTTTATACCTTAAGTGATAAAGGTGTAACTGTTGCCATCGATACAACTCTCAGTCCGGAGCTTATTGACGAGGGCTTTGCACGTGAAGTTGTGTCAAAAATACAGACGATGCGTAAAGAAGCGGATTTCAACGTTACAGACCATATAAATATAACCTTGTCCGGTAGTGAAAAAATTACGGATACCGCAATGCGTATGAAAAACAGCATAATCGGCGATACTCTTGCAGATAGTCTTACATGTGCCAAGCCTGAAGGATATGTGAAAAATTGGAATATAAACGGTCAGGATGTGGCTATCGGTATAAAAAAAGTCTAATAATTAAAGTCTGCGGTAAGTTATCCGCAGACTTTTTATTTTTACTTGAAATATTAATATAATTGTATTATAATTTTAACAATGAATTGCATCCGTGTAAACGGAGCAGTATCGGAGGTAAATATATGAAAAAAACAAAAAACAGCACACTTGATGTGCGCAAGCTGCCTTTGACGGGAATTTTAACGGCACTGGTCATAATCCTTCAATTTATGGCAAATTATATTCAGCCTGTTCCCGGTGTGTCAATAACCCTTGTTCTTGTTCCTATTGTGATAGGCGCCGCTCTGCTGGGACAGTATGTAGGAATTTGGCTTGGACTTGTTTTCGGGTTTACGGTATTTCTTTCGGGAGGTGCAAATGCGTTTTTGGCAATAAGTATACCCGGAACGGTCATAACCTGTTTGCTGAAGGGTGCACTTGCTGGTTTTGCAGTAAGCGTCGTTTATCGGCTGTTTGAAAAAAAGAACCAGTATCTGGCAATTATTTTATCGGCTGTTATATGTCCTATTGTAAATACAGGTATATTCCTTATTTGCTGCAGGATATTTTTCTGGCAGGGAGTACAAGATTGGGGCGCTTCTCTGGGTTTTGATAATGCGGTTCAGTATCTGTTTATTGGTTTGGCCGGAATCAACTTTATTGTAGAGCTTGCTATAAACTGCGTTTTGGCTCCGGTAATACTAAGGCTTACCAAAATAGGCAAAAGTACACTTGCCGGTCATTGATTTGTAATTTTATTATAAAAAAGACTATCTCAAACAGAGATGGTCTTTTTTTGTTCTAAATTTGAATGTGGACAAATACTATTTAACAAAGGACAAACTTATAAGGAGTAAAAAAGAATATGATAGACGGACTTAAATGGCAAAACGAAATTTATCCGTATCTTGGGCAGAAGTTATCAAGATATATTGAAAAATTACCTACATCAACATTATGCAATATAAGTGAAATACGGTTAAGAGCAGGCGGCGCGGTAAGTGTTACGGTAGGAAATAAAAATATAATCGTACACAATGAAAATAATGAGCCTTTGACGCTGAGTCTGTCTGAAAACACAGAGGTTTTTACACGATTATGCGGCGGTACAGTATTCAAGTACGAAAATCAGATAAAAAACGGTTACATAACAATACAGGGTGGTCATCGAGTTGGGTTCTGCGGAACAGCAGTATATGAAGGAGATAAAATTGTTACTGTAAAAGATATAACAACTGTAACTTTCAGGATATCAAGACAGATCAAAAATGCAGCTCGTGAAATAATCGGAAATATAATCAACAATGATAAAATATATTCCGCGCTGATCGTAAGCGAACCGTGTGGAGGTAAAACTACAATATTAAGCGATCTTGCACGGCTGATTTCAAATATGGGCAAAAGATGCGCAGTGGTAGATGAGAGAGGGGAGATATGCTCGGTATTTGACGGGGTGGCACAAAAAGAAATAGGAAATTTGACCGATATATTGAATGGATACAGTAAGGGTGACGGAATGATGACGGCTTTAAGATGTCTGTCGCCGCAGCTTATAATCTGTGACGAGATAGGCTCCAGAGCAGATACTGATGCAATGCTTGAAGCAATGAACGCCGGCGTGCCTGTAATCGCAACAGCTCATGCGACAAACGAAGATGATCTGCTTGGCCGGCCGCAAATAGAACGCTTGATTGATTACGGAGCCGTAGATAAGATATTTTTTCTTCAGGGGAATGCAAATCCGGGTGTTTTAAGAAAGGTCATAACGGTAAACAGATATGATGAAGATAGCTGGAACAGCGATGATAGCAATTAGCATTTTAATGTTTGGTTTTTTCAGATACGAACGTTATAAAACTCGTCCTAAGGATTTGGAGTTTTTCATTAAGCTTCTATACGCATACAGACTTGAACTGAAATGGAGCAAAAAATCTTTTGACGAAATTGTAAGCAGCTTTAAATATAAAGGCTACGATCAATATATAAGTGAAGCTGTAGGGATGCTTAATCATAAAACAAAGCTTGAGGCTTATATAGAAGAAAACAGCAAATTTGTAAATATGAGCTTTACTGCGGACGATACCGCTGTACTGAAATATTTCTTTTCGGAAAGCGGAAAGGGAAACCTCATTTCTGAAATTAATTTATGTGACAAGACTATCGAAATCTTAGAGGCAAAAAAGCAGGAGGCAGAAGCAGATTTTAAAAGACAGGGTCCGCTTGCACTTAAACTTGGCATTGTGTGCGGAGCATGGCTGATAATTATGCTTATGTAAGAATAAATGGATATGGATATTATTTTTAAAATCGCCGGAATAGGTATTGTTATATCAATATTAAATATTATTCTTGCCAAGGCCGGACGAGATGAGTACGTTATGCTGACAACACTTGCCGGTATAATCATAGTTGTAATTATGGTTATGGATCAGGTAAAGGAATTGTTTTCTGCATTGGAAAATTTATTTGG
Organism: uncultured Clostridia bacterium; assembly: GCA_944385895.1. GTDB lineage: Bacteria > Bacillota > Clostridia > Oscillospirales > QAKW01 > RGIG9041. The sequence continues at coordinate 110,335 of CALWYZ010000003.1, forward strand.
CTTATGATAACAGAAACCGTTAAAATTATACTGTTTATTATTTGTGCGCTTTTTTTGGCAATAGTTTTAAAATCCGTTAAAAGCAATTTATCAATATTATTGATAATTTTTGTTTCGGTGGCAGCGTTCGTATTTATATGTACACAGCTTTACGGCGTTTTGGATTTTATAAACACATTGGCTGACAAAGCAGGAATTGATGATCAGTATATAGGAATTATATTAAAATGCATCGGTGTGTGCTTTCTGGGAGAATTTGCTGCCGGACTTTGCCGAGATTGCGGCGAAAATACGCTTGCAAACAATAGCGAAATTATATGCAAATGCAGTATTTTGGTAATTGCTATGCCGATGTACATAGATATTTTTAATCTGATATTAAAATTATGGGAAAGTGTTTAAAAAAATCTTGTTTCTTTTTTATTTTATTATTTGCTTTAAGTGTAAAGTGCTTCGCCATTACAGAAGATGATAAACTTTTAGAGCAATATATGCAAGGCGCGCCAGAAGCATTTGAATACAACGGTGATACGACTGATTATTCTGGTCTTGAGGAAAAGCTGAATTTTAACGGAATAGTAAACACTATATTAAATGCCGTTAAATCACAGCTTAAAAATTGCGTTAATTTGTTTGTAACAATATCTGTTGTGATTTTACTGTTTTCGGTCGTTGACAGCTTTGAATTCAATACAACAAAATCTCTTTCCAATATAACCTCTACAGTAGTTTCCATGACAGTTTTACTTGTATGCTTTGCTACGCTAAAAAGTAATATTGATATCATAAAAGATTCAGTTGAAAGCATGAAAATTTTTACCACTGCCGCAATACCGGTTATCACAACGCTTTGCATTGCAAGCGCAGACACTTTTTCAGGCGCTCTGTTTTCCGCGTCTGTATCTCTGAGTTCAACTGTATTTGAATATATAAGTCAAAATCTGATTTTACCGCTATCAATACTTTATCTTTCTTTCGGAGCGATAGGGAATATATCACAAAGTTACAGTGTAATATCAGTAAATGCATACATGAAACGATTTATTAAGTGGGCGATAGGAATTTTTGCCGGTATTTTTACTGCTTCTTTTTCGCTTCAAAGCTTTCTTTCTCATTCCTCGGATACGTTGATGAAACGTGGCATAAAGACGGCGGTAGGCAGCTTTATACCTGTAGTGGGAAGCACTCTTTCGGGCAGTATTGACAGTATGTTTATTCTTGCTGCAAATTCCAAAACTTCTTTTGCTGTTCTTGGAATAATTATTATATTATTTATTTTTTTACCACCCATTGCCGGCAATGTATGTTACGGTGTCGCTGTTACGGCGGCCAAAGCGCTTGCATCGTTTCTTAAAGTTAATAAAGCTGAAAGGGTGCTGGGTATTGTAGCTGATACATTCTTTATACTTGCAGGTATTTGCAGCGCATGTGTGTATATGGTAGTTATATCTTTCTTGATTATATGTATTAATATTGGATAAAGATGAATGAGCTGATTAAATTTGCAATTAATATATGTATTTTAGTAATAATAGCCTCTGTTGTAACAACTGTTACGGAAAACATGAAAAACGGCAAACTTGTACGCTCAGCTGCAGCCGTAATGATGATAGTCGTTACTTTGAATTTTATTTTAAGTATAGATTTTGACAGCAATGATATTTTCATAGCAGAAAACTATTCTGTAGACCGAGCCGAGGTATGGCAAAATGCGCTTTTAAATGTTAAAGAACAGCTTGAAAATGAAATGTTGTCGGTATGTAAACAAAATAAATTGAATATTGATAATATAAATGTTAGTCTTGATACGGATTATGAAAATATTCAAATCAAAAGCGTTAATGTAACAGGTGCGGATGCTGTGGCAGCTAAAAATTTAATTGCTGGTTATTTTAAAATCGGACTCGCATATATAAATATTGACGGAGCATAAAAATGAATGAGTATATAACAAAAATTATAAATTTGTTTAAAAACAATAAAACATCCGCAATTGCTGTGATAGCAATGATAGGGCTGCTGTTGATAACAGCAAATTATATATTTAAAAAGCCTTCTCAAGACACAACAGAATCTGTGTTTGATGAAACGGAATACATTGAAAGCCTTGAGAGGCGTGTCAGCAACATGGTTTCTGACATAAAAGGTGCAGGTTCGAGCAGTGTGGTGATCAATATTATATCTACTACGGAGTCTGTGTATGTCAAAGAAAATAAAAAATCTTCAGACAGCAGCAGCGATACAAACAAGACCGAAACAGAAGACAGCGTACTCACTATGAAAGATAGCAGCGGTAATGAGTATGCTCTTGTGACAAAACAGATATTGCCTCAGATTGGAGGTGTCACTGTTGTGTGTGACGGTGGTGATGACCCGTCAGTAAAGGCAGCTGTAATAGATGCTGTGTGCACCGTTTTGAATATCGGTGCCAATAAGGTGTGCGTAATTGCAAAAGCAAATTAAATATTAAAGGAGATAGCTATGAAAATCAATAAAAAACAAATTGTAATGCTGACACTTTCTTTAATTGTATGTGTAGCGGTATACTTAAACTGGAAATTTCTGCAAGGCGGAGAATACAGTGAAAATGTAACCGAAACTTCTACAAATACTCAAGAAAACGCGACAGAACAGACTGATAATGAGTCGGGCGAAGAGGAAGATGATAAAAAGACTTTAGGCGAAGCACAATATGTTTCCTCAACAGGCACAAGTGTAGAAGAGTATTTTACCGGCTCACGCCTTACAAGAAAACAATCCAAAGACGAGGCTCTTGAACTGTTACAGGCTGTAATAGATAATGAATCCTCAAGTGCTGAGTCAATAGAAAAAGCAAACGCAGAAATTGTTGCAATAGCAGAAGACACTGAGCTTGAGGGTACTTTGGAAAATCTTATAAAGGCTAAGGGATTTGAAGACTGTGTTGTATTTATAAGTTCTGATGTGGTAAATGTAGTTGTCACAAGCGACGGCCTTACTCAGGAGCAAGCTGCACAAATTAATGAGCTTGTTGCCAGCCATACCGATATGCCGACATCAAAAATCCAAATTATTGAAATTTAAAGCAAAAAAGTATTTATTTTTTGCAAATATATGATATAATAACAGTATAATATTAAAAATCAGACGTATTAGGCAAAAAATAATTAAACAAAAGGAGATATAAATATGTCAGCAAACGATATTTCCAATATACAAATTTCAAATGATGTTATATCTACAATAGCAGGAGTTGCGGCATCTGAGGTTGATGGCGTATATGCTCTCAGCACCATATTGTCTTCAAATTTCAAAGATTTGATTTCTAAAAAGAACGCAGGCAAAGGTGTTATTGTAGATGTTGCAGATAACGGCGATGTTTCTGTCACAGTAAACATGATAGTAAAATACAATTACAAAATTCAGGACGTTGCATTAAATGTGCAGAATCAGGTTATACGTGCTATTTCAGATATGACCAATTACAATGTTTCCGCTGTTAATGTTAACGTAGTCGGTGTAAACATACCAAAATCCTCAGACAAATAATAGTATATAATTTAAGGCTGCCTGGATATATGGCGGCCTTATCAATAAAAAAACAGCGTATTTAATACGCTGTTTTTTATTTTTTTTATTTTGCAATAGCTTTCTTTTTACCTTTAAACTTTTGCCAAGATACCCAAAGCGTTCCGGGAAGGGTGATAGAAGAATAGCATCCTGAAATTATGCCAACCATAAGCGGGAGAGCAAAGTTTGATACTGAAGTAAGTCCGCTTATGAGAGAGAAGATAAACACAAGCGCAATTGCCAGGCTTGCCATAAGGGATGTATTAATTGTACGTGTAAGACACTGATTAATGCTCTTGTCAGCGATTTCCTCAATCGACATTTTACCTGAGAACAAACGCTTGTTGTATCTAATTTTATCGTAAATAACAATAGTATCGTTAACTGAGTAACCGAGAATAGTCAGTATAACAGCAACAAAACCGTCGTTTATCGGAATACCGAATACAACAAAAGTAAAGAACACAAGAAGCAAATCATGGAACAGTGCCAACAGAGCAGTAAGAGCTGCTGAAAATCCGGAAATCATTTTAAATCTCAATGTTACATAAATAACTATCAAGACCATAGCAATCAACATAGCTTTAATTCCGTTTGTAAAGAATCTTTTGCCGATGTACGGCTCAACGCTTTGCGTCTCATAAAGCTCAACAGCATTGTCAGCATAATCAGAAGATATTTTATTAGTTATTTCATCCAGCTGTTCTGTAGTAACGCTTGAAGTACCGCCAACGCTAATAACAATAATTTTTCTATCGCTTTCATCGCTGACAGCAGTCTGTGTCTGGGCGCTTACTTTTTTGCCGAGGATATCTCCTACCAAAGTTTCTATTTCTGCATTTGAAATATCACCGGTATAGCTGTATGACAATTTTGTGCCGCCGCTGAACTGAATATCAAGCTCAACACCTCTTATAAATAATGACACGATACCCACAAGCATAAGGCAGATAGAGATAATATAAAACCATTTTCTGTTTTTATAGAACTTAATCATTTGTCGTTGCACCGCCTTTCTGTTTTTTGATACCGTAAAGCCACGGCTTTGACAGACCGTCAAAGAAGCTGAGTGAAGTCAGCATAAGTTTTGTAGAAATGATACCCAAACAGAAGTTCATAATTATACCGATAAGAAGGGTATAACCAAAGGAAAGCATGGATCCGGTTCCGAATATCAGAAGCAGTATTGCAACAATTCCTGTTGTGACGTTACAATCAAGAACTGCTGAAAACGCTCTTGAAAATCCTGCTGCCACAGCACCTTTTATTGTTTTATTATTTCTGAGTTCATCCTTAATGGTTTCAGATATAATTATGTTTGAGTCAACGCTCATTCCTATTGCAAGTATAATACCGGCGATACCGGGAAGTGTCATTGTAAGGCCCAGCGTAGCAAAAATAAGAAGCTGACCTGACATTTCAAGAACGAGATTAATACATCCTACAAGACCTGGTAGTTTGTAATACAAAAGCATAAACAAGCAAATAAGAATTGCAGCGATTATACCCGCATCTACCATTATGTTAAGAGCGCCTTCACCAAGAGTGGCGCTTATAGAGCTGAAGTTTGTTGAGGTAAGACTGAAGGGAAGAGCACCGGCTTTGATTTTTGCAGCAAGATCTCTTGCCTCAGATGCTGTAAAATTACCGCTGATCTGAGCGTTTCCGTCGGTAATTGCATCCTGAACTGTGGCGTAATTAATCAATGTGTCATCCATATAAATACCAATGACTTTACCGACATTATTTTCAGTAGCATCAGCAAACAGCTCTTTGCCCTCATCGTCAAATTCAAGAGTAACTATGTATTTGCCGTCATAGTATCCTGATGCACAGTCAGCAACTCTTGCACCGGTCAGTATCGGCTCTTCTTTAGATTTAGTCACCTCGTATGTACTCTCATCTACGTTTACAAACCAGAAGGAAAGCTCTGCCGTTTCGCCGAGTTCTTCGATAGCGGTAGCAGGATCATAATCCTTTTCATCAGCAGACCACGGAAATTCAACAAGAATACTTCCTGTGCCTGTGTCAACAGTTACGTTTCTGTCAAGAATGTTTTTACCGTCCAGTCTTGCTTCAATAATTGTTTTTGCAGATTCAAGTTGCTCAGCGGTCGGCTGGATATTTTCATCTGCAGGCTTGAAAGTGGCGCTGACACCGCCTTTTATGTCGATTCCGAATCTGATGTTGCGCACGCTTTTAACATAAGTTTTGCCGTTGATAGTAAGACCGAAAACGGCGAGAACAGCAACAATAAGAATTATTGCTGCAACAATGAAAAAAATTGATTTTTGCTTGACCGTATTACTTCTTTTTCTCATCGTTTACCTCCTTTTAATTTTTTACGACAGCGCAAGTTATAAAACGCTGCATTTTGAATATATTTAATATTAAAATACACTTGAATATTATATAATTCATTATTTAAAAAGTCAATTACCAACTCATTTTTTTGTACTGATTTTTATGAATAAACTATTAAAAAACACTGTTTTTGGATTTCTTATAGGAGTCTCTGTTATTATTCCCGGTCTGAGTGGAGGCACAACTGCTCTCATAATCGGAATTTACAGCGATATAATAAGAGCCACGGATGAGCTCTTTTCAAACTTTAAAAAAAATTCAATATATTTAATGACGATATGCTGCGGAGCGGTGTTGGGTTTTTTCCTGTGTTCTTTTCCGGTCAAATTTATACTTGACAGATACTTTTTGGAGTTCAGTTATTTTGTCATAGGAGTTATTGTAGGAGGTATCCCGGTATTTTTTACCGGTGTTAAAAAGTTTGAAAAAAAATATATATTGCTGATTTTAGGCGGGGTTGTAATAACGTTACTCACCGATTTGACTGCAAGTATAAAATTTGCCGGCAGTCAGAATCCGATAACTTTTGTTGCGGTCTGTTTGCTGTCGGCTATCGCATTGATACTGCCCGGAATCAGCCTGACATATATACTCATGGCATTTGGATATTACCAAAAGCTGATCACGGCACTGAATTCATTTGATTTTCTTTTTATTTTAAAATTTGGCACTGTTACGTTATTAGGGATTTTTGCATTTACAAAAATACTTAATTGCGCATATAAAAAATACCCGGCATCTATCAATATGATGATACTGGGTATGGTTGTTGCTTCGTTAAAACAAATTTTTGTCAGACTTCCCGTTCAGGGAGAGATAGTACACTGTGTCTTGTTACTAATTAGCGGTATTTTTGTTTCCATGTTTTTTAGTTTGCTCAAAAAAAGTGCAGACTGAATTAAGAGCGCAGTTCATGCATTCAGGTTTGCGAGCAATACAGACAGCCCTTCCGTGATGAACAAGGTTATGGCAAAACTTAGTCTGATGCTGCGGCGGAATTATTTTTTTTAGTTGTTTTTCCACAGCAACGGGATCATTATTGTTTTTTACAAGCCCAAGACGATTGCTCAGACGTATGCAATGTGTATCGGCAATTATAGAAGGTTTTCCGTATATATCACCGCAGATTAGATTTGCGGTTTTTCTGCCGACGCCTGATAACTTTACCAATTCTTCTATCGTGTCCGGCACCCTGCCGTTATAATCCGAAATAAGCTGTCCTGACATTTCTATTATACTCTTGGCTTTTCCTCTGAAAAATCCACAGGAATGTATGTAACTGCACAATTCATCAAAATCTGCTGCGGCAAAATCCTCTAAGGTTTTGTAACGTTCAAAAAGGGCAGGGGTTACCATATTCACCCGTTCGTCCGTACACTGAGCAGACAGACGTGTTGCAATAAGCAGCTGATATGGTTGTTCATAATTAAGGGAACAGTGGGCGTCGGGGTAAAGCCTGTCAAGGCTTGCTATAATAAAGTCAACTTTATCTTTAATTTTCATTTTTGATTTTTCTCCAATACTCTTCTGTGCTACGTTCAAATTTATTGTCGCCGTATTTATAATATACGGCGTTTTTTATATCGTCGGGCAAATACTGTTGTGGAATATAGTTATTTTTGAAATTATGAGGATACTTGTAATCAAGACCGTTTGACAGCTTTTTCGATCCGGAATAATGTGTATCTCTGAGAGTTTTTGGAATTTCAGTACCTTTGCCGGTTCTGACGTCATCTAACGCCGCATCGATTGCACATATGGCACTGTTGGATTTAGGAGCGGTTGCAAGAAGTATCACTGCCTGAGCCAGGGGAATACGGGCTTCAGGAAAACCGAGCATCATTGCGCTGTCAATGCATGATTTTACAATCACAGCCGCATTGGGATATGCAAGACCGATATCTTCACTTGCAATAACAAGCAATCGTCTGCAAATAGAGGGCAGATCATTGGCCTCTATCAGTCTTGCAAGATAATACAGAGCGGCGTTTTCGTCAGATCCTCTTATAGATTTTTGAAATGCAGAAAGTATGTCATAATGAACGTCTCCGTCTCTGTCATAGCGCATAGAGCTTTTTTGAGTGCATTGCTTTACCTGATCCAGAGTAAGAGGAGCATTATTGTTTTGTGCGATTACTGAAAGCAGTTCTATGCTGTTTATAGCTTTTCGTACATCACCGCCGCAGGCGACAGAAAGATAATCCAGCGACTCATCGCTCAGCTGAATATTCACAGATAAGTATTCTCTTACTTTTTCAACTGCCCGGATTATGGCTTTTTTGACATCAGACGGTGCTACGGGCTTGAATTCAAATATAGTACAACGTGACAAAATAGCATTATAAATATAAAAATACGGATTTTCTGTTGTAGATGCAATAAGGGTTATTTTCCCGTTTTCAATAAATTCAAGCAAAGACTGTTGCTGGCGTTTATTGAAATACTGTATTTCATCAAGATACAACAGCACCCCGTTGGGAGCTGTAAATAAATTGCAGTCGTCAATAATAGCTTTTATGTCGGATATCGATGCTGTTGTCGCATTCAATTTATAAAGTTTTCTGTCGCTTTTGGCAGCAATTATATTAGCCAGGGTTGTTTTACCGCATCCGCTGGGTCCGTAAAAAATCATGTTCGGTATATTGCCGCTGGCAATGATATTATATAACGGAGCCTGCTTATTTAAAAGATGCTGCTGGCCCACTATGTCTTCAAGGCTGTCAGGTCTTATTCTGTCAGATAATGGATTCATAATATTCTCCGCCGTGTAATTTTTTATATTATATCAATTTTATTCAGCTAAATCAACAGTTTAAATGTTTTTAATATTGACACTTAAGCTTATAAATAGTAAAATTAATACATCGATTTAAGCGGCTGAATGCGGAGGTAATTTGAATGGAAGAAATTCAAAAAAATGAATTGAAGAATATTGCACTGAGGATACGGCGTGATATTATAGAACAGGTTTACAACGCAAAATCAGGTCATCCGGGCGGTTCATTGTCTATTGCTGATATAATTACATATCTTTATTTTAAAGAAATGAATATTGATCCTTCAAACCCTAAAGATCCTGACAGGGACAGGCTTGTTTTGTCAAAAGGGCATTCATGTCCCGCTCTTTATGCGGCGCTTGCAGAAAGAGGCTATTTTTCAACAGAAATTTTAAAAACTTTCAGAAAGCTTGACAGCTTTTTGCAGGGCCATCCTGATATGAAAAACACTCCCGGAGTGGATATGTCCAGCGGTTCGCTGGGTCAGGGTATATCGGCGGCATGCGGTATTGCTTTGGCAGGCAAATTAGATAAAAAGAATTACAGAGTATATGCCATTTTGGGAGACGGAGAGATCGAGGAGGGACAGGTATGGGAAGCGTTTATGTTTGCCTCTCATTACTGCCTGTCAAATCTTTGCGTTATAATCGACCGTAACGGTCTGCAGATAGACGGCAAATGCAAAGACGTTATGTCAAGCGAGCCTCTGGAAGATAAAATGCAGGCATTCGGTTTTGATGTCAAGGTCATTGATGCGCATGATTTTGACGATATAGAAAGTGCCTTCAATACTGCAAAAAATACAACCGATAGACCGACTGCCATTATTGCAAATTCAGTTAAGGGCAAAGGAGTATCATTTATGGAAAATGTTGTGTCATGGCATGGTACGGCTCCTAATGAACAGCAATATGAGCAGGCGATGTCAGAACTTAAGGAGGTGCGCTGATTATGCTGAAAGAAGCTACAAGAGAAAGTTACGGCAAGGCTCTTGCAGAGTTTGCCGAAAAATATGATTTATATGTTTTGGATGCCGATCTGTCCGAGGCGACAAAAACAAAAATTTTTGCACAAAAGTACCCTGAAAGATTTATTGATTGCGGTATTGCAGAAGCAAATATGGTTTCAGTCGCCGCAGGTCTTGCAGCCAGTGGCAAAACGGTTTTTGCAAGCTCATTTGCTATGTTTTTGGCTGGCAGAGCTTTTGAACAGGTAAGAAACTCAATAGGTTATCCCCATCTTAATGTGAAGCTCGGTGCAACGCATGCCGGACTCAGCGTCGGAGAAGACGGAGCCACTCATCAATGCAACGAAGATATCGCCCTTATGCGTACAATACCCGGTATGGTTGTCTTAAACCCCGCTGATCCTGTCGAGGCGCGTCTTGCTGTCAAAGCTGCGATAGAACATGACGGTCCAGTATATTTACGTTTTGGCAGAATGCCGATCGAACAAATTCTGCCGGATGATTATAAATTTGAAATAGGAAAGGGTACCGTTTTAAAAGACGGTACTGATGTTGCCGTCATTGCGACAGGTCTGATGGTCGGTGAGGCATTAAAAGCTGCTGAAATGCTTGAGCAAAAGTCGATAAGTGCGGCTGTAATCAATATTTCTTCGATAAAACCACTTGACAAAAAGCTTATTTTGGAATATTCTATTAGATGCGGTGCGCTTGTAACGTCTGAAGAGCATTCTATTATCGGCGGGCTTGGCTCCGCTGTATGTGAAGCGGTAAGTGAAGCTGCTCCTTGTCCCGTTATACGTCACGGCGTTGAGGATATGTTTGGCAAAAGTGGTGCCGCACAAAAGGTTCTGGATTACTATAAGCTCAATGCCGAAGGTATCGTTCAGAAAGTTCTTGAGGCTGTATCATTGAAAAAATGATTTTTTGCGGATCATTCGATCCGCTGAAATGGGCTTATAGCTCAGTTGGTAGAGCGATGCGTTCGCAACGCATAGGTCAGGGGTTCGATTCCCCTTAGGTCCACCAAATCAAGGCTTGAAGCCGGTAGATGCTTCAAGCCTTGATTATTTATATATTTTAATTTAAAGGAGCTTAACATGAAACTGGGTATCGTCGGATTGCCGAATGTTGGAAAAAGCACTTTATTTAATGCAATAACCAATTCAAAAGCACAGTCGGAAAATTATCCGTTTTGCACTATTGAGCCAAATGTCGGAGTTGTATGTGTACCGGACAGCAGACTTGAGGTTCTGGCTGAAATGAGCAAGTCAAAAAAAATCGTTCCGGCTGTAATTGAATTTGTAGATATTGCGGGTCTTGTAAAGGGTGCATCCAGAGGTGAGGGGCTTGGAAACAAGTTTTTGTCAAATATAAGAGAAGTGGACGCAATAGTCCATGTTGTAAGATGCTTTGATAACGACAATATCGTGCATGTTGACGGAAGTGTCAACCCTATTCGTGATATTGAAACTATCAATCTTGAGCTTATATTTGCTGATCTGGAGAGTGTAGAAAAACATTTAGACCGTGTCAGAAAGCTGCTTAAGGGTGATAAAAAATATCAGACGGATTTGAATATGTTTGAAAAAATCAAAGCCGCGCTGGAAGAAGGAAAGCTTGCAAACACCGTGCAGTTTACTGATGAAGAAAAAGATATATTGCGTTCAGTACAGCTTCTTACAAATAAACCTGTGATTTATGCCTGTAATATCAGTGACAATGATATCGGTACAAATAATGAATATGTAAAGCTTGTAGAGGATTTTGCAAAGAAAAGCAATTCCGAAGTTTTTACAATCTGTGCTCAGGTTGAACAGGAAATAAGCGAGCTTGATGAAGACGATAAAAAAATGTTTCTTGAAGAGCTTGGTTTTGAAAGCAGCGGTCTGGACAGGCTTATAAGCAAATGCTATTCATTGCTAAATCTTATAAGCTACATTACAACAGGCGAAATGGAGACCAAGGCATGGACAATAACAAAAGGAACACGCGCACCACAGGCGGCAGGTAAGATTCATACCGATTTTGAACGCGGATTTATACGAGCAGAGGTTGTGTCGTATGATGATCTGGTCGCATGCGGAAGTATGGCCGCGGCCAGAGAAAAGGGCCTTGTAAGAAGCGAAGGCAAAGAATATGTCATGAATGACGGCGATGTAGTTTTGTTTAGATTCAACGTATAATTAAATAAAATACAGCTGCCTTGTATAGGCAGCTGTATTTTATTTTTTTATTAATCGTTGCAGCAGCAGAGGATAAGAAGTGCGATTATTATTATCCAGCAGCAATTGTCCTCACCGAACAAATTCTTGATACACATTGACTTTCACCTCACATTTTGAATTCAATATATCCTATGTGATGGTGATATTTTGTGTTACAAACAAATAATCAATAATAAAATCACCGCTAACACTACCGCCGATACCGCGGTACCCCAATATATCAGCGCTTTATTTTTTCGTTTCTTTTTAAGCAATATTTTGCCTGTGCAGTTGTTTTTTATTATTCTCTCGCATTCGGTAAGCATATCTGTTTTACTGGCGTTTGTTCCGTCACGTAATATAAAAATCGCTTCCTCAAATATATCACTGTCAGTGTTTTTTAGTACTACAACCTGCCTTCCGATGCCTTTAAACATAACCATAATCCTTTATTGATATTTAGTTATATTTTTACCTTTAATCGGTTTATTATTCAAAACAGCGTTTTGTCACTTTTGCGGTAAGAACGGTCATATCGTCATCAAACTCAGGCTGCGTGCAGTCATATGCACAGTCCAAAAGTTCCTTTGTCAAAGATTCAGGTTCATTGCTCTTGCTCATAAGAATTGTTGCCTGAAGCTTTTCATCTGCAGCGGATACTCCGTCTGACATCATTATAATAAAATCATTATCTTCAAGTGATGTAGATAAATAAGAATATGTTATTTTGTCGGTAAGACCGGCAGGATACCCTCCGCCGTTTATTTTTATGAGTTTTTTGTTGCGCAGAATGTATCCATAATATGCTCCGCATTTATAAAATTCGGCGACTCCGCTTTCAAGTGAAATGCTGCATAAATCTATTGTCGAAAATCCTATTTCATCTTTAAGCATCTCCATTGACGAATTTACCGTATCTATTGCCTTACTCGGTGCAACACCGGATTTTAATAATTTTTTCAAAAGAGTGATTGTGTTATCGCTTTTAATAAATGCTTCTTTACCGCTTCCCATTCCATCTGCAAGTATGATATTATATTTTGAATTTATACTTTTAAAGGCGCTTACATTGTCTCCGCAGATATTCTCCCCGCGTTTTGCCTTATAGAGAGCAAAGCATTCAATTTTATAGTTATCTGCCTGCTCAAATTTATATGAATAGTTTTTCCCATCGCAAGACTGGCTTCCTACAATAAAATTTCTGCCTACATTTTCCGAAATCATTTTACGTATTGCGTGAACATTTGGCTTTTCTTCACATGTGAATCTAAGTGCAATTATCTGCTTTCCTTCAGCGCTGTAATAGTTTACAAAATTTATATCTCTGCATCTGTTGAGAAACAAATATTTTTTCATTTTGTTTTCCAGCGTTTCATTTATCAGAGGAGTTATATTTGTATCGTTTATCTCTTTTACAAGGTTGTCCGTGCTTATTTTCAATTTTGTGCATAAATCGTTGCACGATGTCTCAGCCTCGTCATTATATTCATTTGAAATTTCAATGTATGTTGATAAAACACGCTCCATCTTTTTCTTAGGAAGTATCTTAAAAATAAGAGATGTAATAAATGGTGTAAGCAGTATCTGAAAATTAAGACCTAAAATCCCATAAATAGAAATATAAAGCGAAAAAAACGCCAGAGAATAAGCGGCCTCTATATATTTTTTGTCAAATTTTGATACAAGTATACATAAAAGAGCAGGAATATACAAAACAATAAAGTAATGTTCGTTTGCAGGATGCAGGAGAGCACTTACAAAACATAGAGAAATGGTGAAAGCCGCAGAAATTTTTCTGTCAAGAAAATATGCCGACATAAATATGGAAAAGATAACAAATATCAGCGATATTGAAAAACCGTACAAATAAAAATTATCAAACGCGCACAATAATATCAAAAGAGTGATATTGAGAGAAATCAAATCTTTTGAATCCATTCTGCTTTTATTGTTTATAGCATTTATAAGATATTTTCCAAAGTATGCGCTGCATCCGCAAATTACAGCTTCACATACAAGAAACAGTATGGAATAAACGTTGAATTCATCAGCAAACAGGAAAATAAAACCGATTATAAAGCATATTACTGCAGGCAGCGCAGGCGAATACACATTTTTTATATATCTTTTTTTCCCGGATACAAGTATTACAGCAAGCATTATCGCATCGGCACACAAATATTTGAAATTATGTATGGAAAAGGTTTTAGTTGCAAAACCTGCAGCAGCGCCGACAAATGCGCAGGTAACGGATAATTCCGATGCCGGAATGATTGAAAGCATAGATAGGGAAAAGGGTGAAAACATCTCCCGGTATCCGGCTTTTGAAATCACAAACCCAACTGCAGCAGAAAAAATAAAATTTAACAGCCTGTACGCAGCCATTTCTATAATTTGTAATTTACTTTTAAATCCTGCTTTTTCCATAATAAAACCTCCGTTGTAAGTAAGATTATAACAACGGAGGAGAAAATATTATGTCATAAATTGAAAGGGAAGAGCATATAATTATTGTTTTACCAATACTATACTATATCTTTCATGCTGTATAGACCGATTGGTTGATTTATAACCCATCTGGCAGCGTTAAGGGCACCGGATGCAAATATTTTTTTTGAATAGGCGGTATGCTTAATTTCAATGACTTCGTCTATACCGGCAAATATAACACTATGTTCACCGACAATGCTTCCTGCACGTACAGAACTGATACCTATTTCATTTTCGCTTCTCGCTTGCTTTTTTAAATGTCTGTCGTATACATAGGAATAGTTTCCGTCAGCATTAAGCGCATTGGCAAGCATGATAGCGGTACCGCTCGGCGCATCAATCTTTTTGTTATGATGTTTTTCTATAATTTCAATATCAAAAGCATTGCCGAGCACTTTTTTAGCTTTTACCGCCAATTCGGTTATAAGACTGATCCCCATAGACATATTATATGAAAAAAATACCGGAATAGTTTTGGCCGTGCTTTCTATCCTCGCAATATCCTGTTCAGAGTTTCCGGTAGTAGCAATAACGGCGGGCATACCATTTGACTTTGCAAAATTTAAAATGTTTTGCAGTAGTGAGGGATGAGAAAAGTCGATAATCACATCAGCTTTTTCATTTACATCAAATATATCACTGTAAACAGGATAGTCAGCTGACAAATCGTTTTTTATATCGACTCCTGCAACAATTTTAGTATCAGAAAGCTCATTTGCAAGCTCGGTAACAGTTTTCCCCATATGACCTTGACAGCCGCAAAGTATAATATTGATCATTTTTAACGTCCCCTATATTATCAGATTAAATTCAAGGCTTTAAGCTCTGCTTTGAGCCTGTTTAAATTATGTTCCTCCATACCACACAAAGGCAGTCTTAGAGGTCCGACATTCATTCCCATAAGATTCAAAGCCGTCTTTACCGGAATGGGATTGACCTCACAAAACAATGCATTTATTATCTTGAGATAATCAAGCTGCATTTTCAAGGCAACGTCTGTATTTCCGTCCAGCATATGCATACATAGCTGATGTGTTTCATAAGGCATAATATTTGCCAAAACAGATATAACACCTATACCGCCCAGCGACATTATCGGAACAATCTGGTCATCATTTCCGCTATAGATATCCATATCACAGCAAGCGGCAATTCCCGCAATTTGAGATATGTTGCCTGACGCCTCTTTGACAGCGACAATATTATCTATTTTTGCCAGTTGTTCATATGTAGACAATTCAATATTCATTCCCGTTCTAGAAGGAACATTGTACAGTATGCAAGGAATGTCAACATTACCGGCTATTTCCTGAAAGTGTCTTACAAGACCTTTTTGGGTGGCTTTATTATAATATGGAGTAACAAGCAGCAACGCATCCGCACCTGCATTACGGGCAAATTTTGAAAGACGAACAGAATACGCCGTATCGTTACTTCCGGTACCAGCAATAACCGGTACTCTGCCTGCAGCAAACTCAATGGAATATTTTATAACTTCTTCATGTTCTTTATTTTCCAGTGTTTTGCTTTCCCCGGTAGTTCCGCAGATTACAAGCGCATCAGTTGAATTATTGATTTGAAAATCAATTAATTCTCCCAGCTTTTGATAATTTACGGATCCATCCTCGTTCATAGGTGTAACCAAAGCCACACCAGAACCTTTGAAAACGGGTGCGTTCATAAAAAACATCTCCTATATTCAGTTCATATAACCCTGAGCGTACAGCAGCTCTGCAAGTAATACAGCACCGCCTGCGGCACCTCTCAAAGTATTATGCGAAAGACAAACAAATTTATAATCGAATATCCTGTCCTCACGTAAACGACCGATATTGATAGCCATACCGTGCTCATTATCACGATCAAGCTTTGTCTGAGGACGGTCAGGTTCTTCAAAATAGTGCAGAAACTGCTTAGGCGCACTTGGTAGTTCAAGTTTTTGAGGCAAACCAGAATAGTTTTTCCAGATTTCTAGTATCTCGTCTTTAGTGGGTTTTTTATCTTTGAATTTAATAAAAACCGCAGCCATGTGTCCGTTGGAAGTTGCTACACGAAGACACTGTGATGTTATAACAGGGGATGATGCATTTACTATTGCATCATCAGTTACTTTTCCCCAGATTTTTAAAGGTTCAAGTTCGCTTTTTTCTTCTTCACCGCCTATATATGGTATTACATTGTCAACCATCTCCGGCCATCTTTCAAAAGTTTTGCCGGCTCCGCTTATTGCCTGATATGTACAGGCAAGTGCGGATTCTATTTCATATTTTTCCATAAGCGGATGCATTGCTGGCACATAGCTTTGAAGCGAGCAATTTGATTTTGCTGCAATAAAACCGCGTTTTGTACCAAGACGTCTGCGCTGCGCCTTTATTATCTCGGCATGTTGAGGATTGATTTCAGGTATAATCATGGGGACATCCGATGTTGATCTGTTTGCAGAGTTATTTGAAATAACGGGACAATCCAGCTTAGCATATGCCTCTTCAAGCTTTTTTATTTCGTCTTTAGGCATATCAACTGCGCAGAAAACAAAAGATACCATACTTGCAATTTTCTCTTTATCCGCTTGCGCATCATAAACATACATATCAGCAACATCGCTTGAAAGCTCGGTATCCATACACCATCTTCCACCCAGAGCCTGGGAATATTTTTTGCCGGCGCTTCTTGAAGAAGCAGCAAGGACCTTCAAGTTAAACCAGGGATGGTCTTCAAGCAGGGTTATAAATCTTTGACCGACCATACCGGTGGCACCAATTACTCCGACATCACATTTTTTCATTTTGTTTCTCCTTAAGTATTGAAAATATAATTCATACAATATATAATAACTAATTGTTGAAATACGAATTTTATCACTATCTGTATTATAATAATATAACATTATACTTTTTTTATGTCAATAAAAAGGAACGAAAATATGAATATATCTGATTTTGATTATTTTCTGCCGGAGAACTTGATTGCACAAGATCCTTTAGAAAAACGTGATGAATCACGACTTATGATAATGAACAGAACTACCGGTCGGCTTGAACACAAACATTTCAGAGATATAATAGATTATTTAAATCCGTCTGATGTTCTCATTTTAAATGACTCTAAAGTAATACCGGCACGTATATACGGAAAAAGGCATGGAAGCGGAGGTGTAATTGAAACGCTTCTGCTTAAAGACATTGGAAATGACGAGTGGGAAGTACTGGTAAAACCGGGACGAAAAGCGCTTGTAGGACAGGTTATAGATTATGGGACAAGCCTAACCGGTACTGTTATAAAGATAACCCGTGACGGCAATCGCATTATTAAATTTTCATATGACGGTGTGAGCATATACCCGATATTGGATGAAATAGGTAATATGCCGATACCTCCGTACATAAAGAAAAAGCTTGTTGATAAAAACAGGTATCAGACGGTATATGCAAAAAATATCGGCTCTGCCGCTGCGCCTACCGCAGGTCTTCACTTTACTCGTGAACTGCTTTCAGCGCTAAAAGAAAAGGGCGTTATAGTAAAATATGTTACTTTGCATGTCGGTCTTGGCACATTCAGACCTGTAAAGGTAAAAGACATTACACAGCACATCATGCATTCAGAGCATTATTACGTTCCGGACGATACCGCAAAAGAAATAAAAAAGGCAAAGCAAGAGGGAAGACGCGTTGTTTGTGTGGGCACAACCTCTATGCGAACTGTTGAAAGTGCATTTGACGAACATGCAGATTTGATATCATCAAGCGCTGATACAAGTATTTTTATATATCCCGGTTATAAATTTAAAATTGCAGATGCTTTGATAACTAATTTTCATTTGCCGCAAAGTACGCTTTTAATGCTTGTAAGCGCGTTCTCAAGCAGGGATATGATCATGAACGCATATAAGACAGCTATCGAAAAACAGTATAGATTTTTTAGCTTCGGTGACGCAATGTTTTTAAATTGAGTAGAGGTGAAATATTTGTTTGAAATTATATGTAAAGAAAAAAATGCGAGAAGGGGAAGACTGAAAACGGTACATGGCGATATTGAAACGCCAGTATTTATGAACGTTGCTACATCCGGAGCAATAAAAGGAGCTGTTTCCGCACTTGACCTGCGTGAAATAGGGTGTCAGGTTATGCTTTCTAATACATATCATTTGCATTTACGTCCAGGTGACGATATAGTAAGAGCGCTAGGCGGAATTCGCAAAATGAGCAAATGGGATGGTCCTGTTTTAACTGACAGCGGCGGGTTTCAGGTGTTTTCGCTTTCGGGATTAAGAAGTATTAAAGAAGAGGGCGTGTATTTTTCTTCCCATATTGATGGCAGAAAAATTTTTATGGGACCGGAGGAAAGCATGAGAATACAGTCAAACCTTGGTTCTACTATTGCCATGGCTTTTGACGAATGTATAGAAAATCCCGCACAGTATGATTACACAGCAAATTCTGTGGAGCGTACTACAAGATGGCTTGAACGCTGCAAAAATGAACTTTACAGACTCAATTCCAATCCAGATACTATTAATAAACACCAACTTTTGTTCGGCATAAATCAGGGCAGCACATTTGCTGATCTGCGAATAAAACATATGAAAGACATTGCCTCTCTTGATCTTGACGGTTATGCGTTGGGAGGACTTGCGGTAGGAGAACCTGCTTCGGTCATGTACAATATAATAGAGGAAACAGAACCTTTTATGCCTGCCGATAAACCAAGATATCTTATGGGTGTAGGTACGCCGGTAAATATACTTGAAGCTGTCGATAGAGGCGTGGATTTTTTTGATTGTGTTATGCCGGCTCGCAATGCAAGACATTCTCATGTATTTACCAGCAACGGAATAATAAATTTACTTAACAAAAAATACGAACTTGATGATACGCCGCTTGATGAACATTGCAGTTGCCCGACATGCTCTAATTTTTCAAAAGCATATATACGTCATTTGTTTAAAGCCGGAGAAATGCTGGCTATGAGACTTTGCGTTATTCATAATCTTTATTTCTATAACGATCTTATGCAGAAAATCAGAGATAATATTGAAAACGGAAGTTTTAGCAGTTTTAAGGCAGAGATGACAGAAAAACTGGGCAGAAGGATATAAAGCACTTGATTTTTTGCTGATGATAACATATAATATTAAAAAATAAATTGAGAGGATACTCGGTTATGGAATTTTTATCACAATATGGCACTTTGATTTTCATGATAGTTCTAATGGTAATTATGTATCTTATAATGTTTCGCCCGCAGAAAAAGCGTGAAAAAGAAATAAAGCAAATGCGTAATAATCTAGAAGTAGGAGATATAGTTGTTACGGAAAGCGGCATTGTAGGCAGAGTTGTCTCAACTAAGGACATTGATACCGTGACCATAGAAACAGGCGCTGACAAAACAAAGCTAAAATTTAAAAGATGGGCAATAATCAGTAAAGAACAACAATAATCAGAATAATTAATTACCCCCTTGAATACTTTATAGTATCCAAGGGGGTTGTTTTATGCGTTCATATATGGAAAACAAAGAGCCATTAAAATGGTGGTTCAAACCGTTTAAGATCTTAACGATTATCGTCATATCGATAGCCGTGATGCTGTTATTGACTTTGATATGCAGTGTACTGATACTAAAAACCAATATTCCTGAAAGCAATGCCAGTATTATGATGACAGCTGTTTCTGCAATAACTGCAATGTTGCTGTCTATACTTTTAACAATGAATACCAAAATAAAACCTATATTGGCTGCTCTTTATTCATTTGCAGTAATGATTGCTATTAAGCTTATACTTACAGCGGTTATTGCCGGCAATGTATCCTTTGGCAGACAGGGGATAGTGGGAATAATTTTTACCGCAGTGTTTTGCATACTAGGCAGTCTTCTTGCGGCAAACATTAAAAAATAGCATATTGCATAAAAATAAAAAATATCAATTTAGCTATTGACTTTTCAAAGCGGTATATGTAGGCCTTTATTCTTTATGAGAATCAATATGTTGTTCTTTGTTTTAAGCAGCACCAGTAGTTTACATAATGTTTTTAGAGTGGTTAACATAATATTTTATTGATTTTAAACAAAAAGTGATTTGTTTTAAAAAAAGCTTGATAAACCGCTTGAAATGGTGTAAAATTTATACATTGCAAAAATATAAGCGCTTGTTTGTTTACATAATTTTTTTGCGCAATTTACATATTTTAAACATAAAATTTATGGCTTGGGCATAGATATTTAGCAAAGACCGTTGGGAGGTGTTTTTGTTGAATATAAAAAAAGTCATAAGTTTTATTTTTGAATGTGAATTCAGGGTAGTAGCCGTTTTATCATTATTTTTTCTGCTTGGCATATTTTTCGGCTCATTTTACAGCTGCAGGCTTGAAATGTCATCTGAACTTGTAAACAGCATGATTTCTGACAATTTGCTGTCTGTTTTTATAAAAAATCTGTTGTTGCTTTCAGCTGTTTTTTTATTAGGATATACAGTCTTGGGGACACCGCTGATATTTTTTATTATTATTTACAGCGGCGTTAGCTGTGGTCTGTTTTTAGGGACTTTTTGCGCTTTTTATGGTTTCCGTGGTGCTTTAGTAGCATCACTTTGCTTTTATCTTTTTTACTTTATCAATTTTGTTTCAATCATTTATGTCTCTTTTTCTTCATTGCGCTTATCGATTGCTCTGTATAATGTTTTTAAAAATAACACAAGGTATGTGTCGCCGAGTATTTACTCGAAGCCTCACATTTTAAAGTTTTCAATATTTGCTGTTTTTTTACTGGTTTCCAGCCTATATTATGTATATATTGCAAGGGGACTTGCTTTGCATTTTATTTGAAAGGAGGATTTATATGATAGAGTTGTTTGATGATTTTTGTCTTTATCTTGAGACTAAGAAAAAGACTTCCTCTAACACTTTGACCTCATATAAGCGTGATGTCAAAAACTTTATTATTTTCCTCCAAGGCATTAGCTGTTATGCGTTGGATAAAGTAAGTCCACAAATTATATCCAGATACATAACATATTTGAAAAAACATAAAAAAAGCAGTGCAACTATTTCGCGCACGCTATCCAGTCTTCGTTGTTTCTTTAAATATCTTGTGCAAAAAAAAGTAATTACTTTTAATCCAATGACAGGCATAAAAAACGAGAAAAATGTATCTTCACTTCCAGAGATCATGTCTTCAAAAGACGTTGATATTCTTCTTTCATCTCCCGATACTGAGACTGTAAAGGGTATACGCGACAAAGCTATGCTTGAGTTATTGTATGCTACAGGTATTCGCGTAAGTGAATTACTGAATATTTCTGTATATGACATAAATCTTGATGTAGGTTATGTTAATATTAAAAGCGGTTCTTCAAAAGAACGTATAGTCCCACTTTATCCGATGGCAATAGATTCACTGAAAAACTATTTAAATGCTTCCAGGGACAAGCTGTGTCAAAACAAACCTCAATCTGATATTTTATTTTTAAATTCTTTCGGTGAAAAAATGACAAGACAGGGTTTTTGGAAAATAATAAAACAATACGCCAAAAAGACTGACATAAACGCCGATATAACCCCTAAAATTTTGCGCCATTCTTTTGCAACTCATCTGCTAGAAAACGGTGCGGATATAAACGTTATTAAGGATATGCTCGGACATACCGCCATATCCTCTACAAAAGTATATACCAAAGTAATTAAAAATAAATATATGAACGTTTATACTAACTGCCATCCAAGAGCCAAACAAATATAATAAGGAGACAAGCTGTACTATGAGTTTATTTAACGATTATATGCGTGAAGGTAAAGGTATTAATAAAGGAGCTGATACCAGACCGCGTTTAATTGTGTTTTTTGATATTTTTTTCAGGAAATTCTGGAATCTTATAACTGTAAATCTTTTGTTTATATTGGCTTGTATTCCAATTATAACTATTGGGCCTGCCATTGCGGGTCTGACTAAAATACTGCGTAATTATGCAAGGGAAGAGCACGCTTTTATTTGGGCGGATTTCTGGGAAACTTTTAAGTCAAATTTTTTGAAAGCCATGCTTATCGGTATAATCGATTTTGTTGTGTCGTTTATTATAATATTTGATTTATATATGTATATAGCGCTTAACGCTTCTCCCATTTTACGCATTGTGGCCCTAGCACTTATGTTTATAACAGCAACAATATTTATATTTATGAATTATTATATTTTCCCTATGCTGATAACATTTAGACTTACATTTAAGCAGTTGATAAAAAATGCTTTTATTTTTGCTTGGATCGGCTTTTGGAGAAATATACTTGTTACTATTTTAATTGCAGGCTTAACGGCTATTGCTGTACTGTATATATATACTTTGGGAATATTCTATATTGCACTTATCTATTTCAGCTTGTGCGGTCTTATAATCAATTTTGCTACTTATCCGCTTATCAAAAAATATATGATAGACGGATATGATCCCCAAACCGGAGAAAAGCTGGATGATCAAAACTGACAAAATAATAAAACCTGCAATTATAATTGCAGGCTTTATTATTTTTTAATTTTAATAGCAGCTACAGGATTTGAATCGATAGCGTCTTTTATTTGCTCACTGTCAACATGAGTGTATATTTGAGTGGTGCCTAAATTTTCATGACCTAAAATTTCCTGTATAACCCGAATGTCTGTATTTCCATACCTGTACATTAATGTAGCTGCCGTATGCCTTAGCTTGTGAACAGAATATTTTTTATCGCTGAGCCCGCATTTTTTAAGATGCTCTTCAACAACTTGCTGGACCCTTCTGCGTGTAATACGGTTTCCTTTATTGCTTATAAACAGGGCTTTTCTGGCATCGTCAGTTAAATTGTCATGTCTTCGTTCGTGTGCCAGATAATCGTTTATGGCATCTTTACAGGCATCGTTTAGATAAATATTTCTCTGCTTGTTACCTTTGCCGGTTATGGTCAAATAATCGTTTCCCAAATCCGATAAATTAATTCCAACAAGCTCAGACAGACGCATTCCGCAGTTTAAAAATAAAGTTAAAATTGCAAAATCGCGTTTACTGTTATTACCGTCATTTGCAGAACTGAGTAATTTTTCGCATTCATCAAGAGAAAGGTGTTTTGGAAGAGTACGAGGCAGGGAACTGCTCTCAAGATTTTCCATTGGGTTATAGTCAATTTTTTTTGTTTTATTATAAAGATATTTAAAAAATCCACGTATGCTGCAGCACTTTCTGTTTAAAGTCCTGTTTGAGCACTTACGGTCTTCTTTCATATGATATAAATATTGATATGTATCCTCTAAAGTAACTTTTTTAATAAATTCAATATCTACATCCAATATATCAACATTATCTATATTTGAAAGAGAATTATTGTTTAATGCTTTCAAGAATTTAAAATAATACCTCAGATCAAGATAATATTCATATATGGTTTTTTTAGATTTTCCTGTAACGACATCAAGATAAAAAAGAAAGTCTCGTATATCTTTTGGTATATCATCATAAGCCATAAAACATCACCACTTATTTATTTATAATAATATTAACACTTTTAAACATTAAATTCAACATATAAGGAGAGGCAAATAAAAAATACATATAATTACACAAAATTAATATTTTGTGCAATTTGGGGAAGTAAAATTTAGCAGTCAACTGTATTTTAATGCTGACTGCTTGTTTTTTATTTGCTGTTTGTTTTTAAATATTCAACCAGTTCTCGGACATTATTGTATATGTATGTCGGTTTAAAATCAAAATCTTTTAAATCATCCATTGTAGACTCACCACTCAGCATCAGCATTGTATCAATTCCGGCATTATATCCACTTGCAATATCCGTGTACAATCTATCCCCAAGTAAAATTGCCTGTGGTTTTGTGAAACCTGATTTTTCTACAGCCAGCTCTATCATTGTTGCTTCCGGCTTACCTATGAATTTAGGCTTTCGCTTTGTTGCGTTATAAAGCATTTGAGATACCGAACCGCAATCCGGCACATATCCAAATTCAGTCGGACAAACCCAATCCGGATTTGTGGCAATGTAATCAACGCCTTTTCCAAGCAAAATACAAGCATCTTCCAATTTTTGGAATGTAAGTTCGGTGTCAAATCCCATCACAAGACATGAAATATCATCTTCAAGCTTGTCGGTAATATTAAGAGAATATAATTTCAGTTCCTGCTTTAGGGATTCTGTACCAAAAACATATATTTTGTCTTTACTGTTATTTTTCTGAAGATACAGTCCTGTTGCCTGTGCTGAGGTTGTAAAGTCGTCTTTTATGGCTGAAATTCCCATTTTATTCAGCTTTTCAATATATTTATCGACACTTTTTGATGAATTATTTGTGAGAAACATATAGCGTCCGCCGTTTTCTTTTACCCAGTTCAAAAAGTCAATAGTGCCGTCAAAAATCTCATTACCAAGATATATAGTGCCATCCATATCAAGTAAAAAAAGCTTTTTATCTATCAGTTCGGTCATTTTTATTCCTTTCTGCCGCAGCTGCATTTGTTTGAATAATTTTCTATAGAAAGAACATAGCCCCCCGACATTTTTTCAAAACCGATATCTTTAGCCAGCAGCGGATACTTATCAGGCAAAACAACGCTTTTGATTTTTGCAGTATCACAAGCAAACAGCAAAGATTTAAAAAGACCGTCTAAAATCGAAAAGTCGCCGCTTATATCTGATACATAAACGATAATCAATTTATCGTTGCAAATTTCATATTGTATAAACTCAACGACGCTGTTATCAGAGACAGCGCCCATATACAGATATTTTGTGCCGTTATCAAGTTTAAAGTTATTTGTTAATGCTGATATAGTTTTATTGTCTTTTATTTTTTTTATACTTAGCATGAGTTATTTTCCGTCAAATTTATCCTTTAGTTTTTCAAGTGCTTTTTTTTCAATTCGCGAAACGTAACTGCGCGAAATACGCATTTTTTTCGCCACTTCTTTTTGCGTCAGGCTTTTGGTGTTATATAATCCGTAACGCATGGTAACAATCAGCTTTTCTCTTTCCGGCAAATCACTTATGAATGCGTAAAGTTTCTTAGCATTTACTTTTAAATCAATACAATCGGCTATATCATCTTCCTGGCAGACGATATCCATATATGTAAGAGAATTACCGTCGTCATCAACATCAATCGGATCGCTGATAAAAGTTTCGTTTTGATTTTTTCTCTGTGCGCGAAAATACATCAGTATCTCGTTTTCTATACATCTGGCTGCATATGTAGCTAATTTAGTACCTTTTGCAGGCTTATAGGATGTAATTCCTTTTATAAGGCCTATAGTACCTATAGAAATCAAGTCTTCCTGATCGGAGCTGTTTGCATAATATTTTTTTATAACATGAGCAACCAATCTCAAATTACGTTCTATAAGTATATCTCTTGCCTTTTTGTCACCGCTTTGAAATTTTTCGATATAGAATTGTTCCTCGCTTGGTGTCAAAGGCTTTGGAAACGACGCACCGTTTGATATGTATAATATCAAAAACATAAAATTATCAAAGAGACTGCTAAATAATTCAAACATTAAATCACCCTTGATAATTATATGTGCAGAAAACGGTATACTTTCATATACCGTTTAAATTTATTTATTTAATAAATTTAGAATGAATTGTGCTGACTGCTATATCTGCAAGGTCTTTGTCAATAAGTACTGATATTCTTATTTCACTTGTTGAAATCATCTGGATATTTATATGTGCATCATAAAGCGCTTCAAACATTTTAGCAGCAACACCGGTATTGTTGATCATACCGGCACCGACAATTGATACCTTTGCGATTGAAGTATCTGCAATAACATCAGATGCACCGAACATATCCTTGTTTTCATTAATAACCTCAAGTGCTGTATCCAAAGACGAAAGATTTGTGGTAAATGATATATCCTTTCTTGAATCTCTTCCTACGGATTGAAGTATAATGTCAACATTAACTCCTTTTTTAGCCAAAAGAGAAAACATCTGAAATGCCACTCCGGGTTCATTTTTTACTCCTATAACGGAAATTCTTGCAACATCGCAATCCTTTGCGACACTGCTGACCAACATTTTTTCCACAAATATTCCTCCCTTTACTTCAGTACCGGGCTTTCTTGTAAAGCTTGACAGTACTTCCAATTTAACATTATATTTTTTTGCCATTTCAACACTTCTGTTGTGAAGGACCTGAGCCCCGCAGGATGCAAGCTCCAGCATTTCATCATAGGAAATCTCACTGCGCAGGACAGCATTTTTAACTTTGCGCGGATCCGCGGAATATACACCGTCAACATCTGTGTATATCTGGCATGCGTCTGCCTTAAGTGAAGCTGCAAGAGCAACAGCGCTTGTATCAGAGCCGCCGCGTCCAAGAGTTGTTATGTCGTCATACTTGTTTATACCCTGAAATCCGGCTACAATAACAATATTATGCCTGTCCAGCTCTCTTGCCACACGTTCAGATTCAATTCTATGAATTCTGGCTGCACCGTATGTACTGTCTGTCTGTATACCCGCCTGCCAACCGGTAAGTGAAATGACAGGAAATCCCAGCTTCTGTATAGCCATTGCAAGCAGCGACATTGAAATCTGTTCACCGGTAGAAAGGAGCATATCCATCTCTCTTTTCGAGCTTTTTGGGTTTATTTCAATCGCTTTTGCTATAAGATCATCTGTAGTATCACCTTGTGCCGATACTACAACCACAACATCATTTCCAGCTTTATATGTGCTTGTTACAATGTCTGCAACATTTCTGATACATTCCGCATCAGCAACAGATGTACCTCCAAATTTCTGAACAATCAATCCCATTTTTTCTCACCATTTTCTTGATTTAAATTAAATACTCTTATCACAGAGCACACACTTGCTCCGGTGTTTTTTTCCAAAGCATTGATTCTTTCATCAAAATCATATTCATTCAGCTCGTCTGATATGAAAACCATCTTATCAAAATCAGTATATATATCTGCGTTAGGAAAAACAGATTTTATATCAGATACACTGATATCAGAATCGGAAATCAAACTTACATAGCGTTTAAACGGCATCTTTTTATAGTCGGCTATAAAACTGCCATCCGATGATTTCCAATACAAATATTTTCTGGCGTTAACGTGTTTTGCACAATCAATAACATCTGCAACAACAGCGGATGCAGTCGGTAGTTTACCGGCTCCACGGCCATAAAACAGAGAAATGCCAACAGCGTCACCCTGTACGAGAATTGCATTATATACATCTTCAACACCCGCAAGTGGTATTGTTTTATCAACCAAAAACGGCGCCACCATTATATACAGTGTGTTATCATCATTTTTAGAAATTATACCAAGCAGTTTTACAGCATAGCCCGCTTTGTCAGCATAACGGGTATCTTCAAGCTTAATTCCGGTTATCCCCTCGGTATGCACCTTCTGAGGATCTACGTGCTCTCCGTATGCAAGAGACGCAAGTATTGATATTTTTCTGCATGAGTCTATTCCCTCAATATCCGCAGCCGGATTTGCCTCGGCATACCCCAGCTGCTGTGCATTTTTCAAAGCATCTTCAAAAGTATATCCGTCTTTAATCATTTTTGTAAGAATATAATTTGTTGTGCCGTTCAATATTCCCGAAATAGATTCAATCTCATTTGCTGCCAGACATTGGTTTATCGGTCTTATGATAGGTATTCCACCGCCTACAGATGCTTCAAACAAAAAGTTTTTATTTTTATCCTTGGCTATCTGAAGCAATTTATCTCCGTAAACAGCAACAAGTTCTTTATTGGAAGTAACAACGCTCTTCCCTGCCAGCAAGGATTCCTTTACAAATCTATAAGCAGGATTAAGTCCGCCTATAACCTCTACGACTACTTCAATTTCAGGATCGTTAAGTATGATATTGAAATCTTTTACAAAGAGATTCTTATACGGACTATCGTCAAAATCCTTTATATCAAGTATATACTTGATTTCTATATCCGTACCGGCTTTTTGATTAATAGTATGAGGGTTTTTGTGCATAAGCTCTACAACGCCGCTGCCCACAACGCCGTAGCCCAATACTGCGATTTTCATTATATTTATCCTTTCAGCTTTTTCCGATGACATCTACTTTAAGTATTCCGTCAACCTGAGAAATTATGTTGATAAGCTCTTCTGTAGTACATGTAAGATCATGAGTGGTAAGTGAAACAGATACCGGAGCAATATCATCAAACGGAATATTCTGGTTTATTGTAAGAATACTTGCGCCATAACTTGATAATAATGTTAATAGACCGGAAAGCAGACCTTTTTGATCACTCAATATAAGGTTTAGTGACAGGATGAACCTGTCGTTTTTCTCGACATATACAGAAACGTCGTCTTTATACTTATAAAATGCACTTCTGGAAATTCCAGCCTGTTTTACGGCATCGTTAACTGTTTTACACTTCCCTGTATACAGCAGCTTTTTTACAAACACCACTTTTTCATATACAGCCGGAAGCGCATCCTTGTTTATAATATAATATTTTTCGTTCATTTTAATCCCGCCTATGTACTTCAGACAAAAACAAGTGTATTTGTACGATGAACATGATAACATATTATAAATATATTTGCAAGCATTTTTTTAAAAATATATTCAGCCGGAGAATTTTATGTATGAATTATAATACAAATACCCAAAAAATAAGTTTTATCATAAATATTGTATATATAATATTGATAATTTTTGTTTTATATATGGTTTTAAAGTATGCGCTTGTATTGTTTTTGCCGTTTCTGGCAGCGCTTTTGATAAGTTATATTGCAGAACCTGCTATCAGTACGCTGACAAACAGACTGAAAATCAAGCGCAGTATTAGCTCCGCTGTATGCATAACATTTTTTGTCCTGATACTTATAGGCGTCACGGTGCTGTTGTCGATAACAGTGATGTCAAAACTAAAAGAGCTTTATAACTCAATACCTGAATATATTGAGCAAATAACATATTATTTCAACGGTTTGAAATTAAAAAGCAATTATGATATAATTTCACCTTTTGAACAAGTAACATTAATGGTGTTTGAGCATATCAAAGATATTGATATAGTTACGCTTTTAAGCGGAAGCTTTGGAAGTTTTGCTTTCAATTCATTTTCAGGACTTGTAACTTCAATTCCATATGTACTTATGTCGCTTGTAATAACTTTTGTATCCGCTGTTTTTATTTCAATATCTTTTTGCGAGATAAAAAGATTTATAATACTTCAATTCAGCGACAAATACAGAAAATTGATACTGGAATCAAAGAGAAGTCTGTCCGGAATATTCAAAAAATATGTCAAATCATACGCAGCTTTGATGCTTATCACTTTTTCGGAACTGACGCTGTTTTTTATCATATTTGATATACGACCGGCGGCCTCAGTTGCTCTTATAATTGCCGTTGTCGACATACTTCCTGTTTTAGGCGTAGGAACAGTAATGCTGCCGTGGGCAATTATATGTTTTGTTGGGGGTAATTTGACAAAAGGACTTGTTTTGCTGTCTATTTATGCGGTCATAACAGTTGTCCGCCAGATAATAGAACCTAAAATAATAGGTGAAAACATAGGCCTGCATCCTATTGTTACACTCATATCCATATATGTTGGGTTAAAAATTCTAGGTATTCTGGGTATGTTTGTAGCACCTATTTTGATAATGCTTATACGCGACCTGCAGAAAAAAGGTTTGATACATGTCTGGAACGAAAAATAATATTGACAAATTATTCAAGCGGGTTTATAATCTTATGCACAGAGTAGAGATACATGCGTAAAGTGTTCTGCGGACGGGGAGTTGCCGCAGAAATGAAAAGTTTATCTTGCGGTATGTATTTCGCATCCCGCTGTTGAATTTTATAAAGATTTACCTCCTTATAAATTTCAGCAGAAATTTTAAGGAGGTTTTATTATGTCTGGTTTAGTTAAATCAAAAGATGCTCTGTTGCGTTTATGCACCAATGCGGTGCTCATTGCTCTTGTTGTGGTATTTGACATGCTGTCAATACGGCTTGGAAATGATTATAAAATTACTTTCGGCGGTATACCTATAATACTTTGCGCTATTATATACGGACCTGTCGATGCTGCAATTGTAGGATTTTTGGGAAGTTTTATAGGTCAGCTGTTTACATTCGGAATTGATATCACAACTCCGCTGTGGATCATGCCCGCGGCAGTCAGAGGTCTTGTAATGGGTCTTCTGTTTATTGCATTCAAAAAAAGTACAAATGTATTTGTACTGACTTTTGAAATCATTGTCAGTTCTATAATGGTTTCTTTATCAAATACACTTGCACTTTATCTTGTTTTTTTAATTACAACCGCACAAAGCGACCCAAATGCCACATACAGTTTTGTATTAATTACATTTGTTATGAGAATAGTTATGGGTATAGTATCTGCAATTATTTATTCGGTAATTATACAAGGATTGCTTATAGCAATTAAAAAAATCACCAAGAAACGAACAGCCTAATTTATCAGTACAAAGGAATAATTGAGCCGTTGTCGCAAAGATTTATGTTTTTGGGAAATATCGGCTCAATTTTTTCTCTGCTCAAAATTTCAAGTAGTTGCTTGGTGCAATCAAGACGTGTTATATCTCCGCAAAAAAACAGCTTTTTATCATTTATGAGTCCGCAAGTTCCGCCCCAGAACCCGTGGTCATAGCCTTTAAGTTCTATCTGTGTGTCAGCAAGCATATAAACATTTATGCTGTTTTCAGTAGCAGCTTTGTAAATGGATTTATCAGATGTTATTATAGTATTTTCATTTAATATGCAGATGTTGCATTTTGTGTAACCCTGTCTTACCTCGATAAGTTTTAAAAACTCAGGCAGCGGCAAGTGATTTTTCTGAAATTTGGTTAAAAAGCAAATTTTGTTCATTACTGTTATGTTGAGCAGACAGTCATTTGGATACGGAGAAAAGATTCCATATACCGGCACAATTTCAAATTCGGGAAGCAACCTTGAATAGTAGTCAGCCACTTGAGCGCATACAAGCGCCTTGAATTTATCAACTATTACAAACTGCATATCAGGATGTGTAGCAGTGCTGTCCTTTATTGACCTTAACGGTATTGTTTCAATGATCTCAATACTCAGCTCTCTTAAAATGTTTTTGGCGTCTTTGGCTAAAAGACAGTCCACCAATACTTTTTTCACTTGTGTATGTGGGAGATTTACTTTCATTTAGGCTGTTTATTCCTTAAAATATGTATTGCCTGGCTTAATGATGATACGCGTATCACTTCTATACCTTCAATATTTTTTAAAAGTCTGTTTCTGGCCGGAACCATTATCGAATTAAAGCCAAGCCGTTTAGCCTCGTAAATACGCTGCTGGGCATATGACACGGCGCGGACTTCACCAGATAGACCTATCTCCCCTACTGCAATAAAATCAGACGGCATTTCAAAATCAAGCAAAGCGGAAGCAGCGGCAAGGGATATGGCAAGATCAGCGCTGTTGTCGATAAGCCTGAATCCCCCTACTACATTTATATACACATCCATTGAAAAGAAAGAGTAATTTGCGCGTTTTTCAAGAACGGCAAGTAAAAGTGACATGCGGTTATAATCAATTCCGGACGACATGCGGCGCGGAGCCGGATAGTTGGTTTTAGTGACAAGCGCCTGTATTTCTGCAAGTATGGCACGGGTGCCCTCCATCACGCATGTGACGCATGTTCCAGGAACATTCTCCGGACGACCGTCAAGAAACATCTTGGAAGGATTATCAATTTCAAGCAGGCCGGTTGACTGCATATCAAAAACCGCTATTTCGTTGGTGGACCCAAAACGGTTTTTAATACTCCTTAATATTCGGAAGCTAAGGCTTTTATCTCCCTCAAAATATAGAACTGTATCTACCATGTGTTCCAGTACTTTAGGCCCTGCAAGAGATCCCTCTTTTGTGACATGACCTATCACAAAGACTGTAATCCCGTTTTCTTTTGCTAGGCGCATAAGAAGAGCTGTTGCTTCTTTGATCTGAGATACACTCCCCGTGCCGGAACTAACATTACTGCAATACATTGTTTGTATTGAATCTATTATAAGAATATCAGGGGGCGATGATTGACAAAAGCTTAAAATACTGTCTATATTTGTCTCGGATATAAGCATAAGTTTTTCACTTGAAACCCCAAGCCTGTCCGCTCTCAGCTTTATCTGACTTTTAGATTCTTCACCTGATACATAGTAGCACGTATGATGCTTACAAAAGCCGTTGCATATTTGTAAAAGAAGCGTTGACTTACCGATTCCCGGGTCACCGCCTACAAGTATAAGCGAACCTAAAACCGCTCCGCCGCCAAGAACTCTGTCAAGCTCAGGCATACCGGTAGTAAACCTTATTTCTGAAGATATGTCAACCGAGGTTATAGGTACCGGATTAATGTTTAAAACAGCATTTGCTGATGCAGGATGATTGGAGGGTGTGCTTATAACCGTTTGCTCTTCATATGTATTCCACATGCCGCAGGCGTAACATTTCCCCATCCATTTCGGGCTTTCATTTCCGCAGTTGGAGCATACAAAAACAGATTTTTGTTTATTCGACATTAGTTTCACTTCCTGATAATTTATAAGTAATGACTTCTGCTATTGATTTGGATATATCCTCCTGAAAATCTGCATCTTTAAGCTTTGACAGATCGTCATTGTTTGTAAGAAATCCACATTCCACAAGGACACTGTCATTGTTTATATGGTTGAACAAATAGACATTTGAAGGAATAGGTTTTGATACTTTTGTGTTATCCGGCTGATATTTCAAATTTATAATATTTTGTATTTCCACGGCAATATCCTTGGAAATACTGCTTCCGGATTTATAAAACACCTGTGCACCGTGAACATCAGGCGTTTCAAAAGTGTTCATATGTATGCTGACAACAAACGCATCATCATTTTTTGCGGCTGTTTCAACGCGGTTTTTTATATCTGATACTTTCTTTGCGTGAATAGTATTACCTTCGGTATATATACTGTTTTCGTCATTTCTAAGCATAATGCATTCAAAGCCAGCCGCATGCAGCTTTTCATATAAGTGTTTTGCTATCGCAAGATTCAGATCTGATTCAATGGTGCCATCACTTGCTACAGCTCCTCCGTCAGGCAGACCATGCCCTGCGTCAATTATTATTTTTTGCCTTTTCTCCTTAAACACCGCTTTGCCGCCAAAGCTGCCGATAAATATAAAAGCAGCTGCTACTATAACAGCAGATAGAATCATAGTCAGTTTCAACGCCGAAATTGTTCTGTTCAAATTTATCACCCTATAAACAATATTCACGGCGACACTGAATTATTTCAGAGGTTTACTTATAAAATTTCATATATTTTGTCGCGCAGAATAAAGTTTTTATATCCTGCAATATATCCAAGCATCGGAAATATTACAACACCGATTATAGATGACAGCAGTACAGCTGTAACATGATTTGGAAATATATTGCACATCGGCCAATTATAATACATGCAAATTATACGTGAGTAGAGTTTTGCAGTTTCAGACAATATTACATTAGATGAACGAGTAACAATATATATGCATATAAGAACTATAAGCGGTATAGCTGAAATGAGTCCGGAAAGCGCACCTTTATAAATATAGCTTTTGCTTTCCGGTTTGTTACGTCTGTCCGGATTATGAAATCCATAATTAAATGCCGCACGGAACTCTATATATATAAAAAACGGATATGTTATTAATAGGAAAATCAAATGAGAATAAATGCTGTCTCTGGCAATAAGCCAAACAAATATAACACACATGAACCCTCCTATCGAAGCCAGAAACTGATTTGCAAGCAGCGATAGGCTCAGTTTAAGAATTTTTTTCATCTTTGTCTCCTTTTGCAGATGTAAGTAAGCTTTCAAGCTGTGATTTGTCAAATGTATATTTTCTTTTGCAGAATTGGCAATTCAGCTCTGCCTTTCCGTCCTCCTTTATAATCGATTCCAATTCCTCTTTTCCAAGAGAAATAAGCGCACGTTCCATTCGATCAATGCTGCAGTTGCATTTGTATTGCGGAGATATACTCTGTAGTATGTCATAGTCAAAACCTAGAAGCAGCTTTTTGGCCATACTGTATACATCCATTTCAGCGGCAAGCATTTCGGTAACGCTTTCAAGAGTGTATACATTAGCTTCGAGTTTAGATATTATATTGTCGTCAGCGCCGGGAAGCAATTGTATCATATACCCTCCTGCAGCCTTAACTGTATAATCAACATCTACAAGCACACCGAGGGCAACCACTGAAGGTGTTTGTTGAGATATCATATAATAGTATGCAATATCTTCAGCGATCTCTCCTGTTTGTATACGGACTCTGCCGACATAAGGATCTTTCATGCCCATATTATGTACAACAGTAATAAAACCCTGACCCACTGCTTTCGATACATCAAGCTTACCGTTTTTGAGCGGTAAGTCGACTATTGGATTTTCGACATAACCTCGCACGTTTCCGTTATTATCGCTAACAGAAACAATAGAACCTAAAGGTCCGTCACCGCAAATCTGAATCGAGACAGTTTCGTTGGAAGACTTAAGATCCAGTCCCATTATTGAATTTGCTGTCAGGGTTCTGCCCAAAGCCGCTGCTGCCACAGGTGACAGACCATGAATACTTACAGCATGATCTATCATCTGAGTAGTATCGGCTATAAAGGCTCTGAAAGCACCGTTTTTTTCAGTAATCCTTATTATGTTATCCATTTCTTTCTCCGTAAATTTATTAATATGATTATACTTTAATTCAGCCGTAAAATCAACTGCATAAAGTTAAATATTATCATGTTATGATTATAAAAGACACCGCGGACAAAAATGTACGCGGCGTCTTTTATGGGAAGTTTGAACTTAATGACACGAATAAAATGTGCCTGAAAACTGAGAAATTTCTTATAATAAACCGTCATATCCGTAAATATTTGTCAAGACAGAGAACCGTCCCCTATCCTCTATGTATGTGCTGTTACAGTAACACAACCTTCTTTCAAGTTTTTTACATGAACGGTAAGAGTGATATCGCCTGGATTTTTTGCCCGCACAACTGCAACAGCCCTTCCGTCAAAAGCGTGGCATTTTTCAGAAGTGTAAGCGTCTTCGTTAGCAGGGTCTCCGCTGAATATACCCATTAGTTCCCCGCCGCTGCACACACATATCATTTCATCCTGTGCATAGGGAATTCTGTCTCCGTTTTCATCGCAAACATATAAATCAAAGTAACATAAATCACGGTTATCTGCTGCAAAATCGATTTTTTCCGGAACTATTTTTACCTGAGTGGGCGTTCCCACCGTATGCAATGAATACCTCTTAATTTCTTTTCCGTTTTTATATGATATCGCAGTAAGCACGCCCTTTTCGTACGGGATATCCAGATAAGCTATACCCTCGACAGGCTTGGATTTTCCCACTTTCCGACCGTTTAATATAAAGCACACTTCATCGGCATCTGTATACACTTCAGTTTTTACCGGCATACCGATATATTTATCATCAAAAGTCCAGCTTTCGCTTACTTCGTGCCAATGCCAGCCGGTACCGCTGAATTCTTCACCGTAATGCTCCGGATGGGTAGTAAAAATTCTCGGTTCACAGTCTTCTTTCCATATTGATTCCCTGAAATATGACTGAGGTCGGCGGTAACCGCAAATATCAAAGTCCCCCTGATAGCAGCATCTCCAGGGATATTCGGCTAAACTGATGCCGCTTATCACACCGTCGCGAGCCCAAGCAGAACGACCTGTACCTGCTTCACCTAAGTTATCGTATGCAGTCCAGGTGAAATCTCCCACAACATAATTATTTCTCATAACCGACTGCCATGAACGGTAAAAATTAAGGGCATGGGTTTCCGAACCCCAAATTACACGCTGGGGATAGTTTTTGTGGTCATGCTCATACCGTTCGTACAAATAGTTGTAACCGACAATATCAAGAGGTTTCATATAATCTTCGGTAAGTTTATCCCAAGAGGTGTCCACTCCACCCTCTCCGATATCGGGATATCCCATCATAAAGTCCTCTTTATATTCCTCAGGAGCATTTTCGTCGGGATACGTCCACATCGAACACACGCCCGATGTTACAAGCCTTGTAGGATCATATTTACGGATTTCGTCGCTCAATCTCTGCGACCATTCTGCACCGTCCGACCTGCCGTTCCGCTCGGTTATTTCGTTGCCGATGGAATAGGATATTACAGAGGGGTGATTTCTGTCACGCAGCACCATGCTTTGGATATCCCTCTGCCACCAATCGGCAAACCACATACTGTAATCCAACTGGGTCTTTGGTTCATTCCACATGTCAAAAGCTTCGTCCATAACGTACAGACCGATTTTGTCACAGATTTCAAGTAATGCCAGGGAGGGCGGATAATGGGCGGTACGGATTGCGTTATATCCCGCACTTTTGAGTTTTGATAGTTTTCTATATTCCGCCGCAGGAAAAGCCATCGCACCCAAAACACCGTGGTCGTGGTGAATACATCCGCCACGAAGCTTTACCTGTTTGCCGTTTATTAAAAGCCCGTTTTCGGCATCGGCGCTTACTGTTTTTATTCCGAAACTTAACTCATAACTGTCTTCGGTTCTTTGTAGATAAATGATTTCTGCACTCAAATTATATAAATAAGGGGTTTCCGCACTCCACAGTAAGGGGTTGTCTACACGATATGTAATTTCAGCGGTGTTTTCGCCTTTTTTAACAACCATATTAATGTTTTCAGCCGCAACAGTTTTGCCATCATCGTCCGAAACGGAGGTTTTCAGCAAAATTTCGCCATCAATATCAGAGGTTATAACTACTTTCGCTGAAACCGTAGCGTGTTCCCCGTTTGCACAAACCGTTTTCACAAACACATTCCACGGCTCAATGCGAACCTTTCCGCCTGTCCACAAAAATACATCACGGTAAATTCCCGCACCCGAATACCAACGGGTGGAGGGCTGAATATTCTGGGTTGTAATTTCAATTTTATTCGGTCTGTTTTTTCTTATTTTGGGAGTCAAGTCCACCAAAAACGGAGTATATCCATGAGGATGAAAGGCAACTTGATTATCGTTAATAAGCACTCTTGAACACATGTAAGCACCGTCTATATCCAAAATAACGTGTTCAAAGTCTCCCATATCCATATATTTAACATACGTACCGGACGTTCCTTCAAAAAATCCGTTGCTTGCTCCGCCCAAACTTTTAGGATTGCGGGGCAGAGATATACTGTAATCATGAGGCAAATCAATCAATGCCTTTTTGGGGCTTTCCGGGGAAGAAAACGTCCAATCTTTTGATATGCATACCTTTTTCATTTTTATACACTCCAATCTTATTTCCGTTGACAATGCCAACCGTTTATAATATAATTTTACTAAACAGAACACCGATTTTCAATATAATTAAACTGTAATTTATATAATTATATTGCAAGGAGCAAAAATGAGAATAAAGCTATACGATGAAGAACAACTGATTTTTTTCCCGCTGTATCCGTGCACAATAGACATTAACTATCCCCAAGAA
Source organism: uncultured Clostridia bacterium (assembly GCA_944385895.1). Classification (GTDB taxonomy): domain Bacteria; phylum Bacillota; class Clostridia; order Oscillospirales; family QAKW01; genus RGIG9041. The sequence goes on from CALWYZ010000003.1 coordinate 148,220, forward strand.
AATGTTGTTAGACCCTACGGTTACATAAATCATCAAATATTTATTGTCAGCAACGGCAACGGCATTTTGAAGGTAAACAACAACTGCTACCGTTTAAGTAAAGGGGATATGTTTTACATAGGGAGCAATGTGCCTCATGAATACCGGGAAACCGACAAAGACTTCCAAACAAGTTACCTCTCCTTTTTCGGTAACGGTTTTGAGAATATCAAAAAATACTATAACATTGCAGATTTCGGTGTGTACCGCAATAAAAATATTTTCCCTTTTGAAGCACAACTCAAATCGATTTTTGAAAATTTCGGAAAGCAATATGAATTGTCTGTTGTGTGTGTATCGGCATTAGTCGCTGTTACCGAATTTTTTGACGAGGCGTGCAAAAAGAAGTGCTCACCGATTGAAAGGGTATACAAATACATAGAAAATAATTATTTTCAAATGATAACTCTTGAAGATATTCTTGCGTTCTATCCTTTTTCAAAATCCAAACTTTGCCATGACTTTAAGCGGGAATATAAAATGACAATTTTTGAAAAGATTATGGAAATCAGGCTTGAAAATGCCCGATATATGATTAGAAGCAATCCGAACATTAAACTCAGCATGGTGGCTTCTTCCTGCGGATTTAACGATACAAGCTATTTTTGCAAAATTTTTAAGAAATTCTATGGGAAAAGCCCGAAGAATAAAAATTGAATTGAAAGAGTCGCTTTAATGAATGTTGAATAATACAAACGAAAATCCGCCCTCTTACGAGAACGGATTTTTGTTTGGAGGTGCCAATCGGATTTGAACCGATGAATAAAGGTTTTGCAGACCTTGGCCTTACCACTTGGCTATGGCACCATATAAAAAAGGCAAAGACAAATCGTCTTTGCCTTTTGGTGCCTCCGGGCGGAATCGAACCACCGACACGGGGATTTTCAGTCCCCTGCTCTACCGACTGAGCTACAGAG
>CALWYZ010000004.1 GCA_944385895.1 uncultured Clostridia bacterium
CATAGGAGGAGCAAGGTCGATACACCTTGCTCCTTTTCATTGGGCATTCATAAAAAATGAATAAAAAGGTCAGTTATGCATACCAATACTTATCTCGGACAGAGACTATATTTTTTACACTTATAATATGACGATGAATTGATGTATCAGGGCTTGTGCGTATTTATCGGTGATTATATTTACAGCTTTGATATTAATGACAATGCAATTTATAATCAGAAGCTGAAAGTATTCGCATATAAATATCGCCTGTAAAATAACAACGCAGATAAATTCATCACTCTTTCAGACATAAAAATTCAAGCACGCTGTTATTTAAAAACGCCGGGTCCTTATACGGACCCGGCGTTATTCATATATTTACCGCATAACAGCAATACTTTATAAAATATTGCGGTTTTTATTGAGTTTATCGTTAAAACAGCAGTTTATTTCCAAAGACCTATTTCATAACAAGTAGCTACATGCTCTGCATAAGTTTTATTGTAGTAGAAGTTGCCTTGCGAATCTGTCACAAAATAATAATAATCCGTATCATCGGGATTCAGCACTGCATTTATCATATCCATACCCGGACAATTCACAGGACCTATCGGCAGACCGATGCATGTATATGTATCATAGGCATCGTACATAGCTTGAGTATATCCCGGCAGATCTCTGAGCGATTTGGCATATGAAGTTGTAGGATCAGACTGAAGCTGTCTGAGTGTTTGAGAATTCAGCCTGTTCCAGAACACAGATGATACCTTTGTCATTGACTCGTCGGACAGTGCCTCCGCCTGAACAACAGATGCGAATGTGATAAGCTCATTAAGAGACAGACCCATATCCGCCGCCTTTGTAACTATATCCTCTGTCACATACCCCTGAAATGCCGACAGCATTCTGTCTACAATATCACGGGGGGTTACAGTATCGCTTCTGAACTCATATGTAGCAGGGAAAAGAAAGCCCTCAAGCTTGTACCCTATTTTTGACTGGTCACGGGCTTTAAGCTCAGACATAAAGCTGTAATTATAATCATAGCTGTCCGCAGCCTCCAAAAACTCCTGCGCCGTGCAAAGTCCAGACTTTTCAACTATTTGGGATATTTGCTCAACACTTTTGCCCTCAGGAACAGTAAACTTCACATACTCGATACGGTAATCAGGCGACTGAAGCTTTTGACACAGCTGTTCATACGACATCTGAGCGTTAACTGTATAGATCCCGTTATACCATACAAAGTCGGGGTAATTTTTATGCAGATACCCCAGAAACCTTACCGCCGAGATAATAATGCCCTCATTTTCAAGACGCACTGCAACCTCGTTTTCAAAATCGCTTTTTTCAATGGTAAGTACGTATTCGATATCCTGCTGATGTTTTCCTGTCTTGTCAAAATAATATGGAAGATACTGTTTGATTTTTATTCCGCCAAACACTCCCGCCACCAGTACTACGACCGCACAGACGCAAGCGATTATTATTTTCTTTTTCATTTTCTTCTCCTTACGAGATTTTTTATATATACAGTATAAATTAAACTTTCTGTAAAAGCAACAGTTTAATCTGTTTTGTGATTGAAATGGCTTAACAAATAGTTTATAATATGTTCAATAAAGGCAGGTGTGATATATGGCACATTCATACGGAGGCAGACGCTCTATCGGAAGAACGCTGTCTGAAGAAGAAAAGCAAAATATGCCTAAAATCACAAAGCAGCTGGTACTGCGCATTTTTTCATATCTAAAGCCGTATAAGCTGCATTTATTCATTGTGTTTCTGGCAATTATCGCATCATCCGTACTGGGGGTACTGCCGAGCATACTGACCGGCAAAATGATAGACGAAGGACTGTATAATAAAAATCTTGATGTGCTTATACAGCTTGTCATAATTTCATTTTTTGTAATGCTTCTCTCCAACCTTATATCCGCTGTAGAGACGTATGTCAATACCTGGGTGGCGCAGCATATAGCATTTGATATGAAAAATCAGATGTATGCGCACCTCCAGAAAATGCCTCAGAAATTTTTTACATCAAATCAGCAGGGCGAAATAATAACCAGAATGACAAGTGATATCAGCGGAGTACAAAGCGTGATATCAGGCACCATGTCAAGCATATTCAGCAACGTGTGTACTATTGTTGTAACAACCGTCGCTCTGCTCCAAAAAAACTGGGTACTTGCCTTGATCGGAGTAAGCCTTATCCCGCTTCTATCAGTACCTACAATAAACGTCGGTAAACGCCGCTGGAAAATAGCGACAAAGACGCAGGAGCAGTCTGACAAAATGAACGGTATCTTAAACGAGACTCTCTCTGTCAGCGGACAGCAGCTCACAAAAATATTCACACGCGAACAACAGGATCTGAAAAAATATACCGATACAAACCGTGAATGTATGCGCCTTACCATCAAAGAGCGAATGGCAGGCATGTGGTTTTGGAGGGTAATGGGTGTGCTCAACGGCATGAATCCTCTGATAATTTACCTGCTGGGCGGAATAATGATAATAAAATTTGGTATTACAAGCCTAACGGTCGGAGATATAACAGTTATAGTCACGCTTCTGAGCAGGCTGTACAGACCTGTAGAACAGCTGTTCGGCATCCAGGTAGATATAGTACGTTCGATGGCTCTTTTTGTAAGAATTTTTGAATATTACGACATGCCCGTTGACATAGAATCCCCGCCTGACGCGATAAAACCGCAAAGCGCCCAGGGCCACGTTGAATTTAAAGACGTGCATTTCAGGTACACACAAGACAAAGAAATACTCAGTGGAATAAGCTTTGAGCTCAAGCCCGGACGTTCAGTGGCGCTTGTAGGTACTTCAGGCGCCGGCAAATCAACAATAGCCGGACTTATTCCCAGACTCTATGACGTAACAAGCGGACAGGTGCTGTTTGACGGCATTGATGTACGACAGCTTGATCTTAAGTTTTTACGCTCCAATATTGCCATTGTTACTCAGGAAAGCTATCTGTTTAACTCAACGGTTAGGGAAAATTTACTGTTTGCCAAAGAAGACGCAACAGAACAGGAAATAATATCTGCATGCAAAGACGCCAATATACATGATTTTATAATGACTTTGCCCGATGGATATGATACGCTTGTAGGAAACCGCGGCTTTAAGCTTTCGGGAGGAGAAAAGCAACGTATATCTATAGCACGCGCTATTCTGAAAGATCCATGCCTGCTGATCCTTGACGAGGCCACAAGTTCTCTTGACAGCATAAGTGAATATGCAATACAGCAGGCGCTTGAGCCTCTGCTGTCAGGCAGAACAAGCCTTATTATAGCACACAGGCTTTCAACTATAATGGCCGCAGACGAGATAATCGTGCTTAAAAACGGCATTATCGACCAGCGCGGAACTCACAGTGAGCTTCTTAAAAAGGGCGGTACATATAAAGTGCTGTATGACACTCAATTCAGACGCGAACTGATACAGGATCTGTAAACAAACGGCACGGGAGTAAATCAAGCTCCCGCGCCGTTTTACATTTTAGGTTTTTTTGTAAATCTTCTTGGCTTTAGATTTTATTTTTATATACGTTTTGCAATCGCTCCGCCCGCAGCGCATACCGCAAAGCCCACAATATCCGCTGCCACTACCGCCGAGCCGACAGGCGCGCCTGTAAGCAGCGCCGCGATTATTCCGGTAATTGAGCACACCACCGAAAACGCCGCCGAAAACATAGTCACCGACCGGTAGCTGTTAAACAGCCGCATAGCGGACAGTGCCGGGAATATTATAAGCGCAGATATCAGAAGCGAGCCGACAAGCTTCATACCCAAAACTATGATGACTGCAATAACGACAGCCATAACAATGTTGTACACCCCCGCATGCACACCTGTCGCCCTTGCAAAATCCTCGTCAAAGGTAACCGAAAAAATACGGTTGTAAAACATTAAAAACAGCAAAACTACAACAGCGGAAACGACTACACATAAAAATACCTCGTATCCTTTAAGAGTTAGAATTGATACTGAACCGAAAAGTGTACCGCACACGTCTCCTGAAACATTCGCAGACGGAGAAAAAATATTCAGTATCAGGTATCCGATAGCTAAAGCCCCTACTGACAGCACTGCCATCGATGCGTCTCCTTTTATCTTTGAATTTTGTCCCGCACACAATACCAGCACCGCACATACAACAGTCACAGGCATCACTATCAGCATGTTGTCTGTTATATTCAGCACAGCCGCTACAGCTACGCCTAAAAACGCGACATGTGAAAGTCCATCGCCTATAAACGAAAACCTCCTGAGAACCAGCGTGACCCCGAAAAGCGATGAACACAGCGATATCAGCACTCCGACTATAATTGCGTAGATTACAAACGGAAACTGAAAATAATATACAAGCTTATCAATCATAAGCCTTCCCCCTGTATCCCGTATTTTGAGATATATTCGGCCTTTTCACCGAAAAACACGTCGCTGCCTATATGCAGAACATGCGTTGCATATTTTTTTACCGCGGCCATGTCGTGCGTAATCATGATTATTGTCATACTGTCTTTGTTAAGACTGCTGATAACAGAATACATCTCTTGCGCCGCCGCCGGATCGAGACCTGATGCCGGTTCATCAAGCAGAAGCATTTTATCCGCAGCACACAGCGCACGCGCAAGCAATACCCTTTGCTGCTGACCGCCCGAGAGCTGACGATAGCTTTTTTTGGCAAGCTCCCCTATTGCGACCTTACGCATATTGTCATAGGCTCTCTGCCTGAGGTCTTTGGAATAAAACAGGCCACGTGCTTTGTTAAGGCACCCCGACAAAACTATTTCATAAACCGATGCCGGAAAATCTCTCTGTATCTGAGTCTGCTGAGGGAGATATCCTATTTGAACCGATTCCAACCCATCACAGGTTATTATTTTACCGGATACAGGAGTCAGCAGTCCAAGCAAAGTCTTCATAAATGTGGTCTTACCCGATCCGTTATCTCCTACGATACACAAATAGTCACCTTTTTCAATACTCAAATTTAAGCCGCTCAGTATTGTTTTGCCGTCATAGCCCAGCGTTAAATTTTCACATATGATCTGTGCCATATACAACTCCTAATCAAGTGCAGTTTTAATAATATCAAGATTGGATCGCATAACCGAAAGATAGGTTTTTCCCTGTTGTATTTCTTGCTGACCACCCGTCTGCATTGAATCCATGGACAATATCTGCATTTCATCGTTATGTGTGTTTTCCGCGACGGCTGCTGCTATTGCAGACTGAGAACCATCAACTGTCAAAAGGAAGTTGACAGATAACTCGTCTGCCTTTTGAGCAAGAAATAAAATAGTTTCAAAGCTTGCCTGGGTCTCAGTCGAGCATCCGGGAAAAGCGGCATAATATTTAATGCCGTAATCGTCCATAAGATATACAAACGGAAAACGGTCCGCAAAAATCAGTGTATCCTTTTTTGATTCTGTCACCGTGCTCTGATACAGACTGTCAAGCTCTTCAAGCTCTTTTATATACTGTTTGGCATTCTGCAGGTACAGCTGCGAGTTTTTAGGATCTGCAGCGGCAAGCGTATCTGCTATCTTATTACAGAACAAAACAGCGTTTTTCAGCGACAGCCACACATGCTCGTCATATTCCGTGTCTTCATGCCCGCTCGATGAATGTTCCCCGGTCTCCATGCCTTCCGTATGCCGTTCAATTTTTGCTGATGTACCGAGTATCTCAAGCAAATTTATAATTTCAGCTTTTTCATTTGAAGCCACAGCGTCACTTACCCATTTTTCCGACTGGCCTCCGGTATAAATTAGTATATCGCACAGCGACAGTTCTATAATGTCATCTGCCGACGCCTGATAGCTGTGCATATCAGCTGTGCTGTCGCAAAGCAAGACTGTATCGATATCCGTGTTATCCTCGCCTATAATACGGCTTGTCCAATCATATGCCGCAAATGTTGTGCATACCACTTTTATTTTTTCATTTTCAATAGTCCGGCATCCGCTAATCATTACGATCAGCAATACCGCCAGTACAATCAATCCTGTAGTTTTTTTCATAATCAATCCCTCGAATGGTATTCTGATTTGCGATTTATTCGCAAATCAGAATACCATAAAAATAAAAATAAGTCAATAAACACATGATAAATATAATAAAAAGGCTCATTAATATATACAGACGCAATAAAAAGACGGTGCGTACTTTTAAGTACGCACCGTCAGTTTTGACAATTAAATTATGCCTGCTCTTCTTTTATTTTGGCATAGCACTCGCTGCAGTATACAGGTCTGTCCTCTGTTGGTTTAAAAGGAACTTTCGCTTCCTTGCCGCATTCTGCGCAGACTGCATCATAAAGAACGCGCTGACCTTTAATAGCCGCTTTTTTAGCATCTCTGCAGGCTTTACATCTCTGGGGCTCATTCTGAAAACCCTTTTCGGCATAAAACTCCTGCTCTCCTGCAGTGAAGATGAATTCCTGGCCGCAGTCTTTACAAATAATTTTTTTGTCCTCGTACATTTGCTTTTACCTCTCTTGTGGTATGAAAATATTTTTACCCCAAACGGAATTGAACCGTTCCCTCTGTATACCAGCGCTCCGCCACTTAGCTTTAAGGGCATTATATAAGTTTGTTGCGTATCCTGGTAATTGCATTATCAACAGATTTAACGCTTTTACCTGTACGCCTGGCAATTTCCTTATAGGATAATCCGTCTACATAAAGATTTAAAACAAGTTTTTCGTAATTTGAAAGCTTTGCCTCTATCTGTGAATACACAGTAAGGAGCTGTTCTCTTGCAAGAAACAGCTTTTCAGGATCGACACTTGATACAGCGTCAATATTTTCAAAACCGACTGCAGTATTGAGAGGAGAATGCTTTTTCCGGTTTGCTTCCCGTATAGCATCCATTATTCTGCTGTGAATACAAACTTTTGCAAATTTAGTAAAATCAGTGTTTTTTGTCTTGTCATATTTTTTTATTGCGTCATAAAAAGCAATAAGGCCTATCTGATATAGATCCTCGCTGTCCCCGCCGTATAAAAAATACGAACCGGAAATAGCACGGATAACAGGCGAAAAGCAGGACGTAAGACTGTCCATTGCATTGGCATCACCGTTTCGTGCTTTTTCCAATATTGATAAATCAAGTTTAAAGTCTGCCAAAAAGTGCTTCCTTAAATAATTATACTTTTACTTTTATTCATTTTACATTGCTTATGGTCAAGTGTCAAGAAAAATTTAAAAAACTGTTTAAATTTTGACAGCATACACCCATGTAAGGTATATAAAAAGAAAAACTATTTTAAAAAAACACTTGATTTTACAAAAAAATAATGCTAAAATAATACTTGCTATTTTAAAAAGTCATTAAAAAGGAGGTGCCGGGCGTGCCGAATATTAAATCTGCAAAAAAGAGATGCTTAGTTACAAGCACTAAAACGTTACAGAATAAAATCATCAAGTCAGAGCTTAAATCTTCTATCAAAAAGTTTGATTCACTTGCTCAGGCCGGTGAAAAGGAAGCAGCTAAAGCTGCATATCTCGTTGCCGTAAAAAAGATTGAAAAGGCAGAGAGAAACAATATTATTCATAAAAACAATTCCAACAGAAAGAAGAGCGCCTTGACATTGAAGCTGAACAAGCTTGCATGACGCGTTGAATTCTTACCGGCAAACATAGTTTGCCGGTTTTATTTTTTGCTGCCAACAGATCAATATATGCAGGCAATATTATGTATATGCAGCAGGCTGTGCTCAATTATGTTTTATACTATCTAAAAAATTTCTTTAAAAAAACAACAGCTGATACTGAGATGACAGCTGCAGCAAAAACAAATATCCATATAAACGCCGCCTTGCCGCCGCCCTGTACAATTATCAGTATGCTTGCGGTACGGCCTGTACTGTCCGTGACGGTCACGCGGGATCTGCCGCAGACTCCGGCATGTACAATACCCGAGCGGTCGACAGATGCCACAAAAATATTTGAAGAATAGAACCTGAGGTCTTTATATACCGGAAGACCCGTGACAGGGCAAGTCACATTCAGCCTTGTTTTCTCTCCCGGGGATAAAACAACACTTGACTTGCCGTTTTCTATAACAAGATGCCTGTTATACTTCATACCAGCGCAGCCGCATGATACAAATATCATAATTACCGCAGCAATCATCAAGATTATTTTTTTCATTGTATCACCGTCACAATGTATTTGCCTATATATAATAACCGCCGCATTATAATTGCGGCGTTTGTTTTTATTTAATCATGGGCTGGATTTGTTCTCCCCTAAGAGCAGCCGTAACCGTTGTATCGATAAGTGACATATCGGCTATGCATGAGCGTTCCTTAGTTTTTGGATTATCCTGTGAAAACGGCACGAAGTAAACATTTCTGTAATTCATCAGCGCACCGATGTTTTTGGCGCTTCCAGAAAGAGCGTCGTTTGTAGAAAGAGCGATTACCAACGGTTTCTGGTTTCTAAGATGCGCCTTTGCAGCCATTGTTACAGACGTGTCTGTTATACCGTTTGCAAGCTTTGCAAGCGTGTTGCCAGTACAGGGCGCTATTACCATAACATCCAGCAGCTTTTTAGGTCCTATTGGCTCTGCCTGTGCGACAGTATGAATTATCTCTTTCCCCACGGCCGTAGTAATCCGTTCTTTAAAGCTGTCCGCTGTCCCAAACCGCGTGTTTGTCTCGTACGTTATAGCGGACATTATCGGTGTAATATCATATTTATCTTTAAGAGAGCATAGTGCATTCACTGCCGTATCAAGAGTACAGAAAGAACCGCACATTGCAAATCCGAGTCTTAGTTTTTCTTCCATTTCATACCTCCGAAAGCAAGGAAATAATAGTGCATTTTAAAATGTCGCCCGCGGTTTTAGGTGCGTATTTTCCCGGCAGCCCCAGCGCGTGTATGGCAGTAATCCCTAATTTTTCAGCATATTTAAAATCAGTGCCTCCCGGCATGGATGCCAAGTCTATAATAAGCGTATTTTCACCTATTCGGTCAAGAACGGCTTTATCAATAACAAGAGCAGGTACTGTATTGAAAATGATATCCGATCTGAGCCGTGACAGCGCAGAAAAATCGCATGCAGCAGCGCCGTAATTTTCAGCCTGAGCCCGGTCGCTTTCCTTTCTTGCCACTGCCGTAACCGAAGCACCAAGACACAGCAGCAAATCCGTCAGACATTTTCCTATATTCCCGTAGCCGACAACGGTAACGCTGCTATTGCACAAAGTATGGTCAGTTCTTTGCATGGCTATACTTAAAGCTCCCTCAGCAGTCGGAAGTGCATTGCGAACTTTAAAATAATCGCTTGCGGCATAATTGATTATATCAACTCCGTCAACAGACGGAGTATCTCCTATAAACCCGCCCGCGACAATTTTGCCGGTGCAAAGCGGCAGAATATTGTCAAAGCTGCGGCTTACCGGAAAGACTAAAACGTCATTTTCAGATATGAATTTATCCAGTTGCTGGTCTTCAAATAGCTGTGCGGCATATCCGTCGCTGCAAAGTGAAGCAGCTAAATATTTCATACGCGCGTCGCTGCCGAAAATACCGAAACGATACATACACAATTCCCCTTTTCTCTTTATCCTATGTCAACCATGCCGCGCTTGTGCAGAATAAAACATAAAAAACGTCCCTTATATAAAATAAGGAACGTTTTTTTCCGTATCAGAATTTTCTGTACCAGCCCGGAGTATGCCCCGTATGCTGACGTATAAGCCTGCTGAAATAGTTTTTATCGTCTATACCCACAGCCTGTGCGGCCTCTTCTATTGTATACCCGTGATTTTCAAGCAAAAGACAGGCCCTGGACACTTTAATTTTTGTTAAATACTGCTTTGGCGAAACACCGGTTTGCTCTTTGAACAAATGAGAAAACCTGCTTATGCTCAGACTGCAGTCTTGTGCATAATGAGCAATAGAATAGTTTTTTCCTGTATCCCTATGCATCTGACTGCATATTCTTTCTATGCTTGTGTCATAGTTCACAGACCTCTGCCCTGTAAGAGACAGCCTTGATGCGCAAGACAAAAACTGTATCAAAAGACCTGTGCACATTTCTATCGAAAGAGGCTTTTTAAGCATGTATTCGCTTGTCAGTCTTAAAAATATTCGTTCCAGAGCGTCACTTTTCCCGACATAATTTATCGGTCTGCTCAGTCCTATTTTTTTCAGAATATCCTCGCATCCGTATCCGCTGAAATGCAAATAATACGATACTGCGTTTTCTCCTGCCGAAAACCTGTAAAACTGCGGTTCATGAGGTCTGTACAAAATAATGTTCCCCTCGTTTATCACCATATCCTTATCGTCACGTGTTATCGTACACCTGCCCTCTTTTATATAAAGAATATGATAATCCAGCCTGCCCTCAGGTCTGCAGGCGGCGCGCAGCTTGCCTTTGTTTTGCTGTATTCCGCAGCAGTTTAACTGCAAATACTCGTCTGAGACCCTGTTGCTTGTTATTTCAATCGCTCTGTCTCCCGTCAGATTCATATAATCACCTTTTTAATGATTTGATATCGGCTTGCATCACAAACTTGTTTTATAAGTATTATAACACAACAAATAAATTATTCAACAGCAGATTTGTGCTAAATATAAGCGTATATGTTTATTGTTTTTATAATTTAGCCGTGGTAGTATTAAAACAAAAAGGGAGTTGATTTCATGTATAAAATAGGAGTAATCGGCAGTGGAAGCAGAATGACACCGCTTGTCAAAAATGTAATAGCTAAAGAAGGCTTTGAATTAAGTGCGGTATGTGACTTGCAAATAGAGTCTGTAAAGGAAAAATACAAAGACTGTCCGAATGTAAAATTTTATACAGATGCAGAAAAAATGCTAAAAAGCGAGACCTTAGACGGCGTTATGATAGGTACACGTTGTTCTCTGCATACACATTTTATGCAATTGGCAGCCAAGTATAAAATCCCGACTTTTTTGGAAAAGCCGGTCTGCATAAATGAAGAGCAGCTCCATATACTGGAAGGTCTGCAAGATATGAGCGACAAAGTGGTTGTATCTTTTCCTCTTCGCAATACCGCTATTGTAAACTGCGTGAGAGATATTATAAAAAGCGGTAAGCTGGGTCAGATCGCGCATGTTCAGGCATATAATAACGTGCCGTACGCAAGATGCTATTATCACACATGGTACAGAGACGAAAATGAAACCTCGGGGCTCTGGCTGCAAAAAGCCACTCATGATTTTGACTATATAAACAGCCTGCTTTATGATATAAAGCCTGTACGCATATGCGCCGTAAGCTCAAAGCAGGTGTTTAAAGGCGACATGCCCGCCGGACAAAAATGTACAGACTGTCCCAAGAGAAAAGAATGTCCCGAGAGCGCTCAGAATGTTGCCGGATACGGCGACAAATATGAAGTGGGAGACAGCTGCTGCTTTGCAGTTGATACAGGCAATCAGGACAGCGGAAGCGCTATCATTGAATACAGCAACGGAATGCACGCGGTATATTCACAGGACTTTATCGCAAGAAAAGGCGCCGGCAAGCGCGGGGCAAGACTTATCGGTTATTACGGAACAGTAGAGTTTGACTTTGTTACCGGAAAAGTGCAAGTATTTTACCATAATGAAGACCGCACAGAAACACATACATTCGCTAAAGGTCACGGTCATTTCGGAGGAGATGCAGCACTGATAAACAACTTCTGCGATGTAGTAGCCGGGTGCGATACCTCTCGTTCGCCTCTTAACGAAGGAATACTCAGCGCGAAAATGTGTCTGCTTGCAAAAAAATCCGCCGAGCAAAAAATATTCTGTCAAATATAGCCTCAAGACCGCAGCACAGTTTATAATATTTTTTCTGATACATAAAACAGCCGCAAAGAATAATCTTTGCGGCTGTTTTTATACTTCCATTATAATAGGAATAATAACAGGACTTCGTTTGGTTTTTGAAGTGATATATTTGGTTATGCTGTCCCTGACATCCGTTTTAAGAGTGCTCCAGTCAAAAATATCACGTTCCATTGAGCGCTTTAGAGCAGTTGACACTGCAGCCTTGGCGCCGTTTATGAGTTCTTCACTGTCACGCATATATATAAATCCGCGTGAAATAATATCCGGTCCGGACAATACCTTTCTCTGCTTTACACTCACAGCGGCGACAACTACGATCATTCCGTCTTCCGCAAGCAGATGTCTGTCGCGCATAACGATATTGCCGACATCGCCGATACTTTCGCCGTCCACGAGTATCTGTCCGGATTGTACCGACGAATTTATTTTAGCTGTCGTCTTGGTAAGCTCCAGCACACCGCCGATCTGATTAATAAACACATTTTCCGGCGCGATACCGGTTTCAACCGCCAGTTTTTTATGCGCGAGCAGATGTCTGTACTCACCGTGCACCGGCATAAAGAATTTAGGCTTTATAAGCCCCAGTATAAGCTTTAACTCTTCTTGACAGGCATGCCCCGAAACGTGCACTCCCGCAAGGCTGTCTGCCACAACCTCGGCTCCAAGCCGCTCCAGCTCATTTACGACAGCGGAAACAAATTTTTCATTGCCGGGTATAGGCGAGGCGGATATAACTACAAGATCGTCCGGTGTTATTGAAATATTTCTGTGATCGGAAAAAGCCATACGGTAGAGAGCGCTCATCGGTTCGCCCTGAGAACCGGTGGTTATTATCACCAGCTCATTTTTGGGGAATTTGTTTGCCTGGTCTATTGTCACAATCGTGCCCTTCGGATAATCTAAATACCCCAGTTCATGCGCCACAGCTATAACGCTTTCCATGCTCCGTCCGGAAATTGCGACCTTTCTTCCGTATTTGACAGCGGTTGTTATTATCTGCTGAACACGGTGGACATTTGATGAAAATGTCGCTATAAATATACGCTTGTCACGAGCTCTTGCAAAAATATTTTCTATCGACACGCCTACCTTGCGTTCCGAAAGTGCCATACCCGGGCGCTCGGCGTTTGTGGAATCGGACATCAAAAGCAATACTCCCTCGCGTCCCAGCTGACCCAGACGGGTAAGATCTATCATACGTCCGCGTATAGGAGTCGTATCAATTTTAAAGTCACCCATGTCTATTATCGTTCCGACCGGTGTTTTAATGGCAAATGCAGCGCTGTCCGCAATCGAATGATTGACCTTAATAAATTCCACCGAAAAACAACCGCGGTTTATAACGTCTCCCGGCTTGCATTCCATAAGTATGCTCTGCTTATCAAGCCTGTGTTCTGCAAGCTTGCGTTTTATAAGACCCAGAGTAAGCTTATTTGCGAAAACAGGCACGTTTACTTCTTTTAGAAAATACGGAAGCGATCCGATATGATCTTCATGCCCGTGTGTAACAAATATACCGCGCAGCTTCTGACGGTTTTTGAATATATAGGTAAAGTCCGGTATAACGTGGTCAATACCCAGCATATCCGCATCGGGGAAAGCCAGACCGCAGTCAATTACTATCATATCGTCACCGTATTCAATAACGGTTATATTTTTCCCTATCTCGTCAAGTCCCCCTAGCGGTATCACCTTAAGTTTCCTTTTGGAAGATACTCGCTTTTGAGACGCTGTATCCTGCTGAGCTGAAATGCTTTCATTTTGTGTCAATGCCATACCGGATGATCTCCTGCCCGCGGCAGATTTGCTCTCGACGCGCTTTGTGCCTGTAGAGCTTTTTTCCGGTTTCCGGCTAATCTGAGTCACAGCTCCGCCGGCGTGCGCAGACAAAGTCGGATTTTTACTTTCCCGCTTTAAGCTGCCTGCCGGTTTTGTCGCGGCATTGGCTGAATTTGAAACTCGCTGTCTTCGTTTTGACGGCTGACCGACAGTTCTGCCGCCCGTGTCCGATGCGGATTTTTTAATGTTTTTAGTTTTTACGGTACTGTTTTTACCTTTTTTGCTGTTTGTATCAGAATTTTGTTTTTTTACGGCACCTGCCGCCTTGTCAGCCAGACTGTCAAGCCTTGCTATTTTTTCTTTAAGCTCCATGTATACTCCTTACAACCGTAAATCACGGCCCAATAAAAATTAATGAAACAATAATAAACCGAGGCATAGCTTGCTATGCCTTTTTATCTAACAGCCGGCCATTGCGTCCTGCCGGCTTATTTCCCTTTTATTAGTATATCACAAATATTTCAAATATACAAGAACAATTTAAAAGTACACAATATTTCACTTGTTATTTTGCATAATTTTTAATTATTAAATTTGTTGATTTTACCAAAGTTTTATTTTTTATAATATTTTGGTTAAAAAATGCAACATTTTCATTTGCTCATTACATATATAGATGAAAGGCAAAATGCATAATATTATTGTTCGCAGACAGTCCTATATTATCATATTTAGGGAGGAATAATCATGAAAAATAATTATTTAATAAAAAGACTGACGGCAGTTATTTTATCGGCAATATTTGTGTTTTCACTGTTTTCCTGCAGCAAAGGCGACAGCGTCAAAAGCGATACCCAGGACCCCGGTGAATCAGCGCAGAGCGCAGGAGAGGATACGCGGGAATTTGACGAAGTGATACAGAGCGCAAGCTACGAATATCTGTCACCGCAGAAGCTTGAAGAGGAAGCCGACCTTATCGCGGTATTAAAATTCACCGGCAGCACCGAGCAGGTGATACTGCCTGATCAGGCGGAAAAGGAATATCCCGATGAGGTCTACACCGATTATGAGATGGAAGTTATCGACACCGTAAAAGGAGAAGCGCCCGAATCGATAAAGATAAGAGCCTTCGGCGGAACATACAACGGTATCATATACTCCCGCAGAGGCAATCCGGATTTTGAAGAGGGCCGCAAATACTTCATATACCTTCGCAGAGACCCTCAGACCGATCGCTATTCGCTTATTGCGGGAGGCGGCAATATCTTTGATATAAAAGATGACGGAACGCCGGATGTCGAGAGCAAAAAGAGTCAAGAGGATACCGCCGAGATAATGAGCCTTTACAATTCAAATATAAACGCCGCAGATATTGCAGCAATACAATAAAGCTTAAAACCGCAAACAGCTTACAGTCAGCAACAAAGCGGTAAACAAAAAACAGCAGGGATCAATCCCTGCTGTTTTTATCTGAAAACCAAAAGAACCTTTCCTAAAACAGTTTCGGCTTTTACATGTTCTAACAAAAATGAATTATCCCCTTTACAATACAATAATTTCCCTTTTATTTTTAAAAGTCTATGCACAATTAATTCGTTATTATAGAAAAATACTAATATATCTCCAGGATAGTATTCTTCTTGTTTTTTGCAGCTAATTAAATCTCCCTCCAATAAAAAAGGGTTCATACTCAAGCCTGCAACAGTTAGTTCAAATGGTATTTCCGTTTCGCTTATTTTTTTTTAAAACTGTAAAATCAAGTGAATTACCCATATAAAACATTCCAATTAACTAATTAAATTTCAACATAGCATCGTCTATTTTGTTGTTTAATATAAGTTCAACAGCTATGCATGCTTTTTCGAGTGCCTTATTAGTTGCAGATATCTCATCATTAGTCATATCTGACACCACCCATTTCTCTAAAGAACAATCCTCTCCTGGACGTCCAACACCAATTCTAATTCTTGGAAAATCACTGGTACATAAGTGTTCAATTACACTATTAATACCCTTATGCCCACCTGAACTGCCTTTTCTACATATTCGCATTTTACCTGGTGAAAAATATATATCATCGAAAACAATCAATAACCGATGTGGAGGTATATTGTTTTTTTTCAAGCATTCAAGCACGGCTATTCCACAATTATTCATGTACGTTAATGGTTTCATCAGCATACATGAATGATTTCCAATGTTTCCAATTCCAATTTGAGCATTGAACTGTATAATATTCATTTCTATATTGTGATTTTTAGATAACAAATCAATACAAGAAAATCCAATATTATGCCTGTTATATTTATGCTCTATGCCCTTATTTCCCAAACCGACAATTACCCATTCTATTGATGTTTGCTTTTTCAAGAAAATCTCCTCTTAATAAGAAATAACTACTAATTTAAAGCTTTTTGCTCAGCGTTGTGACTGGGTACGTACGCTTTTTTAAAGCTTTTTGCTCAGCGTCAGGACTTAAGTTCTGCCGTTTTATATACTCCGGGATATTTGAGCTGTCAAACCGGTAGTGCGCCGTTATCGACATTCTCCAAAGCGCGTTTTCCTCGCGTCTTGGCTGTCCGGCGTTATGAATGACATACGGCACGCCGTCGGCGTTTCTCTTGTCGGATATTATCCCGATATGCTTTGTACCGTTTACGATAACGATATCACCGGGCTGAAACTGCCCTATATCACTAATATCTGTTGTAAGGCTTAAAGCATATTTGTCAAAAAATATCTTTAAATTCTGCACGCGGCGAAAATCAATATTTTTATCAGCGGCTGAAATATTGGGATAATCCTGAGGATTTGCCCTGATATCACAGTCAACCATATCCTTAAGACTGTAGCCGGCATTTTTCAGTGCACGCCATATAACGTCGGTGCAGACCCCCTCATTGTCAGGCGGATATCCGCCCGCATAATACTTGTCAATATACCTGGGCTTATTTGCCGCATCCTGTTTTGCGCCCAAAAGTATATCAGTGTAGTCGTCTGTGCCGTTGCCGTTAAAATCCTGCGTACTTTTGACCGTCTCTATGCCAAAATGCGCGCCGTCATAGCTTTTCTGCGGAATAAGCCCGTAATAATACAGCACACATAATATCGCGGCAATAATAACAGTCACCGATAAGACAGCAAATATTTTGATTTTTGTTTTTGTGCCAATCATACTACTCCGAAATAAAATCTTATAATAAATTGAGCTCCGCCGTCAGGGTGGTTCAAGGCTTTTATTGTACCGTTTTGCTGTACAATAATGCTTTTTGCAAGAGCCAGACCTATGCCGACACTCGATTCTGTACAGTTTTTGCCTTTATAAAATCGATCAAACAGATGCGGTATGTCCTCAATATCAAAACCGCTGCCGGTATCCCGTATGGTTATTTGGGTAAATATATTTGTCTGCTCACAGGTCACATATATACTGCCGCCGTTAGGAGTGTGCTCGATACAGTTTTTCAAAATGTTCCCCAATGCCTCTGCGCTCCAGGACAGATCACCCGTGAAATACTCGTCCCCTATAGTGCTGATAAGCTGCTGACAGTGAATTTCAAGCGAAGTTTCAAGCGGCTGCGCCGACTTGTCTATAAGCGTTTTTACCGATACCCTGCCATTTTCAAAGAAAGCCGTTCCGGCGTCGATTTTCGATATTTTAAGAAGCGTTTCGATAAGCCAGTCTATTCGTGACAGCATATGCTTCAAGGAAAACATAAGTTCCGAGCGTCGACTTTCGGCAATATCAGGTTCCTTAAGCATTGACAGCATCAGATTTATCGACGTCAGCGGTGTCCTCAGCTGATGTGAGATGTCGGCTATCGAATCTGTAAGATAGATTTTGTCCTTTTTAAGGTTTTCAGCCGCTTCCCTCAGCATTACCGTCATTTTTCTGATTTCACTCTGCAAAACCGCAAGATCGCCTTCGCGGCATTTGCATATCATCTCTGTATCCTTGCCGTGAAGTATCCTGTCAAGGCTTTCGCTCATTTGGCGTATACGCTTGTACCGTGCAAGAGCAAACATCATATAAATAACAGATACTATTATCAGAGAGACCAGTATCAGCACCCCCGCATATATACCGAAAAAGGCAAAGCCGATACCTGAAAATATAACACTGCTTAAACCAAAGCAGATGCATAAGCCCTTGATTTCAGGATTGCGAAGTTTCATATGTCTATTTTGTATCCTATCCCGCGTACTGTTTTTATTATCTGCGGATCCTGCGGATCAGCCTCGATTTTTTCGCGCAGACGTTTTATATACACAGTAAGCGTATTATCGTTGACAAAATCGCCCGTCACATCCCAGATATCCTCCAGCAGCTTGGAGCGGGACATAACTATACCTCTGTTGTTGAGCAGTACCAGCAGCAGCCTGTACTCAAGCGCGGACAAAAACAGGTCGGACCCGTTTCTCTCAACTATGCCCTTTTCGGTATCGACAGTAACGTCTGCAAGTTTTATCACGGACCGCATTTTACCGCATCGGCGCAAAACGCTCTTAATTCTCGATACAAGCTCACGCGGACGGAAAGGCTTGGAAATATAATCGTCAGCACCCATATCAAGACCGGTGACCACGCTGTACTCATCACCGGAGGCAGTAAGAAAAATAACCGGCAGCCCCATTTCCTTGGCGCATGCGCACACTGCAAATCCGTTTCCCTCAGTCAGTGATATATCCACAAGTAAAATATCAAACTGCCGCTGTCTGAGCATTTCTATCGCCTTTGTCTGACCGTCGGCGTTTTCAACCAAAAACCCCTCGCCTTTCAAAAACTCGCTGAGACTTTTTATTATATTGATATCATCCTCAACAAGAAGTATACTGTTCATAATAAAACCGCCGTTCTTTTTTTATGATTTTATCATATTATATCTTATTTTTCAACGAAATTACAAAAGCGTAATAAAAACGGTCTTTCAATAGAAAGACCGTTTTTTTATCTGACCTTTATAAGCAAAAGTCTGCCTTTTTTTACGCTGACGACCGCTTTGTCGCCCATCACCTGATTACTTATGCCGTAAGGGTAGTCACAGTTGATGCAGGCATCTTCAAGCGGATACTTTGCGCCCGTGACCGTGACTTTGCCTGCGCTGCCGCAGAATGCAAGCAGTGAAAAATAGGAAAAGCTTTTTGAAACGGTTTTGGGAGCACTGCCCACTATTTCCATTTCGGAAAAGTCATCTGCAAGCATTGCCGTCTTTCCCTTTTCAAAAAGATTCAAAAGGACTGACACATTTCCCAGCGTATGATCAAGTCTGTCTCCGGCAGCCCCAAGCAGCAGAAAATCATCAAAGCCGCGTGAAAGAGCCTCTTTTGCGGCGTACACCGTGTCGGTATCGTCTTTTTCACAAGGCAAGGTTATTGTCTCGATATCGGAATCAGGCTTTGGATGTGAGTCAAAATCACCGATTATAAGATGAGGTGTTATTTCAAGTTTCTGAGCATTATACAGTCCGCTGTCACAACAGATGATATAATCATCGGTTTTCAGATATTTTTTTATTGCGGATACATTGTTTATAGCCGCGCCTCCTATTATTACACAGCGCATTTTTTACACTTCTTTCTTATAAATCCTACCACAAGACAAAGCGCAAAAGTGACCGCCATTGCGGGAATCGTACTCCCCGTTATAAGGTCAACACGCATAAAGAGACGGTAACATACAAAGCCTATGGCCCATACCGCAAGATTTATCCAATCAAAGTTCTGCTCACTGCTGTTTTTCTTAAAGACAAAAAAGTCTGCTACAAGCACTGCTATCATAGGTGCAAATACAGAACCTATAAAGTACAAAAATCCTGTTATGTCATCCATTGGGAAAATAATTGCAAGCACCGTTCCCACGCCCGTAACCGCCAGAGCAAACCACTTTGCGTTCAGCTTGCCGCTTAAAGACAGCGCCGAGACTCCGGCAGAGTATGCATCAAGATAAGTAGTTGTCACGGTTGAGAAAACAATGATAACAAGGCCTGCCATTCCGAGTCCGGCTTTCAGCATTATCTGCGCTATGTCCGAGCTGCCGGCAAGCGCCGAGGCACCCATGCCTATAAAATACATCCAGCAGCTGATAATACTGTATGTAACAGCGCTGACAACAGACGCCTTTACCGGTTTTTGCGCACTGCTTGTGTAATCGCTTATAAGCGGAAGCCATGACAGAGGCATCGCTATAGCAAGCTCTATTGCGCTTCCCATGGAAATGCCGTCTCCCGTGTTCCACGCGCCGCTGCCGTCAACAAATATGACCTTACAAAGAATAATCGTCAGCACAAACAATGCAGCCATTGCAACGGTATTGAGCTTTTCAAGACTTTTTATTCCTATATATATCCATAATGCGATAAGCACGCCTATAACCAAACACCAGACCCAGCTGCCGGTTTTGAAAATACCGTTTGCGGCAAGAGAGCCGTCATAAATCATGATTGCCGTCCAGCCTACAAGCTGAGCGATATTAAGAGCGCAAAAAAGCAGACTTCCGTATCTTCCAAACGATAATTTAACAGTCTCCATAGCACTTTTTCTTGTCTTAGCCCCGACAACTCCGGCCAAAAACATTAAAAATCCGCCGATTACATGTCCGATAATTATTGCAGCAGCTCCGCGGGCAAGACCCAGCGATGCAAATGCCGTGCCGGACAGTATCTCCGCAAGCGACACCCCCGCTCCGAACCAGATAAGACCGTTTGCAAAAAGCGATGTACCTTTGTTTTCCATATCAATAGTCCCCCTTTATATCAAAAGCATGATTTAGGGGGCCTGAGCCGTGTCCCAGATCCAGCATAGCCGAAAGCGCGCCTGATATATACCGCTTTGCGCTCTCAACAGCCTTTTCAAGCGTATAGCCCTTTGCAAGATTTGACGCCACAGCGCTTGACAGCGTACAGCCGGTACCATGGGTATTGGGATTGTCGATTCGCTTTACATTGAACCAGACCGCCTTTCCGTCTTTGAAAAGCAGGTCTGAAGCGTCATTCACATTATGACCGCCCTTCAATAAAACGGCACATCCGAATTTATCGTAAATATCAGCCGCCGCAAGTTCCATTTCGGATTTATCATTTATTTTTTTACCGCACAGAATCTGCGCCTCCGGTATATTCGGAGTTATAAGAGTGCTGAGCGGGAATAGCCGCTCTGTCAGGGCATTAACCGCGCTGTCCTCAATCAGCACCGCCCCGCTTGTCGCTACCATAACAGGATCGACAACTATATTTTCGGCATTGTACTTTGCAAGCTTGTCGGCTATCACCTCTATCAGAGCGGCGTTTGATACCATTCCGATTTTGACAGCGTTCGGGTAAATATCCGTAAAAACACTGTCAAGCTGCAGTCCCAGAAACTCCGGACTGACATTATAAATTCCCTGAACGCCGGTTGTATTTTGAGCTGTCAAGGCTGTGATCGCACTCATGGCATATACCCCGTTTGCGGTCATTGTCTTGATATCGGCTTGTATTCCGGCGCCTCCGCAGGAATCACTTCCCGCGATTGTTAATGCTGTTTTCATTTTTTTCTCCTAACATTAATTTTATATAGCGGAAAAAAGTGGTGCCCCCGATTTCCCGCTTTATTTACATTTTTATTATTTCGTTTATTATACTGTCTGTATTTTCAAGTGTATCATAATACAGATCGGATACTTCTTTCATGCTTCCGCTGTATTTCTGTGTAACGGCGTCGTGCACGCCCAGTATCTTCATACCGGCAGCTTTTGCGTTTTCGGCCGGCAAAACAGTATCCTCCGCGACACAGCACTCATAGGTATGCAGCCCGGCGGATTTTGCAATCTCATAAAAAATATCCGGTTTGGATTTTTTTATATCGCAGTAATGCTTATCAAAAAGCTGCCACATGGAAAGACGAGTAAGAACCGACTCTGCTATCTGGCGGCTTGAAGCGGTGGCAAGAATAAGAATAATGCCGAGTTTTTTTAGACATTTTAAAAGCTTTATTGCCCCCGGTTTATCTTTAACGTCCTTATAATTTTCAATTATCTGGCAGTTAATATCATCATAAATCTTTTCAGAAGTGTCGTTTACCGAATACTGCTGCTTTACATATTCAATAAATTGACTTATATTCATATAAAATATTTTATCGTCAAGTCCGGGCTGAGGAGCAATTCCCAGAGAATTCAAATAGTCGCTTCCTACATGCGTCCATAGAGGCATGGAATCTATTATCGTCCCGTCCATATCGAAAATCACAGCTTTTATCATATTTACAGCTCCTTTGCAAGCGTCAAAAGCTGACTTGCCGCGTTTTTTACGTCTGCAGCGGCAAATACGGCGCTGACAACCGCTACACCGGAAATGCCGCTGCCCTTGAGTTTTAAAATATTATTGCAGTTTATACCGCCAATAGCAACAACCGGTATTGAAACAGCGCTGCAAATGCTGCGCAACGTATCAAGTGAAACTGAGTCTGCATCTGTTTTTGTCCCTGTCGGAAAAATCGCGCCTACCCCTATATAATCCGCACCTGCCGCCTGAGCGTCCAGTGCCTGCTGTACAGTGGATGCAGACACTCCTATTATCCTGTCGTCACCCAGTATATGTCTGGCTTTCTGCGCTTCCATATCGCTTTGACCTATATGCACGCCGTGAGCGCCGCACTCAAGAGCAATATCGACGTCATCGTTTACAATAAACGTAACGCCATGTTCATCACATACTTTTTTTATCCGTATTGCTTCATTCAGAAAATCGTCATGGCCCAGATTCTTTTCCCTAAGCTGTATCATGGTAACGCCTCCGGCAACCGCAGATTCCACAACACTTTCAAGCGTTCTCCCGTTAAGCCATGACCTATCTGTGACAGCATATAGCAGAAGGTCATCTGATTTCATATTTAGCCCCCTGTGACAGTTTGTCACCTGTCATATTGTAAAGAGCGTCTATTATATAGCCTCGAAGTGCGCAGTTTCCGTCTTTTTGGTCCATTTTCAGAACACCCAGCTGACCGGCATAGCCCATAGCGCAAACTGCCGCCGCAACAGCGGTACACATATCATCGGGGTTAGCTGCAGCAAAAGCTGCACAAATTGCCGAAAGCTGGCATCCGGTGCCTGTTATACGGCTCATCTGCGCAGCACCGTTGCGGATAATATAGCATTTTTCGGCATCGCTTACAAGATCGATTTTACCTGTAACGGCTATAACGGCTCCTGTATTTTTTGCAAATTCTTTTACAAATGCTACAGCAGTGTCAAGATTTTCCTCCGTCACGGCGTCCTGCTCAGCCGCGTCTACTCCCGATGTAAATCCGCTGCCGCAAGCCAGGGTTTTTATTTCCGAAATGTTTCCGCGTATCACCTGCGGCTTTACCTTTTCCATGATCTCAAGCGCAGTTTTTGTGCGCAACGCAGAAGCTCCGGCTCCAACGGGATCGAGCACTACCGGATGTCCCAGCTGAGATGCAGTCTTGCCGGCATCAAACATTGCAGGTATTGTACGCTGGTTTAAAGTGCCTATGTTAATTACAAGAGCATTGCAAATAGAAGTAATATCGGATGTTTCTTCTATATCGTCTGCCATTATGGGAGAGCCTCCAATTGCAAGCAGTGCATTGGCAACATCATTTACCGTCACATAGTTTGTAATACAGTGCACAAGCGGACATTTCTCTCTTACATTTTCAAGACTTTTTTTCATACTATCTTCCTTTCATGAAAAATGCGGTGCCGACAAAAAGGCACCGCGCAAAATAAGCGTAAATATGTGTCCCTACGTTGGCATTATCCAAATCAGGTAAGGTCAGGGCGATACAGCCCACTCTCAGCAGGGTTCACCCTGCTCCCCTTTTTTCGATAAAATTATACAACCGACATTAAGTAAAGTCAAGAAAAAACTTACAGTCTCCAATCCATTTCCATTCCGTGCTGTCTTAAAAACTCACAAGCCTTGGAAAAATGCCGGCATCCGAAAAATCCGTTATATGCCGATAGCGGCGACGGATGAGCGCACTCCAGTATAAGGTGCGACGGATTTGTTATAAGAGCTGCCTTTTCTCTGGCAGGTCTGCCCCAGAGCATAAATACCATCGGCTTTTCCCTGTCATTTAACAATTCGATTATACGGTCGGTAAGCTTTTCCCAGCCGTGGTTTCTATGAGAACCGGCCTGGCCTGCACGTACAGTCAATACCGTATTGAGCAGCAGTACACCGTTTTTTGCCCATTTTGTGAGATTACCGCTTGACGGCGGGTCTATATCTAAATCACTCTTAAGTTCTTTAAAAATATTTACAAGCGACGGCGGCATAGCTACACCGTCCCTGACAGAAAAACACAGTCCGTGTGCCTGTCCCGGGCCGTGATACGGATCCTGTCCCAATAAAACCACTTTCACATCATTATAATCGGTGATGCGCAGAGCATTAAAAATATCATTCATATGCGGATAAACAGTATAGTGTGAATACTCATACTTTAAAAACTGCCTCAGATTCTTATAATATTCAGATTCAAATTGATCTGCCAAAAGTGTATCCCAGCTGTTGCCTATGTTTACCATATTAATGTCCTCCGTACAAAAAGATTATATCAACAAACAGTTGACAAAACAAGAGAGATTATACATAATTATAATAAATATACGGAGGTGGACAGAATGGTAGAAAAAAGCATAATAGGTACTTATGAAGGCAAAAATGTATACGAATATACAGTGACCGACGGCGGTCTTTCCGTAAAAATCATGGAATACGGCGCAACCATACATAATATATTTTTTGCAGGCGTCGACTGTATTGCGGGATATGACAGTCTTGACGGATACATAAACGGCGGGTCATATCAGGGCTCGACTGTAGGAAGATATGCAAACCGTATCGGCGGCGCTGAGTTTGAAATCAACGGTATACGATACGATGTCGACAAAAATGACAACGGCTGCAACTCACTGCACGGCGGTAACTGCGGATTTTCACACAGACTGTATAAAGGCGAGCAGATTTCAGACAACTCAGTGAAATTTACCATATTCTCAGCTGACGGAGAGGGCGGATATCCGGGCAACCTGACTCTGTCGGTTATATTCTCTGTCAAAAATGATACGCTCGGCATAAGCTATGACGCGATATCTGATAAAGACACGATTATGAACTTTACAAATCACGCTTATTTCAATCTAGGATCGCAGAACTGTCTTACGACCGTTCTGAAAATAAAATCAGACAAAATAACGCCTGTGGACAGTTTGCTTATACCTACCGGTCAGACTATGGATGTAGAAAATACTCCTTTTGATTTCAGAACCGAAAAATCCATAGGCCGTGATATCGATAGCCAAGACACCCAGCTTCGACTCGGAAATGGCTATGACCACAACTTTGTGCTGGGATTGGACAGACAATACAAAAAAGATGTCATAACCGCATTCTGTCCTGAAAGCGGCATCACTCTTTCCTGCTCAACTGACCTGCCTGGTGTGCAGCTGTATACCTCGGGATGCCTTGATGAACCTTGCGGCAAAAACCAAAAGCCGCTCACACAGTACTATGCATTTTGTCTTGAAACACAGTTCTGGCCTGATTCTCCAAACAAACCTGAATTTCCGTCTTGTCTTGTAAAAGCGGGAGAACATTTTAGTTCTGTAACAGAGTATTCTTTTAAGAAGCAATAAAAATACCTTTTTGTCTATCAATAAAGTCCGGCCAAAAGCCGGGCTTTATTTTTTCTGATATTTAATCAATATTAAAATTATTTAATTTTGTGCAAATTTTGTTTAATATTTGCTAAATACAAATGCTTCTTTGTAAAGTATATTTAAATCAACAGGCTAATGCCAAAAAATCAGCAGGAGAGAAAGCAATGAGCAGAATATGTATACCCGACTACGAATATAAGGAAAGGATCCAGAAAGCTGCAAGGCTTATAAGAGAGCGCGGCTTGGATGTAATGGTGGTTTCCAGCACAGAATCAGACTATGCAAACGCAAGGTATTTCAGCGGATTCTGGCCGCTTTTTGAACGAGCGGGAGTAGCAATTTCAGCAAACGGAGATGCGGCATTAATGGTCGGACCCGAGTCAGCTGTGTTTGCAAAGGATTTTGGAAAAATTGAAAAACAGTTTGTATTGCGCGAATTTCGCGAGTCAGCCGATCCGTCATACCCGGAGCTTCACGCCGACACATTTGCAGACGTCTTTAAAGCAATCGGAGTAAGCGGCAAACATATAAAAATCGGTCTTGGCAGCTATGTCGAATGTACACTGCCTATATTTGAAGGATTGCGTGACAGCTTTCCTGAGGCAAAAATCGTCAAATGCAATGACATTATGGTAACGCTGCGTCAGATAAAAAGTGAAAACGAACTTGCCTGTATAAAAGAAGGTTTTAGAATTATAGAACTAGCAACAGACGAAGTTATTAAAAATCTGCGTCCCGGTGTAACTGAACTTGAAATGGTAGGAGTTGCACAAAAGGTAATATATGAAAACGGAGCAGAGTATGAAGGTCTTCCAATGTATGTTTTCAGCGAAGAATCAACACGTCATGCCATCAGCCGTTCGCGTTACCGTACACTGAAAAAGGGCGATATCGTCCAGCTCAATTTATCTGCAAAAATTGACGGATATTCTCCTTCCATAGGGTTGCCTGTCGTTCTGGGAAAATTAGAAGGCGAGCGCAGGCGCATCGTTGAATTTTGTTTAAAGGCCCATAATTGGACAACGGAGCAGATAAAAGCCGGAGTTACCGCCAGTGATATTGCAAAAGACTTTTACCGTTTATATGAAGAAAACGGCATGAAAGAAAACTATGTTTATGGACCCTGCCACGGTACCGGCATGATAGAGGTCGAGGCTCCTTGGATGGAGACAATAAGTGATTATAAGCTTGAGGAAAATATGACATTCCAAGTTGATACGTTTATATCCGGTCCTACCTTCGGTGTGCGCTGGGAAAAAGGTGTTGCCGTTAAAAAAGACGGATGCCTTTCAATGACAGACTATCTGGGGAAAGGAATAATTGAAATCAATGGCTGACGGAGCAGGTAAAAAAATATGGATAATACCCGACTGCGAACTGCCGCATGAAGGTAACGGAGTACTTAAAGGTCATGAATCTGTAATTGTGGTAAACGATAGTGACAGTGACGCCGAAATTACAGTAAAACTGTTTTTTACAAATGACAAACCCTTTGAAAATATTAAATGGAATGTAAAAGCAAACAGAGTACGATGTTTTAGAATGAATAATACAGATGATATGTGCGGATTTAAAGTTCCTTTTGACACACAGTATGCAATGAAACTTGAAAGCAACTGCAATATCGTTGTCCAATATGGCAGACTTGACAACCGTCAGACTAATTTGGCATATTATACTACTCTTGGGTTTTATCAGTAATCGTTTCCAATAACTAATTTCGGATTTTTCCGGTTAAAGGTATGGTGATTTTAATGCAGCTTAATTATTGTTTTCCGCTTGAACTTGAAAGAATTAGAAAAGAAAATATACCTGTTGTGATCGCAGGAGGCACTGTTGAGTATCACGGTCCTCACTGCTGCTTGGGTTGTGACACTCTTGTTGCCCAGGGACTTATTGAAAAGCTGGCTCAAATCAAAGAAATATGCGTTGCCCCGTATATTTGTTACAGTCCATCCAGTTATGCTGTTGCAGATGAAAAAAGCGGTACTGTGCATGTGGAAGAGGATGCATTTGAGGCATATCTCTACTATATTTTTTTCAGTCTTTTATCTTCCGGTCTCCATAACATTTATGTTGTAATTCACCACCAGTTTGAGCAGGAATCGCTCATGCCGATGACTTTATCTTATATGAAAGCGGCAAAACGTGCGACGATGAAATATCTTGAAAATACATTAGGACGTGGCTGGTGGGGCAGTGAAAAATACTCAAACTACTATGATCAACTTGAAGGTGCTGATAATCCTTTCGGATGGATAAAAGTTATTCCGACAATGAGCACAAATGTTCAAAATGCCACAGGATATGATCATGCAGGTAAATATGAGTGCTCAATACTGATGTCGCTCTACCCTGACGCTGTAAAACTTGAAAGACTTGGCGATATTAATCACTGGTTTACCAAAAGTGCTGCTGATGCAAATACCCAACTTGGAGACAAAATGGTAGAACTTTCACTCGAATATCTTGCCGAAACAATAAAATAATAAAAAGAGCAGTAAGAAAAATCTTACTGCTCTTTTACTGTATAAATTACTTTTAAAAATTTCAACTGCAGAATAATTAATATACCAGTTATATCTGCTTATTTTTACAAACTATATTTCACTTACTATATATTTTATAAAAGCACTTGTATGTTTAGATATATACTACATAATTTACACAGTTGATTTATGACTCTATTGCTGTTTTGCTTTAGACTCACAGTATATACAGCGGTATATACGATCATTTCTGTCCGTCAACCTGAAAACATGCTCTATATCCTGTTCGGTGGACGTTATGCATCTGGGGTTTTTACAGCGTATGACGCCGCGCACAAATTTCGGCAGCTCGACATGCCGTTTTTCGACTCTGTTTCCGTTTTTTATTAAATTTACCGTAATACCCGGATCAACATATCCAAGTACGTCAAGGTCAAGATCTATCTGCGCATCTATTTTAATAATATCTTTTCTGCCCATTTTCTTGCTCTGGACATTTTTTATTATAGCGACAGAGCAGTCAAGATCACCCAATCCTAAAATTCTGTACAGCTCCATGCTCTGACCTGCACGTATATGATCAAGGACGATACCGTTTTTGATAGAATCAATAGTCATTTTATCACACCTCCGATAAAAGCTTCAAAATCAGTGCCATGCGTATAAACTTACCGTTTTCCACCTGGTTGAAATAGCAGGCTCTGGGATCGTCATCCACTGCTGTAGAGATTTCGTTGACACGCGGCAAAGGATGAAGTATTTTAAGCTGAGAGCTTGCATTTTTAAGCTTATCGGGAGTCAATATATAGCTGTCCCGCAGTCTCAGGTAATCGTCCTCATTGAAAAAGCGTTCGCGCTGTACACGCGTCATATACAGAATATCAAGTATCGGCATAACATCAGTCATGTCAAAGCACTCAGTATATTCTATATTGTTTTTTTCAAGTATCTCATGACGTACATATCCCGGAATTTTCAGTTCATCCGGTGATATAAGCACTATCTTGATATTTTCATACCTGGACAGTGCAGAAATGAGCGAGTGTACCGTTCTGCCGAATTTAAGATCCCCGCAGAATCCGATCGTAAAACCATTCAGCCTGCCAAGCTCCCTTTTTATCGTCAGCAAATCTGTCAGGGTTTGCGTCGGATGATTATGTCCTCCGTCTCCTGCGTTGATGACGGGGACTCTGCTTTTATAAGAAGCGGCAAGAGGCGCGCCCTCTTTGGGGTGGCGCATAGCGATGATATCCGCATAACAGCTTACCGTCCTTATCGTATCGGATACGCTCTCTCCCTTTGAGGCCGAGCTTGACTGTGCCTCGGAAAATCCCAATACGCTGCCGCCCAAATCCAGCATAGCCGCCTCAAAGCTCAGACGCGTTCTTGTGGACGGTTCAAAAAACAAAGTGGCAAGCTTTTTATATCTGCATTTTTCCCTGTAAAGCTGCGGATCTGCGATTATATCGTTTGCTGTTTCTATCAGGCTGTCAATCTCTTCAACGCTCAAATCCATAATGTCAATTAAATGGCGCATACTATCACCTCTTGTCTGTTATCCACGATTCATCAGACGGATTGTCGCGAAATGCTTTCAGACGGCTGATATCGTCATGTGAAATATATCCGCTTTGGGCTGCCTGTTCAATAACAGTATCAAAGTCCGTAAGGCTGACATTTTTGACATTTGCCGCTTCAAGCCGTTCAATACCCTTTTTCATTCCGTAGGTAAAGATGCTGACGATCCCCAAAACCTCAGCGCCCGCTTCCCTGAGCGCCTCCACAACATCTATAACGCTTCCGCCCGTTGATATCAGATCCTCTATAACTACTGCCTTCTGACCCGGTTCAAGCCTGCCCTCTATACGGTTTTGTCTGCCGTGATCCTTATTGCCTGAGCGTACATAACCCATAGGCATATCAAGCAGATGCGCCGCGATCGCCGCATGAGCGATACCTGCGGTGCTCGTGCCCATCAGCACCTGAGCATCAGGATACTCACGCTGTACCGTATCGGCAATAGCACGTTCTATCATATTTCTCTGCTCCGGTGCCGTCAAAATCAGACGGTTATCGCAGTATATCGGGCTTTTGATACCGCTTGCCCATGTAAACGGCTCCTGCGGACGCAGAAATACCGCTTTTATTTCAAGCAGTGCGTTTGCAACTTGTTTTTTCATGTTATTACCTCCGTTTATATATTCAAAAATTCCCTGCATGCCCTGTCATATGCTTCAACAGGGTTTTGAGCTCTGGTGATCGGCCTGCCGACAACTATATAATCCGAACCTATTTCACGTGCTTTTTCCGGGGTCGTTATACGCACCTGGTCTGCTGCGCTGTCGCCTGAAAAACGAATACCCGGAGTTACCGTAAGAAAATCGCTGCCGCATACTGATTTGACTGCGTCCACCTCGAGCGGAGAGCATACAACACCTGAAAGCCCGCAGTCTGCGGCTGTTTTTGCATAATGCGACACAACGTCTGCCATAGGTTTATCAATAAGCAAATCCTTTTCGAGCATTTCCTGAGACGTTGAGGTCAGCTGTGTCACGGCAATAAGTATAGGATGTGTTCCGTCCGGGCGTGTAAGGCCTTCAACTGCCGCCTGCATCATTTTGCTGCCGCCTGCCGCGTGCAGATTTGTCATATCGATATCAAGCCTTGACAGCACTGACATTGCCGATTTCACCGTATTGGGTATATCGTGCAGTTTCAGGTCAAGAAAAACCTTATGTCCCCTTCGTTTTATTTCACGTACAGCCTGTGGTCCCATCGCGTAAAAAAGCTCCATACCGATTTTGACATAAGGCTTTTTATCGGAAAACAGATCCAAAAAAGACATAGTCTCACTTTCACCCGGAAAATCCAAGGCTATTATAACATCACTTGCCATTGTGTGCTCCTCCTGTTATCTGACTTAAATTTTGTATTCCGTATTGCCGCATAACGTCAGGCAAATTTTCAATAATATCACGGCAGACATAAGGGTTTACAAGATTTGCCGCGCCGATCTGCACGGCGCTGGCGCCTGCCAGCATCATTTCTATCACATCCTTGGCGCAGGATATGCCGCCCATACCGATTATGGGAATATCAACCGCCTCATAGACCTCATATACCATGCGAAGTGCCAGAGGCAGCAGGCACGGTCCCGACATACCGCCTTTTGTATTGGCGATGACCGGCTTTTTAGTTTTAAGATCGATTCTCATTCCCAGCAGGGTATTTATCATAGAAATCCCGTCAGCTCCGGCGTCCTGCACCGCGCGTGCGATTTTTGTTATGTCGGTGACATTGGGCGACAGCTTGATATATACCGGCTTGGATACTGCCGATTTTACAGCGCGCGTCACCTCTGCCGCCGATTCCGGGCAGGTTCCAAAGCTCATGCCGCCGCCGTGCACATTCGGACAGCTTATATTTATCTCGAGTATCCCTACCTGATTTACTTTGTCCAGCATTTTTGCACAGCACACATATTCATCGACCGAAAAACCGCTGATATTTGCAATCAGAGGCTTTTTAAAGTACTTTGAAAGCCTTGGTATCTCAGAAGAGATAACCTTTTCCACTCCCGGATTCTGAAGACCGACAGAGTTTATAAGCCCGGACGGTATCTCCGCGATTCTGGGCGTGGGATTGCCGAAACGCGGCTCTTTTGTAGTACCCTTAAAAGAAATCGAGCCCAAAATATTTATATCGTAATAATCGGCAAATTCATATCCGAAACCGAATGTACCGGACGCCGGAATTACGGGATTATCCAATTTGATCCCCGAAAGTGTTACACTGGTATCAGTCATCAGAATATCACCTCGCTTTTTTTAAGAACCGGACCGTCACGGCAAATACGTTTATTTCCGTATTTGGTCTTGCATGAACAGCCCATACATGCGCCGAATCCGCAGCCCATCCTCTCCTCAAAGGAGAGCTCGCCTTCGGTCACTGTCTTTTCATATACCGCCCTCAGCATCGGCTCAGGCCCGCAGGCATAAAAATAGCTGTAGTTTTGGGGAAGGATATCAGTGACAAACCCCTTTGTTCCAAAGCTTCCGTCAACCGTAGCGGTCAAAACGCGTGCGCCTAAGCTTTCAAGCTCATTTACCAGAAACACATCAGTCCTGCTGTTAAATCCGAGCACAGCGGTGACCTTTTTTTGCTGCTTTACAAGCTGCTTGCAGAGAAAATACATTGGCGGAGCGCCGACTCCCCCTCCTATGAGCAGCGGAAAATCTCCCGACAGTGCGGTATCGAATCCGTTTCCAAGACCCGTAAGCAGATTAAGTTCTGCACCTTTTTTTAGCTCTGACATCGCAAGCGTTCCGTTACCTACGACTTTATAAATTACAGTAAGCCTGTCCTTTTCTATATCGCATACCGAAATAGGCCGGCGAAGAAAAAAACCGTCGAGTTTTATGTTGACAAACTGTCCCGGTGCGGTTATTTGAGAGACATCGCCCAAAAGAGTCATTTTGTAAACCTTATCGGCAATTTTTTCATTCTCACAAATTTCAAAAAAAGACTGCCTCATACTTCCTCCTTATTCATCGATAGTAGAGATACCCAGTGTTGTCTCCTCCAAAACGTCCAGCAATACGCGAACCGTATCAAGAGCCGTAAATATAGTAACATTATTTTCAACCGCACAGCGTCTTATTTCATATCCGTCTGTCATAACTGACTCGGAATTTATATCTCTGGTATTGATTACATAAGCGACATATCCCCGGCGTATCGAATCGAGTATCTCCTCGCTTCCCTCCGACAGTTTGGCACGTACACGCGTACGGATACCGTGCTGCTTTAAAAATACTGCAGTACCGTGTGTAGCTTCGATATTAAATCCCATATTATAAAAACGTCTGATAAGAGGCAGAGCTTCCTCTTTGTCTGCATCGGCTATAGTTACAAGAATAGTACCGTAGTTGACAACGTTCATTCCCGAAGATTTGAGCGCCTTGTATAAAGCACGTGTCAGCGATTTGTCATAGCCTATCGCCTCGCCAGTGGATTTCATCTCAGGTGAGAGATAAGTATCCATTCCGCGCAGCTTGGAAAATGAAAACGCAGGTGCTTTTACATACCAGCGCTGTTTTTCTTTGGGATAAACAGTATCAAATCCCTGTGATTTAAGACTGACTCCCAGCATAACGCGCGTCGCTATATCCGCAATCGCAAAACCCGTAGATTTTGATATAAACGGGACAGTCCTCGACGAGCGCGGGTTTACTTCAATTACATATACGTTCTGATCTTTATCGACAATAAACTGTATATTATAAAGACCGATAATTCCTATACCAAGTCCCAAACGTTTTGTATAGTCAAGTATTGTATTTTTAACATTATCCGACACGCTGAAAGTCGGGTATACGCTTATAGAATCGCCTGAGTGAACGCCTGTACGCTCGACATGCTCCATAATTCCCGGCACGAACACATCCGTACCGTCGCACACGGCATCCACTTCCAGCTCCTTGCCCATGATATACTTATCAACAAGCACCGGCTTGTCCTCGTCTATTTCAACTGCATTTTTAAGATAATGCCGAAGTCCCTTTTCGCTTGTGACTATCTGCATCGCACGTCCGCCCAGCACAAAGCTTGGACGCACCAGAACGGGATAGCCTATTCTTTTTGCGGCGGCGATGCCGCTTTGAACATCTGTGACTGCAGTACCGTTTGGCTGCGGTATTTCAAGCTCGCAAAGCACCTTTTCAAACAGGTCGCGGTTTTCCGCCCGGTCTATTGCCGTGCTGTCGGTGCCTATTATTTTAACATTTCTCTCAGCCAGTCTGTCGGCAAGATTTATTGCCGTCTGGCCGCCCAGCGATGCCACAACGCCCTGTGGCTTTTCAAGGTCGATAATATTCATAACGTCCTCAACCGTAAGCGGCTCAAAGTAAAGCTTATCGCTTATCGTGTAATCGGTAGAAACGGTTTCGGGGTTATTGTTTATTATTATTGCCTCAAATCCGCTGCTTTTTATTGTCTTTACCGCATGGACGGTGGAATAATCAAATTCCACGCCCTGTCCTATACGGATAGGACCGGAACCGAGAACCACGATTTTTTTGCCGCTGCTGACCTTTGACTCGTTTTCCTGTTCATATGACGAATAAAAATACGGAATATAACTGTCAAACTCAGAGGCGCAGGTATCTATCATTTTATACACGGGAATTATATTGTTTTCAACGCGAAAATCATAAACTTCCTTTTCCGTGCAGTCCCAAAAATCGGCAACCGCCCTGTCCGAAAATCCCATTCGCTTTGCACAAATCAGCTCTTCTCTGTCAAACCTTGTATTTTTAAGCGAGAATTCCTCGTCTATTATATTCTTTATTTTATCAAGAAACAGCATATCGATCTGGGTATTATTTGCTATAACGCCAAGATCGGTATGTCTGCGTATCAGCTCTGCTATCGCAAACAGCCTGTCGTCGCGTCCGACCTTGATATAATCAAGAAGCCCGGCGGTGTCCTGTCCGTCAAATTTTTTAAGATGCAGATGGTAAGCGCCTATTTCAAGCGACCGCACTGCTTTAAGCAGACTCTCCTCTATGGTTCTGCCTATAGACATGACCTCGCCTGTAGCCTTCATCTGAGTTGAAAGCTGATTTGACGCGAGCGCAAATTTATCAAACGGAAAGCGTGCCATTTTTGTTACGACATAGTCGAGCGCCGGCTCAAAAGACGCCGGAGTGTTTGCTATCTGTATCTCATCAAGAGTAAGGCCAACCGCGATTTTAGCCGAAACGCGGGCTATCGGATACCCGGAAGCCTTGGACGCCAGTGCCGATGAGCGGGACACACGCGGGTTGACCTCTATAAGATAATAATCAAAGGACTGCGGGTCAAGAGCAAACTGTACATTGCATCCGCCTTCGATTTTCAGAGCGCGGATTATTTTAAGAGCGCTGTCCCGAAGAAGGTGGTATTCTTTATTAGTCAGAGTCTGGCTCGGACAAACAACCACCGAGTCACCGGTATGTATACCGACCGGATCGATATTTTCCATATTGCAGATAGTAATAACGGTATCGTTTTTATCCCGCATTACCTCATATTCTATCTCCTTATATCCCTTTATCGACTTTTCGACAAGCACCTGATGCACCGGAGACAGCTTGAGTGCATTTTTCATTATCTCCCTGAGCTGTTCTTGGTCATCTGCAAATCCGCCGCCGGTGCCGCCGAGTGTAAATGCGGGACGAAGTACTACCGGATAACCTATCTGATTTGCGGCGTTTATCCCCTCTTCTATAGAATGGGTAATAATACTGGGAAGAACAGGCTCGCCGAGGCTTTCACACAGTTTTTTGAACTTTTCCCTGTCCTCTGCCATATCGATCGAGTCGGAAGACGTACCCAAAAGCTCTGTCTGACATTCTGCAAGAACGCCCTTTCTTTCAAGCTGCATTGCAAGATTTAAGCCTGTTTGTCCGCCGATGCCCGGAACGATAGCGTCAGGACGCTCGTAACGTATTATTTTTGCGACATACTCAAGAGTGAGAGGCTCCATATACACTTTATCGGCAATAGTCGTATCCGTCATTATCGTAGCGGGGTTGGAATTGACAAGAATAACCTCATATCCCTCTTCACGAAGAGCAATGCACGCCTGAGTGCCGGCATAGTCAAATTCCGCCGCCTGACCGATAACAATCGGTCCGGAGCCTATTACAAGTACTTTTTTGATATCAGTTCTTTTAGGCATTGCATTTTCCCTCCATCAAGTCAATAAAACGGTCGAAAAGGTAAGTACTGTCCTGCGGTCCCGGTGCGCTTTCGGGGTGATACTGCACCGAAAATACACGGTCTTTGAGACAGCGGGCACCCTCCACCGTATTGTCCAGCAGATTTATATGAGTGATCTCAAGTCCGGTATTTTCAAGACTTTTGCTGTCAACGGCATAGCTGTGGTTTTGGCTTGTGATCTCTATTTTACCGTTAAGAAGATT
This sequence comes from uncultured Clostridia bacterium, assembly GCA_944385895.1. Taxonomy (GTDB): domain Bacteria; phylum Bacillota; class Clostridia; order Oscillospirales; family QAKW01; genus RGIG9041. Next base: position 35,725 of record CALWYZ010000004.1, read on the forward strand.
TTTTACCGGATGATTTCCGCCGCGATGTCCGAATTTCAGCTTATACGTATCGCCGCCGTAAGCAAGACTTATCATTTGATGCCCAAGACATATCCCGAAGATCGGATATTTGCCGCGCAGAGCTTTTATCATTTCTATCACCGGCGTTACATCCTGCGGATCTCCCGGGCCGTTTGATATAAAAATCCCGTCCGGAGCAATCTTGTCAATTTCATCCGCCTGAGTATTCCACGGCATTACAGTAACATTGCAGCCGCGGGCATTCAGGCTTCTGATTATATTGAGCTTTATTCCGCAGTCGATTGCCACGACATTAAATTTATGATTAGAAGTACGAGAATACCATTTCTTTTTACAGCTGACAGTTTCTACGGCATTGTGCGGCACAGGGGTTTTTGCTATTATTTCAAGCGCGCGGTTAAGACTTGTTTGGGTAGATGTTATAAGTCCGCGCCTGCTTCCGATATCTCTTATGGAACGTGTAAGCTTTCTGGTGTCTATGCCTTCGATTCCGGGTATATGATTTTCCTCCAGTATCTCGGATAAAGTTTTGGTATATCTGAAATTTGAAGGGCTGTCATTATATTCTCTTACGATCAGCCCGCCTATTGTGGGGATCCTGCTTTCAAAGTCATCGTCCGCAATACCGTAATTGCCTATGATAGGATATGTCATTACAACCGCCTGAAAGGTATAGGACGGATCCGATATGATCTCCTGATATCCCACCATTGAGGTGTTGAATACAATCTCACACACGCTTTCCTTTGTCATATCACCGAAAGCGTAGCCGTAATACTGTGCTCCGTCTTCCAGCACCAGTTTTCTGTCATACTGCCTTTTCATATCTGTTCTCCTTTGTAAACTGTAGTGAGCCTTTTTCCGTATACGCGTTTCCCCGCAAAAGGCGTTGCGCGCCCCATTGATTTAAACTGCTGCGGATCGATTTCAAAACTTTTATCCAAATCAAATACCGTATAACAATCCGAATTATCTATATTAAATCTTTTTGCCGGGGCAATACTCATTGCAAAAATGAGTTTCTCAAGACTTATTTTGCCCGTTTTGACAAGCTCTGTATAAAGTACCGCAAATGCGGTTTCAAGCCCTGCAACACCCATCAGACTGCCTGCAAGACCCCGGGATTTTTCCTGAGCTGTATGAGGGGCGTGATCCGTGGCTATCATATCCACCGTACCGTCGAGCATTCCTTCTATCAGCGCGTCTCTGTCATCTTTACTGCGCAGCGGGGGATTCATTTTGAATCTGCCGTCCTCCTGCAAGTCATCTTCGGTAAGTGTAAGATAGTGCGGCGCTGTTTCACAGGTGATATCAACGCCGCTTTTTTTAGCCTGACGTATAAGCTCCACGCTCTCCTTTGCCGAAACATGACAAACGTGATACGAGCATCCCGTTTGTGCACACAGCTCTATATCACGGTCTATTTGCCTCCATTCCGACTCAGACGGTATACCGATATGTCCGTGAGCCTTGGCATATCTGCCGTCATGGATATATCCGCTGCCCACAAGCGATATATCCTCGCAGTGGGCAGAGATGACCTTGCCCAGCTGTTTGGCTTTTACCATTGCCGCACGCATGATCTCATCGTTTTGGACACCGCGCCCGTCATCCGAAAATCCTGCAACAAACGGCGCCATGCTCTCCATATCGGAAAGCTGCTTTCCTGCCTGTCCGACAGTAATGGAGCCCATAGGCAGGACTTGGATGCTGGCGTCCCGCCGTATTATATCAAGCTGGACTTTAAGATGCTCCATACTGTCCGGCACCGGGTTTAAGTTGGGCATTGTACAGACTGCCGTAAAACCGCCGTTTGCCGCGGCAAGACTGCCTGTACGTATCGTTTCCTTAAAAGAAAAACCCGGCTCGCGAAAATGTACATGTACATCAACGAAACCGGGAAAAATATAAACATTATCAGATAAATTCTGAGTTTTTGAATTTATAAACACTGCGTCCAGTAAAAAATTATCTTTAAAAACCAAATTTCCGTCTTTATAAATATATGCCTTGCTGTAAAACGGGCTCATTTTCAACCTCCGCAAATTTTTTCAATTATACCACAGAGGAAAAAGCTTGTCAACCGATTTTTTAAAAACAAGTTACGTTTTATTGAACCGGTGCAGTATCAGCGTAAGCATAAGAAAAATAAATGACAAAACAAAAAGTGACAGCACGTTTTCAGGAAAAAAGCTGAAATAATCCGCTCTTGGCATTGTTGCGCCCCGAAACAATGTGTACTTATCAAAAAGTATAGGAAATGCACGGATTTCCATTATACAAATAACCAGTGTCAACACTATTACATAAACTTTATTTTTCAGCAACGCCATAAAAAACATAGCTGACGTTACTGCAAAAAGCATAAACACCGAACATTGAAAAATGGGTTTTAACGGGTCTATTAGTTCAAATACAGACCCGAAAAATTCCATATTATAACGTATATTTTTATTTGCACGAAATATACAAATATATACAAACGGCAAATATATGATTTCCATTATAAAAAGCAAACGCACATATCTTAAAAAAACCGTCCTAAACGTACCTAATTTAAATGTGCCGATATAATGCGCTGAAGGTGTCCGAAATGTCTCCTCAAAATAGAAGCACACAATCAAAGCTATAAATACGTATGCAACCAGCTGCATCCAAAAATATATATCGTTGTCAGCGGAAGGCGGCAATTGAGTGTCCATTTGACTTGATGTTATAAACACCTGCGGCATAAGCTGTATAAAACACAAAAATATCAAAAATGCCATTAACGGATAGCGTATAGAAAGAAAATCGGTTTTTTTACTCCACCGTATCATTTCCGGCCTCCTGGTAGTGAATCCACAGTTCTTCAAGCGTTGCCTCTCTGCCCAGTGAACTTATAAACTCACTATACGGCATGTTGCAGGTGATTTTCCCTCTTGACAGCATTATAATATTATCCGCCAGCGATTCTATATCGTCTAAAATATGTGTTGATATCAGTACTGTCTTACCGGCAAAGCACTCTTTTATAGTCCTGTAAAACTGCCGGCGCTCCTTGGGATCCACTCCGGCGGTAGGCTCGTCCAGTATTATCACATCTGCGTCTCCCATAAGAGCAGATGCGATGCCGACACGTCTTTTCATGCCCTGTGAGCATTTTTTGAATTTTGTTTCAAGAAACGACTCTGTATTAGTTCTCTGAGCCGCGTCTTTTACCGCTTGTTTGACCTCTTTTTTCGGCACGCCCTTCAGCCCTGCAACAAATTCAAGTATCTCGCCAACCTTCAGCGCGGGATAAACGTCAAACGTCTGCGGAAGATATGATACGCAGCGCGCATATTCCCTGCTGCCGCAGGGCACGCCGTCTATCTCGATTTTGCCGCTGCCGCAAAGCACACCTGTCATACAGTTTATAAGCGTAGACTTTCCGCTGCCGTTTTCTCCCACAAGCAGGGAAAAGCCGCTGTCTAAGGTTAAATTTATATCTTTTAGCACCGGCACGTTCTTTTTGTATCCGAAGTTTAAGTTATTGATTGTCAGCATATTTTCTCCTTATATGGGATATCCGTAGTTATACATCATATAATCATCATAAACAACAAAGAAATTATTATTTCCGTAAAGATAATATATCATAAATACCTTTGATTTTTCATCGCCGCTGTATTTTTCAAGATCATACGTATCGGGGTTAAATACTGAAATACTGTTTGAATTCATTCTACTGTAATACGCTTCAAATGATTTTTGCAATTTTCTTGAACAGCTTGCATGATAAAATGTAATACCGTCTATTTCTGTCTGTGTCAGAAATCCGCTGAAAAGACACATGTTTTGTGAGTTTCCGCTAAGCTTATACACGCCGTTTTCTTTGTTAAAATCCAGATTAGATATAAGCGTGTTATTGCTCTTAACACTGAGGTCATACTGCTTTTTGCTTTTATCTCCGTCGATTTTAGGCAAAAATGCAAACTCAGGAGGAAGAGCGCAGCTTGTATTTGTAGTATATATATTTACTGAATGCAGCTCATTGACATACGATATCCTTCCGCCGCAGCTTAAATTTAGCGTAAACTCCTCTTTATTACAGTCTATCTCCAGAATATCCCCGAAGCGTTTGTAATCAACGTCTTTACCGTCTATATCAAGAGATTTTATTTTCATGCTTTGGTCAAGACGCAGAGTAAGCCCGTCTGCCTCACCCGTTTTTTTGATTCCCACGCTTATGCTGTAATCAGACCATTCCTTGAGATTTATATCTCCGCTGTACGAGGTTATTTCATAGGGCTGCTGTTTATAATCAAGAATATACAGCTTTTCCAAATCGTTATATCTTACCGGATGATATTTCCAAAAAGCTGCTGCCAAGCCTATATAAGCCGCAACGCAAAAAACAGTTCCTACTGCTGAAAATGTACGGACTTTTCCTCTTAAAACCTGGAATAATATAAAACAGAGCAATAAAGCCACAACCATTGTCATTAAGAATTTAATTAAAAAAAGAATATTTAGGTTCGGGCCTCTGTATTCTACCTCCACTCCTTCTCCGAAAAAAGAGTTCATGGTAATCATGTGGTATATTCTGAATGAGATATCCTTGTAATATCCAAAAATTTTAAAAATCGTATTTTGAAACAAAATTGAAAAAATCACTGCAAACGGGATCGAAAAAATATAAGCATAAAACGGACGTACAATATAGCCTGTCAAAAATCCCAGTGTCGTTGCAACAGATATAATTCCTATAAGATATATTACCATATACAATATTGTGAGACTGAAAAACAAAATGCCGTTTTTCTCAATGATTTCCAAAACCAAAAAAAAGCAGACAGGAATAATACAAAATGTCATAAAAGATATTAAAACGGCAGCAAATTTCGATTTATATACAATATGTACCGGTGTAAGACAGCTTTGTTCCAGTACTGTTTTATTATGAGAAAAATAAACTGCTGAAATAAAACACAAAATAAATAAAATAATAATTATATAGCCGCTTTGGCTTAAAATCAACGAATAATTGACAAACTCCAAGTAATCATACATAAAAACGGTCAGACCGAAGGCAAAAATAAAAATAACGCTGCATATCCAAAAAACAGCTGAACGAAATATAAGCTTAAAATTAAGTTTTATAAGATTTAAAAACATTTTTAGCTCCCTTTTAAAAACAGCTTTCCGCCGTTTTCGACGGAAAGCTTTTGCTGCATCTACGGCATTATTGTTATACTGGTTCTTCCGTAAACACCGGTTTTGGTCTCCTCGGTTATACGTGAATAATATGTTTTATTAAGCTCGGGAATAAACAATCTTCCCTGCCATGTTCCGTTTGCACCGGAAAAGCGGACCTGGGCTATCCATTGATCCTGAAGAAGAGGAACGTATTTGAATATAGAACCATGAACCTGAACTGTCTGGGAAGAAAGAATAGATACATTGTAGCGGCACTCTGTATTAACCGTCACCTTCCATCTTGCACCTTCATTCCATCCATTCCAATGGTCGCTGCCGGTAGGAATACTGTAGCTGCATCCCCAATCAGCGTCTACAGCAATTACAGACGGTACGACAGCCACGGCAAGCATTACTATCAAAACGATCAGCGCCGCCGCATTTTTGAATTTTGACTTTTTCATGAATTTGCTCCTTTCATTTCAAACTTATTTTTTCAATAATATGTGCCGAGAAAATCGATTTTCAATAAGAAATATTTCTTATATATATTTTACCAAAAATTTCACAAATTGTAAACATGGCAAATTTAATATATTATTATTTAAAAAATTATATAAACCATACAACAAATCATATAAAAAATCACGGCAACACAGTTGCCGCGATTTTTATTTTAAAAAAACAATCATCCAAGCATTTCAAGCACTTTATCGTGAAGCTCGGTAAGAAATTTATTGTTTCTGGGATAGTTTTCAAAAGTTATCTGCTCTCCGGCAAGTTCTTCTATAAGGGACAAGACTCTATCTCTGCCGATTTTACGCTCCAGCATTTTAAGAAGCATTCTGTCCTGAAGTCCCTGATAAAATACGACTGTACGAATAGATTCTATCGCACCGCCTTTATACGGATATACCGAATACGGGTCGCCTGACGGCCAGGAATGAATTCCGTCGCTTGTAAGATACGGATCTATTTTATTTTCCGCACCCGCCGAATAGTAAAAATTATAACCCCACTGTAAAAATCCGGTCATATCAGCAGCATAGAGCTGTACTCCCATTATACGGTTGCGGTAGGACGGCATTGCAAAGAAACGGTTTGAGACCTTATCTCCTTGGCTGCAGCAATAGTAACACCAACGCTCCTTGATATCACGCTCCATAAACGGCTGAATATGATTTGTAGAACAAATCGGATATTCAATAAGACCGTTATCATAAAATTCTACATTTGACAGAGCATCGATTATTTTATAGCCTTTAAGATACGCAGACACAAATTTTTTGGCGGCCAGATAATTTTCATAATCCGGCTTTTTGGGGTCGGCAGACGGTTCGTCGGATATATGAAAATAACATTTATCCGCTATTTTCAGCGCTTCAAGGTGGCTTGTAAGCGCCGGCAGAAACTGGGACAGAAAGTCTTTATACATATCGCTCATAGCCGCAACATGCCAGCCGAATAAATGCTCGTCCTTGCCGTTTACGTTAACAATGATCTTAGGACAATAAGCTACTCCCCACTGTGTGAAAAGGTGCGACATTTCAAAATATTCTATACCGTACTTGTGACAGATATCCACCCATTTGTCAAGCAGAGAGAAATCAAAGTCGTATTTATCACCTGTTTTTACAACGCGTACAAGCTGCATTGTCGGGCGCTGCGTTCCGACTGCCGTATCGAGAGGAGGTGTAAACAACGGGGTCAGCAGCATTGTAATACCTGTTCTGGCAGCTGTTTTAATAAACTGTTCAATGAGTTTCCAATGCTGCTGACTCATCATTTTAACTCCGAAATAATCAGCAATCGAGTCACAGTGAAACCATTGCGTAAAAATAAGGTCATTTTTATCTATAACAGTATTTATAACGTTAATAACAACACGTACTTTTGTCTTGGAATTATCTTTAAGGTCGGTAAAAGTAATACAAACAGGATACTGTCCCGGCTCAATATCCTGCGGGATATTCACAGTAAACCAAAGCGTTTTAGGAGCATATCTTCCCAAAATTATTTTATCCGTTCTTTTTACAGGATACAGCACATCGGGAAAAAGACCCGGATCTTTTGATATGTAATCATCGTCACACCTTTCAATATATACCGGCATTTCGGACGGAATATATCCGACAGTTGCGACAGTGATATTTTCAAGAAGTTTAGAGCGTACTGACATTTTGACATCAGATCTTGAACCGATTTTATCCTCTTTTATTATAACCTGAAAAGAAATACGCTCGCCGCGGGCAGAATTTAAGATTTTGACAGATTCAAACTCATCAGGATCGTTTGTAAGCATTACCTTTTCAAGGGAAATAATCGCCTTTGCCTTTATCATAAAAACACCTCTTTATAATAATTTCAACCTGAGTATATTATACATACAAATAAAAATCAACTTTTTATCTTTTTATATAATTTTTAAGTCCAAAATTATAAATCAGTGTGAATAATTCACACTGATTTAACTGTATCTATGATAAGCGGATGCGTTTGAGGACAGATGTCTGAAAATTTAAGCGCCGATATATATTTTTGTATTATTTCCCCTACATCCTGAAGGCTTGTATGCAAATATGCAATAATATCGCCCGCTTTAACATAGTCTCTTGTTTTTTTAGTCATAACAATGCCGGCTGACAAGTCTATAGGCGCATCCTTAACGGTACGTCCCGCTCCAAGCAGTGATGCACATATTCCTATTGCTTCCGTATTCATATGCGATATATACCCGCTGCAGGGTGATTTTACTTCAAAAATATTTTTTGCCGTCGGCAAAAGCTTGGGATCATCTGCATATATGCGTTCACTTCCCTGTCTCTCTATCCACTGGCAAAACTTATCGAAAGCAGCGCCGCTTTTTATTGCACTTTTCACTCTTTCCTGCGCTTGCTTTTCAGATATGTCAAGGGACATCTCTAGCATATTCACAGCCAGTACAGTACAAATTTGCCTCAAGTCATCAGGTCCTGAGCCCATAAGCACCTCAACAGCTTCTTTCATCTCAAGTGAATTTCCTACGGTATTTCCCAGCGGTGTATCCATATCGGTTATTATCGCACAGACTTTTCTGTTAAATGCCTTGCCTATTTCGACCATAGTTTTTGCAAGATCTTTTGCCTGCTTATGCGTCTTTAGGAATGCTCCGCTGCCGGTTTTGACATCCAATACAATAGAGTGTGCACCAGCTGCCAGTTTTTTACTCATAATACTGGATGCAATAAGAGGTAGACTGTCAACGGTGGCGGTCACATCACGCAATGCATATAATTTTTTATCGGCAGGCGTCAGATTGCCAGATTGACCTATAAGTGCTATGCCTATATCGGATACCTGATTTAAAAAGTCGTCACGGGACAGTTGAGTTTTATATCCGGGAAAAGACTCCAGCTTATCTATTGTACCTCCCGTATGTCCCAGGCCTCTGCCGCTCATTTTGGCACATATACCGCCGCACGCCGCAACAATAGGCAAAACAATGACAGATGTCTTGTCACCTACTCCGCCTGTAGAGTGTTTATCGACCGTTCTTTTACCGAATTGTGAAAGATCAACTCTATCACCCGATTCATACATGGCACGGGTAAGACAAGCAGTCTCATGCTTATCCATTCCCTGATACCAGATAGCCATCAAAAGCGCAGACATCTGATAATCGGGAATACTTCCATCGGTATAACCCTTTATCACATACATTATCTGTTCATCACTCAGGCTCTCTCCGTCACGTTTTGACCTTATCACATCAATCATGCGCATCGGACTTCACCTCCAATAAATTAAATGACAGAGGCAGGAGCTGTTCCAATGTATATTTTTCAAATCCTGTATCCGTCACAAGCAGTATTTCAAAATCCTTTTTGCAAAATTCGCTCATCACCTGCCTGCAAACTCCGCACGGAGGACATATTTTTAAAGACTCACCTTTGCTGCCGCCTGCTATTGCTATTTTTTTAAATTCTAAATTTCCCTCGCTTACAGCCTTAAAAAAAGCTACCCGCTCGGCACAAACAGTCGGAGTATAAGATGCGTTTTCGATATTGCAGCCTTCGTATACACTGCCGTTTTTACAAAGCAGAGCCGCACCGACACTGAAGTTTGAATATGGGTTATATGCATGCGTCATTGCATGCAGCGCTGTCTTACAAAGCTGTAAATCAGTCATATTATCTCCTTTTCAAATCCGGCGCAATCCGTTTTAAGAGGTACTCCGAACATATCGGCAATCGTCTTTCCTATATTGCCGAAGTTTTCATGTGTTCTAAGATTTACCGGCCTGATTTTTTCACCGTAAATCAACAGCGGTATATACTCACGCGTGTGATCGGTACTGGCATTTCCCGGATCACAGCCATGATCGGCAGTTATGACCAGTATATCATCAGAGCGCATCTTATCTTTAAATCCAGGCAAAAATTTGTCAAACGAAGCTATAGCCCGTGCATATCCGTCAATATCATTACGGTGACCGTACAGCATATCAAAATCCACAAGATTAATAAAACAAAGTCCGTTAAAGTCTTCATCTAAAAGCTTGATTGCAGCCGCCATACCCTCATCGTTTGAATGTGTAAATACAGAGCGTGTAATACCTCTTGCAGCAAAAATATCCGTTATTTTTCCTACTGCGATTACATCAAACCCACAGGATTTCAGACTGTCCAAGACAGTGATGCCGCTCGGCTCCAGTGAAAAATCACGCCTGTCTGCCGTGCGTATAAAATTGCCCGGTTTACCTGTAAAAGGCCTGGCTATTACCCGGCTGACCGCATTTTTGCCGGTCAAAATTTTTCTTGCGATCCTGCAGTATTCGTAGAGCTGTTCAAGCGGGACGATATCCGTATGCGCGGCGATTTGAAATACGCTGTCAGCCGAGGTATAAACTATCAGGGCGCCTGACTCAAGATGTTCTTTGCCGTAATCCTTTATGACCTCAGTTCCCGAATAGGGTTTATTGCAGATAATCTTTCTTCCGATCCGTTTTGAAAATTCTTCGATAACATCATCCGGAAAGCCGTCGGGATAAGTGGGCATAGGCACACTTGAAACGATACCGGCAATTTCCCAATGCCCGGTAGTTGTATCCTTTCCCGCCGATTTTTCAAACAACCTGCCATACGCTGCGTCCGGACTTTCATATTTAGGCGGGATATCCACCCCGTCTATATTGAACAGACCTAAACGCCGCAGGTTATCCGCGTGAAATTCATTAGAACCCGAAATACTCCTAAGCGTATTTGAGCCCTCATCACCGTATTTAAAAGCATCAGGTGCCGCACCTATTCCGAAACTGTCAAGAACAATCAAAAATACCCTTTTCATTTTTCTATTGCCGCCGCTGTTTCCAGGGCTACCTCCATCATCTGTGTAAAAGACGTCTCCCGCTGAGCGGCGCTTGTTGTCTCACCGGTAATAATATGGTCAGAAACAGTACAAACAGCAAGCGCGTGTTTTTTACTGTAAGCCGCCGTCATGTATAGTGCTGCCGCCTCCATTTCCGCTCCCAGAACGCCCATATTTGCATAACTGTCATTAAGAGAGCTGTCCGCACTGTAAAACGTATCGGTAGACACTAAATTACCCACATGCCAGCATGCGCCTATACGCTCACACTGCCGTACCGCCTCACACAAAAGTTTGTAATCGCAGACAGGAGCAAAACTGCCGTTTATTTTATACTGTGACGCAAAGTCCGAATTTGTACATGCACCCATTCCTATTATTATGTCCCTGATCTTAACATCGCGGCTCAGCGCTCCGCAGGAGCCTATCCGAATGATATTTTCCACTTCAAAAAAGTTGAAAAGTTCATAGCTGTAAATACCCATGGACGGCATTCCCATACCGGACGCCATAACGCTTACCTTTTTACCTTTATAAGTGCCCGTATATCCCTGTACACCTCGGACATTATTTACAAGTACAGCATCAGTCAGAAAATTTTCGGCAATAAATTTTGACCGCAGCGGATCGCCCGGCATAAGTACCGTTTTTGCGAAATCCGATGGTTTGGCATCAATATGAGGTGTCGGATAATTCATAACTGTTTTTCTCCTTTTTTATCAATTTAATAATTCTGCTGGTGCCCAGCCTGTCTGCACCCAATTCCAAAAACCGCTGTGCGTCTTCAAGAGTTTTTATTCCGCCGGCCGCCTTTATTCTAACGTTCGGTAAAACATGCTTTTTAAACAGCATTATGTCTGCATCCGTCGCTCCGCCCGTTGAAAACCCGGTCGACGTTTTTATAAAATCCGCACCGGACTGCGATACCACCTCGCACATTTTGACTTTTTCGTCTTCCGTCAACAGACATGTTTCTATAATGACCTTCAATATTTTATCCTTACAGACTGACTTTATTTCTGAAATCTCTCTTTCAGCAGCCTTAAAATCCCCTGATTTTACAAGGCCCAAATTTATAACCATATCAATTTCGTCAGCACCGTCAGAAATTGCGCTTTTCGCCTCATAAATTTTGACCTTGGTATTGTTATAACCGTTGGGGAATCCAATCACCGTGCATATTTTTATCCTTCCGGCAGCATATTTTCCGGCAGCTCTAACGTGACACGGAGGGATGCATACCGATGCGGTCTTATACTCTATACCCTCATCGCACAATCTGAAAATTTGCTCAGCCGTCGCTGTCTGTGACAAAAGAGTATGATCGACGGCGGACAGTATCCTTTGTATATCCGTTTTAATCCCCTGCTTTCAATTACTTATGAAATACAGCTAAATTTTGCCTGAATTTATTATAACATACGCATCCGAGTCTTTCAACTAAAAAGCGCGTCAAAATTCGACGCGCTTTTATATTAATCAAGAAACAGTTCAACTACCGGAACGATAACATCAGGCTTTACATACGGTACTTCTAAAATGAGCATATTTTCATCAATGCTGCTGTGTTTTTCTCCGCCGCTGTTTGTAAGACGAGTTGCGGCGTCTGACGAGATCTTCAGCTCTGATGCATCATGCAGAAACTGAGCGTACTTTACTTTTTCTGCAAGACCCGGAAGCAGAAGATAGCGATACGGATAATTGTATATATGTACATACAGCCTCTTGCCGTCCTCACTTTGAGTATAGCGCAATCCGTTTGGAGCCTTGAACTCAGGTTCCGCCATAGTACAGCCGTAAATTGACCTTGAATTGTATTTCATCCATTCGGCATATACTCCCAGAGCGTGTTCCGCACGCTTGTCAAAATATCCTCGCGCCGTGGGTCCTACATTCATTATAAGATTTCCTCCCAAGCTGACACAGTCTATAAGCAGCTTTATAAGCATCTCGGGTGATTTCCATGTCATCTCATCACGGTAATAGCCCCAGGATCCGGAAAAGGTATGACATGCCTCCCAAGGCACAAGTTCACCGGTCTTTGAATGCCTCGGCCATGATTTAACTTCTATCTGCTCCGGTGTCCACAGATCCTGTTCTACCTCGGTACGGTTGTCTATTATTATGCCCGGCTGAAGAGAACGGGCAAGTTCTATAAGCTTGTCAGCCTCCCAGTCCTCTTTGTGTTTTCCGGTATTTATCCTAGGGTCGGGGATATCGGCCGGGTTTTTCTTTGCAGAATATGAAAAATCAAACCAGAGTATATCTATCTTTCCGTAATTTGTCAAAAGTTCACGCACCTGATTGCGCATGTACTCCGCATAACGGTGCATATCACGGTCTTCATTCATTTCAAAAGCGTTGGGATCAGAGCGCAATGGATGCAGGCAGTCTATGGTGAAGTCAGGATGATGCCAGTCAATCAGTGAATAATAAAATCCGATTTTAAGACCCTCAGCACGGAAAGCATCCACATATTCACTCACTAAATCACGCCCGGCCTTTGTATTTGTGGCTTTATAATCAGTATATTTTGTATCAAACAGACAAAATCCCTCATGATGCTTTGTAGTAAGCACCGCATATTTCATCCCTGCCGCCTTTGCAGCTTTTGCCCATTGCCGAGCATCATACATATCGGGATCAAAATAATCAAAATAACGCTGATAATCTTGTTCACTTATTTTTTCCCTTGTTTTTATCCATTCGTGACGCGCAGGAAGAGCATAAAGCCCCCAATGAATAAACATTCCAAAACGATCATGAATGAACCACTTGGTATCACCCGGAGTTTTCCTTATTTTATAACTTGACATAATTCTGATCCTTTCATATACTATATGTGTATTTTAAATTTAGTATATCAGTATTTAAGATTATTTCAATGTGTTTAACAGTTGTGAATATGGAGATTTCAGCATGGATATAACAAGCTGCAAATATGTTTCAAAAAATATAAACTCTATCGATATCAAGCTTGGAGTACACGGTTATCTGCGTGCCGACAGCGAATGGAAAAGTGACGGCATGTCAATTCCATATTCAAAGCTTTACTTTATTTTCAGCGGCAACGCCAAGCTTGTGCATAATGCAAAGATATATGATCTTGTACCGGGACACGTATACATGATACCGTATAGCACCCTTCACGGATTTTACTGTGAATCCTCCATGGAAAAGCTGTACTTTCATTTTACCGCTACCAAGCCTTCAGGCGGAGATATTTTTGAGAGTATTGACCGAATCATGACGCTTGATCTGGATATTGAAAAAATGCGGCAGATAAAACGCCTGTATTTTGACGAAAATATATACTCCTGCTTTAATCTGAAAAAAGAACTTTACATGCTGGTTTCGGAATTTATAGATAAGTTCGACATAAAAATTGAACCGGATCCGTTATACAGCGATACAGTATCAAACGCCATATCTTATATACGCAGCAATCTATCTCAGAATATCAGCGTCAAAAAGCTTGCGGATAAACTTTTCGTATCAGAGAGCATGCTGTCAAAAAGCTTTTCAAGAGAAACGGGTATTTCAATAGGTAAATTTATTGACAGAGAAGTTATGATAGAAACCCAGCGCCGGCTTCTTCTGTCTGACGAACCGATACAGAATATAAGCGAAGAACTTGGATTTTGCGATCAGTTTTACTTTTCAAAAAAATTCAAACAATTCTGCGGCGTCCCACCTATAAAATACAGAAAACAGAACAGAGACGGTATGTAAAATTGAATAAAATTGAAATTATGTATTGACTTTCACTGCAAATTTCTTTATAATCATGTTGTAACTGTGTACAAGCACAAGTGCTTGTCTAAAAGCGGAGGGAGGGAAATAAGCATGGCTGAAATCCGCATCAAAGAAAACGAAACATTGGACAGCGCTTTGAGAAGATTCAAAAGACAGTGCGCAAAATCAGGCGTTCTCTCCGAAATCAGAAAAAGAGAGCACTATGAAAAGCCCAGCGTTAAGAGAAAGAAAAAGTCAGAAGCTGCAAGAAAGCGCAAATATTGATCTGCCTTGATTTTAACGTACATAAAGGTTCTGAAAATCAGAGCCTTTTTTATTTTATAAAGAATAAAAAGCCGGAGCAAATGCTCCGGCTTTTAATATGACTTATTAATTTTCCATTTGCTTTCCTAAAAACATTGCATATGACGAAAGCAGCTTTTCCTCCGTCACGGACGATTTTCTGTCCGGCGTTTCAAGAAAAGCCACAAGTCCCATAACATCCCCCTCTGAAATTATCGGACTTGCCGCAATAATGACGGGAGAATTGGTATCGTTGATTATCTTTACTCCCGCGTCACTGCCCTGTGCAAAATAGTTTTTGCGCGACAGTATAAGCTGTTCGCACTCACGGCTTACGGAACGTTCTAAAATATCCCGTTTACCCTGTCCTGAGTAAGCAATTACGTTATCCATATCGCATACGCAGCAAAACATGCCGCTTACTGTGTAAAGAGAGGTGCAGCAATCCCCTGCAAAATTGGACAATTCTCCAAGCGGTGAATATTTTTTAAATATAACACCGCCCTCCTTGTCTGTGAATATTTCAAGAGGATCGCCCTCGCGTATGTGCATTGTACGGCGTATTTCCTTCGGGATTACCACTCGCCCGAGGTCGTCGATTCTTCTGACAATTCCTGTTGCTTTCATTGTAAAACTCCTTTTAAAATGCTTGCATTGTTAGTGTTTTCCAAAGTAAGCTATTTATTCACAAAGTTTAAAATCAAATTTTTTTATAAATCGGTACAATGCTGTCAACTATCTGCAAAAGCAGCAACATAATCTTGCCAAAATCATGGCAATCATAAGTCTTGCAAAACCTCCGGCAGGTGTAACCACTACACGTCTCTGATAATACGCCGTCTGCCCGATCTTAAGTTTTTCCAAAAGCTGCCGATACTTTATGTTCTGCGGCTCAAGCTGAACCGCAATCTGGGCATGCTGAAGTGCGGTAACACCATAACCTGCCTGAGAAAAGGCAATTGCGCTGAGAAAATGCCAGCGCGCATTGTGATCCTGTATATTCTGGAGTATATACAGCGCCTGTTCATACATTCCCGAAGCCAGATAGCTTTCAGCTAAATCAAGCGGTGAAACGGAAGAATCCGGTCTGCGACCATACTGGCTGCCGGATGCAGCGCCGTAGCCTGTGCCTTTTTTTATCATATCATACGCCTGATTGATTTCACGCATACGCTCCTGGGCAGTTTCATCTCCTGGGTTGAGATCGGGATGATACTTTTTTACCAGCCTGCGGTATGCCTTCGTTATTTCTTCTTCCGAAGCGTTGGGAGAAACCCCCAGCACTTTATACGGATCCATCATATTTTTTACCTCTGAGTCGTTTTAGCAGTTCGTATTTCAACTGAATGCCGCTGTAAATAACATTATCCGCGATTTCCTTTGAGCGATACAGCTCAAGCTTCTCATATTCTAAAGCACAGCAGCTGTAAACCTGATTGAGGATACTGTCCAGCTCCGACATGCGGAAACATACAAAAGGATTGTAGCGCTTATGCTTAAGGTCGGATTTAAAATCGCAGGCAGCATCAGTAAGATATATAGCCTTGCCTAGCATATATCCGAATTCTTCTGCATCTTTATTATACGCAAATACAGCTTTTAAAATTTGTCCGAAAATATTGGCGGGAATATCCGGATTTGTCTGAGATGTTTTTTCCTCGCGGTCCAGCTGTTTCAAAGCATGTAAGATCTGCAGACTAAGCTGCGGATGCTTTGCCCGTGATTTATCGTATGCCCGCCTGTAAATCCGCCTCATAACTGCCGCCGCGTGAGATTTGCTGTCCGCTATGTCATCCTCAAAATTAAGATATGCAAGAATAACCGTCACATCCGCACAGTATTCTGCAATATCTCCGCAAAAGCAGGTTTTTTGGGCACCAAAATGATAAGGACACCTTTGCTGTGTGCACTGCGGCTGCTGGCGTTCCATGGCAGAAAGAATTATAAACAAAAATACAGTGTCAAAGCTTAAAAGCCACCTCGCAGCAGCACCGTAATTCTTAGAAAGTGCACGGCAAAGACCGCAGTAATACGACCTGTACTCTTTTAGCGCGTCATGCGGCAGACTGCGCAGATCGACGTTGACATATCCAAACATTATTCTGTCCTAAGCGCCTCTACAGGGTCACGTTTTGCCGCAAAGCCTGACGGAATAAGCCCCGCTATATAAGTCAGGAAAATACTGATAAGCACAAGTATCACCGCACCCAATACCGGAAGAGTGGCGGTCAGTGACGAAATGCCTGTAAGCGAATGAAGGATGGCATTTATCGGTATCAAAAGCAGCAAAGTCACAACGATCCCTATAATCCCTGCTGAAAAACCTACGATTGTGGTCTCAGCATTAAACACATGTGATATATCTTTTTTGGAAGCTCCTATGGAACGCAGTATACCTATTTCCTTTGTGCGCTCCAAAACCGAGATATAAGTTATTATTCCAATCATTATAGATGATACTATAAGTGAAATTGCTACAAAGGCAATAAGAACATATGAAATGGCGTTTACGATAGTGGTAACCGAACTCATAAGCATGGCAACCATATCGGTATAGGTTATTTTATCCTCCTCGGCGGCAGTATCGTTATACTGCTCTATCGTATCTGTTATAACCTCTTTAGCATCAAAGTCCTTGGGGTAAATATTTATTGCTGACGGTTTGCTGCGGTCAACATATCCCAGTTTTTGAAGATTCCCCTCATATGTTGCATTCGTCTGCATAAAAGCTTTGCCGTATTCCAGCAGCATTTCGTCCGGCATCTGTGCATATTGGCTCATCTGAGGATCGTTGGAGATAAAAGCGCGTATCTCATCGGCTGTATATTCCTTTTGCTCAAAAGAAAGTCCTGTAAACATATCTACAGATTCATTTTCCAACTGAGCCTTAACGACATCGCTGTTGTTAACCCTATCAATAAGACTGTCCATAAGCTCTTTTGTATAACCGATGGTGCCCTCCTGAGATGAGGCTTCATTCTCATCCGAAGGTTTTACAATTCCCACCACTTTCAGCTTTATGGCATCATTCAGCTTATTTGTAACCGCAGCGTCGGAGCTTTCACTTATAAGATTTTTTGTGCTGTCATAGCTGTAATAATCAGCATCTGTAAGAACGCTGAAAGTATAGCCGCACAATTCCTCATAAGTATAGCTTCTTGTCTCCAGTTCTACGTTGTTTTCTTCATTTTTGCCCGGAGAGTTCTTAACATTATCCAGATATTCCTTAAGCTGGTTTACATCTCTAATACCAAGAGAATACAGCGTATAATCCGAAACCTGGTTTTTATCATTTACAATAATAATAACTTCCTGACTGCTTTGGGGCATTCTGCCGTAAAGCAGGTCATAGCTTTGGGCAATATAATCGCTGTCGCCTACAAGCTCGGTCCAGACAGAGGAACCGGATACCGCCGAACCCATCATTTCCGATGCGCTTCCGGTATCCATGCCCATAGCGTCGTACAGTTCATAAATATTCATAAGTCCTTTGGTATAAGTTCCGTCATCATTGTTCAGATATACATTCATTCCTGTGGCATATGAATATTTTATATCATTGCTGTTATCTTTGATTTGCTGATTGGAATCCAAAAATGTCTTAAAATCTTTTAAATTATTTGTTGTAACACCTGCTGTCATTGATTCCATCATCTGTACGACTATATCGTTAGAGTATACGGTATTTTCCTGCTGCTGCTGATTATCCGATGTATTTGCGGCATTCATAAACGCAGACAACATAGCAGAAGTATCCATAGTCGTTTCGCTGATAGAAATAGGATAACTTGCCATTGTGTTTCTTTCAATCGAGTTTATATAGGCATTGACACCGGTAGAAACCGACATAATAAGGGCAATCCCGATTATACCGATAGACCCTGCAAAGGAAGTCAGTATTGTTCTGGTTTTTTTTGTAAGCAGGTTGTTTACGGAAAGAGAAAGCGCGGTCATAAATGACATAGACGGCTTTTTCTTCTTGCCCGTTCTTTTATTCTGCTCAACAGCACCCGCCGCCTCAGCCTGCTCATCGGTATACGGGTCGGTATCGTCAGTTATTTTTCCGTCAAGCAGACGGATGATTCTTGTAGAATATCTGTCTGCAAGATCGGGGTTATGGGTAACCATTATAACAAGGCGGTCTTTTGCGACTTCCTTGAGTATTTCCATTATCTGCACGGAAGTTTCTGAATCCAGCGCTCCGGTAGGTTCATCAGCAAGTAATATTTCAGGGTTATTGACAAGTGCGCGTGCTATTGCTACTCGCTGCATCTGACCGCCCGACATCTGATTCGGCTTTTTTTTCAGCTGATCGCCAAGCCCTACCTTTTCTAGGACTTCCTTTGCGCGCTTTCTGCGCTCGTGCTTTGAAACTCCCGACAGCGTCAGTGCCAGCTCGACATTTGATAAAACGGTCTGATGCGGTATCAAATTATAGTTTTGGAATACAAACCCGACGCGCCGGTTGCGGTAATTATCCCAGTCACTGTCGCGAAACTGCTTTGTGGATTTTCCGGCGATTATGAGATCCCCGTCGGTATAACGGTCCAGGCCGCCTATGATATTTAGCAGTGTTGTCTTTCCGCATCCGGACTGTCCAAGTATTGCGACAAACTCGTTTTTGCGAAATCTTACGGACACCCCTTTTAATGCAACAACATTTTCATTACCTGTCTTATATGTTTTTACAATATTTTTAAGATTTAACATTGCGTGCCTCCGTCATATTTGTACCATAATTATAATACATAAAACAGTAAAATCAAATAATTTTTAATAAATTAAAAATTTGTTAATATTTACAAATTTGATAACTTCATTTTGTATGATTTAACTATACCTAAATTATTGAAGAGTCAGACGAAAAATATTATAATTACAGTATGTACTATAATTCATTAAATAAAAATTTAAAAGAGCGGTTCGGGTGTAAAGTTTACAAGCTTGCGCTTGACGGAAAAATGACATGTCCAAACAGAGACGGAAAAATCGATACCCGCGGCTGCATATTCTGTCTTGGCGGCTCGGGTGAATTTGCTCAGTCGGCAGCGACGGTACCAGAACAGATAGAGGCGGCAAAGCGAGTTGTTTCAAACAAAATCAAAGACGGCAGATACATTGCGTATTTTCAAAACTACACAAATACTTACGCCGATATTAAGTATCTTAAAAAAATATTTACCCAAGCCATAAACCATCCCGACATCGTCGCGCTGTCCGTGGCAACTCGACCGGACTGCCTTGAAGATCAGAAAATACAGCTGCTTAAAAGTCTGTCAGAGATAAAGCCGGTAACGATAGAGCTGGGACTTCAGACAATTCATAAAAAAACCGCGGAATATATACGGCGCGGATATCCGCTTGAGACATATGACAGCGCAGTAGATCGCCTCCACAGCGCTGGTATTGAAGTTGTCACACATATTATACTCTACCTTCCGGGCGAGACGGAGCAAATGATGCTGGATACCGTGCGATATGTCGCCGCAGGTAAAATAAGCGGTATAAAGCTTCAGCTTCTGCATGTTCTTGAGGGCACAGATCTTGAAAAAGATTATATGGAAGGCAAATTCAAACTGCCCGACATGCAGAAATATATAAATACGCTTGAAAAATGCATACGTATACTTCCTAAAGAAATTGTAATACACAGACTGACAGGCGACGGCGCAAAGCGACATCTTGTTGCGCCGATGTGGAGTGCTGATAAAAAGCATGTGCTAAACAGTATAAACGCCGCCTTTGAGCGTGATAATGTTGTTCAGGGCAGCAACATACAATAGCATGTAAAAGCGGGTACAATATTTTCAACTGTTGAAAATATTTTTTTATTATGATATCATCATATAAAAATACTGAAAGAGGTATACAATGGAATATAATATTTCCTATTTGCTTAAAAATGACGGTATAAAATGCAGCTGCAAAAAGCAGCATTTTGCTCAGGTTTCAGATGTAATAATAGAATCAGGCGCAGTAAAAAGCCTGCCCGGACTTATAAAAAAATACGGCGGCAGCAAGGCATTTGTGCTTGCGGATGAAAATACCCTTAAAGCCGGCACAGCCGCAATAGAAGAAATACGCCGTACAGGAATAGCGCATACGCTTTACTGTTTTGGTTCAGAGCCGCTTGAGCCGGATGAGCGGGCAGTGGGCTGCGCCGTGATGCATTATGACTTGTCATGTGACATTATAGTAGGTATCGGCTCGGGAGTTATAAATGATATCGGTAAAATAATTGCAGCTTTGACAGGGCACAAATATATTATAGTCGCTACTGCTCCGTCAATGGACGGATATGCCTCTGCCACCTCCTCAATGGCAAGAGACGGACTTAAGGTGTCGCTGCCTTCAAAATGTCCCGATGCCGTATGCGCCGACCTGGATATTCTATGCAATGCTCCTATGCGTATGCTTTGCGCGGGCGTCGGGGACATGATAGCAAAATACATAAGTATTTGTGAATGGCGCCTTGCACAAATTATTGTCGGTGAATACTACTGTGAAACAGTGGCTAAAATTATCAGAGAGGCGCTTGATAAATGCGTGAAGTCCGCCGCCGGACTCACAAAGCGCGATCCCTTGGCGGTAAAGGCTGTAATGGAAGGTATGGTAATATCGGGTATAGCCGCAAACTACGCCGGGATTTCCCGTCCGGCATCGGGTGTAGAGCATTATTTTTCACATGTATGGGACATGCGCGGACTGGAATTCCATACCCCTGTCGATCTTCACGGAATACAGTGCGCCGTGGCAACTCTGTTAGCCATTAAATTATACGATTATGTTCGAACCATCAAACCCGATCGTCAAAAAGCTCTAGATTACGTAAAGAATTTTTCGTTTGAAGACTATTGCGGGTTTTTACGTGATAACATGGGCTTTGGCGCCGAAAGCATGATACAGGGCGAGTATAAAGAGCACAAGTATGACGTTGAAAAGCACAGGCTGCGGCTTGATGTGATAATAAATAACTGGGACAATATATGTCAGATTATCGATGAGGAGCTGCCTGAATATGACAGTGTAAAAGATCTGCTGCAATCGATAGGTGCACCCATAAGCCCTACGGAATTCGGAATCAGCCGTGAGGAAATACAAAATGCTTTTGTTATTACCAAGGATATACGTGACAAGTATGTTGTATCACGCTTGCTGTGGGATTTGGGAGAACTTGATAACGCAAAACAAATTCTCTGATAAGGAGATAAAAATGAAAAAATATATTTTGGCACTCGACGAAGGTACAACCAGCGCCCGTACCATTATTTTTGACAGGGACGGGAATGCTGTTTCAAGCGCTCAGCATGAATTTAAACAAATTTATCCAAAGCCGGGCTATGTCGAACAGGATGCCAATGAAATTTATGCCTGTCAGTATTCTACAGTTACGGAGGCAGTCTTCAGAAACGGAATTAATCCTGATGAAATCGCGGCCATAGGTATAACAAACCAGCGTGAAACTACGGTGGTATGGGAAAAGGATACCGGCAAGCCGATATACAATGCCATTGTATGGCAATGTCGGCGTACTGCGGATATCTGCAAGCAGCTGGAGCAAAACGGTCTGAACGAATATATACAAAAAACCACCGGACTTATTGCAGACGCATACTTTTCGGCGACAAAAATCAAGTGGATACTTGACAATGTAAGCGGCGCCCGTAAGAAGGCGGAAAACGGAGAGCTTTTATTTGGAACCATCGACACATGGCTTGTATGGAAACTTACCGAAGGCCGGGTGCATGTGACAGATTATACAAACGCATCCCGCACGATGCTGTATGATATAAACAATCTGTGCTGGGACAAAGCATTACTTGAAGCGCTAGATATCCCTGAATGCATGCTCCCCAAGGTGTGCTCATCCTCAGAGATATACGGAGAAATAGAGCTGTTGGGAAATATAGTACCGATTTGCGGCATAGCAGGAGACCAGCAGGCCGCCATGTTCGGACAGTGCGCTTTTAACAAAGGTGATATGAAAAATACGTACGGCACCGGCTGTTTTTTGCTTGCCAACACCGGTCATGACCGTGTTGACAGCAAAAGCGGCCTGCTCACGACAATAGCCGCCACCTGTAAAAATCAGCCGGTAAGCTATGCGCTTGAGGGCAGCGTATTTGTCGGCGGAGCGGTAGTGCAATGGCTCAGAGACGAAATGAAGCTGATACACGAGGCGTCAGACAGCGAATATTTTGCATCAAAAGTCCCGGACAGCGCGGGAGTATATATAGTCCCCGCATTTGCGGGACTGGGCGCTCCGCATTGGGATATGTACGCCAGGGGGTCAATTTTCGGACTGACTCGCGGCAGCGGTAAAAATCATATAATACGCGCCGCGCTGGAGTCTATAGCATATCAGACAAATGATGTAATAAAGGCAGTCCAGAACGATATGGGCATGACTGTTAGTTTTTTAAGCGCCGACGGCGGAGCATCAGCAAATAATCTTCTTATGCAGTTTCAGGCGGATATATCCAATATACCAGTCCACCGTCCCGCGTCTGCAGAAGCTACCGCAAAGGGTGCGGCGTTTCTGGCAGGTCTTGCATGCGGATTTTATGAAGATACAAATGAACTTATGAACTCTTGCCGCAACGGTTCGGTCTTCATGCCTAAAATGGACCAGAGTACAAGATCGCGTCTCACGGAAGGCTGGGACAGAGCTGTCAAAAGAAGTCTGAGCTGGGAGAAGCAGTAATGAAAGTATATGAAAATAAAGTTTTGTCAACAGACGGCATACACACCCTGTATGGTAAAGTTTATGTCCCTGACGGACAAATACACGGTATTGTACAGATAGTACACGGCAAAAGCGAACATATAGACAGATATGAAAGATTTATGACAGTACTTGCCGAAAACGGGTATGTCGCTTGCGGGCACAATCACATCGGACATAAAAACAGTTCTTCTGATGAAGAACTTGGATTTTTCGGATATGACAGTGGGTTTAGGCATCTGATAAACGATGTGATAGCGTTCGGGGATGATGTCGCAGGGCAGTTTGAGGGAGTAAAAAGATATCTTTTCGGACATAGCATGGGCTCTTTTATCGTCCGGCTTTCAGTATTGAAAAACGCCGATAAACTGTCGGGTCTGATAATATGCGGCACAGGCGGTCCGCAGAAAGCCGCGCCCGCAGGGCTTATGCTCTGTAATCTTATAACTCTTCTGAAAGGCGGAAGACATGTTTCCCCGCTTATGGAAAAGCTGACCTTTTCTGGATTCAGCAAACGCTTTGAAAAAGACAATCCCGACAGCTGGCTGTCAACCGATACTCAAGAGGTAAAAAAATTCAGTCAGGACAGATACAGTGGATTTCCGTTTACTGTATGTGCCATGCATGACCTTATCAAGCTCAACTCGCTGTGCAACAAGCCGATATGGTCACAGGCAATAAGCAAAGAGCTTCCGATATTTATTATTTCCGGAAACGACGATCCTGTCGGAGATTACGGACGCGGCGTTTTGACTGTATACAATCGTCTGAAAAAAGCCGGATGCAATGTATCCGTCAAATTATACCCGGGCGCTCGTCATGAACTTTTAAATGAATTCTGTAAAGACGAAGTTATAAGTGACATCTTGAATTTTATAAGCAAAAACTAAAAAAACGGCCTTAATTTCCGGTCGTTTTTTATTTATTCCAAAGCGGGCAGACCCGCTTTCAATGATAGAATGATATTATGCATAAGAAAATATTATAATACCTTTTTTAAAACACTGCCGATTGCTTTTGCCATACACATAAATCCCAGATCATTGGGATGACAGTTGTCCACCGTTCCGCTGTCTGAGCCGAAAATATTGAGTATTTCTCCTCCGTCAATAAAATATACGTTTTTATCTCCTCTGTCAACAGCGGCAACATAAGTTTTCAATATGATATCACGTCTTTTCTTTTCACTTTCATTTAGTCTTGACTGCGGCCGGGACAGCATTATAATCGGAAGGTCGGGATTTTTTTCATGCACAGTCAAATAAAACGGAAAATGTGTTTCTTTCAGATGATGAGAGCTGGGCGAGTTATGGTCGTAGTCCAGCACGAACGCCGACATATCAAGCCCCGCAATATATTCTGCCATCGCCTGTTCGCCGCGTGCTGAGCCGGAAAATCCCAGATTAATATAATCGCAGTCAAGCAGCCTTGAAATAATGCTTTCATAGCTGTTGCCGGGACGGCTTGCACATCCGCCCTGTGTTATAGACGATCCGTAATATACTACCGGACGTGACACACTGTAATCATCCGCTGCCGACAGAGACGCACCCGCGGCAAGCCCGATTTCCAAAGATGATACCGAACTGTACAGCGGAAAGTTTACGGTCACAAGACGCTGTCCGGTAAAACCGGTCGCAAGCTTTGATTCATAGCCGTCTGTTATTTTAAAAGGTGGAACAAATGTGCCGATGTAGTCATTATCCGCATACAGATCAAAACCGGCACTGCCGGTAAGTGCAAAATGCGGCATTTTCCCTATCGATGTCATCTTTGCGCGTATGCTTATACACGGGGAGTCTGTTACAAACCTGACTCTGCCTCCCGCAGTATTTTTATTAAGCGACTTGACCCCGTCGTTTATATCGTCGGCAATATTCTGCGGCATTCTTAAAAATCCGCCGTCCGACTGAATGATACCGTACAAGCGAAACGGTTTTTCGGTACATCCGAAATAAATCATATTATCTGTGTTTTCGGTGCCGACGGCAAAATTTTTATCTATTTTTTCTATTTCACTCATGCTTTGTCACATCCCGTTATCAATTATAACCTCCGATGCAGACAAAAGCAATAAAAAAAGCGGGATTTCCCGCTTTTAGTTGAGTATAAAAACACCGAGATTAAGATATCCTGCAAAAAGCACCCATACAAAATATGGTATCATAAGATATCCGGCACGTTTGTCGGCAGCATAGAAGGCTATCGCCGTAAACAGTATAAGCACAAGCATAATCAGCAGCCATACAAACGAAATACCGTAAGCTTCAAGATTAAAAAACAGTATCGGCCAGATAAAATTCATCGCAAGCTGCGCAAAATACAGCAAAAGCGCCGTTTTTTTATTCTCATATTCAGATTGCCATACAATATAAAAGGCGACGCCCATCAGAATATAGAGTATCGTCCAAACTACCGGAAATACCCGGCCGGGAGGCGACAGCGGCGGGCGCACTATCTGGGAATAGGTGTCCATAGAACCTCTTGTAAGCAGCCCGGCAATACCGCCGGTCGCCAAAGGTATCAGTATGCTTATCACAAGTTTTTTCAAATTTATTATCATAATCTCACCCTCTACAATATACGGCATATTACAAAAAATTATTCACACGAACGTATAATTTATGCTATTTTAATTAACGAGGAATGCGACAGTAAAGAGATGTTATATCATATATATTTTCAGCAAGAGCGTTGTTGATAAGTGACTTGTCTATTCTCCATTTCCAGTTTCCAAAAGGCGTTGACGGAACATTTATGCGCGACTGGCTGCCCGCCTCGATATAATCCTGCATAGGTATGATGACGGTATCCGCCACAGAAGCCATTGCAGTTTTTATCATTGCTTGACAAAAGCTTTCTCCGTCATGAAAACGAATATATTTTTTTGCCTGTTCCACATCGGCTCGTGGTGCGCTTTGCTGCCAGCCGGCAAGAGTATCATTGTCATGAGTCCCGGTATATACCACACAGTTTTTTGTATAGTTATGGGGCAGATAATCGCTGTCCTCACGCGAGTCAAAGGCAAATTCCAGCACCTTCATACCCGGAAATCCGCAGTCGCTGAGAAGCTTTTTAACGTCATCTGTCAGGTATCCCAGGTCTTCGGCAATTATAGGCAGCTGCCCGAGTCTGGCAGAAAGCGTATCAAACAGCTTTTTGCCCGGGCCTTTTCTCCAGCGTCCGAATCGGGCTGTGCTTTCCCCAAACGGCACAGAA
Organism: uncultured Clostridia bacterium; assembly: GCA_944385895.1. GTDB lineage: Bacteria > Bacillota > Clostridia > Oscillospirales > QAKW01 > RGIG9041. The sequence continues at coordinate 62,234 of CALWYZ010000004.1, forward strand.
TAGTATGATTCAAATCCTCTGAAATGATCGATTCGCAATATATCATACAGCTTTAAAGCCTGTCTTACGCGCTCCGTCCAGAATTCAAAACCGTCCCGGCGCATTTTTTCCCAGTCATAAATCGGATTTCCCCAAAGCTGGCCATCCTTAGAAAACGCATCCGGAGGACAGCCTGCCACTTCAGTCGGCGCCATCATCTCATCCAGCTGAAACTGCTCGGGATTTGACCAAACATCCGCACTGTCATAAGCTACATATATCGGCATGTCTCCCATGATTTTTATACCACTGCCGCCGGCGTAGCGTTTAAGCGCTCGCCATTGCTTCATAAACAGATACTGAAGTACACGGTGGAATTCAATCTCCTCCTGCAGCTTTACCCTGTATTCCGACAATGCCTGCGGATTGCGGCGCATAGCGCCCGTCTCCCACTCATACCACGGCTGCGCACCGTTATTATCCTTCAATGCCATGAAAAGCGCGTAATCCTCAAGCCATATCGCGTTTTCCGTGCAAAATTCGGAATAGTACTCGGGCGGATCGGCAAGAAATCTTAAAAATGCTTTTTTAAGCACCTCATACCTGTTTTTATACAGTAGTCCGTAATCCGCAGCATTCCGGTCTGAACCGAAATCTACATTCTTATATTCACTTTTTTTTAACAGTCCGTCCTTTTCCAGCAGGTCCAAATCAATAAAATACGGATTTCCCGCATAAGAGGAAAACGACTGATACGGCGAATCACCGTAGCTTGTGGGACAGACTGGAAGTATCTGCCAAATAGCCTGACCCGCAGCTTTCAAAAAATCCACAAAGTCATATGCCGCTTTCCCCAATGTTCCGATACCGTAATCTGACGGCAATGAAAAAATCGGCATCAAAATTCCGCTTGAACGCATTGATTCACCCCGATATATTTTATGTCTCAATGTATATTCTTGCCAGCAGCAGCGCGGTTAATCCATGACTTCCGAATTATTTTCAAAAATATATTGACATTACGCCGAATATGTATATAATGATAGTGTAAAGCACAGAGAGATTTTGAGAGTGCACTTACCCCATAGGGTTAGGTGCGCTCTTTTTGTTTCTCTTGATAATTAATTTAACGGAGGAAAAGAAAATGGCTAAAAACAATGTAGTAGATTGGAAAACAATCACAAATTTCGTGATCGATTCGTTTGTAGGTTACGGAATCCCCAGAAAAGATGCTGAAATATGCGCGGATATACTTCTGGAGTCTGACAAAAGAGGTATAGAATCTCACGGTGTCAACCGCTTTAAGCCAATTTATCTTGACAGAATAAAGGACGGTATCCAGAATCCTGTCACAAATTATGAAATACTGAAAGAGACACCTACAACAGCAGTTGTAGACGGACATGACGGCATGGGTCAGGTCATCGGCTATAAATCAATGAAAATGGCTATAGACAAAGCAAAAGAGTACGGTATGGGAATGGTAGTTGTACGCAATTCCTGCCATTACGGTATTGCCGGATACTACGCTACAATGGCGTGTAAAGAGGGCTGTATCGGTATAACCGGAACAAATGCAAGACCGTCTGTTGCTCCAACCTTTGGCGTCGAGGGCATGTTTGGTACAAACCCGCTAACTGTCGGTATACCGACCGATGAAAAGTTTGATTTTTTAATTGACTGCGCATCCTCCATAACTCAGAACGGAAAAATCGAATATTACGCAAGAATAGGCGAAGATGTACATCCCGGCACAATCATCGGTCAGGACGGGCAGCCAATTGAAGGCGATGCAGGTGAAGCGCTGAAAATGATTCGTAACGGCACCGCCGCGCTTACCACTCTGGGCGGTATAGGTGAGGCTCTGGGCGGTTATAAGGGCTACGGATACGCTATGGTTGTCGAACTGCTTTCTGCTGTTCTTCAGGACGGTAATTACGGCAAGGCTCTTGACGGAAAAGATGCTAACGGAAACAAGGTTCCATATCATCTGGGTCATTTCTTTATAGCTATTGATACAAATCATTTTCTGGGTGAAGATGTGTGTCGTAAAAAAGCGGGAGAGATACTGCGCGCTGTACGTAATTCCAAAAAGGCTCCCGGCGCTGAGAGAATATATACAGCAGGTGAAAAAGAATATGAAACCGCTCTTGCCCGTCATGACGGCGTTGCAATAAACGAGTCAGTCCAAAAAGAGATGATTCAGGTTCGTGATGAACTGGGTCTTACACAATATAAATTCCCGTGGGAAGACTGATCAAACAATCCAATTTATAAAATATTTATGCTGTAAAACACAGTAAAGAAGGGGAAAAACTATGGATATAAGACAGGAATCACTTCAAAAACATTATGAGTGGGGCGGTAAAATAGAGGTCGTCTCACGAGTTAATATCAACGACAGAAAAGATCTGTCCCTGGCATATACGCCCGGCGTTGCCGAGCCGTGCCTTGTAATAAGCAAGGATTACAACAAATCCTTTGAGCTTACACGCCGCTCCAACCTGGTTGCTGTCATAACAGACGGTACCGCTATACTCGGACTCGGTGACATAGGTCCTGAGGCAGGTATGCCTGTAATGGAGGGCAAATGCGCTCTGTTTAAAACATTTGCCGACGTTGATGCGTTTCCTATTTGTATACGTTCTAAGGACGTTGATGAGATTGTACGCACCATCTATCTTATTTCCGGAAGCTTCGGAGGAATAAACCTGGAGGATATTTCAGCTCCGCGCTGTTTTGAAATAGAAAGCAGACTCAAAGAAATCTGTGACATACCGATTTTCCACGACGACCAGCACGGTACCGCAATAGTCGTAGCTGCGGCTTTGATAAATGCTTTGAAGCTTGTGAAAAAAGATATCTCTGAGATAAAAATAGTTATGAGCGGTGCGGGCTCCGCCGGTATTGCCATTGCAAAACATCTTATGAATATGGGCGCTAAAAATATCATTCTTTGCGGACGTCACGGAATAATCTGCGAAGGCGACAGCAGGATCAACCCCGCCCAGGCAGAAATCGCTAAGGTTACAAACCTTGAACACAAAACCGGATCTATTGCAGACGCAATGGTCGGCGCAGACGTGTTTATCGGCGTTTCGGTTCCCGGTATCGTAACAGCCGATATGGTAAAAACAATGAACCATGACGCGATACTTTTCCCGATGGCAAATCCGACACCGGAGATAATGCCCGATATCGCCAAAGCGGCAGGCGCGCGTATAGTCGGTACAGGCCGTTCGGATTTTCCAAACCAGATAAACAACGTGCTTGCTTTCCCCGGTATTTTCCGCGGTGCTCTTGACTGCAGAGCGTCATGCATAAACGAAGAGATGAAAGTAGCTACATCTTTCGCTCTTGCATCACTTATCCCGGATGATGAGATCACCGAGGAGAACATTATTGCCCCCGCGCTTGATAAGCGCGTCGCAGAGGTTGTCGCAAAAGCTGTTGTTAAAACAGCGCACGAAACCGGAGTGGCAAGAATATAACTTATTTGCATACATTTCCTTTTTTCTCCAAAAAAGATGAAAACGGTCGTTTAATAAAACGACCGTTTTCATTTTTTAATGATGTTATTTGGTTTTTAATATCTTATGTTTTATAATGTCTGCATATTTCAAAACAAAGCGGTCACGCAGTATTAACAGCAGACTGAAATAGACTGCTGCTCCGACTAAAATCTGAACAATTAGAGACAGAAGGGTTGAGCTGTCTATCAGCTTTCCCGTCCAAACAACACACAAATACATAATGCCGCCCGACAGGAAGTTACGCCAACAATGCAGATACATCATGGGACTGAACTGTTTTCTCAGTACAAACATTTGAACGACAAGCACCGAAAACTCGGCTATAACAGTACCTATCGCCGCACCTGCCGCGCCATAGGACGGTATCAACATAAGATTGAATATAATATTTACTATCATTCCGATAAAGACAGAAACTGTATACGGCTTTATACGGTTGGTAGGAATAAGATATTGTGTCCCGAACACTGAACTACCGCCTATAAACAGGATAATGGGACAAAGCAGTATTATTACGGGGGTAATAAGCTGAGCATTGGGAGTATCGGTAAAAAACCTTTCAACAAATATACCCGATATCGCGGCTATGCCGAACATTATGGGCATACCCAGGCACATATACAGCTTGAAAGAGGAATGTATATATTCTTTGGCTTTTTCAAAATCGTTTTTCACATAGGTAGTCGCAACACGGCTTAGCATTACAAGAGCAATCGAGGTGACGACCGTTAATGCTATTTTTACTATTTTTTCAGCATTGTCATACACACCCGCCTGTAAATTCCCGTCATTTACCAGTCCGCCTATCATCACCCTGTCCAGCTGGGCATATACTGTAGTCGCTATTTGCGGCAGAAACATCAGCACAGAACGCTTTAAATGCACTTTGAAATGTGATTTATCCACAGCCAAAAAGCCATCGCTTGACAGCTTGGTTATCCAAAGTGACAGGTTGCCCAAAAGATTCATGCCTGTATATATCACAATATATAGCCATAAATCACCGGTATCCTTAACAAATATCAGGATAAGCACAAGTCCGGCAAGCTTTACTATAAAATTGCGTACAGTCTGAAGCCGAAAATTTTCTATACCCTGATAATACCAGCTTATATCCAGCATAGCAGACGGTATTTCCACTGCAAACAGCGCAAAATACAAAGGATTATACACATTGACTATGCCTATGACATTTATATTGAACCACACGAATCCAAAATAGGCAATCAGACTTATGATCAGTGTAAATATACGCAGTATTTCTATTTCCCAAAAAACACGGTTGCGCAAAGCGATATCATTTTTGCAATATGCAATTTCACGCTGACCGTACAGATTAAGGCCGACACAGCCAAACATAACAAAACAGCTTGAAACAGCATACAGTATGCTGAATGTCCCCTGATTTTCTATACCCAGCGTTCTTGCCAGATACGGCATTGTGATGAGCGGGACTATCAGCAAGAGAAGCTGATAACTCAAGCTGTATAAATAATTTTTTACAACTGAAACTTTTTTTTCAGGTACCATTGTATTATATCCCCAATCTGCGGCGATGCATTTTACATATCACAGGATAAAACAAACCGCCTGAAAATCTGAGCGCACGTGCTGTTTTATACTTTGAAAATCCTTCATACGCATCGGGACATTCCCTTTTCAGACGGGAAATAAAGTCAAATAATCTTTTTTTATTTGCAGAGCAGGGCTCAAACGACAAAAGAGTACCCAGCTGAGTGCCGGAAATATACACAAGTTTTTTAAGTATATACTCGGCAACTTCAGGACGTCGATGCTTTACCGAATTATAAAGCCTTACAATAGAAAACAGCATATCATCATGCATATTTATATTACGCTGCATACTCGGCACAGACATGCTCTGCCCCGAAAGGCTGACTCTGTACATATAAACATTGCAGTCAACATACATAACGCTCTTGACGTATACTGACGGAAAAAGCAGATACTGAATATCGGTGTAGAATCCGTTGAAAACCCGTATGTTATTTTTTTGCAGTATATCCGTACGGAAAGTAACGGAATGCATTTCGAGTGACAAATCTGCGCAAACACTGTCAAAGTCCTGTAATACTCCCGCTTTCAGTCCGTTGATTTTGACAAACCGCGTCTGACCGGTCTTATCATCAACACAGGTATAGTTGGTGACAACCATATCCGCATCCGTAGTCTTGAGCACATTCACATACTGCTCTAAACCCGTGTCGACCCAGTCGTCAGCATCGACCATGCGAAAATACCTGCCGCTTGCATTTTCTATGCCTCGGTTAACAGTAGACCCGGGACCTGCGTTTGACTGGCTGATAAGCCGTACCGTGCCAGGATATTTTTTTTCGTATTCCGCTACGATACCGGCGGTATTATCCGTCGATCCGTCATTGATGACAAGTACTTCAATATCGTCTCTGACGCTTGAACTGACAAATGAATCAAGATTCTGCCGTATCAGCTTTTCCATATTATAAGCGGCTACAGATATACTGAGAACTTTCATCTATGCTTCTTCCTTGACCTTGTAAAAATATATGATATAGCCCAAAAACAGCCAGAACAAATAGCTTATAACATTATTAAAATAAACCAGAACTGACAGCACACAGCCTGAGAAAACACACAATAAAACAGTTGCTACCGACAGCGCAAAATACTTGGGCTCATATTTTCGCGCAGCAGTCTCTTTTACAAGCAGTATCAGCACATACACAATAAGTGCCAGCATAATTACACCGCCTGTCAGACCCTGAAATACAAATACATCTATAAAGCTGTTATGAAAGACGTCAAAATTGGCAAGTCCGTTTATGTCTCCGAGCATATAGCTGTCAGGTATATTTTCGCTTACATATGCTACCGTATTGTTCCAGCCTATTCCAAATACCGGATTTTTCTTGAAAATTTCAAAACCGCTATTCCATATATCAAATCTGCGGTTACTTATATCCCCCTGAAGTTCCTCTTCAGTTCTGCCTATAGTCGGCGCGTCTTCGGGTTCACTGTCCGTAATATCAGTATTTGTTTGGGAGGAACTGATGCTCTGCGAGATATGCTTCTGGATACTGTTATAACCTGTCTGAATACCGTTGAACATAATTACAGAAACAACAGCAGCACAAACCGAGACAGCAGCCGACTTTAAAAGATACATTTTGCCGAATTTTCTTATCAGAAAAATAAATAAAAATACTGCTATGCCAAGCATCATCGTAATATTACCGGTACGTGACGCCGAAAAAGAACAGTAAAAAAAGTTGGGAATAACCGATACCGCAAACAATACCCGCAGTACGTTGCTGCGCGTAGACAAAAAGCAGAATAATGCCGAGACGACAGCAGCGCTGGATATCACTGATCCATAATTGGGATCGGTATAAATACCGTACAGTCTTCCCCATGAAGCATAACCCATTACATAATAATTTCCGTCCGCACTGGCGTAAATACTGCTGTATTTTTCAATAAGAAGACCGATATTGATCAAATTCATAATAGTGGTTATTACTATCAGTATAATCCCAAGTATTATAAACTCACGGTATACCATCTTCCTGTCTGTATTTCTGTTTATCCAAAACACACCGCCCATAAGCAGGCAAAACCAAATAAAATATTTAGCGCCTGACATAAAGCCGTAACGAATGTTTACGAGCACGGAAACAATATATGAAATTATAAAGAGTATCAGTACTGCGCCTTCAAAAGACCTTATTATCTGTTTTATTTCAAAAAGTCTTGTAAAGAGCACAACTACTCCGACAAGCACCGAAGCTGCCAAGACCAGTTTTGAAACAGCGGTACCCACTATCAAAATATTAAGGCTGAAAATTAGGTGTATCAAAAATAAGGCCTTGAATAACAACTGAGCATTTGCCCCGTATTTATCTATATAACGTTTCATTTTAAACTCCCAAAATACTTTTTAATTGTTCCTGCTGATTAACAATATCATAATTCTTCAGAACATTTTTGTCAAGACTGGCGGGCTGTCTTTGTGAATACATGGAAAGTGCGGTTTCAGCCCACTTTCCAGGATCCTGAGTCGGCAAAAATACCAGCTTGGAAGACAGACTTACTTCCCGTGATATAGCATCTGACAAAACGCAGGGCAAGCCCGAAAACTGAGCTTCTATACATGTTATAGACAATCCTTCAAATCTTGACGGAAATATAAACACATCCGACGCGCTCAGCAGCGCAGGTATGTCATCCCTGACCCCCAAAAATTTTATTCTTTTGTCAATGCCAAGTTTTTTTGCATATTTGCAAACCGCATCAAAATCCTCACCCATTCCCACCGACAAAAGAACACAGTTTTTATCTCTCTTTAAAATTTCACTGAAAACATCCATCAGAAAAAAATTGTTTTTCTGATAGCAGAAATGTCCGATATGAATAAATGTTTTTTCATCTGTAAGACCAAGAAATTTTCTAGTATACTCCCTTATATTTTGGTCATAGCTAAAGCGCTTACCGTCGACCGCATTATAAATTATTTCAAAGTCATTATTAAACATCCACTTTCCGGCAACAGACGAACAGGCAAAACGCTTTGTCGAATATGCCGAAACCGTTTTCTTAAAAAATCGATGAAGCATATTTCTGATAAGACGTACATATTTATTATGCCTGTCCACGCCGGAGCTGTGAGAATGGACTATACGCACGGGCACTGCGCAGAGCTTTGCCGCAAGCAGTCCTATACAGTTAAATGACTCTGAAATATTTAGATAAACACAGTCATAACCGCCAATTTTTATTATTTTTTTTATTTTCAGAAACTGTGACAACGGCTTTTTAAGGCTGGGTATTTCAAAAATCCCAAACCCCATACTGTTTAAATACTCATACATCTGAGGCGTTATTTTATCCGTAAGAAAATCTAGTCTTGCCCCGTTTTGGAAGGCAACCTTGCAAAAACCCAGCAGGTATTTGTCTATACCGCTATGTTTTCCGTCCTGAATAAACCCTATCAGCATTTTATTTATCATATTCTAACCCTTTTTGAACTTAAGATATATTCGCCATAATACGGAAAAAGTACCGTAGCCAAGCCCCAGCGCGTACAGAGCAGCTTTATCTCTTTTCGGTGTGCGGGGATTTTTCAGAGCGCTTTTTTTAAGAGCGCCGATACGCTTCAAAAGCTGTTGTTCGACCTGCTTGTCACGCATCGACGAGTTTACAAGCTGAGTCAGTGTCGATAGACACGCGTGCAGCTGTTTTCGCTGGGCGGCAGGGGCAAGATCCGGATATCTAGTGATGATATACTCTGCCATTTGGTCAGCCATTTCCACATAATCAAGCTTTTTTCTGCTGAATGAAATTGTGGTTATAGAGCTTGAGCTTGGGGATATGACATAGTAGTATTTGATCTGACAGCAGGATACGATCCTGTCCGCGCGGTCAACAAGCTTATATGTCGTGCCTGTGTCCTCATACAGCTTGCCCTCTGTAAACTCGATACCGTCGAAAAGCTCGGCTTTAAATAGCTTGTCCCATAACGTAATATAAAATCCGTCATTGTAACACATACGCTCAAGCGCCTGACGTCTGTCCATTACATGTACGTCGGTATCAGCGCACTGAGGCGCGGTCTTTCCCGACGGATAAACCTCCAGAGCTCCGCATGACGCTATATCCGCGTTATATTTACAGATAAGACCGTACATAAACTGCAGAAAGTCATCAGAGACATAATCGTCCGGATCAACAAATGCTATAAACTTACCCTGCGCGTTGCGCAATCCCGCATTTCTGGCAGCGGACACTCCGCCGTTTTTTTGATGTATGACCTTTATCCTGCTATCCTTTGCGGCATACTCGTCGCAGATCTGAGGACAGTTATCGGGAGACCCGTCATCGACAAGGATTATCTGTGTATTTTTATATGTCTGTGAAAGTATGCTGTCAACACATTTTTGCAGATATTTTTCCACATTATAAATGGGTACTATAACGCTGATAAGCGGCAACTCATTTTCCATTTTAAGTTATTTCTCCTTAAGCTGTCAGATGGACACGGCAGACAGATTCTGCCGTGTCCGGCGCAAACAAATTATATAGTTATAGCTGGTTTTCTGTTTTGCGCGCACAGTCAAGCGCGCTGCGAAGTACCTTGTCCATATCATAATACTTATATTCGCCCAGTCTTCCGCCAAATATGACGTTGCTTTCTTTTTTTGCAAGCTGTGCGTATTTTTCATACAGCTGTGCGTTTTTGTCGTCGTTTACAGGATAATAAGGCTCCATACCCGGCTGCCAGGTCACGGAATACTCTTTGGTTATTACAGTCTTGGGCCCGGTGCCGTATTCAAAATGCTTATGCTCTATTATTCTAGTATAGTCGGGCTGAGTATCAGTATAGTTTACAACCGCAACGCCCTGATAGTTTTCCGTATCAAGGATCTCATTTTCAAAGCGCAGGCTGCGGTATTCAAGATCGCCGTAGCAAAAATCAAAATATCTGTCTATACAGCCCGTATAAAGTATGTTTTTCGCCTCGCCTGCAAGCTGCTGTCTGTTTCCAAAAAAGTCACAGCAAAGCCTTACCTCTATACCTTCAAGCATTTTCTCAACCATTTTCGTATATCCGCCCTCAGGTATTCCCTGAAACCGGTCGTTAAAATAATTGTTGTCAAACCGAAATCTTACCGGCAACCGTTTTATAATAAATCCGGGCAGTTGAGTACACGGACGCCCCCACTGCTTTTCTGTATATCCTTTTACAAGAGTCGTGTATATATCCCTGCCCACAAGAGAAATTGCCTGTTCCTCAAGGTTTTTAGGCTCATCGATCCCACTCTCGGCTATCTGGCGGTCAATTATCTGTTTTGCCTGCTGAGGGGTCGTTACTCCCCACATCTGATAAAACGTATTCATGTTAAACGGCATGTTATACAGCTTGCCCCTGAAATTTGCTACAGGACTGTTTATATAATTGTTGAACTGTGCAAATCTGTTGACATAGTCCCACACCTCTTTGTCAGATGTGTGAAAAATATGCGCCCCGTAACGATGTACATTTATCCCTTCAATGTTCTGTGTATAAATATTGCCCGCTATATGGTCCCTTTTCTCAACAATAAGACAGGTTTTTCCCGCCTCTTTCATTTGCTGTGCGAAAGCGGCACCATACAATCCGGCTCCGACTATCAGCCAATCATACATATTTTTTCCTCCAGGTTTGCATTCATAACGCAAATTAATACAGTGATATTTTACCACATACAATGCTAAAAAACAACATTAATTTCTTTATTACGCCTGTTTATGCCGTGTTGCAGTATAAAGAAGACACTTTATTACAAATTTGTTATTTGAATTTTTAAAAAAATGCAACGTTTTGCCGTTTTGGTTACATATATATATAAATATTACAAAAATTTTCAATTTTATACTTTATGTGAGTATATGCTCTTTTATGATTATTGACTTTAACTGATTCTTAATGTATAATTAGCAGTATTATTAAATTTTGAATGAAAGCAAATCTTTCTGAGGATAATAATGTCGAACAAAAACAAAAGAAATTTTAATATATACAGCAAAAAATTCTATAAAGGCAAAAATAAAACTTTAAAGCGGTCTCTTGCCGTGTTTCTGACTTCGTTTTTGTCTGTGATACTGGTTCTGGCAATAACGCTTTTAGCCACAGCGCATATCTGGCTGTCACAGATAAACAGAGAGCCCTTTGACCCGGATAATATAGAAATTCCCGAATCCGCAAAGGACGTGTACGACGGTCAGGATGTTGTAAACATTGCACTGTACGGTATTGACTCAAGATACGTGGACGAGCCCAGCCGTTCAGATGCCATAATGATTTTGACATTCGACCGCAAGCACAAAAAGATAAAAATGACCTCTATCGCACGAGATACCTATGTTGATATCCTGGGCCGCGGCAAGGATAAGATAACGCATGCCTACATTTTCGGCGGTCCGGAGCTTGCGCTAAATTCACTTAACAGCGCATTTAACCTGAATATAACTGATTATGTCACAGCCAATTTCTGGGCGCTTGCTGACATAATCGACTATGTGGGCGGCGTCTCAATAGATGTCAGCAGCGCCGAAATGAACGATATCAATGCAAATTATATTCCGTACATGAACAGTATGGGCATTGAATGCGAATATATAAAAGAGGCCGGCACTCAGAATCTGACTGGTGGACAGGCCGTGGCATACTGCAGAGTACGTCATGTAGGAGGAGACGTGATGCGAGGTGAGCGCCAGCGTGAGGTGCTCATGGCAATATATGAAAAGCTTAAGGATCTGAGCCCGCTCAAATATCCTCAGCTTATAAATCTTATCCTCAGCGAATGCTCAACTTCTCTTACAAACAACGAGATACTTTCACTGGGAACGTGGGCCGTCACCAACATGGGTTCACTTCAGTTTGAAACGCTTGGTATGCCGACTTCTGACCTGGATAAGGGTGGTCAGATGATAAACGGTATATGGTACTACATTTACGACCTTGATGAGGCGGCAAAAGTAATAGAAAACTTTATTCTTGAGAACGAACAACAGACCGATACTGCCGATCAATAGCTTTTTTAGTTCCTATCCATAATTTAAAGGGGAAACGGATATGTACAAAAAGAAATCAAGCGGCTGGGCAAAGCATTATGATTTCATGCTGCTGGACCTGCTCTGTCTGCACCTGTCTTTTACACTGTCTTATATTATACGCCACGGCTTTGATAATCCTTACGGCGATCAGCTTTATCGCAATATGGCGATATTCATCACTTTTGCGGATTTTGCCGTCCTGTTTTTCTTTGAAACACTAAACGGCGTGCTCAAGCGCGGTTATTATAAAGAATTTGCCGTGACCTTAAAGCATGTTGCCATTTTGCTTCTGCTTTCCGTACTCTACCTTTTTTCGATACAGGAAAGTTTCTACTACTCCCGTGTCACCATGTTCCTTATGGGCATACTTTATCTTTTGACATCATATCTTGTCCGGATATGGCGAAAGCACGCAATATTGCACAATAACCGCGCCGATCACAGAAAACGCTCAATGCTTATAATCACGACCGGCGATAAGGTCAACGATATAGTCCCACAGATTATAAAAAACAATTATGAGCAATTCTGTTTGTCAGGCATTGCGGTTATAGACTGCGACATGTGCGGCCAGAGTATAGATGGTATACCTGTAGTTGCCGACAAAAACAACGTTATTGATTATGTCTGTCATGAATGGGTAGATGAAATATTCACCGCGTTTTCCAAAGCCATTCCCTACCCTCAGGAAATGATAGACCAATTCGTGATAATGGGTGTTACAGTCCACGAAAAACTGGATATCGATGCTGATATGCTCGGCAAAAAACAGCTCATAGAAAAAGTCGGAGATTTCACTGTGCTCACGACAAGCATAAATTATGCAACGACTTTACAAACCGTGGTAAAACGCGCCATGGATATTATAGGCGGGCTTTTGGGTTGTGTCTTTACAGGACTGCTTTTTATATTTCTGGCTCCGATTATTTATTTTTCATCGCCCGGACCTGTAATATTCTCACAGTACCGCGTCGGTAAAAACGGCAAAAAGTTTAAGATTTATAAATTCCGCACCATGTATATGGATGCCGAGGAAAGAAAAAAAGAACTGTTGGACAACAACAGAATAAAAGACGGAATGATGTTTAAGCTGGATTTTGATCCACGCATAATCGGCAACAAGATTTTGCCGGACGGTACTCTCAAATTCGGTATCGGCTCTAAAATTCGGGCTCTGAGCCTGGACGAGTTTCCCCAGTTTTTAAATGTACTCAAGGGCGACATGAGTCTTGTAGGCACACGTCCGCCGACTATGGACGAGTGGGAAAAATATGAAAAGCATCACCGCGCAAGACTTGCTATCAAGCCGGGTATCACCGGCATGTGGCAGGTTAGCGGCAGGAGCAATATCACTGATTTTGAAGAGGTTGTCAAACTTGACACGCAGTATATCAGCGAATGGAATCTCGGTCTTGATTTTAAAATTCTTTTAAAAACAATAATGGTAGTGTTTAAAAAAGAAGGATCTATGTAGGAGGTAACGGTGTTGGACATAAAGGTAATCGTAGCATCACACAAAAAATATCAAATGCCCGAGGACCGTATGTATCTGCCTGTGCAGGTGGGCAGTGCTCTGCATGATAAAATAGGTTATCAGTGTGACGACGCAGGCGACAATATATCCGAAAAGAATCCATATTTCTGTGAACTGACTGGGCTTTACTGGGCATGGAAAAATATTGTTGCCGATGCAATAGGTCTTGTTCATTACCGCCGTCATTTCGGCAAAAGCCGTAACAGACTTCTTGATTTTGATACTGCGGCTGCCCTTCTTGAGCGCTATGATGCAATTCTGCCTAAAAAGCGCAAGTATTATATAGAAAATCTTTATTCACATTATGTAAACACACTTGAGCCAAAGCCTCTTGAAGAGACAGGCCGCATAATACGTGAAAAATATCCCGATTACTATCCGGAATTTGAACGCCTGAAAAAACGTACAGACGCTCATATGTTTAATATGATGATAATGAAAAAAGGCCGGTTTGATGAGTATTGCAGCTGGCTTTTTGACATACTTTTTGAGCTTGAAAAGCGTGTTCCGACAGACGATATGGATAGTTTTCATGCCCGGTTTTTCGGGCGTGTTTCGGAGCTGCTGCTGGATGTATGGATTAACACTAACGGTGTAAGCTATACCGAATATCCGTTTGTTTATATGGAAAAAGTAAATAAGTTTAAAAAAGGCATGGCTTTTCTTAAAGCAAAGTTTTTTAAAACAAAATACAATAAAAGCTTTTAATTGTTATTGACAACACGGCTAATGTTGTATTATAATACATGCATACTTTTATGCAGACAAAAATAATATTTTCGTCAACTTGGAGAAATACTCAAGAGGCCGAAGAGGCGCCCCTGCTAAGGGCGTAGGGCGGGTAACCGTCGCGAGGGTTCAAATCCCTCTTTCTCCGCCAAATAAGAACGCTGATAAGGATACAATCTGTGTCTTTATCAGCGTTCTTGCTTTGTAACCGAAGCTCCGCACAAGCCCTTGATACAACGGTATTGACGTATCCTAACCTATGACAAAAACCATGATGAAGCACAGGGCAGCATGGACGATGACACCGGATATTTTGACTCTGACGTCACACTTTCCGAAAACAAATTCACCAACAGCAGATTTGACTTTATCGGCTGGAGTAAATCTCCCAACGGACCTGTTGTTTTTGCAGATAAGGCTTCGGTGAGAAATCTAACACCGGAAAACGGAGAGACAGTAACACTGTATGCAGTTTGGTCATTAAAAGCAACTGAGCTTCAAAAGCCGTACCAGGAACAGCTGGAGCAGGCATTTGCAGGCTATAAAAACTCAGACTATACCGATGAAGACTGGAGTACCATTGCTAAAATATACAGCGATGCTGTTCAGGCCGTAACAGACGCGGACAAAGACACTTCAAAAATGCAGAAAATCGTTGATTCTGCTATTGCCGGGATGAAAGCCGTTCTTACAATTGAGCTTCGTCTTGATGAAATAGAAAACGGCTGGCGTACTCTGTATGCTGATGTTTTAAACGCATTGTCACAAAAACCGCTTTCGAGCGAAAATATAAAAGAATTAAGTCAGAAAATCAAGCAGTCATTGCTTGATGCGCAGCTTGAAAATTTAGCTGCATTCAGTACACTCAGCGACAGTGATAAAGCTTTAGAGCTTGCCGCTCAGGTACTTTCCGAATTGGAATCGCAGATAAGAGAAATAGAAACCCTGAACGCGGCGGCAGCACGGTATGCAGAGCTTAACGGTCTTGATACCGCATCCCCAAGCGACATAAAAAGCACACATCTGTCCTTTATATCAGATATGCTTTCAAAATATAACACACTCAGCGAGCAGGAAAAGGAATATATTCCGGCAGATATGGAAGATACGCTGAATGAGGCTCTTTCAATTTCTCAGAGTAAAGCAGATGCAATGCTTGAACTTGAAAATGCATACGCTTCATATGAGTTGAGTGAATATTCAGACGCCGGCAAGGCGGCACTGAGTGCAGCGCTTCAAAACGGAATCGATGCCGTTGAATTATCAGCATCCCAGGCGGATATAACAGAGAATACTGCCAAATTTATTGACAGTATGGATAAAGTACTGACGGCAGAGGAAGAACAGGAGAACAATCCTGCCGATGACGAAACTTCCGATGATGAAAGCGATGATACCGATCAGTCCCCTTCTGACGACAATAACGACAGTAATGATCAAACTCCGTCTGACTACAATAACGACAGTGATAATGAAGATCAGGACTCAGACCTGAATGACGGACAAAATAATATAAACCGTCCCAATCAAAATCAGAATGGCAGCGGACAAAATAACGGAAGCACCGAAAGTACGGAGTCTTCTGACAATACCCAGCAAAACGACTCTCAGACATCTGAAAAACCCGGAGCACAGCAAAATAACGGCAGTGCTGATACAGGTGATATTACAGACTCCCAAAACATAACAACGTACATTTGGATAGCCGTTATTGCAGCAATTCTGGCGGCCGCCGTAATTATTACAACAATAGTTATACGCCGTAAAAAAATAATGTAAAAAATTAAATAAAATCCTGTGTCTTAATGACACAGGATTTTATTTTTTATTATTAAAAACTTTATCAAATATTCTTTTTCGGATAATATTTACGGTTGAAATAAAAAAAACGATATGATAAAATAACTCTGTTTAAAAAAGATAGTACGGCTGTGGGTACAAACGGCTAATGATTGTATGGTCCGACATTATTTATATTCGGACAGCGTGTTGTGCCGCAGGCTGTTTACGGAGGCTGAAATGATCACTACTGTTCTGTTTGATCTGGACGGCACGCTGCTGCCAATGGATAATGACACCTTTACAAAAGGTTATTTCGGGCTGCTGGCTGCAAAGCTTACGCCATACGGATATGATGCCAAATCTCTTGTAAGCGCTGTCTGGGAAGGCACGTATGCCATGGTAAAAAACGACGGATCTCGCACAAATAAAGAGGTATTTTGGGATAAATTTTCAAAAATTTTAGGCGACGGATGTCTTAAAGATATACCTGTTTTTGACGAGTTTTATCTTAAAGATTTTCAAAATGCCAAACAATACTGCGGTTATCAGGAAAAAGCCGTACAGGCGGTAAAGCTGGCAAAGCAAAAAGGCCTTAAAGTCGCTCTTGCCACAAACCCTATTTTCCCGGCGGCAGCTACTGAGAGCAGAATCAGCTGGGCAGGCCTTGATATAAATGATTTTGAACTTTACACCACATATGAAAACAGCCGGTACTGTAAACCGAATCCGCAATACTTCAATGAAATAATCAATAAGCTGAACGTCACCGCTGATGAATGTCTGATGGTCGGTAATGACGCAGACGAAGATACCGCTGCTTGCCTGCTGGGTATGGAAATATTTATCGTCGATGACTGCCTTATAAATAAATCAGGTAAAGATCTGTCCGGATACCCTCACGGGGGATTTGATAAGCTTATAAATTATATCGATGCGCTGTAAGACAGCCGCGTGACATACAGCGTCATATTTGCATAATATATTATGACTGAAAAAGCAAATACACCGGAGTGACGTCAACCACTCCGGTGTATTGCTGTTTACTGCCGCCACAGGCTGCTTACCCCCGGGCGGCTGCTAATAGGAGAAAATATGGGGGAGAATTATGAAAAAGTCGTGCTTCTCTTTAGCACACTTATATTAAAACATAAAAATATGAAAAATGTATAAACTGAGTTTTAATTATCGTTTAATATTGATTTTTAATTTATGTGTGGTATAATTACTGCCTAAGGGGTTAACATATGAAGCTAACATACAAACACACGCTTGCGGCAAGCTATACAGGATATGTTACACAAGCAATAGTCAACAATCTTATACCGCTACTGTTTGTGACTTTTTCAAACCGATTTGATATAAATCTTACACAGATAAGCCTGCTTATAGTTATGAATTTCGGTGTCCAGATCATTGTAGACATAATAGCCGCAGCATATGTTGACAAAATCGGGTTTAAAACTCTGGCGGTAACGGCGCATATCTGTGCAGCTTTAGGACTTTGCGGGCTGTCGTTTTTACCATTTTTGTTTAATTCTCCGATTACAGGTATAATAATATCAGTAGTATTGTCCGCAGTCGGCGGAGGTCTTTGCGAAGTAGTGATAAGTCCTGTTGTTGAATCTTTGCCTCTGAAAAATAAAGCGGCGAATATGAGTATCCTGCATTCTTTTTACTGCTGGGGACAAATGGCGGTAATGTTGCTGTCAACGCTTTTTTTTGCAGTTTTCGCTATAGACAGCTGGAATATACTGCCGGTGATATGGGCGATAATACCCGCTCTTAATACGATATTGTTTGCTGCGGTTCCGGTTTATGCACTGTGTCAGCCGGAACAGAAAATGAAGTTTATAACGCTGATAACAAGCCCTGTATTCCTTGTTTTTTTTCTACTCATGTTCTGTGCCGGAGCAAGTGAACTTTCAATGTCGCAATGGGCGTCTTACTTTGCAGAACAGGGACTTCATGTCACAAAAAGCGTCGGCGATCTGCTCGGTCCTTGTGCGTTTGCGCTTATGATGGGGCTTGCAAGAGTATTTTTTGTAAAGTTTGAAAAGAAATACAAGCTTAAAACACTTCTCATACTGTCCTCTGTTATTTGTATTGCCTCATATCTTACAGCTTCTCTTTGTCCGTGGCCGGTAGTATCTCTTCTGGGGTGCGCGGTTTGCGGCATGTCGGTAGGTATGATGTGGCCGGGGGTCATCAGTCTTGCTGCGCAGAAATACAAGCACGCAGGCGGGTCTATGTTTGCCGTGCTTGCAATAGGCGGAGATATCGGCTGCACTTTCGGGCCTTGGCTTGTAGGTATGATCGCTAACGGTTCCCAACACTTGCAAACAGGTCTTTTATTTGCTATAATTTTTCCGATGACAATGCTTATCGGGTGTTTGAAACTTAAAAAATAAATATAGGAGATGTTTAACATGTCAGAATGTACACATGATTGCTCTACATGCGGGCAGGACTGCGCTTCAAGAAATCAGGGCATTCAAAAAGAAAAGCCGAATGAGCTTTCCAATATCAAAAAAGTAATAGGAGTAGTTTCCGGCAAGGGCGGCGTCGGCAAAAGCCTTGTAACAGCTATGCTGGCTGTTTCAATGCAGCGCCGCGGACTAAAAACGGCTCTGCTTGACGCAGATATCACAGGACCTTCCGCACCCAAGTTATTCGGTCTTAAAGTAAAAGCCGAAAGCGACAGCAACGGCATATATCCGGCCGAGACAAAAAGCGGTATTAAGGTCATGTCCCTCAACCTGCTGCTTGAAAATGAAAATGATCCTGTAATCTGGCGCGGACCTGTAATAGCGGGCGCCGTAAAACAGTTCTGGACAGATGTTATCTGGAACGACGTTGATTATATGTTTGTGGACATGCCTCCGGGTACGGGAGATGTACCGCTGACTGTCTTTCAAAGCCTGCCTGTTGACGGTATCATTGTAGTAACCTCACCTCAGGAACTGGTATCAATGATTGTTGCCAAAGCCGTAAAAATGGCTAAGCTTATGAATATACCGATAATAGGCGTTATTGAAAATTACAGCTATCTTGTATGTCCCGACTGCGGTAAGCGCATAAATGTATTCGGCGACAGCCATATCGAAGAAATAACTGATAAAGAAAATATTGACCTTATTGCAAAAATACCGATTGATCCCAATCTTGCTTTGCAATGTGATAAAGGACTTATAGAGCTTTTTGAAGGCGACTGGATGGAAAACGCATGCAATAAAATCGAGAAACTGTAATATACTGTATCGGTGATTGTATGAAATTCTGTTGTCTAACTCAGCTGTGCAAAAAAGAAATTATTTGTGCACAGGACGGAAGAAAACTGGGTTACCCTACCGATGTACAGATCGACTGTAAATGCGGTCAGATATTAAATCTTATCGTACCTGATAAAAATGCTTTTTCAATCTTTAGAGGTAAGGACTGCATTAAAATACCGTGGTGCGATGTAGAGCGTATCGGTGAAGACGTGATCTGGGTATGCGGATGTTATGACAGAAAGGACAGAGACTGTGACAGACATAATAAAAGAGACGACGGCTGTTGCTGAGCAATTACTTGAGGGCAGCAGTCTTAAGGCCGGTGACTTGGTAATAATAGGATGCTCGACAAGCGAAGTGACAGGCGGCATTATAGGCAAAAATTCATCCCCTGAAACAGGAGAAATAATATTCGGTACGCTTTATGGATTTTTCACAAAGCACGGGATATATATAGCCGCGCAGTGCTGCGAACATCTTAACCGTGCCGTTATTTTAGAGACGGAAATAGCAGAAAAGCGTGGATACGAGCGCGTAAATGTAGTGCCTTTCCCTAAAGCGGGAGGATCGTTTGCTACGGCGGCATACAAAACTTTTAAAGCTCCGTTTGCCGCCGAAAGCATAAAGGCAAACGCAGGAATAGACATAGGCGGGACACTGATAGGTATGCACCTTATGACCGTTGCGGTACCGCTTAGAATAGACCAGCGCACAATAGGCGCGGCAAATGTGGTCTGCGCCAGAACACGCCCCAAGCTCATCGGCGGTGAGCGTGCACACTATGATGAACAACTAATGAAATAGAATAAACAGGACGGCTTGGTCGTCCTGTTTTTAAGGATTTTTATGAAAATAGTTAAAGACAAAAACTTCTATAAAATGCTGTTTTCCATATGCGTACCGATAGCACTGCAAAATATAATCACCCAGGCTACAAATATTGCGGATACACTTATGCTGGGAGCGGCGGATCAAAGCGGGATACTTCTCTCGGCGTCTTCGCTTGCAAACAATCCATTTTTTATACTGTCACTTGTCTGTTTCGGTCTTGCCAGCGGTTCATCGATACTATCTGCTCAGTACTGGGGTAAAAACGACCTTAAAGCAATACGAACCATAATATCCATGGTTGTCAAACTTGGCACATTTATCGGACTGCTTTTTGCCGTTGCGGTAATTGCATTTCCGCAAACCGTGATGGGAATTTTTTCAAATAACGATGCAATAATAGATGCAGGTTCGCAATATCTTAGAATAATCGGGTTTGCATATGTATTTTTTGCGTTTGGCAACACCTTGCTGTGTGCACTCAGAGGTGTTCAGATAGTAAAAATATCGGTCTTTGTCAACCTGTCAAGCCTTGTTACCAATGTATTTTTAAACTGGGTGCTTATTTTCGGCAATCTCGGTGCTCCGATGCTTGGTATACGAGGCGCCGCAATAGCGACATTGATAGCGCGGCTTGTTGAATTTATTGTGACGATCATATATGTATTCTGTATCGATAAAAAGCTTGCGCTGCGATTTTCACATATGACAAAATTCAGCAGGCTTCTTGCAAAGGATCTTGTAAGGTACAGTACTCCCGTTGTAATAAACGAGGTGATGTGGGCTATTGCGATCAGTATGCAGGCTGCGATTCTCGGACATGTTACATATTCAACGGGAGACCCGGTAGCATCAAACACAATAGCTACCGTTATCTATCAGCTGGCGTCAGTAGTTATATTCGGAGTTGCCAATGCTGCAGCTGTCGTTGTGGGCAAGGCAATAGGTGAAAATCAGTCCAATATTGCTCTTGAACGTGCTCATACACTGAAAATCATAAGTCTTTTTATGGGGTTGTTAACTTTTGCAGTAATATTGCTGCTGCGCCCGCTTATACTCAGCTTTTACGATCTGCCGCAAGAAACTATACTGCTGACACACGACATGATATTTGTTACAGCCGTTGCTTCTATATTTGTAAGCATCTCATCTGTGAGCATTGTCGGTATACTCCGCGGTGCGGGGGATACACGGTTTTGCCTGATAATTGAGCTTGCTCTTTTATGGGGTGTTGCGATTCCGTCGTCACTGGTCGCTGTTTATTTCAGTCTGCCGGTGCCTGTTGTGCTGGCATTTATGAAAACAGATGAACTGTTAAAGTCAATTACCTGTCTTATACGCCTTCACGGAAAAAGATGGCTCAACTGCGTAACACGAGATAAGCTTGATATTAATTGATTATAAATCATTTGCAACCAACTGCAGTCATGCAAAAAAGCTTATTGCGTATGATTAACAGGTCCGTTATAAACAAACAACAGAAAAAGATGCCTCCTATGGTAGATTATATAAAACTACCGTAGGAGTTTTGTTATACCAAAAAACCACCTAATAAAAATAAGTATCCCATTGGCAGAATGTGCATATTTTTTGAAGTTTAAGAGCTATGAAAAAGTATATTTGTTTAACAATAGTATCATTGTCTAAAAGACAAAAACCGAGCAAACTGTAAATCTTGTTTTAAGTACTCTAAGGGCTTCAAAAAAAGAAAAAGCAGCTCAGAGGTAAAGCTCCACAGTGACCAAGGCTTTCATACACTTCATTCGGGTTTTTTAAGCTAAATAAATTATACAACATTACACCATATATAAAAGAAAACCCCTCATAACAATGCATTTGCTGAAAACTTCTTTTCAATTTTTAAAACGTAATATATTGAAAAAATAAAGCACAAGACCTATGAAGGTGCGCAAATCCACTTATACATCCGCAAAGAATACAGCTTAAAACAAAACTGGCCCCCCTTGAAAAAAGTCAGTTTACTGCTTAGAATTTATTATTGAATACCATATAAGCCTTTTTGAAAAGTTTAAAAATTCAAGGAAAATTAAATCGGCAATGCCTTTTTAGTAAATTTGCACATAAACCCGTCATATTAACGAAAAAAAACAGCACTATTTTGTGCAATGCTACAAATTAAAAAAAATTAATAAATTTTGCAACATTTTCCATATTTTAAAACAAATATAAATGAAATTATAATTCAGCGGGCAGGGGGTGTCTGAAATGGTTTATTAACTTTACGCAAATCCCCATTTTGATATATTTGAAACTAACTTGACATGCTTAATGTAACAGTACGGTTCATATGTAAAAATCAGGAGGGAATTTATGCGAAAAAAGTTTAAAAGAATCATTTTGATACTGATTGTAATTTCATTGACAATTAGCAGTGTTCCTGCAGCAAGAGCAAGTGTTGCGGATTTGTCTACTCAGTTTGTAGGGTACAATTTAGTTTCGGGCACTGTAGTAAACGGTGTATATTTACGAGGAGCACCGTATTTTTCTACAGATGACTGCCCGGTATATTTCTATAAAATAAACGGTAATATTATTTATATAGCACCCGGTAAATCCATTACTGTAATTGAACGCGAGGAGGATTATTTCTATATAGCCTATCATTATAACGGAACATACTATTGCGGATATGTTCCGGTGGGCGATATAAGCTGTTCCGGCTATTCATGGAGCAATCACGACATACGCTGGCCGGGTCTGTATAACGGTATTCCGGAGGACGGATCAAGGATCCAGAACGTTTGTTACGGACCTGGGGACGCTTCATACTTTCTGCGCTGGTCTTCTGTTAACGTTGACAGCACAGTTAGTACGCTTTTGCTAAGGAAAACCAACAGATACGCATTTATACAGCATATGATATATGACGGTAATGTCCTGAAATATGTCAGAGGATGGGTTTGGGGCAGCTATATAAATCCGTGGCCGAATATGCAACCTGATTCTGTGCCGTTTTTTTACTTTCATGACCAAATAACCGCTACTGAGGCTGGCGAATTAAATATATATAATAATGTAATATATATCTTAAATAAAGGATCAGATAAGGCGCTTACCGTATCATCTACAGCTGATGGAACTATTCTTACTGTGACGGATTTTAACGGAAGTGAAAATCAGGAATTTTCTCTTGTAAAAACAGGACATTCTCCGCCCTCCTATAAACTGTATTCACACTATGCGCATAAATATGTAGAAGTAGATCACGCAATATCTGACGGAGCTTTTCTGAAAATACGAAACTCTACAAGCGGTGACGGCAGAGACGAATTTGTAACAATACCATGGAGCTGGTCAAACAGACCTGATTCTTATCTTATATTGGGAGTACGAAGTAGCGGATTTTATAATTCTCTTACTGTAGATTCCTCTAATAGAGTAATTATGCATAAAAGGGAGGCATTATCTCATTACGATTGGGACTTAGTTCCAAAGAATTGGTATGGAGACACAAGCAGCCGTACAATTCAGAACGGCGGCAACAGTACAGTAAGCTATAGGATAGATACAAATATAAATACATCTACTCATGTTACTCCCGCTATGGTACGGCGTGCTGCTGATTACTGGAATCAATGTGCTGAGGCAAACCTTGACGATATCTCAATGATTTATGATTTTACTCTTGAACAAAACAGCAGCGCTTATGACTTTACCGTAAAGTATGTAAATCAATCACAGGTGCCAGAAGGATTAGAACAGGCATATGCTTATTTTGATGCTAAAATTTCAGACGGAAAATCTATTTTGGATTCAGAAGGATATTATGTATATTTTGAAAACTGGGATAATGTTGAACTGTGTATTATAAGAGAAAATGTAGAAGACCTTACATCTGATGAGATAGTAAAAACAATAGTTCATGAATTTGGTCATTGTCTAAAAATGCCCCATACTGCTGTAAATAACAATATAGTATCTGTGCTCAATACAGGCAATTTCTATATGTTCCCTGATTTTGACTATTCAAATACAACAGGGAATTCTTTGGCGGATTATGATCGCTATAGACTTGCTACAAAACGATTTTAAAAGGAGGGAGAATGAAATGAAAAGAATTACGGCAATAATAATATTAACAGTAATGGTAATAACACTCAGTGCATGCAAAAGAAAGCCGGAGTCTATGGAACCGGGAGGAGCACAGACAGATGCAAGCGTATCAGAACAGGCTGAAAAAGAAAACAGCCGGGAAAACACGGCAGATGATCAGGTATCGGAAACTACAGTATCGTCCGAAGAAAACATAAATGCTCAGGATAAGGCGGAGAGCGCAACAGACGATTCATCAGATACGGAACAGTCTGATACTCAGCAGGAAACACAGCAGCCTGAGGAGTCTGAAGAGCCTGAGGAGTCTGAAGAGCCTGCAGAGCCACAAGAGGAGGAGTATATACCTTATCTGCCGGTTGACCTTGGGTATGTAGAGATAGTAGAAAAAGACGGCAAAAAACAGTATGTTGCAAAGCAGGATAAGTTTACTGTTGAGCTCCCTATAACAGAAGAAATAAGAAATAAAGCATGGGAATATTCAAACAGTGAACGCATGACTACAAATTTTCTTTGCAATTCCTATATGGAATACGGAATTAGACAGAATCTACAAGAGTTAGAAGACAACATGTTTCAAAATAACTGTATAATAATAAAAGGAGTATTTTTACCTGAACATGGTACATCTGTTATAGAGTATGAAAAAGAAGAAATGAATGAAAATATAAATAGGGATTATTTTGCTGAAAAAATATATTCCAGATACAAATTTGATGTGCAAAAGATGTATTCACCATGTGAAGAAATACAAGCAGGGGACATAATACCTGTTGTATTAGAAGGCGGAATAGAGCAGCAGCCTGATGGTAATTATTTAGCCAGAGGTGGGTTTGCAATAAGAAAATACAGAGATTTTACAAAAAGAACAGTTGAGGAGCGTACCTTTATCATAGGATTATATTTAGATGATTATGATCAGTATGGCGGGTACAAATATAGAACAATATTCCTAAACGCATATGAGCAGATAGAGAACGGGACAGGAGACAAGGATAAACAGATATCATATGACATCCTTCAGAAGTACAATTAAATCAACAGCACCATTGAACCGGTGGCTTGCTCCACCCCTATAAAAAGTGATTACCGGCTTAATCACTAAAAGTTTTGCTGAAGCATTGTGATCTCAGGCAGCCGCCTGTACTTTAGTGCAAATACTAAAAATACTGACACCTATATTTGCCGTGAGCCAAACTTTTTATCTCATTATTTTCTTTTATAAAAAAACCTCCAGTATTTAAGTAGTGCGGTTAACAAACCACTGCTATTATACCGGAGGTTATTCTTTTTACATTTTTTTGGCTGACATAAAGCTGCCATTTTTTGCAGCTTTGCTCTTTTTCCCCCGGTAAAACAGGGGGGTATTTTTACGTCTAAAGACACCAAAACAAAACTGACTCCCCTTGAACAGAGAAGTCAGTAATTGCTTAAAATTTAATATTGACTATCATAAAAGCCTTTATTGTACTGTTTGCACAAATCGGGACAGTCAAATATAAACAGGCCGTTACCTATTATGATTATTTCATAGCCTCTTCAACAGCAACAGCGCATGCAACAGAAGCGCCTACCATCGGGTTGTTGCCCATACCGATAAGTCCCATCATCTCAACATGAGCCGGAACTGATGACGAGCCGGCAAACTGTGCATCGCCGTGCATACGCCCCATAGAGTCTGTAAGACCGTAGGAAGCAGGACCTGCAGCCATATTGTCAGGATGCAAAGTACGACCCGTACCGCCGCCGGATGCAACAGAAAAGTAGTTTTTACCGTTTTCGATAGCCCATTTTTTATACGTTCCTGCAACAAGATGCTGGAAACGTGTGGGGTTGGTAGAGTTACCGGTTATCGAAACATCTACACTCTCATGCTTCATTATAGCAACGCCCTCAAGAACATCGTTTGCGCCGTAGCAGCGTACCTTTGCCTTATCGCCGTTGGAATAAGCATGCTCGCCGACAATTTTAAGTTCGCTTGTATAGAAGTCATAATCCGTCTGAACATATGTAAAACCGTTTATTCTTGAAATTATAAACGCGGCATCTTTGCCCAAGCCGTTAAGAATTACCTGAAGAGGAGTTTTTCTGACCTTATTTGCTGTTTTTGCTATACCGATAGCGCCTTCAGCCGCGGCAAATGATTCATGTCCGGCAAGAAAACAAAAGCATTTTGTCTCCTCTTTAAGAAGCATGGATGCCAGATTTCCGTGACCGAGACCGACTTTTCTTGTCTCTGCAACAGAACCGGGGATACAGAAAGCCTGAAGTCCCTTGCCGATTTCAACAGCGGCGTCAGCAGCTGTTTTTACACCCTCTTTAAGAGCTATTGCACAGCCCAGAGTATACGCCCATACAGCATTTTCAAACGCAATAGGCTGTACTCCGCGTACAATACTTTCAGCATCTACGCCCTTATCAAGACAAAACTGCTTCGCCTCTTCCAGCGATTTAAATCCGTATTTTTCAAGAACAGGCTCAATTTGAGCTATTCTTCTTTCATATCCTTCAAAATTAGCCATTATTGTATCCTCCTTTCCCTATTCAGCTCTCGGGTCTATGTACTTGACAGCCTCGTCGTATCTGCCGTACTGACCGATATTTTTCTCGTACGCATCCTTAGGATCCGCGCCCTTGCGTATCATATCCATCATTTTGCCGAGATGCACAAACTTATATCCGATACATTCGTTATTTGCATCCAAAGCAACGCTGAGTATATAGCCCTCTGCCATTTCAAGGTAACGTACACCCTTTGCATTTGTTGCAAAAATAGTGCCGACCTGTGAGCGAAGTCCTTTTCCCAGGTCCTCCAAAGACGCGCCGATAGGAAGTCCGCCCTCTGAAAAAGCAGTCTGTGTTCTTCCGTAAACAAGCTGTTTGAATATTTCTCTCATTGCAACATTTATAGCATCGCATACAAGATCGGTATTGAGCGCTTCCAAAATAGTTTTGCCCTGAAGTATCTCGCCTGCCATTGCCGCAGAATGAGTCATACCGGAGCAGCCGAGAGTCTCAACAAGAGCCTCCTGGATAATACCGTCCTTAACATTAAGTGTAAGCTTGCAGCAGCCCTGCTGCGGAGCACACCAGCCGATACCGTGCGAAAGACCGCTGATATCTGAGATTTGAGTTGCTTTTACCCATTTTCCCTCTTCGGGAATCGGAGCAGGACCGTGCTTGGGTCCCTTCGCAATCGGGCACATCATTTCAACTTCATGCGAATAAGTCATAATTTGAACTCCCTTCAGTATATTAAAATTAACCATGTGACATTTTACCACAGTTTTTGCTGATAATCAAGTTCTTTTTAAAGCAAAACCGCTGCAATAATTGCAGCGGTTTATAGTATTTGCCATCCTGTGACACTGACAGGAATTTCACGGTGCTCGTCTGTAAGCTTTCAGATAATTTTAGAAAATCACTGATCTGTCAGTTCTGAGCTTCTGTCATATTTTTCAAAGTACTCTCCGAATCGCGCTTTTACCTGATCATAACGCTCCTCGCTGACATACTTGCCTCGGCTGCCGTTTTCATCAAGCCCGTCAATGTTTATAACGCCATAATCCGGCGCTGCATAATAAACTCCGTCCTTTCGTTTTGACTCACTTAAGTAAAAGATATACTTTACGTTTTGTTTTTGTATAAACTCATAGTCAGACAACCACAGTATTATCTCCGTACCGTCAGTATCTACACTGCTTATTCCTGTATTAGCATATGTTATTGTTTCACCGACATCTTCACCTTTTAATACATCAAGCACAGTAAGCTGTCTCAAGGTAGAAAAACTTGCAACCATCTCACCGCTTCCATCCTGTACCTCCTGACCGTCAAGTCCGTATTTTTTGGGGATTCCATCAGTATAAGTGTCTTTCAGCATTCCGACAACTACCAAATCGCTGTCGTCATACATTTCTCTTTCGTTCTCAAATCTGTAAAATCTGACATTAGAATATACGATCGGCAGGTCCTCGAATTTCTCGTGCCCCACCTCAAGATTGTAATCGGGCGTTTGTGGTGCTTTGGGCGTATCGATTTTACCCGACTTGCAGGAGCCGAGGCCCAGAAGCATTACGCAAATCAATATCAAAGATATATATTTTTTCATATCTGTGCACCCCTATCTATTACCGCAGATATCGCGGCTGTTTGTTTGCTGCCTGACGGCCTCGGCTCATAAGCAATATTTGTTAATTTGACTTATCCACTTTGAGGCATGAGTTTAGATGTTTTTCTATGAGTTTTAATGTCTTTCGGCTGCCCCCCCTGCTGCAGAAGCTTTTTACTGCTCTTCTGTCAGTTCTGAGCTTCTGTCATATTTTTCAAAGTACTCTCCGAAGCGCGCTTTTACCTGATCATAACGCTCCTCGGTAACATACTTACCGCGGCTGCCGTTTTCATCAAGCCCGTCAATGTTTATGACGCCCTGATCTGATGCGGCACAATATACCCCATCCTTAAGACTTGATTCATACAAGTAAAAGATATACTTTACGTTTTGTTTTTGTATAAACTCATTTTCAGGCAGCCACATTATTACCTCATTGCCGTCATCTCCTGCCATGCTTAACGCTTCATTGGCATACATCAAAGTATCTCCTACGTTTTCTCCCTTTAATACCTCAAGAACCGTCATAGTGCGAACTGTCGAAACACTCGCAACCATTTCCTGGCTGTCAGGCTCAAGTATTTCTCCTGTAAGACCGTGTCTTCTGCCGACCCCGTCCGTAAAGGTTTCGTTGAGCATTCCGACAACTACCAAATCGCAGTCATCATACATTTCACTTTCGTTTTCATAACCCAGATAAGAACAGCTTGCATTTACAACAGGCAGGTCCTCGAATTTCTCGTGTCCCACCTCAAGATTGTAATCGGGCACTTCGGACACTTGGGGCGTGTCGGTATTGTCTTTATTACACGAGCCGAGGCTAAAAAGAATTACGCAAATCAATATCAAAGATATATATTTTTTCATTTTATTCACCCCACTTGATTCTAAGATGGTCTCTGTCGACAAAGGTCGTTGTCAAGCTGTCCGCGCCGGTACCGCTGTTCATCATCAAAGGTATATTTCCGACATCATCGCTTGAATACAGCTTGAATTTTTCATGTATCTTGTTGGCGCGGGTAAAAGAGGTGTAGGATATATTGCTGTCGGAACCGTCGGTATGGCCGAGAGACAGCGCATGACCTATCTCGTGTATGACAACGGACTGATGAAACTGATATAAATAATCGCTCTGATCAAACTCCCCTCTTCTGGCATCGATGTGACTTTTATCTATAATTATGTCGACATAGTTGAAGGTGCCTTCAAGATAGGCATACGGATCGCTGACAGCTGTTCCATCTCTAAATGTCATACCAAAAGCTGTTTCATCATACAGATTACCCACATATACCCCGAGTTTTTTATCGGTATTACTGTAATCCCTGTAAAGATAGACGTTAGAGGATATGCCGTTCCACTGTATAATGCTGGACTGGATAAGCGCATCGTACTGTGAATAATCAGTGCTGCCGACACTGCTTGCGTCAATAAAGTAATTTATACTGCTCGCGCTGGGATAGCTTTTTTTCCAGATATGGCTGTCCTTGATAACACCCCCTTCGTTGACGCCCGCCTCGAATTTGAACGTGCGCGCACCGCAATAGCTCCTGTTGCCCGCGGAATCATAGGTGTAAAGACACCATCTGTAATAATGCCCGCGCTGAAGCATACTTGTCGGTACCACAAAGTATGTTGAGCCTGCGCTGATATATTGATCTGTATATACCATAGGCCCGTTTTCATTTATAGGAATAACTCCGCTGACCCCTGTCATGCTTGTTGTCGGGGTCACATCACGCATATTAAGAGTATAATGCGTGATTCCGCTTACCCCGTTCCATCTGAGCCACAGCTCATAGAACGGAATTATCTGTCTGTCCTCCGGAGAAGTATATGTCGCCTTCGCCGGAGCCGCGCTGGCTACAGGTAATGCAAAAGGCATAGCTGTAACAATCATGACTATAACTGCAAAAAATGAGATTACCCTTAACTTTTTCATTTACTTCCCTCCGTTTTATAATTCTTAATTTATAGATTGTGTACATCTATATTTACTTATATTATAGGCTATATTTACCATTGTGTCAACGAATTGCATAAAAAAAACAATATTTTTTTAAATTTTTGCACGATATTTCTCTAAAAAGCAAATTATCTGATAACAGTCGATCCAGATCTGATTTACGCCGTCCTTTTGGCTTTCGTCAAAAATCAGCTGAATACCGAAATGCAGGTGCGGAGTATTGATATTGTTTACGTTTTCCTTTGACGAATAGCCCGTCATTCCGAGATAGCCTATAAGCTGGCCAGCCTTTACCGTGTCGCCCTCTTTGAGACCCTCGGCAAACGGCTTGTTTTTGCGCAGATGAGCATAGTAATAATAGCGCCTGCCGTCGTTTGAGCGGATACCCACACGCCAGCCGCCGTACTGGTTCCAGCCCAGAGCCTCGATCCTGCCTCCCTCCACCGCCACTATCGGTGTGCCGACAGATCCCATCATATCATGACCCAGATGCTTTCTCTTGTAGCCGTAGGAGCGTGACGCGCCGAAATCATCATAATGCGAATAGTAATAGCCTGCGGCAAACGGAGAGTAAACAAGCACTCCGTACTCGCCGTCGTCATTATAGCCGACATATCCCGACAGCACTGCGCTGTAAGCCTCATAGTAGTAATTATAGTATTTCATATCGGCGGTTATCGTCTGGATATCCTCGGCGTTCTGTATGCGCTCATACAGCTGGGTTATATATTTATCCTTGCCGCTTGTGAATTTGCCGCCGTTTTTGCACGCGGCATATGCCAAAAGCTCTATCCAGCTGACAGGCGTATCACTGTCATGGGACTGTATATCGATATCAAGCGCCTGACGCAATACAGACGTGGTAGGCGTAAAATCCACCCACTTTATATAATCCCCCGATACGGTTTTTGCCCGCTCTACCTGCAGCAGAGCCACACAACAGATTGTAAGCACAGCCGAAAGCGCGGCAGCAGCGATTCTCTTCATACTGTAAATTCTGAACATAAAATCAACTCCCTGATAATTCTATGTTACTCTGCACAAAAAATTGACCCTCCAAGACAATCAAAAAAACACCCCTAAAGAGTGTTACTGCAAAAAAGCCCGCCGCGGACTTATGCCCGCGGCGGGTTATTAATTAAAGAGATTTAAAATAATCGTCAATGCCCAGCGCTATCTGCTCACCTATACCGTTTATGTTGTTTACTATCCACTCGGCATATGTCGGATAATCGTGAAACTCAACCTCAAGAATCAGATTTGCCATAGTAGGCAGACGCACCTCGGCATACGGCTTTTGACCGTTTATCTGACTTTCGTACATATCATCATGTATTCCGTTATCATTTGTCGGAGTAAACTGAGAGAGTCTGTCGTATATAAACTGTGACAGCTCTTTGGCGCCTTTGTTGTTGCCGTTATAATAACAGGTAGTGCCCTGATATTTTCCGTCGTTTGTAAAGCCGACGGCGTTTGAGTGAATTGCTACATACGCGTCTGCACCAAGCTGCGCCGCCTCATCTGCCCTGTTAAACTCGGCATCTTCTTTTATAGATGTATTTACATCAGCTGTGTAAACGTCATAGCCCATCTCCTTCAGCCGCTTTTCGACATAAGCCGCCACAAGCTGCATCTGCTCGCCCTCGTTGGTATCGACGCCAGTATACGGATTTGTCATCTGGTTGGACGGGCTGAGATAAACAAGATATTTAGCATCGGGGCTTTCATAGCCGTCAAAGAAATAGTTATAGATCATAGACGCGCATTCGGCACGTATGATATTGTTTTTAGGAGTCAGGTTACCGTCCGCATCGCCGAAGAATATGACTCCAAGCGAGGCTGCGACCGCTTTTTTTGCATAATCGGATGTTGTATCAAAATCGCCTGCCGCGATCCCGTTTTGCCGTGCTGCACTGACGGCGGCATCGACATCGACAGCTTCAAGCTCCTGCGGATCCATCAGGATAC
The DNA here is from genome assembly GCA_944385895.1 of uncultured Clostridia bacterium. Taxonomy (GTDB): domain Bacteria; phylum Bacillota; class Clostridia; order Oscillospirales; family QAKW01; genus RGIG9041. The sequence continues at coordinate 94,599 of CALWYZ010000004.1, forward strand.
GCATCATTATAACAGCGGCTTCCTGACGTTTGATTTCAACCTGCGGATTGAATTTTCCCTCGCCGACGCCGTCAACTATACCTGCCTCTGCACACGCCATGACCGCCTCATAATACCATCTGCCGCTTTCAACATCGGTAAAGCTTATCTGTATATCACTTGTCATGACCTGAGGATCGTTGCGGAATATATTATAAATCATTTGGCAAAACTGAGCACGTGTCATATTTGAGCGCGGTTCAAATTCTGTCTCAGACATACCGCTGAAAAAACCTGCCGACACGACATCGCGTATTTTCCCGTATCCCCAATAACTTTTTGTGAGGTCTGTAAACACGCTCATATCAAAATCAGTATCTACCACAATAAAATCAAGAGTATATGTTTTCCCGTATATTTCAAATGTATACAATAGTCTTCCCGTCTGTGACGTATCAGGAAAATCCGCCAGTCTTTCATCGTCAAGATAGACGCGCTGCTGCGAATCGTCATCAAACGTAAAATCTATGTAGCCCTGCGACAAATCGGGTTTCTCGTTTATATTTATAAATCTATATACAGCATCGACATTCATAATGTCAGACACTACTTTCTTTTCTTGCTGACTTACGTCCTCGTCCTGATTTCCGTCCTCATCCTGCAAAGACGATGTCTGCTGCTGTTGTTCCTCATTCTGTGCATAAGCGAAGACAGAAAACAGCGTTGCCGCCATGCAGAAAACAACAACAAAACTTATTAATTTTTTCATCCTATCACTCCCTAAAAATATAATTTATTGTAACACATACCAGGTAAAAGTCAATAACGAATAGGCAATAAATAAATGTAAACTTTTTGTCAGGCGGTTAACGCTTTTGATTTATGGCGATTAATATACAGAGGTGAAATTCATGAGAAAAAGGATACTGCTCATAGGCACAGGCGGAACTATAGCATGCGAAATAACAAAAGACGGGCTCAAGCCTGAATTCAGCGCAGAGGAGCTTATAGGATTCATGCCTCAGCTAAAGGATATATGCGATATCGATTGTGTCTGTCTTTTCAATCTTGACAGCACAAATATAACCCCAGCCCACTGGTGCGGCATTGCAAATCAGATACGTAAAAACTATGCTGATTATGACGGGTTTGTGATAACGCACGGCACAGATACTTTAGCTTACACGGCAGCAGCCTTGAGTTATCTGATACAGAATCCGGGCAAACCGGTAGTTATAACCGGCTCGCAGCGTCCTGTCGGATTTGACGGAAGCGATGCCAAAACAAACCTGCGCGACAGCTTTATCTGTGCCTGCTCGGACAAGCTGTGCGGAGTAACTGTTGTGTTTGACGGGAAAGTGATATCGGCAACACGCGCAAAAAAAATACACACAAAAAGCCTTAGCGCCTTTGAAAGCGTCAACTTTCCGTATATCGCGCGTGTCACTGACGGCAGAATCATACACTATATTACGCTAAAGCAGACTGCAAGCCGCGCGTTTTTTGACAGCGTAAATGAAGATGTGGCTATAGTCAAAATTTTCCCGTCCATGAAAGCTTCTCAGCTGGAAAAGATGCTGGACGGCCTGAAAGGTGCCGTTATCGAGAGCTACGGCACGGGAGGCATGCCGCTGAACAGTCTGGAGCCTGTTTTGGAATCAGCGTTCAGACGCGGTGTCGTAATCGTCATCACTACTCAGGCAGAACACGGCGGCATCGACCTATCGGCATACGCTGCCGGAAGTGAACTCAAAAAGTATTCTCACGTCCTGGAGGGCTATGACATGACAACAGAGGCGGCTCTTGCAAAGCTTATGTGGATAATGTCCATTACCCAGGACGCCGAGCAAATCAAACGTATGTTCTATACCCCGGTACAATTTGATATTTTCAATCCCGATTATATGATTTGATATATTATCGCGCAGCGGCTGGCTTTTTTTGTTGTAAATTGATATTGATTTTATTTTATCCCGGTTGTATAATTCAGTATACTTGAAAATATGTATAACAGGGGAAAATAAATGGAATCGTATGATTTTTTACTCACACTGGCAATAATACTCCTGTCCACAAAAGTATTTGGACTGATAACAGAAAGAGTACACTTGCCTCAAGTGGTGGGAGCTATTCTCGCAGGCGTCATTCTCGGACCGTCCTTTCTGGGGATCTTGGAACAGTCTGATTTTCTGGTGAAGACCTCGGAAATAGGCGTTATAATGTTAATGTTTATTGCCGGACTTGACACCGATCTCAAAGAGATAAAAAAAACAGGTCCTGCAGCATGTCTTATAGCAACTCTTGGTGTATTTGTACCGATATTGATGTGCGGCGGGATTTACTGGTTGTTTTTTGCAGACACTTATAATTTTACAACAGTCATACGTGCTGTTTTTGTAGGCGTTGTTTTTGCTGCTACATCCGTCAGTATAACGGTAGAAACGCTAAATGAGATGGGCAAACTTAAAACCCGTGTGGGCACCACCTTACTTTCTGCGGCAATAATAGACGATATTATAGGTATTGTGGTGTTGAGTATTGTCTCGGGGTTAGGCGGAGCTGAAGCTGTAAGTCCTTTAAGAGTCATTGCGCAGATACTGCTGTTTTTTGTATTTACGGTAGTAGTAGGGTTTGGCGCGTACTATCTTTTCAAGCTGGTATCCAAAAAGCACGGCAGAAGCCGCAGAATAGCAATATGGGCTCTGGCGTTCTGCTTTATAATGTCATTTTGTGCAGAAAGATTTTTTGGAGTCGCTGATATTACCGGCGCCTTTTTCGCAGGAGTTATACTGTGTAATCTGTCAAAATCCCGTCAGTTTGTAGCAAAAAAGATGACGGTCGCCTCTTATATGGTATTTACACCTATATTTTTTGCAGGCATAGGTATTAAAACAAATCTTCGCTCCGTTACTGGACAAATTATAATATTTGCCGCAGTTTTACTGATCGGCGCAGTGATTTCAAAAATAATCGGATGCGGATTGGCAGCACGCATAAGCGGCATGAGCAGACGCGAGTCGCTCTCTGTAGGGGTAGGAATGGTGGCGCGAGGCGAAGTGGCGCTTATGGTCGCACAAAAAGGAATTGACGCAGGATGTATCGCGCCAGAGATATTTCCTGCAATTGTCTTTGTAGTCATACTCGCAGCACTTCTCACTCCCGGGCTGTTAAAGCTCACTTTTATTAATCATGATAAACATGAGCTTGACATTGCCTCCAAAGAAATAACAGACTAAGTAAGGAGTTTACATGAATATAACCGTTATCGGCAGCGGTCGCTGGGGCTGTTTTATAGCATGGTACCTAAATAAAATTGGACACCACGTCACTGTCTGCGGCAGACCCGACTCGGAAAACTTCAAAGTCCTGGCAAAGCTCAGGACAAACGGAACGGTAAAATTTGATAAACATGTATTATTTACAGATGATATGGCTTTGGCGACTGCAGAGTGCAATATCATTGTTGTTTCAATAAACTCGCAGGGACTGCGTTGTCTCATGCAGCAGCTAAGCGAGTTTGACATGTCCGGAAAAACAGTGGTCTTATGTATGAAAGGACTTGAAATCGGAAGCGGCCTCAGACTGTCTCAGGTCACGGCACAATGTCTGGGCGACAGCGTGCCGGTCGCAGTTTGGGTAGGACCGGGGCATGTCCAACAATTTCTGAAAGGCGTACCCAACTGCATGGTCATAGACAGTCAAAACGAAGCCGTCACGGATTTTCTCATAAAACAGTTTTCAAGTGAGCTTATTCGGTTTTATTACGGACGGGATATTATAGGCAGCGAAATCGGCGCCGCATCTAAAAATGTAATAGGAATTGCAGCAGGTATATTAGACGGACTTTCACTATCGTCTCTAAAAGGTGCGTTGATGTCTCGGGGCACCCGGGAAATTGCCCGTCTGATACACGATCTGGGCGGTAACGAATTGTCTGCATATGGGCTGTGTCATCTGGGCGATTATGAAGCAACTTTGTTTTCAGAATTCAGCCATAACAGAAAATATGGCCAAATGTATGCAAAAGGTGAGCATTTTGATAAGCTTGCAGAAGGCTATTACACTGCAAAAGCAATAATTGACCTTGCCAAGATGCAGAAAACCGATCTGCCTATTTGCCGTGCAGTATATGACACTCTGTATAACGGTATACCGCCGCAAAAGGCAGTTGACAGTCTGTTTTCAAGACAGCTTAAGGATGAATTTTATATATAGCCGGAGAAAAAATTGATTTTCTCCGGCTATACTCTTTGTATTATTAATTGACAATTATATATAAAGATTTTATAATAAATTTAATAATATAAAGGAGAAGTTAATATGTTGAAAAAAATTTACAGACTGATATCATTTATACTTATTGTTGCCATGTTTGCAATGATATGTCCTGTAGATTTTATCTCGGTCCATGCACTTTCGGAAAATGCGGTAGTTCCGACTGAATCGGTAGGACATCAGCTAAACTATTCACAACTTCAGGCGTCCGCATATATAGTAAACCCGCAGTGGACAAATTTAAGCCAAGGGCAAAATCTGTCGTATGTATTCCGAGGCACCACTTATAATGAGACATACGACCCTTCGCGTCACTTTTCAAGCTTTGACTCTGCATATTCTTACTTTGAGTCGCTCTATACCCTTGAAAACGGAAATTTGAAAAGCGGTATATCGGAACAGACCCCTGTTTTTATACTTGCACCCGGCACTTACAGTCAGCCCCGTATGACAGTGCGCTATAATGCAATAATTCTGGGCGCAAACGCAGGAATTTCTCCTAATGCAAGCCTTGACCTGGATACCGCAAATCCAAAATCAGGCTGGGCTGAAAACACCTCACGCACAAACCCGACAACTGTTGCAAACGGTTTTTCACGGTCTACCCGCATCAACGGATCACTCACAAACAATAAATATGAGCTTGCCGCACAAAATGACGGAACAACTGCTTTCAATCTTATCATTGACGGCGTGGATTTCAGGTCCGCTTCAAGCTTTCTGACGCTTGAAGATACATCTTCAGCAGTCTCACGCCAGATGAATGTAACAATACAGAACTGCAATATCAGCACTACCAATTCTTCATTCTACATAAATGACAGCAACTCTCCCAATAACACAAACAATTATGACTTTAAAAATATCCGAAGCATAGATTCCAAAACTTCAGGCTTTTACGGAACGTATGCTTGTTCTATCCGTATGGACGGAGTATATTTTTCACAAAGCTCCGGTTATCTGGCAACATCTTCATCCATGCAAAAAGAGAATTTTTCATTTACAATGCAAAATTCGTACATATACAAAAACACCGGCAGCTATAATATCACATTCAGATATACCGACGGCAACCACAAAAGCAAAGTAATGATCAATCACAACCTGTTTTATGAGCACAACAGCGGGTCTTACGGCGCGCTTATGTTTTACAGCACAAAGACCTCTCGTTATTCCTCATACGAGATCGATATCCACAACAATACTTTTATTGCCGATAAAACATATAACAGCGCAGATAAAAATACATTCTTGAACGGCAATACAAGTTATCAGCAGGGCGCGTACACAATGACAGTCAACCACAACCGCGTCATAGGCTATACAAGCCTGTTCCCAAACATGCCCGATAATGCCAGCTATATAGTTGCGGATTTCAACTATAACTATTTTGCGCCTACCTATACGAGCCATTCGGACGTACTGGGAACGGAAAGCGAGTACTTCTCCTCTACACCGTACTCCGATCCTATAGACATTGCAAATCTTGTTTACTATCAGGACTATGCAATGACAATATATGACGGAATGCTGGACGTATCGGGCGTAAGCTTTTATGACGATGCTGACAGCGTTAGCATAGACAACGACAACAATCTTATAACCGCACAGTATACTTGCGGCAAAAACATCAGCAATCCTCAGCTGTATTTTTATGATGACGGCGCAAGCTCAGCATTCTATTCAGACAGTGACTGCACAAATTTGATAACCTCTGTCACCGCTCCGGCCGAAGAGGTAATAACTACCGTATATGCAAAAGTCACAAACGGCTCTGCCAGCAAGATAATGACAGTCAAGCTTTACGGCGCTGATGCGTCCGATTCGTTTGCAGACAGCTGGACAGACCCGGAAGGAATAATTGGCAGCGACGCCTATCTTCTTGCGCCGCAAACAGCTAATATGTCAAGCGGCAGCGAGTACAAGGCAGCCTGGAACGGTAAAGTCTATACTTTTACAGTAGGAACAAACGCATTTTCATCTCTGGACAAAATATATGAAGCCGCCGGTAGCTATGTGCCCCAGATTATACTGCCGTACGGCACATACGGTCATCTCAACATAACAAAACCTTGCCAGATATACGGCGAAAATTACGAGAGCCCGGCAATTATCGGCGACGGTATTTACGACTGGGATCAGGGCTTTGCATGGAACAGCGGCAAAATCTCACAGGTCAGCGGAATAACCCTTTCCTGCGCCGATGTTACCGTATCAGGAATAGAGCTTACAGGTTCTTTTAACGATTCCTCACGCACCTCATCAGGCTCTGTTGTATTCAAAAACTCAATTATAAACGTTGCAGATACCGCGGCAGACGGTTACAGACAATTCAGCATCACAAACGACGCCGTCAAAACAAGTCAAAATTCATATACGCTGGACGGGATATACATAAAATCCCTGCCGCGAGAATCGGACGGCAGACACATACTTTTGGGCGGATATCTACCTTCATTGCTGACGGTAGTCAACTGTTACAGCGACGGTGCCGTATCGCAGTTGTTTGATTCGCAGTGGAACAACACGCTTTATTCATGGGACTGCTCTGTCACCGTTACTGACTGCCGCTTTGACGGTATTGATATGTACTCAAGCATTTTGACAGACGCAAGAGACGGCGTCCAGAGCGCACAGCACCTGATCTCATACACAATAGAAAACAACGTATTTACAAGCCAAAGCAGTCTTTCAGGGGCACTGTTAGATCTGTCACCTGTTTGTTATAATTCACTTGTTATCCAAAATAATATTTTTATCAACAGTGCTTCTCAAAACAGCAAAGTTCTGGAATGTGACTATAAAAACTTACAGTATAACGGAGAAAATTTCTCTTTTACCGATAACCGTATAGTAGGTTTTTCATGCTCGTTCGGTGCAAAAAATTACGGAAACGCACTTTCACTGATAGATGTATCGCAAAATTACTTTTCAGATTATTCTGAAGACTTTTCTGCAGCAGCTTCAGGAAAATGCCCCCAGGGGTTTGCACTTTGCAGTCTATACTATACAGATTATGCAATGTCGTCGCTAAAGTCACCCATATCCGTCAATTTTACGGACAAAAACGGACTTGTTTTTGACAGCATCAACTCAGCACTTGAACTGAATGTCAGCTCCGACCAGCAAAGTTTGGATTTTACGGACGGATATATCGAAAATCTTGAAAATAATATACTGACCGGTAAATATCTTATCAGCGGAAATACAGCTGATTTATCTAATATATCACTTAATGATACTATAACAACTGTTGAGCTTAAAATATGTGTACCTGATAACCTGTATGTATTTTCCACATATACACTTAAGATCATTCGCCAGATACCTGAACAGCTTATTATTGAATATATAACCTCAGACAAAGGACAAATATCTTACAATGAACTTAACGGAGGTTATAATCTTACACTTCCTGAAACCTCCTCGAGTGCAGATATCACAGTTAATACTCCGTCGGGCTCTTCTTCACAGCTGATTTATAACAATGAGCCGGCATCATCAATCAGCGGCGTCCAAAGCGGAGAAAACAAAACATACATCATCCGGGTATCAAACGGTAATATTCACATTGATTATAATCTCACTGTCATAAGACCGATATCCAGCGGCATTGTTCTTGATTATGACTCATATGCATCATCTGCATACATAATCGACAGCGACTGGGAGAATGTATCTTCTTCAAATGTGAGCTTTGTTTACCGCGGTACAACATATACTCAGCCATATGATGCAAACCGTCACTTTTCTAACTTTGATGACGCATATGCTCATTGGCTCAGCGGCAATCCGGATATTCTGCATGACACTCCTGTATTTATATTTACTGCCGGGACCTACGGTACAATAAAGATAAACTACCGTGCAATAATACTTGGAACCAACGCCGGTATAAATCCAAATGATCCAAATGCGGATGTATCCGAGCTTACTCCAAGCGGCAGCATAGCGTCAAACTCTGAATGGGACAGCCAGAATGAAACAGTATTTGACGAAACTATTTACCGTACGACTCGTGTCAGCTCAAACGATATTTTGACACTTGAAAAGACTGTCCAGGATGCAGAGGCAGCCGCAGATGAACAAATGCAGTTTTTCCTTGTCATTGACGGAATAAAATTTACCGGCAGCAGCTATAAAGTCAGCATTGACGATGTTGACATCGGCAGCAGAACGGACAGCGAAAATAACATTTCACTGACAGTAACCGGCCGCCGTAAAGATACAATGTACTTTCAAAACATAAAATCGGAAAATCAGACCGGACATCTTTATACAGCACAGGACACCACCTTTAATTTCAATGATCTGACGGTTAAGAATATCAGGGTGACCGGCTTTAATGGTTCGGCACTATTCAGAAAATATCTTGACACATTGGTGCTGGACGGCGCATATATTACAGATTCCTCTATGTACATAAGTATCTTCGATGTGGACTCCAGCATGAATATGCGCCATGATATGGACTATACCGTTAAAAACAGTGCTTTTGTAAATAACTCACTGACACGGACTATACGTATCAAAACAACACCGCATTCTACAGGTGATTTCTCAAGCGCAAAGCTGGAAATATACAACAACGCATTTTTGGAGACCGGAAGCGCTGAATGGGGTATAATTTCTGTATCGGCACAGCTTCCCGGAATAACCACTTTGATTCATGACAATCTGTTTTGCCAGCTTGGTGAATATAAAATAAAAACAGCGATTGAAGGAAATTCCGAATTTTACAACAGCCCCATGACAATGGTAGTTAACAGGAACCGTTTTATCGGTATACAGTCCTACCTTCCTAATCTGGCAAATGTAACAGACGAAAATCTTGCAAATCTGGACTTTGATTTTAACAATAATTATTTCAGCCAGTCATTCACCTCCGTGTCCGATAACAGCGGCACACTTCCGCAATATATCTCCGGTCCTGACGGTAATTACGACCCGATAGGCGCAGACTCACTCATTTACTATCACGACTATGCGCTCCAGACCCTTAATACCGATTTTGATATCACAGGTGTCACCTTCTGCAATGAAGAGACACTAACCCAAATCGATAACATCGGTATGACTGTCAAAGTCACGCTGTTACAAAACCAGACCGGCCAGCTTATCTTCACAACAAGAGGCAGTGGTACTCAGCAAGTACTCCGCCCTGCAGATTCACAGCAGGCTGTAACTCAGATAAGCTATACAGATGTGCTTGCAGGAAACACCGATTATATCTTGACGGTCACAAAAAACGGAACCCAGAAAAGCTTTAATGTGACTCTTGAGGCAAACGAAATCGGATTCTTTAACAGCACATATTCAGACCCTACCGGAGAAATACAGAACAGCGCATATCTTCTCGATCCGCAAATTATGTATAAAAATGACGGCGACGTATTTATAAGAGAATGGAAAGGCGAATATTATAAATTCACCGTCGGACAAAATGCGTTTTCAGATATTTCACAAATAAACTCTGTACGTCCCCAAGGACATATACAAATCATTATCCCGGACACAGAAATACCTAATGAACTTAAGATCTTTAAAGACACTTCAGTTTACGGAGTCAATTACGATATAAATCCAAACGTTCCCATTGAGGATGATATATCATCAGACTGGACACTTAACTCACAGTGGGGACTTAACGGTGAGAGTGAAGTCGGATCTATCGCGATTGACAGAAATGCCACAGGAACCGATATAACGATAAAAGGCATAACACTAAGGGGAAGATTTTACGACACCGAGCGCGCAGTCAGCTCCAACAGAACCTCGGTAACGCTCGAAAATATAGTAGTAGAGCATGAAAGCCTTCTTGCTGAAAGCCCTTATGCATACTATTCTACGGTATATACTTTCACTTTCTCCAATCCCAACAGTCAAACAGGAAACATTAACAATGACATAGGCGTTATGCGTAATATCCGCATAGAAAAGGTAATGTGCGGTCCTGATATTGAAGAAGGAAGAAACAGACTGCTTAACGAATATCTGCCAAGCGACTTTACAATAGACGGACTGTACTGCGATTTAACCTCATCCACTGTAAGTCTGTTCGGATGGTGGAAGCTCAGCGAAAATCAGAGCGACGGAAGACTGACAGTCAAAAACTGTAATTTCAGAAACAGTTTTGAGACGTCTACATCCGATTATCTGTACTTTGAAGGAAGAAATCACAATAACAATACACAGGGGCAGACGCTTGAGCTAAACTTATATGATAACTGCTTTTATAACTTCCAGACCGCGGCAAGCGGATTTGTAATATCGCCTTACGCATACAGCAATATTAATATAGTGGGAAATCTGTTTTTGTCAACCCAGGCTAAAACCAATCAGTTTATCAGATTTTCCGATACCTCACAAAATAACGGAATACTGGAAATGAATATATTCAACAACCGTTTTGTAGGCGTATCCGGTAACATTAATAATCCGCAGAACAATGATACTGTTGACCTGTCGGGAAATTACTATAACAGCTATTCAAGCAACTTTAAAAATGCAACTACAACCAGCTCCCTGACCGGCAGCAATACCATAAAAAGCTGGTACTATACAAACTATGCCTTAACCTCACGTTCTGACGGAGTGGCTGCCTATTCATTCGGAAACGGCATGACAAGCAATTTTACCTCAAAGACTTTGCAGCTTACGCTCGGCACCGGAATTAGCACATTCTCGCTCAATGATTATATAACATTTAACGGAGGAAATACCTTTACAATATCTTCTGTCAATGATATTACCTCTGTTCCTGTTGCCGACACGACCTATACACTTACCGTCACAAACGGAAGCGCCAGTGAACAATGGTCTCTTGATGTAAATATAAACCCCGCGGACATGAGCGCACTCTATACTGCTTTGGATAATGCAAGTCAATATACAAACACAGATCTTTACCGCGAATTTGCATACCAGAGGCTGATAACACACGTAGCTGAGGGCAAAGACATTATCCACAGCGACACGGCTCAAAAAGATGCAGCCGACAATGCTGCAGCTAAAATCAATCTTGCTATTGATATTTTGACAGGACTTTGCGATCTGGATGATCTTATATCCGTTGCTCAGGATAAAGATGTATCTAATGCAGAACCGCAGAAGCAGACTGAATTTTACGCCGCCTTGAATCAAGCAATTATGACAGCGGATAACCCGCAAAGTTCACTCTCAGATATAAATAACGCATATTTAGCGCTTGATAATAATCTTTCAGTACTGGACTTTGATATTAATGAGTTTACAGCTGTTCTTGACAATGCTGAATCTATAATAGAAAGCCCGGTATTCAAGTACTATACAAGAGCGTCTTCTTCTGAGCTCAAAGCAAAATACTCTTTGGCTTCAGATCTGTATAGCGGCAATTATTCGCTGATTGAGTTGAAAACGGCAATGAATCAGCTTAAAACGGCTATCAGCGGACTTAAAGGTAATACCGCCTTGCTTGCAGTAGCTATATCTAAGGCGGAAAAAATAAATAATGTAAATGGCAAATATACAACATCTTCCTTTGCTGCTCTGACTCAGGCAATACAATCTGCAAAGGCTCTGACAAATCCCACAGCAAACGATATAATGAATGCCTGTGAGCTTTTGGAAGATCTTAAGAATTCTCTTGTTGATCTTTCTGAATATAAATCAGTGCTTGAACGCGTAGAGTCGATAGACAACAATGACAATATTTACTGTACTCCGACTTTTGAAGCTCTGACCCAGGCGATAGCTGATGCTCATGCTGCCGCTGATGATTTTACCGACAAACAAAAGGTTAACCAAATTATTGAAATGCTGGAAAATGCAGAGGCTAATCTGAAAACTCATACTCTGGGCACCTATATTTCAAACAATGATGCCACCTGCACGCAAGACGGTACCAAAACAGCTCATTGCACAACTGCAGGATGTTCATATGAATCGACTGTTACTGACACAGGCTCTGCTTTTGAGCATATATGGGACGAAGGTACAGTTACAGTGCCTGCAACCTGTACAGAAGAGGGTGAGATGACTTATCACTGCACAAGAGCGGGATGTGACGGAACAAAGACACAAGCAATACCCGTAAATCCTGATGCACATGATTGGGACGAAGGCGTGGTTACCAAAGAACCTACATGTACAGAAGATGGCGAGAAGACTGTCAGCTGTACAGTAGACGGCTGTGACGTTACAGGAGAGGTTATACCGATACCTGCACTCGGGCACTTGTGGGATGAAGGAGAAGTTACCAAAGAACCTACATGTTCAGCAGAAGGTGAAATGACCTATCACTGCACAAGAGCGGATTGTGACGGAACCAAGACACAAGCAATACCCGTAAATCCTGATGCACATGTATGGGACGAAGGTACAGTTACAACACCTGCAACCTGCCAGACAGAGGGTGTTAAGACTTACACATGTAAGAACAACCCCGAGCATACAAGAACAGAAGCAATTCCTGTCGATCCTGATGCACATGTATGGGATGAAGGCGTAGTTACCACAGAGCCTACCTGCTCTGCAGCAGGCGTTAAGACCTACACCTGTAAAAACGATCCTGCACATACAAGAACAGAAGTTATTCCTGTTGATCCCAACGCACACGTATGGGGCGAATATGTATACAACAATGACGCCACAACAGAGGCAGACGGAACAGAGACCGCAATATGTCAGTACTGCGATGCAACGGATACAAGAACAGCAGAGGGTACAAAAATAGAAATATTAGACAGCTCAACGATCTTTACTGACGTAGATTCAGGCAAATGGTACAAAGAGTATATTGACTATGTGTCAACATATAAACTTATGAACGGAATGAATAAAACAGAGTTTGAACCTACAACAACACTTAACCGTGCAATGTTTGTACAGATACTTGCAAACATGAGCGGAGTAGATACTGCAAATCGAGATGTAGAAACGATATTCACAGACGCACCTGCCGGCAAGTGGTACACACCTGCAGTCAAGTGGGCAAGCGAGAACGGGATCGTAGACGGAATGACACCGACAACGTTTGAGCCGTTAGAGCCGATCCAGCGTCAGCAGATATGTGTAATGGTAGTAAGATATGCGGAAAAATTCGGCATAGAGCTTACAGCGGACATAGAGAAAAAAGAATTCGGCGATGACGCAGCAATTCAGAACTATGCCAAAGAAGCGGTATATATCTGCCAGCAGGCAGGAATCGTAGACGGCAAGACCGAGACGGATTTTCTGCCACGAGACAATGCAACACGCGCAGAGGTAGCTGCCATAATCATGAGATTCTACAAGAATTTTGTAGCAAAATAATAAAGCAAAATACCAAAATAAAAAACAGGCAAGATATCTTGCCTGTTTTTTATTTCAGTTTAAATAATGCTATAAGTTACAATAAATACAAAAAGAATTTGCCTAAACAAAAAACAGACCCTGTAAAGGTCTGTTTTTATAAACTTTATTAACTGAAAATTGTAAGCAAAAATCCTGCCGCAACAGCAGATCCTATAACACCCGCAACGTTGGGTCCCATTGCGTGCATAAGAAGGAAGTTTGAGGGATTTGCTTTTTGTCCTTCAACCTGTGAAACACGCGCAGCCATCGGAACTGCTGATACACCGGCAGAACCGATAAGAGGATTGATCTTGCCTCCGGACAGCTTGCACATAAGTTTTCCGAGCAGAAGACCTCCGACAGTTGAAAACGCAAAAGCTACAAGACCCAGGATAATAATTTTAATCGTAGACAGTGACAGGAAGTTTGCGCCTACAGTGGTAGCACCTACTGATATGCCCAGGAATATAGTAACGATATTCATAAGAGCGTTCTGAGCAGTATCTGAAAGGCGCTCGGTAACGCCGCACTCACGGAACAGATTGCCCAGCATCAGACAGCCAAGCAGAGGAGCCACCGACGGCAGAAGCAAAACCGTAAATATGGTTACAACGATAGGAAAAACGATTTTTTCGCGCTTTGAAACAGGACGAAGCTGTTCCATTTTTACTTCACGTTCCTTCTTGGTTGTAAGAAGTCTCATTATAGGCGGCTGTATAAGCGGAATAAGAGCCATATAGCTGTAAGCTGCAATAGCGATAGCGCCCAAAAGCTGAGGCGCAAGCTTTGAAGTCAGGAATATAGCGGTCGGGCCGTCCGCACCGCCTATTATACCGATAGACGCTGCCTCAGCTCCGGTAAAACCGAGAAAGATTGCAAGAAGAAATGCAAAATAAACACCGAATTGCGCCGCGGCGCCCAGCAAAAATGATTTGGGATTGGAAAGCATCGGACCGAAATCTGTCATAGCTCCTACGCCGAGGAATATCAGTGACGGATAAATACCCGCTTTTACGCCGATGTAAAGTATATCCAAAAATCCGCCGTTAGCTAAGATATGTCCGTAGCTGTGATAGTATTGAGAGCCTTCGGTCATAAACTCATCCCATAGCGCGGGATTGTAAATAGCGGTAGTGCCCTCAGGTGTAGGAAGGTTTGTAAGCAGCATACCGAATGCTATGCCCACAAGGAGCAACGGTTCAAACTTTTTTACAATTCCCAAGTATAAAAGTACACATGCAAGTACGATCATGACTGCAGACTGCCAGGTCATTTCGGCAAATCCGGAGTTGATCCAAATGCCCTGCAGAGTATCAACAATAATTTCCACTTGACACTACCCCCTAAGCAAGATATACAAGTGGCGTACCGCTTTCGACAGCCTGACCCTTTGAAACGGCTATCGATGTAACGGTTCCGTCAGACGGAGCCATGATCTCATTTTCCATTTTCATCGCTTCTATGATAAGCAAGACATCGCCTTTTTTGACTGCTTGACCGTTTGAGACATTAATACTCAATATTGTACCGGGAAGAGGTGCACTTATAGGCGTTCCGCTGCCGGCAGGTGCAGCAGGAGCTGCGGGTGCTGCGGGTGCTGCGGGTGCAGCAGGAGCTGCGGGTGCTGCGGGTGCTGCGGGTGCAGCAGGAGCTGCGGGTGCGGCAGGTGCGGCAGGTGCTGCGGGTGCGGCAGGAGCTGCGGCACGTTCGTCTAATACAATTGCCTTGCCTTCTTCAACTTCTATTTCATATGTTTTACCGTTTAAAGTTACTTCGTATTTCATATTATTTTACCTCTTTAATAGAAATAAATCTAAGATTATCAAGCGGTTTATCCATCTTATCGGCTACGATCGCCATAAGTATTGCCGCAGTTTTTTCATCGACACCATTGAGCTTGACCCCGGTATATACTTCCCGAGGCTCTGCAGGAGCAGGAGAAGCTGCCGGCTGCTGCACAGGTGCGGCCTGGGATTTTTTGTCACTGAATATTTTAGAAATAAAAGCGATTATATACATAAGTACAATAAGAACAACAAATACAGTGACAAACCCGATAAGTGCTATAAGCAATGACTCGCTTATACTCGGATTGACATAATCATTCATTGCATTTTCCTCCTAATCTATCTGCCTTATTGTATATGAGTAAGTGTTTTCCTCACGTTTGCGGCGCTGTTCAAAGAATTTTTCCGCAACCTGGGGAAAAGCAATATACGACAGGACGTCTTCATCACTTTTTACAGTATCGCCCAGCTTCTTCTTTGTATCTTCAAATTCGTCTGCCAGATCGTCTGCGGGCCGGTGCGTTATCGGCTTTTCATCACCGAGTACTTTTTTAATGATCTGTGGGTCGATTTCACCCGGTGCGCGTCCGTATTCTCCGCGAACATATGCCTTTACCTCTTTGCCTATGCTCTTGTAGCGCTCTCCCAGCAGTACGTTCTGTGCAGCCTGGACGCCGACCATCTGGCTCATAGGAGTTACAAGCGGCGGATATCCCAGATCCTTACGGACCTTAGGCACCTCAGCAAGAACCTGCTCAAATTTATCCATAGCGTTTTGCATTTTGAGCTGTGACACAAGGTTGGAAAGCATGCCGCCGGGGACTTTGTAATCAAGGCATGCAGTATCGGTAGCCATCATAAGCGGATCAAGAGTTCCGTTTTGCAGGTATTCGTTTCTTATCGGTACAAAAAATGAATTTACTTTTGAAAGTATTTTTTCATCAAGAGATACCTCATATCCCATGTCACGCAGAGCATACGCCAAAGTCTCTGTTGCCGGCTGGGAAGTACCTCCGGAAAAGCAAGAGGTGGCAGTATCAATAACATCGGCGCCTGCCTCGACCGCCTTAAGATAAGTCATAAAGGCAAGCCCGGCAGTACAGTGCGTATGAACTACAACAGGTACTTTTATATTCTCTTTAAGAGCCTTAACAAGATCATACGCCTCTTTCGGAGACATAACTCCTGCCATATCTTTGATGCACACCGAGCCTACGCCCAGTTCTTCCATTTCCTTTGCGAGTTTTACATAACTCTCAAGATTATGAACAGGACTTGTTGTGTAAGAAATAGCTCCCGATGCATGAGCACCGTGCTTTATTGTCTCTTCCACAGCGACTCTTATATTTCTCACATCGTTTAAAGCATCAAAAATACGAATGATATCAATTCCGTTTTTAACGGAAAGTTCGACAAACTTTCTGACAACATCATCCGGATAATGCTTATAGCCCAACAGATTTTGTCCGCGAAGCAGCATCTGAAGCTTGGTATCAGGCATAGCCTCTCTGATTTTCCTCAGTCTCTCCCATGGATCTTCATTCAAAAAGCGCAGGCAACTGTCAAAGGTTGCGCCGCCCCAGCATTCTACAGAATAGTATCCTGCTTTATTCATATCCGAAAGAATGGGAGCAAACTTTTCAAACGGCAAACGTGTCGCAATCAATGACTGATTGGCGTCTCTGAGTACCGTTTCGGTGAAATTCACTTTCATTTATTGTCAACTCCTTAAAACAATTCCAAATTTTTCGTCATCATATAGTTTATCACAAAAATGTCAATTGTCAACGTATTTTCCTATAAAAAATAATATACGCAACTGCAATACATGCTGAAACGACAGCAAGCACAGCCGATATTGAAAAAACTTGTGTAAGGTAGCCCAGCACTAAAAATCCAATCGGCAGCGCACCTGTTGTGACAATGGTGTAAACACCCATAGCTTTTGATATTGACTGCTCATTGTTTTCATGCTGAATTTTTGTGAGCGAAAAAGTAAAAAACAAGTAATCGGAAAGCCCGTATATCAGCACCGCCGGACAAATTATCCACACACTGCCCGATACAGAAAGTATCGCCGCTGCGGCGGATATGCCAAGCGCCGACAAAATAAAGTATTTTTTGTAAGACATTATACACGCACCCACAACCGCACCCAGCCCGACAAGCGCCATAAATACCGAAAACCATATACGCGACAGCCCAAGCTTTTGAGATAATCCGGTAAATATGATATTGTATCCGGTGCCTATAAACGACACAATAAAAACTATTGCAAGCAGCGGTATATTCAGTTTCATTTTGCCTTTTGATTTTACGTGTTGATTTTGATGCGGCTCAACCCGTATTTTGCACAGCAAAAGCAGTGATGGTATATAGCTTATGGCGTTTGCAATAAACGCCGCCTGATAGGAAAACAGCGTGTAAAGCACACCTGAGATTATCGGTCCCGCCGCACGCGAAAGAGACATTGCAAGACTCAGTGAAGCAACGCCGGAGGACAACGAGTCCTTATTACATAAAAGCTTTGGCATGGAAGAGGCACACGGAGTCTGAAAAGCACGCACCGTACCCCATAAGGCACCTAATACAAGAAAACCCCAAAACGGCATACCGCTTAAAAATATTAGCGCCGCCGACATTGCAAATAGCATTATTTCCGTGGCAATAAGCACCCGTTTTACCGACAGTTTCAAAGCAAGCCTTCCCGCAAAATATGAAAACAGAAACACGGGTGCATACGATACACATAGAAAAATCCCCAAAGACAGGCGGCTTTGAGTTTTTTCGATGATAAGCGCGCTGAGCGCAACATTTTGTATATATCCGCCCGTTTGTGACAGCAGCTGAGATAAAACAAGTTTGCGCATTTTGCCGTCTTGCAAGGCCGGAAATTTTCTTAAAAATAAACCGTTCATAATTAAATTATGAACGGTTTATTTAAGTTTTATTACATAAGCACACTATGCTGTATCTTTATTAACAAAAAACTGCTGAATTTTTGACATAATAATATTCAGTAAACATTTAGATTTAAAAACAACAGCCAATTTTGACTTTATCAAATCTAATAAAACTTAAAAATCTTCAAATATTCATTCCTCCGTCTACCGACAGAATCTGACCGGTAATATACCCATGACGTGCAAGAAAAAATACCGCGCGTGCAACATCAAGCCCATCACCTAGTTTTGCAAGCGGAATTTTTTCACACAGGTCTTTTTCGGTTAAGCCTTTTAGCATTTTAGAGCGTATACAGCCCGGAGCTACACAATTAACTGTAATGTTTGCGGATGCAAGTTCCTTTGCAAGCGCCTTTGTAAAACCGATAATCCCGGCTTTTGCACTACTGTAAAGCACCTCACAGGACGCACCTGTAATTCCCCAGACCGACGACACGTTAACAACAGATCCGGCACGTTTTTTGAGCATCTGGGGAATAATAAGCCGTGTAAGGTCGATATGTGCAGCAAGATTTACAGACAGCATTGTTTGAGTCTGATTTTCATCGGTATCCAGAAAAGCTCGCATATCTGCAATACCGGCATTATTGACAAGAACGTCTGCGCCGCCTGCCTTTTGCGCCGCCCGGGCTATCGCCTCACGTCCCGACGCTGAGGATATATCAGCCTGCACGGCTATTATATCAACATTGAAATCCGACAGCATTTCCTTCACTTGCCGTGCACCGCTTTCATCTGAATTGTATCCGAGAATTATATTGTATTTGAGTCGCGCAGCTTCATAAGCACACATTGAACCGATAGCGCCCGAGCCGCCCGTAATAACTGCCAGCATATTTTTTCGTCCTTTGATATTATTTGTTTTTATTTTATTTTAAAACATATTAAAATTCAATGGTTTGTTGAAATTTTATCTTCATTTATATATAATGGGTTAAAAGAGGGCAAAACTATGAATGAAAGAATAACAAAACTGCCGGGCATCGGTCCTGCCCGTCAACAATATTTTGAAAAGCTCGGTATAACAACAACAGAACAGCTGTTAAGACTATATCCGCGAAGGTATGAAGACATCGGCAATATTGTTGAAATTTCAGACTTGAGTATTTACCGCAATCAAAAAGTTACCGTGTATGCACGTGTCAGCTCTGCCGCCGTGCAAAAACGCCTGAACGGCGGCAGAACACTGACGTCGGTGCCCGTATCTGACAGCAGCGGAGCGATAAATTTATATTTTTTTAACAACAGATTTATAAAAAACAGTCTGCATACCGATAAGACATACTACTTTTACGGCAAAGTCAGTTCAAAAGGAGTACCGACTGTCTATAATCCTCAAATATACCGGCAGCTGCCGGAAAACGCCCGATTTTTACCGGTTTACCCGCTCACAGATGGCATCACTCAGAATTTTATGCGAAAAACGGTGACCGAGGCCTTAAAAACCGCAGATTTGTTTGACCCGCTTACACCCGGTATCCGTCAAAAATACGGTCTTTGCTCATTGTCCGAGGCATTTTTCAAGATACACAGTCCGCTTTCGCAGCAAGATATCAGTGTTTCAAGACATAGACTTATTTTTGAGGAGCTTTTGTATTTCAGTCTCGGACTGGGACTTATGAAAAAGCGAGAAAAAAAGCAGGCATTTATAGTTATACCCAAAAAAATCCCGACCGAATTTGCAGATGCGCACGATTTTTGTCCAACGCCTGCTCAAACTCGCGTGCTTGAAGAAATATACAAAGACCTGCAAAGCGGATACTGTATGCACAGACTCTTACAGGGTGATGTAGGATCAGGCAAGACCTTTGTGGCAGGACAATGCGCCTACACGGTCATCAGAGCCGGTGCTCAGGTCGCGATAATGGCACCCACCGAGGTGCTTGCAAATCAGCACTATGAGTACTTTAAAAAAATGATGCAGCCGCTTGGCGTAAATGTTGCGCTTTTAACCGCTTCTGTAAAACCGTCTCAAAAGCAAAAAATCAAGCAGCAGATCAAAGACGGACAGATACAGCTTGTGATAGCGACCCATGCGATTTTACAAAAAGACGTGGAATTTTCGGCACTGGGTCTTGTTATAACCGACGAGCAGCACCGCTTCGGCGTTATGCAGAGAACGGTACTTGCCAAAAAAGGCAGCGCGGCGCATATACTTGTAATGAGCGCAACGCCTATTCCCAGAACACTTGCGATGATACTCTGGCATGATCTGGATCTTTCAACCATCGATATGCTGCCTTCCGGCAGACAAAAAATCAAAACCTATCTTGTCGACTCCTCTTACAGACAGCGTTTATATTCCTTTATAGAACGTATTATTTCAGAGCGGGGACAGGTATATTATGTCTGTCCGGCTATTGAAGAGGACGATGACAGCGATCTCATTTCCGCAAAGTCAAAGCAAGCAGAGCTTGCGGATATATTCGGAAAAGACAACGTCCTGCTTATCCACGGTAAAATGAAACCTGATCAAAAAGATAAGGCTATGCATGATTTTGCATCGGGTAAGGCAAAAATACTTGTATCCACTACTGTTATAGAAGTAGGTATAAACGTACCGTCCGCGGCGCTGATGATAATAGACGAAGCGGAAAGGTTTGGACTTTCACAGCTTCATCAGCTGCGCGGAAGAGTCGGAAGAGGCAGTCTTAAGTCTTATTGCGTCTTGATCAGCGATACCAAAAGCAGCAGTGCTTTGGAGCGCATGAATTTTTTTGTAAAATCCACAGACGGCTTTGAAATCGCCAAAAAAGACTTGGCACTGCGCGGTCCCGGCAACTTTTTCGGTCAGCAGCAGCACGGGCTTTTAAAAATGACGATAGCAGATCTTGCTGACGATAGTCTTGTACTTGAACAGGCAAGTCAGTGCTCAATCCGGCTTTTAAATGAAGATCCAAAGCTTGAAAGGCACAGACCGATACTTGCAAATGTCGAAAAATTATTTGATTCATGCAGTTTTGATTGATACAAGGAAATTTTTCTTGTTACTCTATATTTTACATAGTATTAATTCACTTTCACCGCCCAAACTACTATTGAAACCTGAAAGAGGAGGTGAAAATGAATGAACAACGAAATCAAAAAGAATGCCAAAAGTGCTCTTGATAAGATGAAGTTTGAAGTAGCTCGTGAAATCGGTGTCGATTTGAAAGAGGGTTACAATGGCAATATCACTGCAGCTCAGGCCGGTTCCGTAGGTGGTAACATGGTTAAGAAACTCATAGAGAGAGGCGAGCAGTCACTTTAAGCCGTATCTTTTAAACGACGCATAATGCGGTATTTTTTCAGCCGCGCATAAATCAGGCAGTGCCGTACATCAGTACGGCGCTGTCCTTTTTTTGTAAAAATTAATATTTGTATATATTGTAAAGTCTCAAAAAATTTGTTATAATATTTTAATATAGTTTAAATATTTTCGAGGAAGTACTCAAATGAAAAAAAATAAATACACAAGTATTGGCGGAAGCGCGCTTATCGAAGGCGTTATGATGCGTTCAAATACAAAAATGGCAATGGCCGTGAGAAAGTCATGCGGTGATATAATCCTTAAAATACAGCCTGTAAAACCAACAAACAAAGTGATAGCAAAAATTCCGCTTGTCAGAGGTATTGTGAGTTTTGTGATGTCACTGGTTACAAGCTATAAATCACTTATGTATTCTGCCGATGTATCTATGGAAGATGCGCTTGAGGAGCAGCCGGAAAGTAAATTTGACAAATGGCTTACAGACGCGCTGGGAAAAGGACTCATGAATGTCCTGTCAGTCGTAAGCCTAATACTTGGTCTTGCGATAAGCGTGCTGGCGTTTATTTATCTGCCTACACTTTTGACCGATCTGTTTTCAAAATATGTTTTTGTCCTGGGACCCATTGCAAAACGCGTGGTCGTCGGGGTAGTAAAAATACTTATTTTCCTTGTTTACATGTTCGCTGTCTCAAAGACTAAAGATATGCGCAGGATATTTGAGTATCACGGCGCAGAGCACAAAACCATATTTTGCTTTGAGTCAGGCGGAGAGCTTTCGGCTGAGAATGCAAAACAATACAGACGTTTTCACCCCAGATGCGGCACTTCATTCATAATAATAACTCTTATTGTAAGTATAGTCGTATCCATGCTGATACCCTGGAACTCTACTGTTTCCCATTCGCTGCTGAAGCTGTTGTTTTTGCCTGTTGTTATGGGCATGGCGTATGAGTTTATACGTCTTGCAGGTAAATATGATAATATTTTTACAAGGATAGTCTCTGCTCCCGGACTTTGGTTTCAGCGAATAACTACAAGCGAGCCAAACCTTGAACAGCTTGAGGTGGCTGTCTGGTCAATGCGCGGTGTTTTAGAAGATTATCCAATGGATACCCGGCTTGTAATAAAAAACGGCGGTACTCCGGTACCGGATAAGCAACACAAAGACGATTTTGAAAACGACAATGACTCTGAAGCAACTGCATAGCCGTGGTGCCCGGCTTCTTAAAAAAAGCGGCGTTTTGGATGCCCAGTTTGACGCATGGGTACTGCTTGAAGATATTTTTTGCGTATCGCGCGCCGATGTTTTGGCAAATACTCAGCCGCAGCCGGATGCAAAAGCCGTAGCCAGATACCTTGATGCCTGCCAAAGGCGCTCCTCGGGCATGCCTTTGCAATACATACTCGGACACTGGGAGTTTATGGGCTTGGATTTTCAGGTTAACAGCTCTGTTCTTATACCGCGCTCAGATACCGAAACGCTTGTCGAGTATATAATGGAAAACTACTCAGGCAGGCTGAATATCCTTGATATGTGCTGCGGCAGCGGGTGCATAGGTCTTTCTGTCAAACATTTTTTGCCTGACAGCAAGGTGACTCTGTGCGATATCAGCGACAGTGCACTTTTGGTTGCAAAACACAACGCTGTCACGTTGAATCTCGATGTAAAAATATTGAAATGCGACCTAATGCAGGACTTCCGAAAATACTTTTATGAAAACCAATTTGATATTATCGTCTCAAATCCGCCGTACATCAAAAGTGCAGATATGGCATCGCTCCAGCGTGAACTTGCATACGAGCCGCGTATTGCTCTTGACGGTGGACAGGACGGCATGAAATATTATAACCGGCTCATTTCCGGCTGGCAAAGTGCTTTGCGCCCTGGCGGAGAAATGATACTTGAGTCGGGCTATGATACGCAAAACGATATTTACTTAATGTTTTTGGAATGTGAATACAGCGACGTTTTAAAAAGGCGCGATATCAACGGCACAGTACGCCTTGTCGCAGGAAAAAAGGGATTGGAAAAATGAAAACAATATTAAAAAGAACCGCCGCGGTTTTTACCGCGGTCGCAGTTGCGGCGGCATGTATCAGCATATGCTATGCCCAGAGATATAATACAATAAACATAACGGGTCAGAATACTTCCCGTATTTCATACAGCGGCGCCGTATTTACACGCTATACCGGCAACATTACATACGGTTCAAAAACATATGCTGAGAAGGCATATGCCGTAACCGCAAAACCCGATATTTTTACCTCAGTCGAGGTTACCAGCGGCGACAGTATTTACGGCAAAAGCACGCTGTCCCAAAAAATATCGCAGTACGACGCGGGAGAAGGCAGACGTGTGGCTGCAGCAATCAACGGCGACTTTTTTGCTTCTTCTACCGGCCTGCCGCTGGGCGTGCAGATCTCAAACGGTCAGGTCTGGGCAACAAACAATTATGAATACGATAAATCCATAGGCAGATATTCACTTGCTTTCAGGTCAGACGGCAGCGCATTTTTAGGCATACCCAACCTTCAGGTGAGCGCCTCTATTGAAGGCGATACGATAATTGCCGACAGACTGAATGCTTATCCGGATACCAACTTGTCCATGCTTACTGATAAATATTCGGACAAGACCTACTGGAACACAAACTTTGCTCATGATGTAATCATACTGAAAGCATCGTCTGCGCTCAGTGTAGACCGCCCTGTAACATGCAGTTTTGTAAGCTATCTCACATCGGTCTGGGAACCGATAACCATTCAGGAAAACCATATTTATCTTATTGCCCCTGCCGGTGACAGTAGGCTTGCAAACGCCGCTGCAGGCAAGCTTGCAGGTGCTCAGGCAAGCGCTGCAGTGACCGATCTTTTCGGAGGCGGCTGGGCGGACGTTTCAAACGCGCTGGGCGCAGGTAATCTTCTGATAAGCGGAGGAGTTTTAAGGTATACCTCAACATATGACCAGTCTATTGCCAACACCATGACATCCCGCAGTGCCGTAGGTATAAAAGCTGACGGAACCGTCGTTTTTTATACAGTAGAAAAAGACCGGTACGGCGCCTCCAGCGGCGGCGTGACGCTTGAAGCGGTGGCTCAAGCGCTTTTCGATATGGGCTGTGTCGATGCCGTAAATCTTGACGGCGGCGGCTCATCAACCATTGCAGCATCGGAAAATGCGGGTGAATGTACTGTTAAAAACTCTTGCCAGGACGGTGCTGAGCGTCGTGTATCCAATGCGCTTTTGCTTGTTTGCAGCGAAACTATGCCTTTTGTCTTAGAAGATTTTGAAAATGATTTGAATATAACCGGGTATTCTTTCGGTTCAACATCTATTACTGCTAAAAGTGATGCCCAAAATATATATTCAGGAAACAGATCGCTTAAAATCGATTACAGTTTCTCTGAAGAGGGAAATTATGCCGGCTTTAACTTTGAAAATGATTATGATATTTCAAAATACAGCCATATAAGACTGTGGATTTACGGTGACGGCTCGGGTGCGCAGCTGTACGCAAACCTGAAAAGCTATACCTCTGAATATAAAAGCAGCATATGCAAACTTGATTTTACAGGCTGGAAAAATATCGAATTTAACATACTTGGCGCAGTAAATCTGATAGGATTTCATATCATAAAAGCAAGCACACCTCAAGTTTCAGGTTCGTTTTTTATAGACAGAATTGTGGCGTATAACGGCTTTTCTTTGACCGACACAACTGCTCCGAACCTGGATGTATCACTGGACGGGAGCATTATAAGTACTTATGCAGATGACGGCGTTTTTTCGTCAGGCACTGATTTCTCGTCACTGACCTGTACTGTTGACGGTGAGCCTATAGCGTTTACAGGCAACGGCTTTGATATATCAGGGGTCAGGAGCAATGTATCAAAACGCGCGGAAATTGAAATAACAGATATGCTGGGCAACCGGGCCAAAAGGACAGTGATTTTTATTCCTCAGGGGTATACTTTTGTCCTGCCATATACCGACGTTGATAACAGCAAGTGGGACAGCGTTTACATACGTTACTGCACCGAACGTTCTATTATAGACGGATTTACAGAAAACGGAGTATGCACTTTCCGCGGAAGTCAAAGTATAACACGGGCCCAGTTCTGTACAATGCTTGTGCGCCGGCAAAAGCTTGATGTCGATCTGTATTCGGATGTTGCGCTTCCCTACGAGGACCTTCAGGATATCCCCGCCTGGTCGCTTCCGTATGTAAAAGCGGCGTATGCAAACGGGATCATGATGGGCTCCAAAACTTATACGGGCATATCATTTTTTGCATCCCAGAACATAACGCGTCAGGAGGCCGCGTGCGCTGTTGACCGCATAGCAACAACCGACAGCCGACTGTGTATGCCCGTAAATTACAATGATATCGATCAGGTGTCCGGCTGGGCGATAGATGCGGTCTCAAACCTGACTGCAAAAGGTATTTTCGACGGAGATAACGACGGCAGATTCTATCCGCTGCGTAATCTTTCCCGATCCGAATCCGCAGCTGTCATCTCTAGGATAATATGATATCTGAAACCTTTGCCTTAAATTCAAACAGCCCAATATTGTAAATCAAGTATATATACAGGGTTTTGCGTGATTTCAAACATATAAGATAAAAATCAGCCGGTCTAATGACCGGCTGATTTTTAATCTATGTTATCATATCAATACATTTTTCAATTGACGAATTGCGCATCGCACCGACGTATACTTCCCTTACATAACCTTCCTTATCTATAAAGTAGGTAACAGGTGCGGCACTGATATTATATTTTTCAACAGCCTCGCTGCTCTCAAAACAGAGTTTTTCCAAAGCCAATATGTAATCTGGAAATTTTTCTTTCTGCTGGTCTTCGGGAAGCTGGCTTATCGACATTGCTATTATATCCGCCTCACCCTTTCGCTCTATAATCCGGGACAGCAGCTCAGTGGAGCCCTGAACTTCAGGATCTATAAATATGAGGACAGTAGGGCATTTGCCGTAATTGTCCGAAAGGCTTATCACCTTTCCGTACTGTGTGCCGGCAGAAAAATCATGTGCCATTTCAGGCTTTTTTGTAACTACACTCAATATAAGATATACAGCAATTACCAGCACAAACACCAGCGCGGCAATACCGAAATTACGAATCCTATTCATTATTGTATTCTTCCTCAAACAATTTTTCGTCAATCAAAAGCTGCAGTATATTTTTATACTTGCTGATAGGGTCTGTTTCAAACTGATCTACTATCATCTGAGCCTGAATCAGAGTCGGCACAAAAAGCCTGTATTCAAGCAGCGTATCCTCACCCTCAAGAATAGTACAAACCACCTCAAATCCATGTTCTTTCTGTTCTATGCGGCTCTTTATGCTGCGCTTGCGTTCTATCTCTGCCAAAAGTCTTAAAAGAGCGCTCTGGTTTTTTCTTCTCACACTCAGCGGAAGACTGCGTTCAAACACCGACAGAGTCTCCCGTCCCAGCTCGGTTATATACAGCTGATCGGGTGTATTCTGGCTGACAAAATCAACAAGTCCCGAGTTCATAAGCCCGTCTATCGCCTGAGCGATATCAAAGTATTCCGCAGTACCGCCGTCAAGAGCGATACGCATCAGATTTTCCTTTGAAAGCTGCCCGCCGGCGTAATTAAGTATATATAAAACAAGTACCTTTACATCAGGTACACTGTTCAGTCCGCCAATAATCGCCATAAACCTGCCTCCGTTATATTATACACAGAAATTATACTATTTACCTTATGCATTGTCAACAACATAGGGCTTTATTTGTATAATAAAAGACTTGTAATGTAAAATATTATTGTAATCGGCTGTAACATATGATATACTTAATTTACCTTATTTTAAAGGAGGAGGAACTTTATGACAAAACCTGCTCTTGTTGTAATGGCTGCAGGAATGGGAAGCAGATACGGCTCACTTAAGCAGATAGATCCAATCGACGCGCAGGGTCATTTGATAATCGACTTTTCTATATATGACGCTATTGCGGCTGGCTTTGATAAAATTGTTTTTGTAATCAAGCATCAAATAGAATCTGATTTTATGGAATCAATAGGCAATAGAATTTCAAAAATAATTGATACCAAGTATGTTTTTCAGGAGCTGGATAAACTGCCAAGCGGATATTCTGTGCCTCAGGGACGCGTTAAACCGTGGGGGACGGCACATGCCATACTTTGCTGCAAGGATGTGATAGACGGCCCGTTTGCGGTTATAAACTCGGACGACTACTACGGACCAAACGCATATAAGGTACTGTATCAGCATCTTATGCGAAAAGACAAGGATGACAAACTGGGTATTGCTCTTGTGGGATATATACTCAGAAACACCTTAACTGACAATGGTTATGTGTCACGCGGCATATGCAAAGTGGAAAACGGCAAGCTGTTAAAAATAGATGAGCGCACTCATATCGTGACAGATGGCAATGACGCAAAATACACAGAGGACGACGGGAAAACATACATCCCTCTTTCAGGCGATAGCATCGCTTCCATGAACATGTGGGGATACAACCGCGAATTTATTGATGAACTGGAAAAACGGTTCCCGATATTTCTTGATAAGGCAATGAAAGAAGACCCGCTCAAAAGTGAATTCTTCCTGCCGGTCACTGTTGACGATATACTTCGCGACGGAATAGCTTCTGTTGATGTTCTTACAACCAACGACAAGTGGTACGGCGTCACATACGCCAAAGATAAACCTAAAGTTATGGCAGGTATACAATCATTAAAGGATCAGGGGGTATATCCAAAAACACTATGGAAGCAAGGGATATAATCAAACAGTTTGATATAAACGGCAATATCATAAGTATAAGTCCATTGGGCAACGGGCATATAAATGATACATGTCTTGTTGTCACGGATATGGAAAAATATACTTTTCAACGTATAAATACAGATATTTTCAAAAATCCCGATGAGCTGATGGACAATGTGTTTGCCGTAACCGAATATCTGAAACAAAACTACCCCGATGATAAAACAATAAACTATATCCGTACCCTGGACGGCAAAAAATTTTTCTGCTGCGACAGCGGATGTTACCGTCTGTCAGTATACATCGACCATGTAATAGCACTCGATATAGCAAGAAATGCAGATGATTTTTATGAAAGTGCCGTTGCATTCGGTAATTTTCAAAAAAAACTATCAGGTTTTAAAGCAGACACCCTGCACGAAACAATCCGCAATTTTCATAACACCGCTTGGCGGCTTGAGAACCTTAAAAAAGCAGCGGCCGAAGATTCATGCGGCAGACTCAAGACAGTTGAGCAGCAGATCAAATTCTGCCTTGACAGACAGTCTTGTATCGATACCGGAGTTTTACTGCCTCTGCGTGTTACTCATAATGATACAAAGCTCAACAATGTACTGCTTGATGAAAAAACAGGCAAAGGAGTATGTGTCATTGATCTGGATACAGTAATGCCCGGGCTTTCCGTTAACGATTTCGGCGATGCGATACGCTTTGGCGCATCCACCGCAGCCGAAGACGAAAAGGATCTGTCAAAAGTGCATTTTTCGCTTGAGTTATTTGAGGCATATACACGCGGTTATTTTTACGGCGTCGGAAACGCTCTTACTGATGACGAAATACGTATGCTGCCGCACGGCGCTGTTATGATGACGTATGAATGCGCAGCAAGATTCCTCACAGACTATCTTGAGGGTGATACATATTTTAAAACAGATTATCCGGAGCATAATCTGGTACGAGCTCTGACTCAGCTCAGACTCGTAGAGGAAATGGAACAAAACTACGAAAAAATGCATAAGATAATCCAAAAATACAGACCGTAAATTTGCATAAAAATAAAAAATCCCTTCTGACCTACAGGTCAGAAAGGGATTTTATTTATGTATAACTGCTGTATATATAGCTTTATAAATTTCTCTAACTCAGCTATTTTTTTAAAAACAGGCTCGCAGATTGCTTAAATTTTTCGATTATTATTCACCGTCAAACTGCACAACTGAGCCAACATTGTATCCGCTCAGCAGCTCCCTGCCCTTAAAGAACGGCAGTTCTATCAAAAATACAGCCTTTTCAACACTGCCGCCAAGTCTTTCAACAAGCTGCGCCGCCGCTTTTACAGTACCGCCCGTGGCAATAAGATCGTCAATTATAACCACGCGCTGACCCGGCTTTATCGCGTCGCTGTGCATTTCTATAACCGCATTACCGTACTCGAGAGAGTATTCCTGCTCAATGGTATTAAAAGGCAGTTTGCCCTTTTTGCGAACCGGGACAAACGCTTTATTTAAATTATATGCTATCGGTGTCCCGAACAGAAACCCGCGGGATTCGATACCTACTATAACATCAAAATCAATATCTTCAACAAGCTTTTGCAGCTGATCAATCGCAAGACGGAAACCCTGGGCATCCTGCAAAACAGTCGTCACGTCCCGAAACATTACCCCCTTTGCCGGAAAGTCCGGGATAGTGCGTATATAATCCTTAACATCCATAAATTTCACCTCGGTTATAATAATACACCATAACAAACATAAAATCAAATGTTTTTAGAGTTTTTAAGCATATATTCAAAGCTGCGGCTTTAGAATATACCGAGGGTGATAGAATGAAAAAATTCCGACTGTTAAAAAACGCCGCGCTCCTTACCGTGACCGGCTTTTTCCTGCGTGGACTTGGAATGATATTCCGTATTTATATATCCGGACGTATCGGCGAAGAGGGCATGGGGCTTTATCAGCTTATATCATCGGTGTATTTTCTGTTTATAACGCTGGCACAATCGGGAATATCCGTTACAGTCACGCGACTTTGCGCACAGAAATTTGCTTTGGGTGATGACAGAGGTGCCGCGAAAATACTGAAAGGCGCTGTTGCTGTCGCACTTATCACGGGCATGCTGTCATGTATCGGAATGCTTGTACTCTCCAACGCCATATGCAAACTGTGGATAGCGGATATGCGCGCGGTAAGTTCCCTGAGAGTTCTTTCTCTGTCACTGCCGTTTATATCGGTTTGCAATGTTCTCTCCGCGTATTTTATTGCGTCCAAAAACGTGGTTTTCGGCTGTACCGCACAAATTCTTGAACAACTGACAAGAATGGGCATTGTTGCTGCCGCGGCAATGTATTTTTCCAGGTACGGGCTGCCCGTTTTACTAGCGGCAGTGTTTGCGGCAAATACTCTTTCTGAAGCTGTATCCTGCTTATATCTGGCGCTTAGGCTTATGCTTCAAAAGAAGCGTCCGTTGAAAAACGCTTCCAGCCTGCCGGGCTGCAAGCGTCTGATTATTAAAAATGCAGCGCCTGTAGCCGCATCCAGATATCTTGCGTCAGCTCTTCATACTGCAGAAAATATGCTGGTCCCCAGCGCTATGACTCTATTTACCCACTCTCGTTCTGTATCCCTTTCCGCCTTCGGAGCACTAAAGGGCATGGCAATGCCCCTGCTGTTTTTTCCGTCCTCATTTCTCAGCGCCATGTCCACGCTGCTTGTGCCCGAAATAACAGACGCGCACGCACGTTCAGATCGACAGACCATGACAAGAATAATTAACAGAGCTGCCTCATTCACTCTTGTGCTGTCAATAATGACAACCGGTGTATTCTGGCTTTTTTCAGACAGTCTGGGAAGGCTTATTTACAATAGTACTCAAGTCTCGCGCATGCTCTTGCTTCTTTCCCCGATAGTCCCGTTTATGTATCTTGACAGCATATGCGACGGACTTCTCAAAGGTCTTGGTCTGCAGCGCAAAGTTCTTATCCACAACTGCATAGATTCAGCTGTGAGAATACTGCTGATTGCGACAATCGTGCCATTTTTCGGCATAAACGGATTTATTGCCGTCATGGCTGTGTCAAACGTTCTGATATCAATTCTCAACCTTCGGCTTCTGCTTAAAGTATCCGGTGTCAAATGCAATTTTAAAGGCTGGTTTTTATATCCGTTTTTCTGTGCATTGGCTTCGGCATTTGTAACAAAAATTTTGCACCCGTCTAGTGCAACTATACTAAAAACCGGGCTTGGTTGCCTGCTGTTTTGCTCTGTTTTTTTGCTTTTGATGCTTATTTTAAATTATAAAAGTAAAATTTATAAATTTTAGTAAAAAAGTTCTTTATTTTGATTTTTAATTATGTTATAATACCGATATGATTATTATGCTGTTGTACTATGCATAGTATAACTGTAATTTCGGAGGAATTATAATAATGAGAAAAACCATCAAAATTGTCAGTCTCCTGCTTATTCTTATAACAGTTGTCGGACTGTTTTCGGGATGTGTCAACAGCGAAAGCTGGGTGACGCTCAAATTTGGGATTCCTTATACTGAGGACAGCGATACATATCAAAAAATCCAGCTTGCCGCCGACGACAGCAATATGTACACAGAGAGCGATTATGTTAAAATCGAGCTTGTTTCGATTCCTGAGGATGAAGAGGGCAAAAAAGATTTCCTTAAAAAAATGAATAACGGAGAAATCGCATTCTTCATGTACGAGCGCGATGATCTTATAACTCCGTATCTTGAAAGCGGACGTATAGCTACTCTTACTGAAATACAGCAGGTTTATCCGTCATGTTTTGAAGACAGAAAGCAGTTTGTTCTGGATACTTCTACAGATGCAGACGGTATGAACCACATGCTGGCTCTCAAGGGCAACTATCAGGGCGTTTTCTTTAACGAAGATCTGTTCCTGCAGTACGGGCTCAAAATACCTAAAACATGGGATCAATTCCAGAATGTTATCAATACGTTTATCCAGAACGGCGTTACACCGATCGCGGGAGGTTTTGCCGACGGAGGAATGAAATACTGGATGGATGAACTTATCCTCATGGAAGGCGGAGTTGCAGAGCACTCATACGTGCCCAAATACGGCGTTGTCAACAGCTGGTCCAGAGCAATAACCGATTTTGAGAATCTCTATAAATCAGGCGCTTTCAACAGCGACTGCATGACCGCCACACAGGACCAGGCAGCAGAGATGTTTGCATCAGGTCAGGCCGCAATGATACTTACTAATTCCAAAAACATAGCCACAGATGATGCAGACGCTGACAGCATGGGTGTATTTTCTCTGCCGGTCGCTTCAACAGGCAAAAAGAATATAGGCGATATAATCTGCGATTTTGATATAGGTGTATACGTAAATTCTTCTTACCTTAAAAAGTCAACAGAAGTTATTGATACACTGGTTCTGTTTGTGCTTGATTATCTTGATAAGGCTATGGACGACGAGGAAGAAGGAGCACCCGAATGGAGCTATCCCGCTTACAAGTCAAACTGGTCCTTGCCCGGAAACCCTTACACAATAGGTGAAGAAGAGATAATAATCGACGACGGAACAATAACTCCGGAGGAACAGCTGGAGAAAGACCCGACAATAGAAGAAGATATCCTCAAAGAGGATACACTTGATAATCGTGTATTCAATATGATGGAAAATGTAACAGAAGCCGGACGTTCTCTCAACACTGAATATAAAACATTTGACAGCTTTATCGATCTTGTAAAAGGCTATATAGAAAACGGCGGAGATATTGACGCTCTGCTTACTGAGGCTACTAATAATGAGATTGCCGCTCAGAATGAGCAGCCTCAGCAGGAACAGTAATATATACAGCCATGAAACAGTTACAGCAATTTTTCAAACGTCTCAACGACTGGATATTCCAAGGCATGCATCTTCCCGTTATTATAGCTGTATTTATTATCGCCGCTGTCGCAATAACTGTCACGATAGTCAGTATACTAAACAGACCTGAAAGCAATATAGTAACGGTATTTGTGACAGTAGAGGGCCTGGAAGACGGGAACAACTTTGAGAACAGACAGATTAAAATAACAGACGGTGATACCATCTCAAACATATTCAGTCTGAAATACAATGAAATCTATGAAGCATTCGGACGTCCGCTGATACAGTACAATGAGTTTCAGTCATTTATGGGAGTCAAAAAAACAGCGGAAAAATCATTTCATGTGACAATAGACGGTGTGTTTGATAACAATCTGTCTCAAGCATACGTCTATGAAGGTCAAACGATAGTAATATCATATTATTAAAATAAAAATATCCCCGGTAAATCCGGGGATATTTTTATTTTTTGAAAAAAGTGCGGTCAGTTGTTATATAAACGTATACTGTTGTATTTAAATTCAAGCGATTTATTTTACAATGATATCATTAAGACTGCGCATCGGCTCGCCTGAGCTTACAATTATTACACGGTCGCCCTCAAGAATAGATGTCATACCATTGGGATGCAGAACCTCTTTGCCTCGCACGATCCCGGCAACAAGCAGACCGCTGCGAATATCCAGTTTCATAAGCGGTATTCCTGCATAAGCAAAACCGGGTTTGGCGATAAATTCAACGATTTCCGCACCGCCGCCGGCTATTTTACAAACCGTACCGACAGCTGAGCTCAGTGTTTCAGACAGCGCGCGCACATAACTGAGCGCGATGCGGGACAGGGTCTTTTGTTCAGACATAACCGCACTATTATATCCCAAATTGGGCAGCATCGAGCTGAGCGGTCCCTTGGAAAGCTTTGTAATTATTTTTTTGGCACCTATTTTGTTGGCGTACATTGCCATTATAACATTATCCTCATCTTTTCTTGAGAGCGCCATAACCGAATCGGCAGACATAATACCCATATCTGTCAAAAATTTATCCTCAAACGGATCATTACATATAACACGTGTTTTTTTCAGCATTTTACTGATTTTTTCGCAGCGAATTTTATCCTTGTCAATCAGCTTTACGCCTATACCTGACATTTCAAGCTCGTGCGCCAGAAACAGCGCGACATTACTGTCTCCTATTATCATTACATTTTTTATTTTCTGACTCGGCATACCTATCATTTTCATAAATGAATAAATATCCTCATGCGGTCCTGTTATATATATTTCATCAGAACACTGTATAACAAATCTGCCGTCAGGAATAATCACACTTCCGTTGCGCTTGACTGCGCATACCAGCACTGCCAAGCGCGACGACATACGTATTGCGGCAAGCGATTTACCGATAATTTCGGCTCCCTCACATACCGTGACATGAGCAAGCTCGGCACGTCCGCCCGCAAAGCTTATAACATTGACTGCAGATGAAATCCGTATAGCACGAGAAATTTCAAGCGCGGTCTCGTACTCGGGATTGAATATCATATCTATTCCGCATATAGTCGAAAAATACGGCATTTCACTTATAAACTCGGCCGAATGCGTAACAGCCGCCACATGCCCGACCCCGACATGCTTGGCAGACAGACAGCTGAGTATATTTCTTTCATCCTGATCTGTCGCGGCTATAAACAGATCTGCCCTTTCCGCTCCCGCCGAAACCAGTGTATCTGACATGGCGGCATGACCTACTATTCCTGAAATGTTAAAATCTGTTTCCGCCTGAGCCACCGCTACAGGATCCGTATCTATCGCGACGATAGAATGTCCATCGTCTTTTAATATCTTAGCAAGAATCCTGCCGGTATGCCCCAGCCCCGCAATTATAATTCTCATAAACTGTCTCAACTCCTATTCTATTGATTTAAGGCTCTCTGTCATACTTATCTTGACCAGCTTGAAATGCATGAAAAAGTTTACGAATGCCGCAAACACAAATGTAAGTACAGCGCTGAAAATATAGCTTTCAATGTTGATTGAGCGCGTAAACATGATCATATCCAATTCCGCAGTTTTTATGACAAAGTCATGCATGTAAACACCAAGCCACAGCCCCAGTGCGGTTCCCACAGCAGTAAGCACTATATTTTCGCGGTATATATATGAATCGGTTTCTAAAGGATAAAAACCCAGAACTTTTATTGTGGCTATCTCCCTGACACGCTCGCCTATATTTATATTTGTAAGGTTATACAGAACGACAAAATTCAAAAGACATGCACTGATTATCAATAGCAGCACCACACCGTTCAGACTGTCAAAAATATCATTGAAACTTGTCATCAAGTCCTCGGTATTCATGACAGAGGCCACATTTTCATTAAGGCTTATCTTGTCTCCGCAGACTGCCGGATCTGAAGCTTTTACAAACACCTGATTATACTGCGGCTCATCTGAAAACACACTTTCATATGTCTGTGCAGATATGTAAACATAATTATATATATAGTTTTCAGCTATGCCGCTGATTGTTAAATCGACATATCCTCCGTCGCCGCTTTTGACTGATATGGTATCGCCGACACCAAGACCGAGCTTTGTAGAAAGCTTTTCTGCTATAACGGTCTCTCCATACTGCGGAAAATCGATTTTTTCACCGCTTTTACGGTTGCGCAGATTTATAAACTCATCAAATTTCGAACTGTCCTGCAAAACCAGCACGGTACATTCAAGACTTCCGCTTGAGCTTTTGGCATTCGAGCCGATATTCTGCACAAAAAGATAGCTGTCAGCATTCTGTTGGATGCACTCCCGTACATCGTCATTGTCCTCCATAAGATAAACCGTCAGATCAAAATCCTGTATCTGTCCGTATTGTACAGGTATCATTCCTGAAATAGAATCTTTAAGTCCAAAACCGGTGACAAGCAGGGCGCAGCAGCCGGAAATGCCAAGCACCGTCATAAAAAATCTCTTTTTATATCTCAGTATATTACGGCAAGTCACCTTTGTGGTAAAAGACAGACGTTTCCATATAAATCCCACGCGTTCCAAAATAACTTTTTTCCCGTTTTTAGGCGCCGCGGGCCGCATCAGCTGTGCGGCGCAGGATTTAAGGCTGTCTATTGCCGCCCAGAGTGTAACAGCGGCAGTAAGCAGCAGCGCCGTCAAAAATGCCATAAGCGCTTTAGGTACATCCACACTGAGTACTATCGCCGGCAGCGAATAGAGTATTTTATATGTGTTAAATATAACCATCGGTATAACTGTATTGCCTACAGCTATTCCAAATATGCCACCCGCGACAGCGGCAATACACGAATAAACAAGATAATGCATGGCGATTGCAACAGTACCGTAGCCGAGCGCTGACAAAGTTCCTATTTTTGTGCGCTGTTCATCTACCATACGCGTCATTGTGGTAAGGCAGACAAGCGCCGCCACAATAAAGAACATTATCGGAAAGACTTTTGCTATATTATCGACTCTGTCGGCATCCTGAGAAAAAGCATTTACACCGTAATTGTCAGCAAGCGTAAACACATACAGTTTCGGAGCGCTCAGCTCATCTATCTCCGCCTGTGCATTATCAATCTCTTGCTGTGCCTGTTCAAGCTCCTGCATCGCGTTTTGGCGCTCACGGTTGTACTTATCGAGTCCGTCATTGTATTGGGCAAGTCCCTTCTGGTATTGGGCACGTGCGGTTTCAAGAAGACTCTCATTTTGCTCTATTTCCCCGGCAGCGGCAGACAGCTGCTCCATCGCCTGCTGTCTTGCAGTCTCCAGCTCTGCTCTGCCCCGTTCTATTTCTTGTCCTGAGCTGTCAAGCTGTGCCTTTGCCTGTGCGGTCTGTATATCTGCAGCCTGCTGACCGTACGTCAAGACAAGATACTCATACATTGCATTAAATTCAGACACGGCATTGTTATATTTCAGGGTATTATCGTCAAGTTCGGACTGAGCATCAGACAGCTTTTGTTCTGTAAGCGCCTTCTGGGATTCATACTCGGCTTTACCTTCAGCCAATGCCTTTTCCCCATCGGATATCTGCGCTTTGGCATCATTGAGCTGCGCCTTTGTGCTGTCAAGCTCTGCCTTTGCGCTATCCAGCTCATCATACGCGCGCTGCCTGTTTTCTTCATACTCTGCTATTGCATCGTCCAGTTCCGACTGAGAATCCGCTTTTATTCTGTCGAGCTGAAACTGCGGCAAAGTACTGTTTTCAAGCGCACTTGCCACACCGTTTACAATATCATCATACTGCTCTGTATACAGCTGCTGCTGTAAAGCTTTGTCAACCTGTATATATACCTCGGTATAATAATCTGTAGCAAAATCCGATTCGTTTATATAAATATAGTGATGCAGCACTCCCTGTCCCACCTGTGCCGCTCCGCGCTGCACCGAAGGAAACATGGGAGATTCGGCAATGCCGACAACTGTAAATTCTGATGTTTTGAACATATCGAGCTTGTCTTGACTGTTATCCTTTGACAATGTGACAACATCGCCTATCTCAGCGATATTCCCGCTCATTTTGTTCCGCCCGATAATACATTCGCCCGGGCTTTCCGGCATTCTGCCCTCAAGAACACGCATTTGGTTGATGCTTTCCGTCACGGACATAAACCTTGCCGCACCATCGTTTACAAGCATATCCGCTGATTTGGAAAAAACAGCGTTTTTCACACCCTGTACCGACAATACGGCGTCGGCATCTGACTTATCAAAACCGTACTGGGAAACAAGCTCTATATCATACAGGTTATAGTCGTCGGCATACTTATCCATGCTTTTTTTCATTATCGGCATAGTTGAGCCCAGGCCCGAAAAAAATCCGACTCCCAGCGCAAATATCGCTGCTATTGACAAAAACCGGGCCTTAGAGCTTTTTATTTCTCGTAAAATAAGCTTTAAGTATTTCATTACCATTCAATTTCCTCTATCGGCATCGGAGCGCTGTTTGTAGTCATACTCTCTATCTTTCCGCTCTTAACGGTTATGACTCTGTCCGCCATCGGCTTGAGCGCGCTGTTATGAGTAATTATTATGACTGTCATGCCCTCGTTTTTGCAGGTATCGTAAAGAAGTCGTAATATTGACTTGCCGGTTTTATAGTCCAGCGCCCCTGTCGGCTCATCGCACAAAAGCAGCTTGGGGGACTTAGCAAGAGCACGGGCTATCGCAACACGCTGCTGCTCGCCGCCCGAAAGCTGGGACGGGAAAGAGTTTTCTTTGCCCGCAAGCCCTACAAGCTC
This sequence comes from uncultured Clostridia bacterium, assembly GCA_944385895.1. Lineage (GTDB taxonomy): Bacteria > Bacillota > Clostridia > Oscillospirales > QAKW01 > RGIG9041. Next base: position 133,064 of record CALWYZ010000004.1, read on the forward strand.
AAGCGTCTCCAAGGCGTCCTTGGGGTTTTTGCATATCTGACTTGCAAGCTCTACATTTTCCTTGGCCGTCAAATTCTGTACAAGGTTATAAAACTGAAAGACAAAACCTACGTCATACCTACGGTATGCAGTAAGCTGCTTTTTATTAAAGCCGGACACCAGCTTGCCGTCTACAGTTATGCTTCCGCTGCTTACCGTATCCATGCCGCCCAGCATATTGAGTATGGTTGTTTTGCCGGCACCTGAAGCGCCGACTATAACACACAGCTCGCCCTTTTGTACGTTAAAGCTTACCGCGTCTGCTGCAAGACATTCCGTCTGACCACTTTTATATATTTTAGTAACCTTATCAAATTCAATAAAGCTCATAATTTACCTCACATAAACAGGTGAAATTGTATATTCCCTTCCCTTGCCGTGTCTTTTGACAGAGCAGAAATCATATATATCCGACGCTCTGCACTCAAGCTCAAAGTGTGCCTTTGAATCTTTTAATTCTTCCGCCTTGCTGGGTTTTGTTATTATCGGCAATGAACATGTCATTGACAGCTGCTTTAGCAGCTGTCTGCCGCGATCGTTAAATGCAAGAACGCTCATATACTTTACAGGTATTTTGTACAGCCCGGCAGGGTTCTCCAGCAATACATTAAGTACTGCCCGGCGTATTCTTGCGTGTGTATAGCGCTTGCTTTTTATAAGTGATATCAACTGTTCTGAAGTTGCGGCTCTAAAAGAGCACGCATATACACGGTTATTAAGACCCTCTCCCATATCCGCATACGCCGAAAGCTGCCGCGCCGTTTTGGAGTATACCGAGTACAAGGAAAGCGTATCGAATTTTGCCGCGTCAACGGAAAACACCGGCTGCTGCGGCACATATTCCGATACATCATCATCTTTGTGTGCGCGTAAAAAAGATGCGCTTGCAAATCCGTTTTTAGGTTTATCGCTGTCATGTCCGCTGCCACGGCGCAGAATATTGACCGGTTTGATATTACTTTTGAGATCTGTTAGCGCCTTGATGTATTCAAATGCCAAAAGATTGTTGGGGTGTCTTAAAATCTCAGCATTTTCGCCGGCGCACTCGCTGTATGCTTCCATGACTGCCCGGGCATAGCTTTTGCCCTGAGCTATCTTTGATTTAAACACCTGTGACAGCTGCTGCCGGTCTGTTGCGGCAAGCTTATAGAGTGGAGATATATCTTCTGTTTCACTTCCAAAGCAAAGTGATGTTTCTAACCCCAGTGCGTTTGCCATGGACACTCCCGCTCGTGCAAATACTGACGCTCCTGCAAGAGTATGTGCAGTCGGTATCTGAAATACAAGATCGGCACCGTTTTTTACCGCGACCGCCGCCCTGATATGCTTTTCACTGACAGCAGGCTCGCCGCGCTGAACAAAATTACCGCTCATAAAACATACCGTAGCGTCGGCTCCGGTCTTTTCAGACGCTGTTTTCAGCAAATATTTATGACCGTTGTGAAACGGATTGAATTCACATATCACGGCGTTAATCACTGCGCTCTCCTCTCGGTATCACAACTTATTCAAACATACTTGAAAGTTTATTTAAAATATTATATAATTACTATCAATCATATTTCAAGGATATTATATAATATTTAACAATAAATTAAAAGAGGAAAAATAAAAATGAAAATACTAGTTATAAACGCCGGCAGTTCATCTTTAAAATACCAGTGTATAGACATGCAGACAGAAAGCTGTCTTGCAAAAGGACTTTGTGACAGGATAGGCATTGACGACGGTCTGTTCAAACAGAACGCAAACGGCAAAAATATCGAGCTTAAAACAGATATACCCGATCATGCCACCGCGATAAAACTGGTTTTGAAGTATCTTACAGACAAGGAGTACGGAGTTATATCCGACGTCTCTGAAATAAACGCTGTAGGGCACAGAGTTGTAAACGGCGGCGAGGTATTTCCCGAAAGCACTCTGCTTGACAAGAAAAAGATAGACAAGATAGAAGAGCTTACAGATTTTGCACCGCTGCATAATCCGCCCGCGGTCACGGGCATGCGTGCATGTATATCTGTAATGGGAGAAAATGTGCCTCAGGTCGCGGTATTTGACACATCATTTCATCAGACAATGCCGGATGTAGCAAGTCTGTACGCCTTGCCGGAAAAATACCACACTCAGTACGGAATAAGACGATTTGGCGCACATGGCACCTCTCACAAGTATGTAGCAAATGAATGTGCAAAGTATCTGGGACGTGACATCAAGGATCTGAAAATAATCACCTGCCATCTGGGCAACGGCTCCTCTATAACAGCAGTAGACGGTGGAAAGAGTATTGATACTTCCATGGGCTTTACACCGCTTGCCGGAGTAATGATGGGGACACGCTGCGGCGATATAGACCCGGCAATCGTACTTTACATAATGGAAAAAGAAGGTCTTGACACCGATGAGATGAACACGCTTCTCAATAAAAAGTCGGGTGCACTGGGTGTGTCCGGGTTTTCAAGTGATTTCAGAGATATAGAAGAGGCGGCCAAAAACGGTAATAAAAAAGCGACGCTAGTATTGGATATGCTATCCTATCAGGTTGCAAAATACATCGGCTCATACGCTGTAGCAATGGGCGGGCTTGATGCCATCGTGTTTACAGCCGGACTGGGCGAAAACAATACCACTGTACGCAAATATATATGCGACAGATTGGGTTATACAGGCGCTGTGCTTGATGACGAAAAAAATAATGTAAAAGGCGAGCTTTGTGAAATATCCACTGCCGAATCCAGGGTCAAGCTTATCGTTATTCCTACAAACGAGGAACTTGCAATTGCAAAAGACGTACAGGCGATCGTCTCAAAAATATAAGCCATGGATTTCAACACGGTCTACTCAGACAGAACTACGATTTGTATTGGTATTGAAAAAGACGGCAGTATAACGGTACGCGCCCCTCGCGGCGTGAACAGACAAGTGCTTGAGGATTTTGTCGGCCGTCACCGTATCTGGATCCAAAATACTCGCAAAAAAATACTGAAAAAGCAGCAGCTTCAAAACAGTCTTGACGCAAACGGTCTGACAAGGCTCAGGCTTGCAGCCCAGCAATACATTCCTGGCAGAGCTGAACAGTTTGCAGCAATTATGGGGGTAAGTTACACCGGGATAAAGATAACATCCGCAAAGACCAGATTCGGCAGCTGCTCAGCGTCAAACTCGCTGTGCTTTTCTCTGTATCTTATGTGTTATCCCAAGAGCGCAATAGATGCTGTTATAGTTCATGAGCTTGCCCATATACGTGAAAAAAATCACTCTGAGAGGTTTTACAGGCTTGTGGAAAAAACAATGCCCGATTATATGCAAAGAAAAAAATTGCTCAAAAACGGGATATTGTAAAAATTGACTTGATTTTGCGATAAATATGTGCTATCATATTTATCGCATTGAAAATGCGCTGGTAGCTCAGCTGGATAGAGTGTCTGACTACGAATCAGAAGGTCGGGGGTTCGAGTCCCTTCCAGCGCGCCACGTCGCGGCAAGTCTTATGGCTTGCCGCATTTTTTATGCAAAAATACGGCTGCGCTTTGCCGACTGCCGCTCCTCTCTCCCGCAAAATCTATAGTTTTGCGGGAGTATTGAAAAATGGCAGGGGAGCTGTTTATCTTAATCAGGCGCGTCTCTTCGTGCAAGTCTTATGGCTTGCCGCATTTTTATGCAAAAATACGGCTGCGCTTTGCCGACTGCCGCTCCTCTCTCCCGCAAAATCTATAGTTTTGCGGGAGTA